>CAIQBW010000012.1 GCA_903870165.1 uncultured Methylophilaceae bacterium | reverse complement strand
CGTGCTATCAGGTATCGGTGGCTGGGCTGGTGTTGCGATGAACCTTGGTATGACTAACCCAACAGACGCGCTTGGCGCTGCTGGTGGTTATGCTGAATTGACAAAATACAACGCTGCTCCTGGCGGCGGTGCATTGAACGTGTTCAGCCTATAATTTATAGTTGAAAAACTGTAGTTATAGAACTAACCGTTAGTTAGTTTGTCATATAAACACCCCGCTTCGGCGGGGTGTTTTTTTAGTTCTAGATTTATGCAATCTAACGGATAAAGGAATATCAAATGTTTAAAAACCTATTAATGTCTGTTTTGCTAGGCAGTGTTGTAGTTGGCAATGTACTAGCTGCGGATATGCCAGACATTCCGGCAATCAATCCTGATGAAGGACGTATTGGCGAAGTTCGTCGAGTTGAAGATCCAACCGAATTTAAGGTCTGTGCTGACCCAGACAATATGCCTTACTCAAACAGCAAGCAGGAAGGTTTTGAAGACAAAATTGCTGCGGTACTTGCAGAAGAATTAGGTAAGAAGCTTTCATTTCAATATGCTTATTACCGTCAAGGTTTTCTAAGAAATACATTAAATGCAAATCGATGTGACTACGTAATGAGCACAACATCAGATAACGATTCTATGCGTACTTCAGTGCCTTACTATCGCTCAGGTTTCGTGTTTGTTTATCGTAAGAGTAGTGGTTACAACATCACTGACTGGGATGCGCCTGATTTAAGAAAAGGCATTATTGGTATTGTTGGCCAAAGTCCTCCAACACGTCCGCTCGCTGATCATAACTTAATGGAAAATGCGCGTCCGTATCGTTTGCAGCGCGATTTAAACTTCCCACCAAGTCAATTGATTGATGATTTGGTGAAAGGTGATATTGATGTGGCAATTGTATGGGGTCCGATTGCAGGCTACTTTGCAAAGCAAGCGTCTATTCCTCTTGTTGTAGTCCCTATCCCTGAGTACGAAGATAAAAACGTAAAGGGTAAGGAAAACTGGAATATCTCAATCGGTGTGCGTAATAAAGATAAAGCACGTGCTGAAGAGTTAAATAAAGCGATTGCTAATCGTCAGGCTGATATCGATAAAATTCTAGATCAGTATGGTGTCCCACATTCTAACGTTGTTAAAGGGGATAGCTTAGAGAAAAAAGCTCGCGAGCAAAATCGTGGCGAGAAGGTTGATAAGCCTATTTAATGAGTGAAATGGTTGATGAAATTCTGTTGAATAAAGTCAACCATATTCCCTCGGTTTCGTTATAGAATAACGCTTCAAAATTAAATTTTTGTTCTACCAATATAACAGAAGCAATTATTCGAAATTTAGGAGATGACATGTTAGGCAACAACGCTGTAAAAGCAATTATTTTGAGTTCAGTATTAGCTTTAGTTGGCTTATTGCCTCTTCAAGCCAGTGCTGCTTGTCAATTAGTATCAACAAAAGATGGCAGCCCATTGCCAATTAAAGCGGTTGATGAAGATACACCAGAAGCTAAAGAATTTTTGGCAACTTGTGTAAATCCATACACTAAAAAAGCGGTAGCTGATGCTGATGTTGCAAAAACCGGTAAAAAACTATTCGGTTACTGGTCATGTACACAATGTCACGGCGGTAACGCAGGCGGCCAAACCGGTCCAAGTATTACTGACGCAACATGGCAGTACTCTAAGCACACAACAGATAAAGGTATGTTTGAAACAATCGCTGGTGGTTCAAATGCTGGTATGCCAACTTGGCACAATCAAGCAGCAGGCAATCCAGAACTGTTAAAAACTGACGAAATCTTACGTATTATTGGTTGGTTGCGTAGTATGTACGCAGGTGGCGGCGACAAACCATGGTTGAACGAAACTCCACAAAATTAATTTTTTTGTGTGATAAAAAGGCTACCTTCGGGTAGCCTTTTTTGTTTTATAGACCTTAACAAGTTGAGTTAAAATAAGCCTGTAGCATAGAAAAAATAAAAAATAGGCTAACGTTTATATGCAAACAAAATTATTAATGGTATCAGTGCTTACATTGGCAACTTTAGTAGCTTGCTCTGGCAAGTCAGAGACTGGTTCAGCGTCAAAAGGTGCTGCTATGGTGGCATTTGTCAAACCCAAGATGGGAGCCCGCTAGAAATTAAAGCAGAACTTTTTGATACAGCCCAATCGAAAGCGTTTAGCGCAACAGGTAAAAATCCCTACATTGGCAATGCAGATGCTATTGCCCAAGGTAAGAAGCTATTCCAGATGTACTCATGCACACAATGTCATGGTGGCGATGCGCAAGGTCAAACAGGCCCAAGCTTACATGGCCCCGATTTTCATTATGCAAAAAATGCGACGAACAAAGGAATGTTTGAAACGATTTGGAATGGAACAAATGGAGGGATGGGAGCAAAAGGTAAAGGCTTAATGGACCCTACAGATCCAACAAATGGTTTAAAACCAGATGAGGTATTACAGATTCAGGCTTGGATTCGTAGTCATAACGATAAGCTCACTGGTAACGAATAAGAGAATTTTTAATTTTAAGGCAATCAATTTTTATGCGATTCAAAAAACGCTCAGGTGCTGAACTTCATCAAGTCGTTATTGTAGGCGGGGGTGCTGGCGGCCTTGAGCTTGCTACGCGCTTAGGTGACAGTTTAGGCCGCAAAGGCAAAGCGGAAATCACTTTGATTGATCGAACACGAACACACGTTTGGAAGCCACTACTTCACGAAATCGCCGCTGGTAGTATGAATCCAGACAAGCATGAACTTGAGTATTTAGCCCAAGCCCATTGGCATCATTTTAATTTTAGACTCGGTGAAATGGATGGCTTAGATCGCGCTAAAAAAGAAGTCTATATCAGCGCAAATTATGATGAAGATGGTGCGGAGATTATTCCTAGACGCACAATCAAATACGACACGCTCATTATTGCAATTGGTAGTACAACCAATGATTTTGGTATTAAAGGCGCCAGAGAGAACTCAATCGCATTGGATACGATGGATCAAGCAGAACGCTTTCATAGAAGACTTCACAACGCGTTGGTGCGCGCGCAAACGCAAGCTGGACCAGTGCATGCTGGTCAATTAGAAGTGGTTATTGTGGGAGCAGGGGCAACTGGCGTAGAGCTGTCGGCAGAGCTGCATAATACAACCCGTGAGCTAGCAGCTTATGGGCTGGATAAGATTGATCCTGATAAAGATATTAGCATTTCACTGATTGAGGCTTCTGACCGTGTGTTACCAGCGTTACCGCCAAATCTATCAAAAGCAGTAGATTTAGAACTGAGAAAATTGAGCGTGCACGTTTACGCAGGTGAACGTGTTACCGAAGTAACAGATAAGGGCATTTATACCCATAGTGGCCGTTTTATTCCATCTGAGCTTGTGGTTTGGGCCGCAGGGATTAAAGCGCCAGACTTTTTAAACGGCTTAGATGGTTTGGAATCAAACAGGATTAATCAGTTGGTTGTTAAACGGACCTTGCAAACAACCGTTGATGAGAATGTGTTTGCATTTGGCGACTGTGCTGCTTGCCCGATGGTGGGATCTGTAGATAACGTTCCACCGCGTGCCCAAGCTGCGCATCAGCAAGCTTCGATGTTGATTAAAACAGTGAGAGCTAGACTTGCTGGAAAATCGCTACCAACCTATGTTTATCGAGATTATGGCTCATTAGTGAATTTAGGCCGTTACTCAACCGTCGGTAGCTTAATGGGCTCAATCTCTGGTGGCACCATGTTTATTGAAGGCATGTTTGCCCGATTGATGTACCAATCACTCTACAAAATGCATCTAATTGCTTTGCATGGCTTCTTCACGGTATTTTTACAAACGATTGCACGCATGATTACGCGTCGCACGGAACCGCAAGTAAAACTACACTAAAGAAATGGATAGAAATTCAAAAAGCCCTGTTTAGATTAAGCAGGGCTTTTTTGTTGGATGTGTTTACGATATAGATGTGAAATTAAGGCCATGGTGATCATGATGAAGCCACCAAAGATAATGATGATGTAATTGATCGCTATGTTTTGACCCACCATCCAGGTATACGCGCCCAGCATGAGCAAAATGCCAATATTCTCATTGAAATTTTGAACGGCAATTGAGTGGCCCGCACCAAGTAAAGTATGACCGCGATGCTGAAGCAAAGAATTGAGTGGTACTAAAAAGTATCCAGCTAACACCCCAATAGAGAACAACAGGACAGCCGCCACAATTGGATTGTGCACAAAGACCATGCAGACAACCAGTCCACCCATATAAATGCCTGCAGGTAAAACATTGGCCGCTTTTTCTAATTTCACATAAACCGATGCAATCACTGAACCAACTGCGATGCCAACAGCAAGAATTGCGATGAGCTTAGTCGCGTCTGTTTGGTCAAATCCTAAATACATGTGAGCCCATTTCAAAACAACGAACTGTAGAGTTGCGCCAGCACCCCAAAATAGCGTTGTTACTGCAAGTGATACTTGACCCTGAGTATCTTTCCAAAGTGTCGTAAAAGCGTGCCAGAAGTCCTTCATGATGAAACTTAATGATCGTTGCTCCACACAGTGATCGATAGGCATCTTAGGAATGCGGTAGTTAAAAAATGCAGCCGTCATATAAATAGCAGTAATTACTGCAATACCAAAATAAGGATCGTTGGCGGAAATAGTAGATCCAAACAATGGGCCCAAGATAATTGCGATAACGGTAGTACCCTCCATCCAGCCATTCGCCATAATCAATTGGTTTGAAGGAAGCATTTCAGTCAGAATGCCGTATTTTGCTGGGGAATAGGCTGCTGCGCCTATGCCTACAATCGCATAAGCGTAAAGTGGGGGAACGCCGAGCAAGGCTAGAACACATCCAAAAAACTTGATGCCGTTGCTTAAAAACATCACTTTACCTTTGGGTAAAGCATCCGCAAAGGGACCCACAAAAGGTGCGAGCGCAATGTAAGAAATAATGAAAACTTCACGTAACAAGGGTTCGTGCCAGCTTGGTGCGTTGAGTTGATGTAAAAGTGCGATTGCAGCAAAGAGCAAAGCATTGTCGGCTACTGCAGATAAAAACTGCGCGATGAGTAGCGTGTAGAACCCTTTGCTCATTGCATTTCTCATTTAAAGAATCTCAGCCGCAAAATCAGCTAAGCGAGAGCGCTCGCCGCGCATCAGGGTGATATGGCCGTTATGTCCCCAACCTTTGAAGCGGTCGACAACGTATGTAAGTCCAGAGCTGCCTTCGGTTAAATAAGGCGTATCAATTTGGGCGATATTACCTAAACAAACCACTTTAGTCCCAGGGCCTGCCCGAGTAATTAAAGTCTTCATTTGTTTGGGTGTCAGATTTTGGGCCTCATCAATAATAAGGAATTTATTTAAGAAAGTGCGGCCACGCATAAAGTTGAGCGATTTGATTTTTATACGGGTGCGAATCAAATCTTGTGTAGCAGCTCTGCCCCATTCTCCAGCATCGTCATCAGATTTATTGAGCACATCTAAATTGTCCTCAAGTGCCCCCATCCAAGGCGCCATTTTTTCTTCTTCAGTACCAGGTAGGAAGCCAATGTCTTCACCCACAGAAACGGTGACGCGGGTCATGATGATTTCGCTGTAGATTTTTTTGTCTAGCGTTTGCGTTAATGCAGCTGCCAATGTGAGCAATGTCTTACCGCTGCCTGCTTGGCCTAGCAATGATACAAAGTCGACATCTGGATCCATCAGCAAATTGAGCGCAAAGTTCTGTTCACGATTTCGCGCAATAATGCCCCAAACATTGTGTTTAACTTGCGTAAAGTCTCGGATGATTTCTAGAACGGCTGTATTGCCTTCAACGTTTCTAACGATTGCTTCAAAAGGCTTTTCGTAAGAGTAATAAACAAACTCATTGATTAAAAAGCTTTTGCAAAGTGGACCTGTGATGCGGTAAAACATGCGCCCTGCATCCTGCCAAGATTCCATTGCCTTGCTGTGTTTATCCCAAAAATTCTCAGGCAATTCTTTCATGCCTGAGTAAAGCAATTCAGTATCTTCTAATACTTTATCGTTAAAGTAGTCTTCAGCGGGTACGCTTAAAGCACGGGCTTTAATACGAATGTTGATGTCTTTGCTGACAAGGATAACTTCACGTTCAGGGTATTTCTTTTTTAAAGCGAGGACGACACCTAAGATTTGATTATCAGCTATGCTGCCAGCGAGCATTGGTAAGGAAAAGTCCATCGCATCCGTTTGCAGGAATAAACGTCCTGTTGCATGTTTATTTCCTTTAATGGAGAGTGGGCAGCCGTCATCTAGGTTAGCGAGGCTGGCCCCTACAATCTCTTCTAGGTTTCGGCTGGTTTGCCGGGCATTTCTGGCAACTTCGGTAATGCCTTTTTTGTTGTTATCCAGCTCTTCTAGAGTCACCATTGGGAGGTAAATATCATGCTCCTCAAACCGGAAAAGGCTTGAAGGGTCGTGCATCAGTACGTTGGTATCGAGCACAAATAGTTTGTTGCCAGTTGCTGGTTTCTTAGCCATCAGATTTACTCTCCCCAGTTAACACGCAGATTAAAAACTACAAAAGCTACAAAGAGCGAACAAACGCTAATACCTCGGGGATGTGGCCATCAACTTTGACGCCACGCCATTCGCGTATTAAAGCGCCTTCTGTGTTGATAATAAAAGTGCTACGTTCTATGCCTCTTACCTCCTTGCCGTACATCTTTTTCATCTTAATGACACCAAACAACTGGCAGGCTAACTCTTCCGTGTCGGCTAATAAATCAAAAGGGAACTCGAATTTAGCTTTGAAGTTTTCATGTGACTTAATGCTGTCACGGGAAATACCAAAAATTTCGGTATTTGCTGCGGTGAAGTCTGCATAATGGTCACGGAATTGTTGGCCTTGTGTTGTACAGCCTGGGGTTGAATCTTTAGGGTAGAAATAAATGACTAATGTTTTGCCAAGATGCTCTGAAAGCTTAAAAGTTTTACCGCCTGTGGATGGGAGTTCGAAATCTTGGAAGCTTGTATTGTTCATAATGTTTATGTGAATGCGCTTATGTTCATTGTTGTTAAAAAAAAAGATTAACGCAAGTAAGATTTATGAAGATTTGAAGAAGCCTTCAATTGTTTCATTCAAGCTTGAATGAAACAGGCACCGTCACATTAAATGCGCTACTTTTTAGGACTTCCGGAGGCATAGGGAAGTTCGATTTTTTAACCATCTCTAAAGCTTGATTATCTAGCACAGGGAAGCCGCTAGAAGTATGGATTTTTTGGCTCAAAATCTTACCATTGCCATCTAATTGGAAATCAATCTCAACCACGCCCTGCCAGCCTCGCATTTTTGCAATACCCGGATAGTTAATGTGCTTAGCAATTTCTCGGCTTAATGCACTGCCGTATTGATTACGTGCTGAATCAAGGTCTGCTTGATTAACGGTTGGTTTTGTTGGTTCTGGTTTTGTTATAACAGGTGTAGGCGCTACAAATGTTGGTGGTGCCTCTGCCTTTGGTGCAGCAGCAATCACAGGTGGAGGCTCACTGATGGGTTGAGGTGTAATTACCGGCTTTACCTCTGGATGAGGAATTGGCTTAGGTTGTTTTGGAGGCACAACTTTCGGTTTTACTGGCTCGGGCGGTTTTACTGGCGGAGGTGGAGGCGGTGGTAAAGGTTTTGGCGGTGCCAGCTCAATAGTTAGCTCTACTGGTTTTACCATTTTCTCAAAAGAAATCCCAGGGATTTCTAATGCGGCAAGCGCGTGCAATGCAATAGAGATTGCTAATGCCCATGCAAATGCATTGTCACGATTAAATGAGAGTTGAGAAAAAATAGCCAAAATTAAAAAGCGATGATTCTATCGTTTGCGGGTTAAAATTAATTATCGATTATACATGAAGCCTACGAATTGCTAATTGATTCGCGGGCAATCTACTCCCACTCTAATGCAGGGTAAATGTTGTTCACATTGCGGCGATTTACGATATCAAAAAGTTGCCAGTAGCTACGCTCAGAAGCCGCCGCGGTGCCCATTGCTTTTTCCATCACCTCACCTTTTTTGATGCTGGCGCGGATGTCGTTTAATAGCGTCCATAAATAACGCTCTTCATTATTGAGTTGTTCTTTCCAGTTCGCATCTTTGAGTGAGCTACTATGGCCAGGAATTGCAAATGCTGCCTCGTTGTTTTTAAGCTCATTGATCACTGCTAACCAGCCTTTGATATCGCCATCAATTGAAGGAGTGCGCTCCACAAATAGTAAATCACCTGTCCAAATCGTTGAGCTTTTATTATCGAATACCGTTAAATCCGTATTGGTGTGTGCAGTTGGGTAGGCGGTGAGTAAGAGTGATCTGTCGCCTAAGTCCAGATTGGCGGTTGTTTTAACCAGCACGCTAGGTTTAACGATTTCACTGCCTGCAAAAGCTTCACCTAGCCATTGTTGATTAATTCTTAAATAATTATCACGGCGACGCTCCATGGCATCAGGCAGTTTTTCATGGCCTACAAAGATAGCTTTGTCCTCTTTAAATGCCGCGTTACCAAAAATATGGTCTGGATGCACATGGGTATTGATGACATAAAGAATCGGCAGATTAGAAACTTGGCGTATGGCCTCATGCAGGGCTTGCCCCGTTTTTAAGCTACCACCTGTATCAACCACTGCAATGCCCTTGCTGCCAACAATAAAGCTCACATTACAAATATCAGCATGGTAGCCTTCGGACATGTCCTCATGAGCGCCGTGATGCACGTATACACCATTTCCTAAATTCTCCATGGCTAAAGGTGCGGCTGAAGCGGCATGAGTAATTGAAAATGCCGCGATTCCAAGTAGTATCTTTTTAAGCATTGAATGTCCTTTAAGGCAATCTGTTTGCCTACGATTGTAAAACTTTTAATTTGTAATCAGGTCTAGCAAGAGTAGCGTTAATGATGCAATATAGCACGCATAAGTTTATGCATTAGTATTTTATAAGGGGAAAAGTATGACGCAGAATCAATACACAAAAACAGCCATTATTTTACATTGGCTGATAGGTATCGCTATTTTGGCGATGTTTGCTTTAGGCTGGTTTATGTCCGACATTCCAAAAGATCAACCTAAAACAACGGCTTTTGACTTATTTAATTTGGGAATCTACACATGGAATATGGCTGTTGAAGTGACTCCAAGAACTTTCTACTTTAACTTACATAAATCAATTGGGATTACTATTTTAGGTCTTGTAGCGTTCCGTTTCCTCTGGCGCATTACACACCGTCCACCAGCACTTTTGGGCAGCCTCACTGCCATTGAGAAAAAGATTGCCACTGGCGGCCACCATTTGCTTTACCTGCTTATGTTTTCCTTGCCAATTACAGGGTTAGTCATGGCTATTAACAGCAAATTTGAATATGGCGTGAAATGGTTCGGTATCAGCTTGATGAATGGTTTAGATAACAAAGCGATTCGTGAATCGTTTGTAGACGTCCACGAAGTGGTAGGTATCATCATGCTAGTGGTAATTGGCGTTCACGTATTGGGCGCTTTGAAACACAAGTTTATTGATAAAGACGGCACAATGAAACGTATGTCATTATGTGGATTGTGCTGTAAAGGCTCTTGCAAGAAGTAACTAAGCGGCTGATATAAAAAAGAAAAGGGCGCCTCAGCGCCCTTTTTCATTGCCTAAACTTAAGTATTTTATGCCGTTTAGTTTCTCACTTCAGTTTGATGGGTAAATTCTTTGCCATCGTTATCAACAGCTTTTACAGCTAACACCCCAGGCGCGCTAGGGATAAAGTTAAATCTTAAGTAAGGGTCTTCACTTGTGCCCACACCAAAATCAACATTCATCACAGGCTCGTTGTTGTAAGTGAATGCAGCCTTTTGAATATAAAAAGCTGGCACAAATCCTTGCGATACTAGATCACGTTGCAAGCCAGTTCGCATTGGGTGTTTGATGATAAAAGTGGCTGAAGTCGCATCGCCAAACTTAACAGGGCTTTCTACATTCATTTTAATTTTGCCTGCTGCCGCACGAATTGCATTTTCATCGCCATCTACTGTGCCACCACAGCCGCCAGCCGCGCGAATTTCTACAGAGGCTATAAAGAGCTTGCCATCCGCAGTTTCGCCCACTGCACGAATGTAAGAGTCCATCTCCATACGAATACGCGTAGCAAGCTTAAATTTACCTAATTTATCTGTAAGGTGATAAGTGGCCGCCAGCGGAATAGGGTTTGAATCTACCAATACATAAAGCGTTTTAATCGCGTTAGCGTCGGCCTGTGTTTGGTCGATAGAAATCTCAAGAGGCACTTGTGCACCGCTTTCAGCACGGCGAGGGGCTACAAAGGTAATAAAAGGAGCATCTGCCATCGACCTTTGTGAAAAAAAAGCCTCTTTTACTAATGGCCATTTAGAAGGGTCGGATTCTGCATTTGCTGATGAAATTGTGGTGATCAATAAAGCAAAAATGCCAATCAATATTAGATTCTGTTTTTTCAAAGGTTGGTTCCTCTCATTTTTAAGTCGAATTAGTTTTAACAACATTACATAAACTTTTTGTATTTAATTAAGTTTCGATGACTTAATATGCTGACATCGTACTTCAATAAATTTAGATAGCCAATTTTTTTGCGAGAAATGTTGCAAATATGTAAATTTTCATGATTTTCATCATGGCGTCAAAGTTGTTAAATCCTTAATATTCGTACTCCAAAAATTTATAAGAATAAATTGAGATGAATAGAAAACCATTATTAATGCTTGTTGCTAGTCTTTTTTCAACAAGTGTACTGGCTGATAACGTGAATTAAATCCTATTGTCGTTACAGCAACTCGCTCTGCTGTTAATAGTTTTGATGCTCCAGCTTCTGTAGATGTCGTCGATCAATCAGTCATTGAAAATGCTGGTGCTGGCATGATTTTGTCAGAAAGTATTAATCGTATCGCTGGTGTTACTGCCGAAAGTAGAAACCAGTTTGCTCAAGATCCTCAAATTTCCATTCGTGGATTTGGATTGCGCTCTAACTTTGGTGTAACAGGCATAAGACTTTATGTGGATGGCATTCCTTTGACTATGCCAGATGGCATTGGGCAGCCAGGTAATATTGATTTTGAAACTGTTAAATCAATTGAAGTCTTGAAAGGCCCATTTGCTACTATGTACGGAAACGGTGCTGGTGGAGTGATTTCATTAACCATAAAAACCCCTCCAACTGGTAATGAAGTGAGCGCAAGTTTCTTGGCTGGAAGTTATGGAACGACTAAAGAATCAGCCCAAGCTACTGGAACGATTAATGGCATTGGCTATTTACTCAATGAATCAAATTTTAATACTGACGGTTATCGTCAACATAGTGCAGCGCACAAAAAACAATCAACTGCTGAGTTTTCTTTCGACCTTGGCAGTGATACACATTTCACGGTATTAGCTGATTACATGAAGATGGAAGCCCAAGATCCACTTGGCCTAGGTGGAGTGGGGACTGCTTCTACACTTTCTGCGGCATCTCACTCTAGCTATTTAAGTAGCATTCCAATGATTTCATCTAATCCTCAAGGAGTGCCATCTGCAGCCATCGGAGCTAACACAAGAGTAGCTAGAGAGAATACTCAATTAGGTATTAATCTTGAACACATTATTAATGATAATAACTCAATCAATATCGTTACTTATGCGGGACACAGAAACAACGCGCAGTACTTATCTACTTTAGCAATTCCTGCAGTATATCCAAATTCTCATGGCAGTGATCCTTGTTTAGGTGCGACCGGATCCTACTGTGGTAAAGAAAGTACAATTTCTCGTGATTTTATAGGTGCAGATATTAACTGAACTAATAAGGGTGATATTTTCAGTAAAAACTATACATTAACTTCTGGTATATCTTATGCCTATATGTCAGATGACAGGATGGACTTTAATGCAACTAATGGTTCTGTATCAGCAGCCCAATCTGCATCTCCAAACAGAAATGAAACTGATAACTCAATGAATTTCGATGAGTATGTCCAAGGAAAACTATCAATTTTTAATAATCTAGATTTAAACGCTGGAGTTAGAAATATTCACAGTATCTTGAATTTTAATCCTCATATCACAGGAGGTGTAAGCAAAGGAAGCGTTCAATTTAGCAATACTACCCCCTCTATTGGCTTTCTTTGGAAAGTTAGGGAGGACACTAATGCTTATGTGAATTATGGAAAGGGATTCCAAACTCCTAATAGTATTCAAATGGCATATACAGATGGAACTTCAACAGGCCAAGGCCCTAATCTAAATCTTGCAGCAAGTAATAGTGATAATTATGAAGTGGGGTTTAAATCATTTGTAAATGAAAATACACGTATAAATTTAGCATTATTTAGAACGATCACTAGAAACGAGATTGCAGTTTATTCTAATACTAGCGGGTATGCGAGTTACTTTAATGTTCCTGTTGAAACTTCTAGAAACGGTCTGGAACTCTCTTTAGATAGTAAATTACAACATAACTTTAATGTTTACGCAGCCTATACTTATATGGATGCTAAATATGACGCTGCTTATAGTGGATTGGGATTGGGAATTAGTAAGGGAAATACCATTCCTGGAACATTTAAGAATCAACTCTATGGTGAACTGTCCTGGACTTATCCTAGCCTTGGATTCACAACAGCTCTTGAGTCTGTAAACAACTCTAAAACTTATGCTAACGATAACAATACTGCGTATGCTAGTGGATATAGCATCGTTAATATTCGCGCTGGGTTCAAGCAAGAAATTAGTAATTGGCGTTTCTCAGAATACGCGCGTGTAGATAACATTTTTGATCGAGACTATATCAGCGCTGTTAGAATTAACGATAGTAATGGTGAATTTTATGAAGCGGGTGCTGGTCGCAATTATATTGTGGGTCTAAGTGCTAGTTATCGATTTTAATATTTACTATTGAAGAGAAAAGCTTAGCTATAATCTAGCTAAGCTTTTTTTATTTCGGGATAGCAAGTGGCAATTCTTGGTTTTAATCATTACAATTTACGCGCTAGTCGCTTAAGGATGGAGCAGCTAAAAGTCTTTTATCGTGATGTTGTTGGCTTGCAGATCGGTGAACGCCCACAATTAACCAGCTTTGGGTATTGGTTATATGCGGGGAGTAAAGATGTGTTGCATTTGTCTGAGGCAAAACCTGAGGAAAAGCGAAAGGAAAACGTGGCAACCACATTTGACCATGTGGCTTTTACTGCTACAGATTATGATGCGACTATTGCGCGCCTAGAAAAGCTGGCCATTAAGTTTAGAACGCGCGAGATTAGTGATTCTGGGCAAAAACAGATATTTTTTAGCGACCCTGCCGGCAATGGCATTGAGCTTAATTTCTCTTAAATTAGCCCAGGCTTTTAAGCTACTAAATAACCCCATCAAATAATTGTACTTTGACCGTATTACCTGCTTCTACGTTGCCCACGTCATCATCAAGCACAATAAAACAGTTGGCTTGCGACATGGAGCTCAGTACACCTGAGCTTTGATTGCCTGTAGTTTTCACTTGCCAATGGCCATCTTCACCCAAAAATAAAATCCCACGTTGGAACTCCGTGCGACCTTTGAGCTTTCTGATGGAACTGGTGCAAACGACATTGAGCATAGGGATGGCAGCGGGATTAGCTTGCCCCATGATCACCAGCATGGCTTGTCTTACAAATTGATAGAACGTCACCATCACAGCGACTGGGTTGCCTGGTAGGCCAAAATAATGAGCATTGCCGATTTTGCCAAAAGCCAGTGGACGGCCAGGTTTCATGGCGATTTTCCAAAATAATACTTTGCCGAGCTTTTGAAGGAGCTGTTTCATGTAGTCCGCTTCGCCAACGGATACGCCGCCGCTGGTTAAAATCACATCAGAACTTTCAGCGGCTTTCATAAGCGTTTTTTCTAGTAAAATGGGATCGTCTGGAATCGCGCCAAGGTCTTGTATCTCAGTCCCCATGCGGGTCAGCATCCCAAATAGGGTGTAACGATTGCTATCAAAGATCTGGCCAGATTTTAAACTGCTGCCTATGCTTGCAAGTTCGTCACCTGTTGAAAAAAAACTTACTTTTAGTTTGCGATACACGGCTACTTCGCCGATGCCGAGGGATGCAATAAGCCCTAAATCGGTGGGGTTGATTTGATGGCCAACATTTAAAACAACTTGTCCCGCTTGTAGGTCTTCCCCGGCATAGCGCACATTTGCACCACGATTTGGCATGTCGGCAAATTGGATAAACTCACCGTCCAGTTCAACTCGTTCTTGGGCGATAACGGTATCCGCACCTGCAGGAATAGCCCCCCCAGTCATAATTCTGACGCATCCGCCTTTTTCAAATCTGCCTGTTAAGGCATTGCCAGCAAAAGCGGCGCCTGTGATTTTGAGGCGTGTTATGCCTTTTATTAGGTCATCAGCATTAAAAGCGTAGCCATCCATCGCTGAATTATCGTGGTTCGGCACGTTATGTGTGGCAATAATTTCTTCCGCCAACACGCGACCTAAAGCGGCGTGAAGATGCAATCGTTCTGTTTCTTTCACAGGGGTTAAAAAAGCTCTGATGTAGTTTCTTGCCTGCTCAACAGGCATGGAATTGGGATCGTAGTCGTCGCATACGCTGGTGGTGTTTGCTAGTTCTGTGAGCGTTTTTTTTGTCGTCATTTTTTTAACCAAGTATGTATAAATGCGGCAATCGCATTGATGTCGTTGAGGTCGATTTGAGGGGTTGAAATCGGTAACGGGGCGTCAGTTGCAATGGCGATAATGTTGACATCTTCTGCCGCCAATAGCGGCGTGCCAAATGCAGCACGATGCACTTCAATCTTGGGAATCGGTTCATGTTTAAAGCCTTCAGCTAGTACAAGGTCAACTAAATTGCCATCCATTTGATCGAGTAAATGCGCAAGATTAGGCTCATTTTCCGCAAGCGGAGTATGCACTAACTCTGTCATCAATGCCCACCGCTGGCGGGATGCGACCATCATTTGCACAGCGCCTGCTTTGCGCAATTTAAAGCTGTCTTTGCCTTCATGGTCGATATCAAATTCGTGATGTGCATGTTTCACCACCGAAATGCGTAAGCCTTGATGGATAAGCGCAGGGATGAGTTGTGTCAATAAAGTGGTCTTACCGATGCCGCTACTATGGGCACAAAAACCTAGCACGGGGATGTTATTGGTCTTCAACATTCAGCCTCAAGATTGCCCAATTCTTCAGGCGTGTTGACGTTAGAAAACGCTGAAGGATTGTCGTCAAAACGCACTTCTACATAAGCATGTTTCTTTTGCCATTCATCTACCTTGCGGCCGCCCGCATTTAAATAAGTTTCCAAGTCTTGCGCCAAACTTGTTCGGCATAAGCAAAATACTGGGTGATGTTGTTCACCTGTTTTAGCTACGGCAATATCAGCATTTTGTGATTCTAGAGCTGTCATTAATCGCTGAGATAAGTCATTAGGCAGAAGTGGTGAATCACAGGGCACGCTCAGTATAAATTCTGTTTTTGCAACTTTCATCCCCGCATGTAGGCCAGCGAGTGGGCCTGCAAAATCATTTATTTCATCAGTCACGACATTAAAGCCTAAGCTTTGGTAACGTTCTATTTCTCTGTTGGCATTAATCAAAATCGCGCCAACTTGAGTGCTTAAACGCTTAATGACATGCATCACCATAGACTGCCCTTTAAAAGCAATGAGGCCTTTATCTATACCACCCATGCGACGTGCTTTTCCGCCTGCGAGTATGAGTCCTGTAATCTGGTCTTTGGTCAATTTAGCCGCCTGTGTGTGACATAAAGCGCACAACCGCAGGCTTAGCCCGTTTCAGGTCAAAGTCATGGCCCTTGGGCTTGATTTTCATGCTCTCGATAATGGCTTGTCTTAGCGGTTCATCATCATTGGGATGTGCGCGCAAAATAGGCATCAGTTCGATTTTGTCATCTTGGCCCAAGCACAAATAGAGCTCGCCTTTGCATGTGATTCGAACGCGGTTACACGCTTCGCAAAAGTTGTGGCTATGTGGTGAGATAAATCCAATTTTGGTATTAGTGTCTGGAACTTGCCAGTAGCGAGCAGGGCCGCCAGTACTAAGCGTACTACTGACGAGCGGATAATGTTTTTGAAGTGTGGCTAATGTTTCAATATTGCTTATAAAAGAACTCTCGCGGTGATGGTCAACAACGCCTATCGGCATCTCTTCAATAAACGAAATATCGACAGCATGATTGATAGCAAAGCTCACCAAATCTAGGGTTTCATCATCGTTGATGCCACGCATGAGCACGGTATTTAGTTTGATGTTCTCAAAGCCAGCTTGTTTGGCGGCAGTAATGCCACGTAAGACCTTATCTAAATCGCCCACGCGAGTGATATTTTTAAAGCGCTCGGCATTGAGACTATCTAGACTAATATTGATGCGTTTTACGCCCGAGGCTTTTAATGCCTGGGCATGATGCTCGAGCTGCGAGCCATTGGTGGTGGTAACCAGCTCACGCACGCCAGCTAATTGACCGATTTCTTCAAACAGCCAATTCGCATTCTTACGGACTAATGGCTCGCCACCGGTGATACGTACTTTGCTGACGCCCAGTGAAACAAAGGCTTTAACAATCCGCGCGCACTCTTCAAGCGATAAGACTTCATCTTTTGGAAGAAATGATACATCTTCACCCATGCAATAAGTGCAACGAAAGTCGCAACGGTCGGTGATCGACAAACGGATGTAATCGACTTGTCGTCCATGAGCATCAATGAGGGTGTTTGGCTTGGTTGGCATGACTGCTTGTTAATTGGCTAAGGCTAGAATATTAAGGCTTAGTCCAGCGAGATACAATGCTATTCAAAGTGTGGATATTGCCTAATTTACTTTTTGAAAGAGCCTGAATTTTTCATGCCTATCAGCCGGGCGCTTGCCTTGCCAAATCACTTTCCAGTCGTCACTTGGATGGATATGCGCGTGATTTTTGTCTTCTTGGACTAAATATAAATCGCAGCTTGGCTCAGAAGATTCGTTCAAGGGAATAACACGTAAGTCGGTGTAATAGTCCAGCAGGGCTTGCTGCGGCTGACCAAACCCAGTGCTGTTAATGCAGGCATGTTTTGCAGGTAAAGCTTTTTGGAGGCTAAGCATTAGGCCTTGGTAGCTTTTGGCAGAATCTATCATGGGCAACCATAAAGTCATCAAAAGCGACCATGCCATGGTAATGCCAACAGCCCAATCTGTTACAGCAGCGCGGTTAGAGCGTTTTGCATTGATGGTAATGACCCAAATCAGTGTGGCAAATAGCGCGATGATGAGAGCAGGGATGCTGATATGGGCTTCTGACAACCCAGACAGAATATGCATGCGTTCTGATAGCTTTGCGGGATATCCGGTCATCATGGCAATCCACCCAAGCCAAATCAAGATGCCCATTAATCCAAACAAAGTAAGGCCAAACCAATTGAGTGCACCCGCCGCGCCGCGCTTAAGGGTTTCAGCACATCCACCAGCCATTGCGACCAAAGGAACAAGTAAAGTTAGTACGTTGACATCTGTGCTTTTGGCTTTTAAGCCAATTAAGATAAACCCAATAAAAAAGAATGTGATGATGAGTTGAAATTTTGGCTTGAATAATAGTCCTGAACGAAAGCGCCAGCTTCCCCAAGCTGCAATGGGTAGGGATGGCCAAGCAAACCAGCAAAGGGTTCGGATTGAGTATAGATGATTAAATTGCGAGAATTGAATTTGGTTTTGCCACCAATTGCTCAAATGGCTAGGTGAAGTATGCCAAATCAAAGCAGGCCATAACAAAACCCAAGGAGCTAATGTGATGGCAGCTAAACCAAGGACAACTGCATAACTTTTTGAGCGCCAGGCTTTGAAAAATAAAGGCAATGCTATTGCTGTAAGCAAGCTGATAGCTGCGGTGATTAATCCTGTAGACAGAAAGCTGATACCGATGCCTGTACCTAGTAACACGCTCGCTCTAAATGGGCGGCGTTTGGCGAGTGCTAGTGCATAGAATGCCATGGCATTGCCTGTAAACGCTGAAACTTCAGGCATCAATAAATGAGCAGTTCCAATCAGTCCAATAGAACTAAGCATGATGAAAGTTGTTTGGCGGCCTATGCCTTCACCCCATAGTTCTCGTCCTATCATACCTGTGAGCAGTAATGTGAGCGCCATCCAGAAGCCGCTCACAATTCTCGCTGCATCGTGCATGTTGAGTATTGGACTGAGTGCTTTTGAGAATGTCGCCGCAGTAAGGTAATACAAAGGGGGATTTTTAATCACATTTTCGCCAACGGCGATAGGGTCCAGCAAGTGTTCGCCAGCAAGCATGGATTTGATAATGCTGATGCTGGTTGATTCGTTGGGCTTCCAAGGATGATGGCCAATCAGGCCGATGCAAATCCAAATGCAACAAAGAATAATCAATAGGCGCGTCTTTGCGGCCTCGCCGATTCTGGCTCTTGGTGTGGCTAGGTTGCCTTGCCAATCATGATCAATCTCAAATGCCATCTAGATTTTGCCTTGATTTGATGTGCGTTTTTTAAATAATGGATAGTCTAAAATAAAAAAGGCAGCGTGAGCTGCCTTTTTTGAGTATGCACCCAATATTACATGCCGTATTTTTGGCGGAACTTCTCAACACGACCAGCAGTATCTAAAATCTTTTGCTTGCCTGTGTAGAATGGATGACATTGTGAACATACTTCAATGTTCATGTCTTTGCTGTTGGTAGAACGAGTTTTGAACTTGCTGCCGCAGCTGCAAGATACGTTGATTTCGTTGTACTCTGGATGAATTTCGGCCTTCATGGTCAAATCTCTTTCAATAGCTTTTTACTGAGCCAGCAATTATCAATGAAAACTTTAAATTAAGCAACTATTAACCACGTCTCATACTATCAAAAAAGTCAGCGTTGTTTTTGGTGGCCTTGATTTTGTCGAGCAAGAATTCCATCGCTTCTAAGTCATCCATTGGGTAAAGCAATTTTCGAAGCACCCAGATTTTTTGAAGGATGTCTTTTTCAATCAACAATTCTTCACGGCGTGTACCCGATTTATTGACGTTAATCGCTGGATAAATGCGTTTTTCAGCCATGCGGCGGTCAAGATGGATTTCCATATTGCCCGTGCCTTTGAATTCTTCATAAATCACGTCATCCATACGAGAGCCTGTATCTACAAGTGCTGTTGCAATGATAGTGAGTGATCCGCCTTCTTCAATATTACGTGCTGCACCAAAGAAGCGTTTTGGACGTTGTAGCGCATTCGCATCCACCCCGCCGGTTAACACTTTGCCAGATGCTGGCACTACAGTGTTGTAAGCGCGAGCTAGACGTGTGATGGAGTCTAATAAAATCACCACATCTTTTTTGTGCTCAACGAGACGTTTTGCTTTTTCTAGTACCATTTCAGCGACTTGCACGTGACGAGTTGCTGGCTCATCAAAGGTTGAAGCAACCACTTCACCTTTAACGGAGCGCGTCATTTCTGTCACTTCTTCGGGACGTTCATCAATCAACAATACGATTAAGCTGACATCCGGATGATTGGCGGTAATTGCATGCGCAATATGTTGCATCATGACGGTTTTACCGCTTTTTGGACTTGCCACTAAAAGTGCACGTTGGCCGCGACCAATTGGTGCAATCATGTCGATGACACGGCCAGTCACGTTTTCTTCCCCACGAATATCACGCTCTAATGTCAGCGGAATGGTTGGAAATAGCGGTGTTAAGTTTTCGAACAGAATCTTATTCTTGGTGTTTTCTGGAGATTCACCGTTAACGCTATCGACTTTGACTAAAGCAAAATAACGTTCGCCATCTTTAGGAGTGCGAATCTCACCTTGAATCGTATCGCCAGTGTGTAAATTGAAACGGCGAATTTGCGAAGGTGAAACATAAATATCATCAGGGCCTGCTAGATAGGAGGTGTCTGGTGAGCGCAAAAAGCCGAAACCATCTTGCAAAACTTCTAAAGTGCCATCCCCAAAAATGCTATCGCCTTTTTTAGCGGTATTTTTTAGTAAGGCAAAGATTAAATCTTGCTTGCGCATACGGCTGGCGTTTTCGATCTCGTTGGCAATAGCCATGTCGACGAGTTCTGTGACTGGGAGGTGTTTTAGGTCTGATAGATGCATATGAGGAAGCTCACTGGAAAACGAAACTACTTAAGAGGGATGATAAGACTAAGAACTTACAAAACGTGTCTGGTTCTGAATGAACCAGACACTAGACTATATTGATTAAATGTTGCTGTCAATGAAAGCAGTTAATTGTGATTTCGATAGTGCACCTACCTTAGTTGCTTCAACGTTGCCGTTTTTGAACAACATTAAAGTTGGAATGCCACGAATGCCGTATTTTGGAGGTGTGTTTTGGTTTTCATCAATGTTCAGTTTTGCAACTTTGATGCGACCTTCATATTCTTTAGCTACTTCATCCAAGATTGGCGCAATCATTTTGCAAGGACCACACCACTCAGCCCAGTAATCAACTAATACTGGAAGTTGTGATTGTAAAACCTCTTGCTCGAAAGAATCGTCGCTTGTGTGAATGATTTGGTCGCTCATTATGGTGAACCTCTAAATTGAATGAATGCTTGAAATAAGGAAAAATGAAAATACTATTTCGCTATCCTAGCGAAAAATCCGCCTTTAGTGAAGTGTTGTCTGCATCTCTTTTGCTTGAATTCACGCAGATTTTTTCTGGAAAAGTCGCAAACTCTGCGTTTTTGCTTGGCTTGGTGATAATATTTGCTCATGAACAATCGACAAACTTTTAACCCTATTCATTATCTCAGCCAGTTTTTATTGGTCTTAAGTTTTCTTACATTGATTCATCTGGATGCAAATGCTGACGGTACTAAAAGCTTTGTGATGAAAGACCTCGCTGGTAAAGAACATCGTCTATCTGATTATCAAGGTAAGTGGGTGATCTTGAATTTCTGGGCCACTTGGTGTCCCTCTTGTTTAGACGAGATGCCTGATTTCATATCTTTATATGAGCAACGAAAAGCTAAGGATTTAGTTGTGTTAGGCATTGCCGTAGATTATAAAAATGAGCGTGAGGTCCGGCATTTTGTGGATGATATGCTGGTTTCGTACCCAATCATCCTTGGCACGCCTAAAATCTTCGCTCAATTTGGCTCGCCATCGGTATTGCCGACAACCTTAATTTATAACCCTCAAGGCCGGTTGGTTAAGATTAAGCGAGGACAGCTTTCTAAGCAGGCAGTTGAATTAATCATGTTGTCGCCGCCTAATGAATCGCTCGACGCATTGGCTCCCCAGTAAAAAATAAAAAACCTGCTTGATCCGCAGGTTTTTTTAACTGGCTGTAAATGTTAAGTTGGCGTCTCTATGCTAACGCCATTTTCATCCAATACATTCAAGTTATTTTCTCCAGCAAAATGCATCAGTTGGGCATAACCTTCAGGATTGATGTCTTTTAGCTTTAAGTCTACCGCCAAACAACGAACGCCATTTACAACACGCGGTTTTAGGTAAGGTGAATATTTTAGTTTTCGGTCTGCGCCAAAGCTTGCATAAGTACTGCACATGCGGTCGACCCAGTCACTTGGACGGAATGGTTTGCCTGCACGGGTCAGGCCTTCGATGATAATTTCTTTAATTGTTTCGCTCATATAAACTACCTAGATATCTTTAGTTAATCGTTAAAAAGAGACTTATTTTCTGTAAGCCGTATTTTATCAGTGAATGATTTTGTGCTCAGTCGATGTATTCAAAAACTTTGACAACAGTTTTTACGCCACCAATGCTGCGTGCAATTTCAACCGCGTCATCTGCTTCTTTATGTGTCACTAAGCCTAATAAATAAACTGTACCGTTTTCTGTCACTACTTTTACATAGTTTGCTGCGAACTTGTTCTCTTTAAGGAAGTTTGCTTTCACTTTTGAAGTGATATAAGCGTCATTGGTGCGAGTGCTAAGTGAGCTATTTTTTGCAATCTCAAGGTAGTTTTTGATGCTCGCTACGTTTTCGATTGGCCTAACGAGTGATTCAGCTTTTTTCTTGTTTGCTTCGTCCGAAACTTCACCGGTAATTATCACTTGACGGTTATAACTCGTCACGTTGGCATGCACGTTATCTTTTAAGCTATCAGCAATTGCTTTACCCGCTTTAAGTTCAATTGCTTGGTCATCAATATAGGTGCCTGAAGTGCGGCGGTCAGCCGCCATTGCGCCACCAGCTGCAGCGCCGCCAACAACGACTGGAACGCAAGCTGTGAGTTGTGTGCTGAGCGCAGCGGCTAAGATTAAAGTGCCAAGTGAGGTTTTAGTGAATGCATGCATTTAATCTACTCCTAGTAAAAGACAATCGATAGCATCGCATAAGCAATGCAAAATAAGAACATAAGCCTCTTGAATTCTTGCTGGGCTTTCATCGGGGACGCCTAGATGGATATCTTGCTCTTCCAAAAGTTCAACCAATAAGCCACCATCGCCGCCGCTAAAAGCAATCACCTTCATATTACGTTCTTTTGCGGCTTTGATGGCGTTTAATATGTTGGCGGCATTTCCGCTGGTGCTAATCGCAATCAGCACGTCGCCAGATTGCCCTAGTGCTAGTACTTGCTTAGAGAATGTTTGGTCGTAATGTCCAAAATTCGCAATCGCTGTTAGGGTCGTGCTGTCGGCGCAAAGAGAAATAGCTGCTAAACCTGGGCGCTCCACTTCAAAGTGGTTTAGCATGCGTGAACTAAAGTATTGTGCATTTGCAGCGCCAGCACCATTGCCACAAGTGAGCACTTTTTTCTCTTTTAAAAATGCTTCAACAATAATTTCTGCTGAAGCGGCAATGGGTGCAGCGAGCAATTCAGCCAGCGCTAATTTTAATCGTGCGCTTTCTTCAAATTGCTGACTAATTCGGGTAATTAAATCCATGGGCTATATTCTATCTTTTTTTAAATACTCTAAGTTTAAGAAGCAATCTTAATCCAAGTGATTTTTTGTATATGATTTAATCATCATGATAAGACTCTAAAACGATACCCTCTGGACCAAAGCTGGCATTGGCGATGCTACGGCTGATTTCGCCAGAGGCATTGACGTCAATCTTGCCAGAGAGGCCATCTATCGTTGCGCCATCTGAAGTCAGTCTGTCTAAGGCAATAAGAATTTGATATGCATCAGCACCAAGGGCAAACCAACGTTGCATTTTGCCTGGAGGTAAGTCTGCAGATGCAGCTTTATATGCTGCAAACTTTTCATTTCCTCTATCAACTATCCAAGGCAAGTCTACAAATCTAATGCCTTGTAGCGGTTTGTTGTCTGCGTTCATCGGCTCACCACTATATATTTCAGATAGGCCAAATGTTGGAATCCTGGAAGGTAATGCCGGACGAATGAGCCTTGCTTGTTCAGCGTCAGCTGCTATAAAAATCATATCGCTTTCGTTGATTTGGCGGTTAATATCACCCTCGTAACTTTCAAGAATATTGATCTCGCCGCCCGATGCCAGCCAGTGATCTTTGAAGTCTTTGCTAATTTGCTTGTTAAGATCGGTGCTAGATGAAACCACTGTCGCTTTTTGCATACCTAGATTTCTTGCTACTTTAATCGTTTGTTGTACTTCGTCTAATGGAGATAGGCCATATGCAAAAGTGTTTGCGCTGCTTGGTTTGAATGGTGTCTTGTTTAGGATTAGGGTTATTGCGTTATTTTGAGCATTTTTAATTATATGACTTTCAATCGGTGTGAATGGCCCAAGCACATAACTTACGCCATCATTTAATGCTTGTTGGTAGAGCTGTAGAATTGATTCTTCGGTATCTTGGCTTGCATAAATTTTCACCTCTACATTATCGTTAGCAATTTTTTTTGCGGCAGTAAAGCCCCGCTCAATGGCATCTGAAATTGGATACAGCTCTGCTTTAGAAAATGGCAATAAGAGCGCAACAGATCCTTTCAACTTTACTTTGTGCACTTCAGATTTGATTGTTATCGCTGGGAAGATTTGGGCTGCGATGCCCTCTTTCGCTGGATGTTCTGCATATGCTTTACGCCAATTTTCTATGGCTTTTTGATTGCGCTCGCCATTATTTTGATACTTTGCCGCCAAGGCTAAATCTATCCAACCTTGAATGATGGTGTCAGTGCTATTGCCTCGCATTTCGGCAAGGTTGGCCTTGCTTAATACCGAAATAATTTCCCATATTTGCTGTTGGTTTGCGTTAATGTCTTCTTGGTTAATAGGCTTTAGCTGAAGCAGTAATGTGTCGAGCAGGACGCGTTGCTCTAAAGCGCGCAGACTGTCGGATTGGTTTTCATAGGCTAGCGCGAGGCTTGTGTGTAAACTTATGCTTGCTAGCGTATTGAGCGATTTATTTGTTTGAAGCGGAATGAGCTCACGAAAAGTCGTATCAAAATCACCGTCTAAGCTCGCTAAAACCCCATTAAGCAGATTGGCGTATGGTGATTGAATAGGGATGTTAGCCGCCGCAATTTGAGCGCATGTTTTGTCATTATTTTTGAGGCAGTTGTAGCTCTCAGTAAAGTAATCTTCGATACTTTTTTTATTTTTAGAATTTTGTTCAGCGTAAGCTAAATTGCTGTTGCTAAATATGGCGGTGATGGCTGAGAAAATCAGCACGAACAGCATGAAGGAGAGTTTGATTTGAGTGTTCATCATGTCCCTACATTATATGTGGTCGCGACCCCAATTGGAAACCTCCAAGATATTAGCCTGCGCGCGCTTGATGTTTTAAAAACAGTGGATGCGATTGCCGCAGAAGACACGCGACACACTTCGCATTTGCTATCACATTTTGCGATTCAGAAAAAACTTATCGCGGTGCATGAGCACAATGAACAAAAATCTGCCCAATTATTGTTAGAGCGGCTGCAATCGGGTGAATCTATTGCGCTGGTCACTGATGCAGGAACGCCGGGCATTAGCGATCCTGGTGCTATTGTGGTTGATGTATTGCGTGAAGCTGGGGTGAATGTAGTGCCAGTGCCTGGTGCAAGCGCTGTGATTGCCGCACTTTCTGCTTCTGGCATTACGGCTACTGGTTTTATGTTTCACGGTTTTTTGCCAGCAAGCGGCTCACAGAGACGAAAGTCTTTAGAGGATTTAAAGGCCTATTCTTGTACTTTGGTGTTTTATGAGGCGCCGCACCGCATTATTGAATGTGTTGAAGATTTGGCTAAAGTTTTGGGTGGTGAGCGCCGCGTGACTATAGCAAGAGAGCTCACTAAAACATTCGAAACTTTTCATCGCTGCGCCTTGCAAGACGCTAAAATATGGCTGGAAAGCGATCCTAATCAACAGCGTGGCGAGTTCGTGTTGTTGGTAGAAGCGGCCATAGTTGTTGAAGAAGCGGTTATTAGTGAAGATGCCGAACGCGTATTAAGATTACTCTTAGCTGATTTGCCGCTTAAACAAGCGGTAAAATTAGCCACTGAAATTACGGGTGTGAAGAAAAACATCCTTTATGAATTTGCACTCAAACTTAAAGACGAATAAGCATGGATAAAATCACCATTACCCGCCCAGACGATTGGCACTTACATTTACGTGATGGCGATGCGCTAAAAGCGGTATTGCCAGATACTGCGCACCGTTTTGCGCGTGCGATTGTTATGCCTAACTTGCGTCCACCAGTGACGACAACAGCTTTAGCTGCTGAGTATCGTCAGCGTATTTTGGATGCGCTACCTGTGGGTGCCCATTTTGAGCCTTTAATGACTTTGTATCTCACGGATAACACAAGTGCCAATGAGATCGCAAAGGCCAAAGCGAGCGGTTTTGTGCATGGCGTGAAGCTTTATCCAGCTGGGGCGACGACTAATTCTGATTCGGGTGTGACTAGTTTAGATGCTTGTGCTGGGGCTTTGGAGGCGATGCAAGAAAGTGGTTTGCCTTTGCTAGTGCATGCTGAAGTGACAGATTCGGATGTGGATGTTTTTGATCGTGAACGCGTGTTTATTGACCGTCACATGAACCCGCTACTAGCGAAATATCCATCGCTTAAAGTAGTGTTTGAACACATTACCACTAAAGATGCCGCTGAGTTCGTTGCAGGTTCACCAAACAATGTGGCCGCAACCATTACGCCGCATCATTTGCTGATGAATCGTAATGCCATGTTTACAGGAGGCATTCGCCCTCATCACTATTGCTTGCCTATCCTAAAACGTGAAGAACATAGGCTGGCGCTGGTAAAAGCGGCGACCTCAGGCAGCCCTAAATTTTTCTTGGGTACAGATAGTGCTCCTCACGCAAAGTCAGCCAAGGAGGCGGCTTGTGGCTGTGCTGGTATGTATAGTGCTCATGCTGGGATTGAGCTTTATGCTGAAGTTTTTGAGATGGAAAATGCCTTGGATAAGCTAGAGGCTTTTGCGAGCTTTTATGGCGCTGACTTTTACGGCTTGCGACGCAATACAGATCAAATAGCCTTGGTGAAAGAGGCTTGGATTGTGCCTGAGAGCATGGCCTTCACTAGTGATGTTTTGGTGCCCTTGCGAGCAGGGCAATCGGTTGCTTGGAGAATGGCTTAAATCTGCCAATTAATAGGCGTTCCGCCGTGCCTGCTTAAGTAATGATTGGTTTGTGAAAATTGATGATTGCCAAAAAATCCTCGATGCGCGGATAAAGGCGATGGATGGGGTGATGTAAGCACTAAATGCTTATTGGTATCTATCATCTCGCCTTTCTTTTGCGCATAACTTCCCCAAAGTAAAAACACCAATCTTTCTCGTTGTGCGTTTAAGGCTGTAATTGCTGCATCGGTAAATTCTTCCCAGCCACGTTTTTGATGTGATCCTGCATTGCCCATTTCCACAGTTAATGTTGCATTAAGCAATAAAACGCCTTGTTTTGCCCAGGCGGTTAGATCGCCTTCCTCATTCATTTTGATGCCTAAATCCGCTTCAATTTCTTTGAATATGTTTCTAAGGGATGGCGGCTTTGCAACACCGTGTGGCACTGAAAAACTTAAGCCATGTGCTTGCGCTTTGCCTTTATCATGCCCGTGGTATGGATCTTGGCCAATGATGACGACGCTAACTTTGTCAAATGGCGTTTGATTAAATGCGTTGAGAATGAGTGGGCTTGGAGGATAAATAGTTTTTCCCGCCAATTTTTCTTGTTTTAAAAAGTTACTAAGAGAGTGCATGTAAGGCTTGTTTAATTCTTCGCCTATTACGTCTTGCCAAGAGGTGTCGAGTTGTCCAATGTGTTCTGCGACCATGATTGCTTAAGTATTTATTGTGTGAGGGTGTTCATTATAAATCCAGTATCTTTTGCGTGTTAAAATAGCTTCGAAGCTGGCTAGACAGTCGCCGCTCAGTAATGAGGGGAGGAAAGTCCGGGCTACGCAGAGCGGGATGACGGCTAACAGCCGTACGCTGAAAGCTAGCAATAGTATAAGGCGCGGAATAGGGCCACAGAGACGAGCGTATTAAGTTACGGTGAAACGCGGTAACCTCCATCCGTAGCAAGACCAAATAGGCTGACAATGGCGTGGCTCGCGCTGTCAGCGGGTAGGTTGCTTGAGCGTGCGAGTAATTGCACGCCTAGATGAATGACTGTCACTTGCCGCAAGGTGAGAACAGAACCCGGCTTACCGGCCAGCTTCACTTTTCTTGTTTTTTGTAAAATTCCTCTGCCGTTTTGCATCAAATCTCTCTCTCTTTTTGATGCGCTGAAATTATTTTCAAAATAAATACATTCGTTGGATTTTTTCTTGGAAATCCCGCAAACCTTTTGTGGGCTTGGGTTTGTTAAATAATCTTAAATTTCATCCATTTTTTTACTCTTTATAAGTCACATTCATTAAATTAGCTATGTACTTATTTATTAAGGATATTTTATTTATGTGAAAAATGCGCTAAGTCATTGTCCTGTAAAGGAAAAACCGTAAAAAAGGGCTTGCGAAAGCTCATTTTTTTATCTATAGTGTCATCAAGTGGGTGAAAGTGGTGTTTTGTGGGAATTTTGCTGGCCAATTTGGTTGCGCTCATCTCCCGATACGGCCAGCAATTTTTCTGTTTTGACTCATTACCACCATCAAAAAAAGGATTTAAGAAGATTTTATGTTTCGCGGTGCTTCATCATTAAGTTTGGATGTGAAAGGCAGGCTGGCAGTTCCAGCTAAGCATCGTGACGCCCTTTTGTCTCAAAGTGCAGGTCAATTGGTATTGACTGCACATCCTCACCGTTGTTTGTTGTTGTACCCACAAGTTGCGTGGGAGCCTATTCAAGCCAAAATGATGTCCTTGTCTTCGTTTGATAAGCGCTCAAGTGCATTGCAGCGTTTGTTGGTTGGTTATGCAGAAGATATGCAAATGGATGCGGCGGGTCGTTTGCTAGTTTCGCCAGCGCTTCGAGAATTTGCAGGGTTGGATAAGCAGGCGATGTTAGTCGGCCAAGGCAGTCACTTCGAAATATGGAATCTCGATGCTTGGCGTGCTCAATTAGATATTGTGATGGCAAGTGAAGAATTGGCGCTGCCCACTGAATTAGAGGGCTTCTCACTGTGAGCGCAAGCTCACTATTGGCCCAGTCTGAACAATTGGTAGGAGAGGTGTCACCGCACATTACGGTGATGTTGGAGGAAGCGGTTGAAGGTTTGGCCATTAAGCCAGCTGGCATTTACGTCGATTGTACATTTGGACGTGGTGGACATAGCCGCAAAATTTTGGAAAAGTTGGGAAGTGAAGGTCGCTTGATTGCGCTTGATCGTGATTTGGCGGCTGTAAGTTCTGCGGCATCTATTCAAGATGCCCGTTTTCAAATTGTGCATCGTCATTTTGCTGCGCTAGAAGAGGTGCTAGCTGAGCTAGGCATCTCGGCCGTGGATGGTGTTTTGCTTGATTTAGGCATTTCATCACCACAAATTGATATCGGCGAGCGTGGATTCAGTTTTAGATTTGATGGCCCATTGGATATGCGTATGGACCAAAGTAGCGGTCAAACCGCTGCTGAGTTTGTCGCGGTAGCTACAGAACAAAAATTGGCGGAGGTTATAAAAGCTTATGGTGAAGAACGGTTTGCTAAACAGATTGCAAGGGCGATTGTTGCGGCACGCACAGGGGGGGATGCCATCACCACTACTAAACAATTTGCCAAGATCGTGGCAAGTGCCGTCCCAAAAATTGAACCTGGCCAAGACCCGGCGACGCGCACTTTTCAAGCTCTCAGGATTTTCCTCAATCAAGAGCTTGAGGAGTTATCGCTAGTATTGCCGCAATGTTTGCGCATGCTTGCACCGCAAGGTCGATTGTCAGTGATTAGTTTTCACTCATTAGAAGACCGCATCGTGAAGCAATTTGTAAAAGGTGAGCAAGATAGGGATGACTTGCCATCAAACTTTCCTGTACTCGCAAAAGATTTGCCGCAGCCAAGAATGATGGCGATAGGAAAAGCACAAAAACCAAGTGAGCAAGAAGTGAAGAAAAACCCGCGTTCACGCAGTGCAGTTTTGCGCGTAGCTGAACGGACGAATGTGAGATTGTAAATGACGCGTTTAAATCTCATTTTATTTGCAGTGTTGATTATTAGTGCTTTGAGTTTAGTCACTTCACAACATAAATCACGCAAATTGTATTTTGAGTTACAGCAACAGCAAGAAGCGGCCAAGCTTTTTGAAACGGAATGGACACAATTGCAGTTAGAGCAAAGCACATGGGCGATGCATAGCCGTTTGGAGCAAGTGGCAACGGATTTATTGCACATGCATGTGCCTGATACAAAACATATCCAAATTGTGGCGCCTGATGAGGTACCGGCACCACAATCAGCAACACCAGTATCAAAGTAAAAGGGGATTTATAGAAAATGGCCGTCGTTCAGCAAACAGTCAAATTACCACAGTGGCGTCGTGGCTTGCTGTTGGTATTGGTGTTGCTGGCCTTTGGCGCATTAATTGGCCGTGCAGTATTCTTGCAAGGGATGCGCCATTCATTCTTACAACAGCAAGGGGATGCACGTACTACCCGCGCGATGACACTTTACGCCCATCGCGGGATGATTACTGACCGTAACGGTGAGCCATTAGCGATCAGTTCACCCGTTGAATCTATTTGGGCAAACCCAGCGGATGCGCAAGCTAGCAAAGAGCAAATTGAGAAGCTGGCAAAACTTCTGGAAATGAATCCAGATGAAATCTCAGCAAAACTCGCGAACCAAAATCGCGATTTTATTTATCTAAAACGTCGTATTTCCCCCGAGTTGGCAAATCACGTCATGGCGCTTCATATTCCTGGTGTTTACATGCAACGTGAATATAAGCGTTTCTATCCAGCAGGTGAAGTGACGGCGCATTTGGTTGGTTACACTGGCTCTGATGAAAAAGGTTTGGAGGGTTTTGAGTTGCAATATCAGACCTGGCTCTCAGGAAAGCCAGGCAGTCGTCATGTAATTAAAGACCGACAAGGCCATATTGTTGATGATTTAGAGGCTGTGAAATTGCCGCAAGATGGGCGCGATTTGGTCGCTTCTATTGACCGTAAAGTTCAATATTTGGCTTATCGTGAATTATCAAAAGCGGTTGAAGAGAACAAAGCAAAAGCTGGTGCGGCGATAGTACTGAATGCTAAAACGGGTGAGATTTTAGCCATGGTGAATTTCCCAGCTTATAACCCAAACAATCCAAGTAAGGACATCGCAAAATCTCGTAATCGTGCGATTGTTGACCTTTTTGAGCCAGGCTCAACGATGAAGCCAATGACTATTTCGGCTGCGCTTGAAACCGGCAAGTACACGCCTGATACCAAAATTGAAACTGCACCAGGGAGCTTCAAAATAGGCACGGCAACTGTGCATGATTCACACCCTAATGGATTGCTGACAGTTGCGCAGGTGATTCAGAAGTCATCGAATGTAGGCTCTGCAAAGATTGCTTTGTCGATGGAGCCTCAATATATGTGGGGTGTTTTTAACCAGCTAGGTTTTGGCACGATTACACATGTGAACTTTCCAGGTGAAGCAGCAGGGAAGCTTAGAAATTACAAAACATGGCATCCTATTGAGCAAGCCACTATCTCATATGGCAACGGTATTAGTGTGACGCTATTGCAGCTTGCTCGAGCATATACGGTGTTCGCGAATGATGGTGAATTGCGGCCAGTCACATTGCTAAAGGCTAAAGATGTTGCAGTCGGTCAACAGGTTTTTTCAAAAGCGACAGCCTTAAGTGTCCGCGATATGTTGGAAACAGTTGTTCAAGCTGGCGGTACCGCCCCTAAAGCGCAAGTCATGGGTTATCGCGTGGCAGGTAAAACCGGTACTGCTCACAAGCCAGGTATTGGCGGATATCAAGATAAATATATTGCATCCTTTGTAGGTATGGCACCAGCAAGTAATCCTAAGTTGATTGTGGCGGTCATGATTGATGAGCCGAGCAATGGTCAATATTACGGTGGTATTGTCGCTGCACCAGTATTCAGCTCGGTGATGGGGGCAACGCTCAGAATGATGGGCGTACCTCAAGATGCGCCAAATAACAATGTGATTTTGCCACCAGCGGGTTTGCCTGAAGTGAAGGAGGCAACCTAATGCGTGCCAATCTTGCTTCATTAAAATCACAGGTCAATATTGCGCATATGACAGCGGATAGTCGCCGAGTACAAACAGGCAGCTTGTTTGTTGCTTATAAGGGCGATGCGAATGATGGTCGCGCTTATATTGCGCAAGCGATAGCAAGTGGCGCATCAGCAGTGATGTGGGAACAAGAAGGCTTTACATGGAATGCTGATTGGAAAGTGCCCAATCAACCAATCAGAGGTTTAAGGCAAGCAGTTGGTGATGTGGCAAGTGAGTTTTATGGCAAGCCCTCCGATCAACTTTGGATGGTGGGCGTAACCGGTACTAATGGCAAAACAACTTGTAGTCATTGGTTGGCACAAGCTTTTAATGCGCTTGGTCGGCAATCTGCAGTAGTCGGCACATTGGGTAATGGTCTGCTAAACGACTTATCCAAAACTAGCAACACCACGCCAGATAGTATTGTGCTACATGGCTTATTGGCTGATTATTTGGCACAAAAAGTCAATGTGGTAGCGATGGAAGTTTCATCACACGGTTTAGACCAAGGCCGCGTCAATGGTGTGGCTTTTGATATTGCCGTGTTTACCAATCTTACGCGTGATCATTTGGATTATCACGGCGATATGCAAGCTTATGGTGACGCTAAGAAAAAGCTTTTTGCTTGGAATGGTTTAAAAACTGCAGTGTTGAATCGTGATGATGCTTTTGGAGCAGACCTTGCCGCTAAATTAGCTGCACAAGGCAAATCAGTGATGACTTATGGCCTGAATAAAGATTTTTTAGGTAAAAACGACATTGCCGTAAATAGCATGCAATTGAACGATGCTGGCATGCGTCTAGATGTGACAACACCTAAAGGTGCGGCGACGGTTTGTGCCAATGTGATAGGACAATTTAACGCCTATAACTTAATCGCGGTGCTGGCCACTTTATTAGCTTCTGATATTGCTTTAGTGGATGCTGTGAAAGCGATTTCTACAATTAAGCCGGTGGCTGGTCGCATGCAGCAATGCGGGGGTGGCAATCAACCATTAATCGTTGTTGATTACGCCCATACGCCAGATGCGTTAGAGCAGGTATTGAAATCCCTCAGTGCGCAATTAGCCCCAAATTCACAGCTTATTTGCGTGTTTGGTTGTGGTGGTGATAGAGATAAAGGTAAGCGCCCACTTATGGGTAAAGTATCTTCTAGCTTGGCTAGTCGCGTGATTGTAACTTCAGATAATCCACGCGGTGAGTCAGCCACGAGCATTATTCAGGCGGTAATGGCTGGCGCCAATCAGCGGATGGAAAGTATCGAAAATCGTGCTGACGCAATTAAACAGGCAATCAAAACAGCTAAAAAAGGTGATGTGGTGTTAATCGCTGGCAAGGGCCATGAAAATTACCAAGAAATTGCTGGTGTGAAATATCCATTTAACGATATGCAAGTGGCGCAAGAAGCCTTGCGGGAGATGGCGGCATGATGCGTCTATCAGAAGCTGCTTTAGCAACCCAGGGTCAGCTGATTGGTCCAGATGTTGTATTTTGCTGTGTAGGTACTGATAGCCGTTCGATCAAAAAAGGACAGCTATTTGTTGCACTTAAAGGTGAAAATTTTGATGCGCATGAATATGCCGCGCAAAGTTTAGAGCAAGGGGCATCTTCAGTTCTTGTTTCCAAGGCTTCAAATGTCAGCCCTGCATTGGTTGTAAAGGATACACGCTTGGCGCTAGGTGATTTGGCTGCATATTGGCGTTCAAAGTTTGAGATACCAGTGGTTGCCATTACAGGCAGCAATGGCAAAACGACAGTTAAAGAAATGTTGGCTGCTATTTTAAAAGTGGCTGCCGGTAATGATGAAAGTGTTTTGGCTACTCAAGGCAATTTAAATAACGACATAGGTCTGCCGATGACCATGCTGAATTTGGATAAGCAACATAGATATGCAGTGCTGGAAATGGGGATGAACCATACAGGTGAGTTGTCTTATTTAACGGGCTTAGCCAAGCCAAGCATCGCTTTAGTCAATAACGCGGGCACTGCGCACATCGGTGAACTTGGCAGTCTTGAGGCAATTGCAAACGCCAAGGGTGAGATTTTTGAAGGTTTAGTTGATGGAGGTACTGCGGTTATTAATGCAGATGATGTGTTTGCTGGTTTGTGGAAAAGCTTAGCGAGTAACCATCACCAAGTCACTTTTGGCTTAAAAGCAAAGGCGGATGTAACGGCGAGATATGAATTGCATGAAGCGAGTAGTGCTGTTGAATTGATTACACCAAAAGGTACAGCCAATTTTTCGCTACCAGCCCCTGGTGTACACAATGTAAGTAATGCTTTGGCGGCTGCTTCAGCGGCCTTGGCTTTGAATGTTTCATTAGAAAAAATTGCTACAGGATTAAGTCAGTTTGCGGGCGTTAAATGTCGCCTGCAAGTCAAACAAGGTTTTGCGGGGGCGAAAGTGATTGATGATACCTACAACGCAAATCCAATGTCGATGAAAGCTGCAATTGATGTGCTTAAAGCGAGTGCTGGTGAGCGTGTTTTTGTCATGGGGGACATGGCTGAACTAGGTGCTGACGCAGCAAGTATGCATGCAGAAATTGGTGCTTATGCAAAAACAGCGGGCATAGAAAAGTTTTTTGCATTAGGCGCATTAACTAAAAATGCCGTGATTGCCTTTGGGGAAAATGCAGCACATTTTGAAACGTTAGATACTTTGGTTGAAAGTCTCAAAAGCATGATGAATGCTCAAGCAACGTTGTTGGTAAAAGGTTCACGCTCAATGCGCATGGAGCGTGTTGTTGATGCAATCCAACTACCGCAAACAAATAATAATGGGGGAAATCACTAATGTTGCTAGAACTTGCTCGCTGGTTAGCGCACGATATTCACGGCTTTAATGTGTTTAACTACATCACACTTCGTGCTGTTTTAGCAACGATGACAGCTTTAGCCATTTCATTTGTTGTAGGACCTAAACTCATCCGAAAATTGACGGAATATAAAGTGGGTCAATCAGTGCGTGACGACGGCCCCAAAACGCACTTAGTGAAAGCTGGCACTCCAACGATGGGTGGTGCATTGATTTTGGTGGCGATTGCGATTTCTACTTTGCTTTGGGCTGATTTGAGTAATCGCTACGTTTGGGTGGTGCTATTCACTACCTTGGGCTTTGGCATCATCGGCTTTGTCGATGATTGGCGCAAAGTGGTATATCGCAACCCTAAAGGCTTATCAGCGAAAGCGAAATACTTTTGGCAGTCAGCCATCGGTTTTGGCGTGGCTGTTTATTTATTACAAACAGCTGTTCTGCCCTCAGAGACAACACTTTATGTGCCTTTTTTCAAACATTTAGTATTCCCAATGAGCTCAATAGTTTTTGTAGTACTGACCTATTTAGTGCTGGTGGGCAGTAGTAATGCAGTGAATTTGACAGATGGTTTGGATGGTTTAGCCATAATGCCAACGCTCATGATTTCTGCCGCTTTAGCGATTTTTGCTTACGTGACTGGCCACATCTTCTTCTCGAAATATCTCGGAATTCCTTATGTGCCTGGTGCTGGTGAATTGACTGTTTTTTGTGCTGCTATGTCTGGTGCGGGTTTGGGATTTTTATGGTTTAACGCTTATCCAGCTGAAGTGTTTATGGGAGATGTGGGTGCCTTAGCGCTGGGCGCGGCATTGGGTGCGGTGGCCGTGATTGTTAGGCAAGAAATCATCTTGTTTGTGATGGGCGGGGTGTTTGTAGTGGAGACATTGTCGGTTGCCATTCAAGTCAGTTATTTCCGTTATACCAAAAAGAAATTTGGTGAAGGCCGGCGCATCTTTTTGATGGCGCCTTTGCATCACCACTATGAACAAAAAGGATGGAAAGAAACGCAAGTGGTGGTGCGGTTCTGGATTATTACCATGATGTTGGTGTTAGTTGGATTGGCGAGTTTAAAAATACGATGAAACTCGAATTGCATGACAAACAGGTGTTAGTGCTAGGCCTCGGTGACACGGGGCTTTCGGCATTGCGTTGGCTTCATCGCCAAGGCGCTTGTTTGTCTGTTGCCGATACACGTGAAAACCCACCAAGAGTTGCGACGCTTGAAGCTGAATTGCCAAGCGTGAAATTACATACAGGGGCATTTGCTGAAGCCGTGTTTAAGAATGCAGAATTAATCGTTATTAGCCCAGGCGTGCCAATGGCAGAGCCCATGGTGCAAGCTGCGATTATGCGCGGAGTGCCAGTGGTGGGTGACGTTGAATTGTTCGCACAATACAAACCTGCTAGCGCAAAGATTATTGCAATTACAGGTGCAAATGGCAAAAGCACTGTGACGACTTTAGTAGGCGAGATGTGCAAGTCTGCAGGATTGCAAACAGAGGTGGCGGGAAATATTGGCGTGCCAGTGCTCGATACATTAGATGGCGATGTGCCAGATGTTTATGTATTGGAACTTTCTAGCTTTCAACTTGAAACCACATCGTCATTAAATGCGGATGCTGCAACGGTGCTTAATATTAGCGAAGACCACATGGATCGTTATAACGGACTTGATGACTACGCCCAAGCGAAAGCGCGTGTGTTTTTTGGTCGTGGCGTGCAAGTACTTAACCGCCAAGATGCTTGGAGCATGGGTATGGCCTTGCAAGGGCGTAATGTTGTGACATTTGGTGTTGATGAAGCTACGAATGACAACGATTTTGGCTTGACTACACGAGCAAATATTACCCAACTTACTCGTGGTTCAAAAGCATTGTTAGCAACAACCGAAATGAAAATTGCAGGTTTGCATAACGCTGCGAATGCCTTGGCGGCAATGGCGCTGTGTGAAGCGATTGATGTGCCGCAAGTTGCCATGATTAAGGCCTTACGTGAATACAAAGGCTTGCCACACCGTGTTGAATGGGTCGCAGATATTGAAAATGTTGCTTTTTATGATGATTCAAAAGGCACCAATGTTGGTGCGACTTATGCGGCGCTTCAAGGTTTAGTGGCGCCAAATGATGCTAAGAAGATTGTGTTAATTGCGGGTGGTGATGGCAAGGGTCAAGACTTCTCGCCTTTGGCTGAAATTGTGCAAAAAAATGCCCGTGCGGTAGTGTTGATTGGTCGTGATGCGCCGCAGATTGAAACTGCTTTAAGTGGAACAGAAGTTGATTTGATAAACGCTGAAAGTTTAGAAGCGGCAGTGAAAATAGCATATGACTTGGCTAAAGCGGGTGATGCAGTACTGCTATCTCCAGCTTGCGCTAGTTTCGACATGTTCCGCAATTATGTTCACCGTGCAGAGGTCTTTGTACAAAGCGTCAAAGCGCTTCCCAGCAAGGGAATCGCCGCATGATGCCGATGCTAAATAATCGCAACAAAATCACGGGCGAAAGCTATGACCAAGCGTTGCTTTGGGTCACTCTGATTTTGCTGGCGTTCGGCATGGTGATGGTTTATTCCGCTTCAATTTCATGGGCTGAAGGAAAATCTATTACGCATCATCAAGCATCTTATTACTTGGTGCGCCATGCAGGCTTTTTAGTGGCAGGTTTGGTTGCTGGCGGGATTGCCTTCCAAGTACCAACGCGTATCTGGCAGAAATCAGCGCCATTGTTGTTTTTAATTGGCCTTGGCATGTTGGCTTTGGTTCTTGTGCCAGGGATTGGACACAAAGTGTTGGGGAGTCGTCGTTGGATTAAGTTGGTGTTGTTCCAAATTCAGCCTTCGGAATTTATGAAGTTTTTAGCGGCGGTATATGTGGCTGATTACACCACACGCAAGGCCGCATTGATGGATAGCTTTAAACATGGGTTCTTGCCGATGTTAGGTGTGATGCTCTTGGTTGGTGGTTTATTGTTGATGGAGCCAGACTTTGGTGCGTTTGTAGTGATTGCTTCAATTTCAATCGCCATTTTATGGTTGGGGGGCATTAACTATCGCATCTTTGTTGGGCTACTGATTTTGCTATTTTTTGGCTTCATTATTTTAATTAAAACTTCGCCATATCGCTTACAACGAATTGTCGGTTATATGGATCCGTGGGCAGACCCTTTTGGTAAGGGCTATCAACTCACCCACGCTTTAATTGCCTTTGGACGTGGAGAGTGGTTAGGGGTTGGCTTGGGCGGCAGTGTAGAAAAGTTAATGTATTTGCCAGAGGCGCATACCGACTTCTTATTGGCAGTGATTGCTGAAGAGTTAGGTTTTGCAGGTGTAGCTGTCTTAGTCGGTTTGTTCGCATGGATAGTCGTACGCTCTTTCAAAATTGCAAAAGAGGCAGTGAGCAATGAACAGTTTTTCTCTGCTTTATTGGCGCAAGGGATTGGTATTTGGATGGGCGTAGAAAGCATCATCAATATGGGCGTGAACATGGGACTTTTGCCAACCAAGGGCTTGACCTTACCGCTACTGTCTTTTGGAGGCACGGGTATTTTGGCAAATTGTGTCGCGATGGCGGTATTGCTCCGTATTGATTGGGAAAATAAACGTTTGTTTAAGGGTATTCAAGTATGAGTACCAAAACGCTTATGGTCATGGCAGGTGGAACCGGTGGGCATGTTTATCCAGCGATGGCGGTGGCTGACTATTTGAAAGCACAGGGCTGGAATATTGTTTGGCTTGCGACTGACGGTGGTATGGAAAACCGTTTGATAGAAGGCAAAGGCTATCAAAAAGCCATGATGACCATGCAAGGTGTTCGTGGTAAAGGTTTATTGGGCTGGATGTTGTTGCCAATTGCCTTGGCAAAAGCCTTGAGCCAAAGCTATCAAGCGATCCGTCACTATCAGCCAAATGTTGTCCTTGGGATGGGTGGTTTTGCAGCTTTCCCTGGCGGTTTGATTGCTCGTTTGCTGGCTAAGCCACTAGTGATCCATGAGCAAAATTCAGTGGCAGGCTTAACCAATAAATTGATGGCAAAAATCGCAACTCGTGTATTGGCTGCTTTTCCGAATGCGCTGAGTAAAGCCAAAGTGATCGGAAATCCAGTACGCGTAGATATTACTGAATTGGCTGAACCAGAAATGCGACTCTCTATGCATAAAGGCGCGTTAAGAGTTTTGGTGGTGGGCGGCAGTCTAGGTGCGCAAGCATTGAATGACTTAATTCCTCAAGCTCTTTCTGCAATCCCCGCAGAGGCAAGACCTCATGTCATTCACCAAGCTGGTACTAAGCACATTGAGGCATTGCAAAGTAATTATGTAAAACACGGCGTAGTGGCGGAATGCCGAGCATTTATTGAGAACATGGCCGATATGTATGCATGGGCAGATTTTGTGATTTGCCGTGCAGGTGCAATGACAGTTGCTGAGTTATCAGTCGTTGGATTGGGTAGTTTATTGGTGCCATTTCCTTTTGCGGTGGACGACCATCAAACTACAAATGCAGCCTACTTGGCAGAACATGAAGCGGCATTTCTAGTACAACAAAAAGAATTAACGGTAGAGAAACTAGTGAATATTTTGATGACATTAACACGTGATAATTGTTTAAGCATGGCAAATAAAGCGCGTGCTTTAGGCAAGCCTACAGCCACGATTGATGTTGCAAATATTTGTATGGAGGTGGCCGCATGAAACATAAAGTGAAGAATATTCATTTTATCGGTATCGGTGGCTCAGGCATGAGCGGTATTGCTGAAGTGCTCGTGAACTTAGGGTTCAACGTCACTGGCTCTGATTTGGCAAGTAACAATGTGACTGCGAGGTTGGAAGCGGCTGGTGCAAAGGTTTACCAAGGCCATCAAAAAGAGAATTTGACGGACGCAGATGTCGTTGTAGTTTCGAGTGCTGTTAATGAAGCCAATCCTGAAGTTAAAGAAGCCCGTTTGCGGGGCATTCCAGTCGTGCCACGTGCATTAATGTTGGCTGAATTGATGCGCTTTAGACAGGGAATCGCAGTGGCGGGTACGCATGGAAAAACGACGACAACGAGTTTGATTGCTAGCATCTTAGCTGAAGCGGGTATGGATCCAACCTATGTAATTGGGGGTAAGTTGGAATCAGCGAATGCTAACGCAAAACTAGGAACGGGTGAATATATCGTGGCTGAGGCAGATGAGTCTGATGCTTCATTCTTGCACCTAACCCCAGTGATGGCGGTGGTCACCAATATAGATGCTGACCATATGGACACTTACGAGCATAGCTTCGACAAGCTTAAAACCGCATTTGTGGATTTTGTTCAGCAATTGCCGTTTTGGGGTATGGCAGTGGTATGTGTGGATGATGCCAATATCCGTGAAATTTTGCCGCGCATCACCAAGCCTGTCATGACTTATGGCTTCAGTGATGCTGCGCGTGTTAGAGCGATTAATGTCATTGCGGATAACGGCCAAATGCGCTTTACCGTACAGCGTATTAATGGGGTGACAACAGAATTTGATGTGACGTTGAATTTGCCTGGTAAACACTATGTACTCAATGCCTTGGCGGCCATTGCGATTGCTAGTGAACTCAATGTGCCTGATGCCGCGATGATTAAAGCGCTTAAAGAATTTAAAGGTGTGGGTCGTCGTTTTGAGCGCTATGGCGAAGTTAAAGCACCAGCCGGCGGCACATTTACATTGATTGATGATTATGGCCATCACCCAGTAGAAATGCAGGCGGTGATCGCGGCTGCACGCGGTGCATTTCCTAACCGACGTTTGGTGCTTGCTTTCCAGCCACATCGTTTTACAAGAACACGTGATTGTTTTGAAGATTTTGTAAAAGTGCTTTCAAGCGCAGATGCTGTTTTGCTTACTGAAGTTTATTCAGCTGGTGAAGCCCCAATCGTAGCCGCAGATGGCCGCTCGTTGGTTCGTGCAGTTCGCGTGACGGGGAAGGTGGAGCCACTCTTTGTAGAAACGACGACTGAATTACCGCAAGCGATTGTGAACACTGTGCAAGACGCGGATGTGGTGATTGTCATGGGAGCCGGTTCAATTGGCCAAGTGGCAAGTTTAACAAGGGATTTATGCAAGTAATGGCCCAAGCTCCAGCACAAGGAAGTTTGTTGTTGAACGAGCCTATGACTCGTTACAACAGCTGGCGCGTGGGCGGCAAAGCGGATCGTTTATATATTCCTGCGAGCTTGGATGATTTAAGTGCTTTCTTACAAAGTTTAGATGCCAATGAGCCAATTCATTTTGTGGGCTTGGGTTCGAATTTATTGGTAAGAGATGCAGGGGTACGCGGTACGGTGGTGGTGCTTCATAACGCACTCAACACCTTACAAATGGAAGGTGATTTAGTCTATTCAGATGCTGGTGTGACGTGTGCTAAGTTGGCACGTTTTACCGCAAAACAAGCCAAACAAGGTGGCGAATTTTGGGCTGGTATTCCTGGTACGGTAGGTGGTGCTTTGGCGATGAATGCCGGCTGTCATGGTGGCGAAACTTGGGACAGCGTTAAACGCGTGCTAACGATTGATGCTAAAGGCTTGGTGCATGAACGAAATGCGGATGAATTCGTTGCGACATATCGCCATGTTGCTATGCCAGTAGCAAAAGAATGGTTTGTCGGTGCTTGGTTTGAGTTATCAGCTGGGGATGCTGAAGCGTCTGAGGAAAAGATTAAAGCTTTACTAGCCAAAAGATTAGCGACGCAGCCGCTTAATTTACCAAACGCAGGCTCAACCTTCCGTAATCCAGAAGGTGATTATGCGGCACGATTGATTGAGGCTTGTGGCTTAAAAGGCCACAAAATTGGCGGCGCACAGATTTCGGAAAAGCATGCCAATTTTATTGTGAACTTGGGCGATGCAAGTGCTGAAGATATTGAGCAATTAATTGCGCTAATGCGTGAGACAGTAAAAGAGAAGTTTGGAATTAGCTTGCGCCAAGAAGTGCATGTGTTGGGTGAAAAAGTGAGTGGAAAAGCATGAGTAACACATTTGGAAAAGTAGCGGTTTTATTGGGCGGCAAATCAGGCGAGCGTGAAGTCTCGCTTAAGAGCGGCTTAGCTGTTTTAGCCGCTTTGCAAGCGCAAGGAATAGATGCGGAGCCATTTGACCCAGCGACTCGACCATTGCATGACTTAGAACAATTTGATGCTGCCTTTATCTCTCTTCATGGCCGTTTCGGTGAGGATGGCACCATGCAAGGGGTTTTGGAGTTATTTGGCATTCCATATACAGGCTCTAGCGTGATGGCTTCAGCTATTGGGATGGACAAGTGGCGTACTAAGTTAATTTGGCATGCAGCAGGCGTGACAACGCCTGCATTTGAAGTGGTGAGTGCTGATTCTGATTTTGCAGTGATTGAGGAAAAGCTAGGATTGCCGCTCTTTGTAAAACCAGCCAACGAAGGCTCAAGTATTGGAATTAGCAAGGTAAAAGTGGCGGGGGATTTGAAAGCTGCTTATGAGTTGGCGGCTAAATCAGACCCGCTTGTCATTGCCGAGCAGTTTGTGGGTGGTGGTGAGTATACCGTTGGAATTCTAGGCGACCAAGTATTGCCGATTGTGCGGATCGTTCCTGCTAATGAGTTTTATGATTTTGAAGCAAAGTATTTGCGTGATGACACGCAGTATTTATGCCCGTGTGGTTTGCCAAAAGACCAAGAAGCCAAGATACAGGCAGAGGCCTTGCAGGCATTTAAGGCAATCGGTGGCACAGGCTGGGGTCGTGTGGATTTCTTGATGGATGAATCAGGAAGACATTACTTTTTGGAAGTGAATACGAGCCCTGGGATGACAGACCACAGCTTGGTGCCGATGGCTGCAAAAGCAGCAGGTATTCCATTTGCTGAATTAGTGAAACGCATTTTGACATTGGCGATTAAACAGCACGGAGCAAAAGTACGTGTGGGATAAACCCAATATTTTGAATTGGATTGCAAACGTGTTGTTTGCATTTGCATTTGTACTATTTATGTACGGTGCTCTTTTCATTGTGGTCCATTTGCCGATTTTCCCACTCAATGAAGTGCGAGTAGAGGGTGAACTGAAACATGTGACACGCGAGCAAGTGAAATTAATTTCTGGCCGTTATTTGCAAGGTAACTTTTTTACAGTGAATTTAGTGAAGACACGTGAAGCCTTTGAGAAACTTCCTTGGGCTAGAACGGTGAGTGTGAGAAGACGATGGCCTAATCGATTGGAAGTGGTGATTGAGGAGCATCAAGCCTTGGCGCGTTGGGGAAATATTGCATTGGTGAACACGCATGGTGAGTTGTTTCATGCGGCCTCAGATGCTGATTTACCAGTATTTTATGGCCCAGGGGATGGCGTAAAAGAAGTGGCTGAACATTACGCTGAGTTTGGCGAGTTAATTTTGCCAATGAAAATGAAATTAACGGAAGTGACGTTGACGCCAAGACGCTCTTGGCAGGTAACGACCAATACAGGCATGGTGATTTCACTTGGTCGCGAAAAGATGGATATGCGCCTTGCACGCTTTATGCAGGTGTATAGCAAAACCTATGCGGGCTTGAAAGGCGACTTGAAATATGTGGATTTGCGCTATCCAAGTGGTTTTGCAGTGAGAAGCCCAATGGCATTGGCAGCATTTAAGCCTGCAGCTGTAGCCTTAGAGCCTAAAGAGCAAAGTCAACATAACGGTAAGAGCGAACCTAAAAAAGAAGCTGGCAAAAAAGCGCCAGTTAAAAAAGAACAAAGCAATAAAGAGATTAAAAAGCCGGATTTAAAGAAGATTGAAGTGAAAAAGACTAAAGCCTAGTTTAAGCAAGATAAATTATTAACCAGCATGAATAGAACTGAATTAAGAAAAGTGGAGAAACACGATGAGTAGAGCTAAAGAAGAGAAAAACCTCATTATTGGCTTAGATATTGGCACATCTAAAGTTGTCGCAATCGTGGCAGAGTTGATGGCTGATGGAAGTATGAATGTCATTGGCCTCGGACAACACGTCTCACGCGGTCTTAAAAAGGGCGTAGTGATTAACATTGATTCGACAGTGAACGCGATTCAACGTGCGATTGAAGAAGCTGAGCTGATGGCTGATTGCACGATTAAGAATGCATTTACAGGGATTGCTGGCAGCCATGTGCAAAGTATTAATGCACGGGGAATGGTGAAGATTAAAGATGCTGAGGTGACGCAGGCTGATGTGGCGCGTGTGATTGAAACTGCGCAAGCGATTGCTTTGCCTTCAGACCAGCAGATTCTGCATATTCTTACACAAGAATACATCATTGACGGTCAGGAAGACGTGCGTGAGCCGCTTGGCATGAGCGGCATGAAGCTGGAGGTGAAGGTTCATATTGTGACTGGCGCTGTTGCCGCTGCGCAAAACATCGTCAAGAGTATTAAGCGTTGCGGTTTAGAAGTGACAGATTTGATTCTTCAGCCTTTGGCTTCTAGTGAAGCAGTGCTGACAGAAGATGAAAAAGAATTAGGCGTTTGTTTGGTGGATATCGGCGGAGGGACAACAGATATTGCTGTGTTCAAGCAAGGTGCGATTCGTCATACGGCAGTCATACCTATTGCAGGGGATCAAATCACTAATGACGTTGCAGTCGCGTTAAGAACACCAACGCAATCCGCTGAAGACATCAAGATTAAACACGGTTGTGCCTTAAGACAACTAGCAGATCCCCGTGAAGTGGTTGAAGTGCAAGGCACCGATGGTCGTGAAGGCCGCCAGCTTTCAGTTCAAACCTTGGCTGAAGTGATTGAGCCCCGTGTGGTGGAGTTGTATGAGTTCGTATTGGCTGAATTACGCCGTAGCGGTTTAGAAGAGATGATTGCTTCAGGCATCGTGATTACAGGTGGTTCAGCAATGATGAAAGGCATGGTTGAGTTGGGTGAGGAGATTTTCCACATGCCAGTTCGTCTAGGTTTGCCAAGATACGTAGGTGGTTTGTCAGAAGTAGTAAGTAATCCGCGCTATGCAACAGGTGTAGGTTTGTTGTTGATAGGCAAGCGCCAAGTCGCACAACAGATTCAAGTGAGCTTGGATGCGAATTCATTCGGTAGGATTCTCGAACGGATGAAGAGTTGGTTTCAAGGTAATTTTTAGTAGTAGGTAGTGGTAGTAAAAGTAATAAAGGCAGAAGTAATTTAGTTTAGGCAGATATCAAGGAGAAATACAATGTTTGAAATTATGGATAACGAAAACCAAGAAGCCGTCATTAAGGTCATTGGTGTGGGTGGTTGCGGCGGTAACGCTGTCGAGCACATGATTGCAAAAAACGTTGGCGGCGTAGAATTTATTTGTGCGAACACCGACATGCAAGCGCTGAAAAAAAGCCAAGCGAAGACTGTACTGCAAATTGGTATGGACATCACAAAGGGTCTGGGTGCAGGTGCTAAACCTGAAATCGGCCGAGAAGCTGCTTTAGAGGACCGTGACCGCATCGCGGAAGTGATTGATGGCGCTGATATGTTATTCATCACTGCTGGCATGGGTGGCGGTACAGGTACTGGTGCAGCCCCTATCGTTGCTGAAGTTGCGAAAGAAATGGGTATTTTGACAGTTGCAGTGGTGACTAAACCATTCGCATTTGAAGGCAAGCGCGGCAAGGTCGCAACGGATGGTTTGGAAGAACTATCAAAGCATGTTGACTCTCTTATCATTATCCCTAATGACAAATTGATGGAAGTGCTGGGCGATGATGTGACATTTACCGATGCTTTTAAAGCAGCTAACGATGTACTTCATAACGCTGTTTCAGGCATTGCCGAAATTATTAATTGCCCAGGTTTGGTCAACGTTGACTTTGCTGATGTGCGCACAGTGATGTCTGAAATGGGCATGGCAATGATGGGTTCTGCGGTAGCTACAGGTCCAGATCGTGCGGTATTGGCAGCTGAACAAGCGGTTGCAAGCCCATTGCTAGAGAACGTCAACTTAGCGAATGCACGCGGTGTTTTGGTGAACATTACTGCAAGTCACTCTTTCAAAATGAAAGAATATTACGATGTAATGAACACAATTCGCTCATTCACTGCGGATGAAGCAACTGTGATTGTGGGCAACGTATTTGATGAGAGCATCGGTGATGGCTTGCGTGTAACGATGGTTGCGACAGGCTTGAATGGTGTTGGTGCGCAACAAAAACCAAAACTCGTGATGACTACGCCAGTAGTACGTGATGGTACAACCAACCAACCAATCTACACCGGCGCTGGCAATGTTGGCTTCATGGACGATGATGAGCCTGCTGTGTTTACACAAAATAGCGGTCGTCGTGCCCAAGTGGATGCGATGAAAAAAGATGGGATTGAGGAATATGACATCCCAGCATTTTTACGTAAACAAGCAGATTAATTGAGTTAGATTAATCTGCCTGTTTAATCACTGGCTAAGTTTTAGGGATGGCACTCGTTATGAGTGAGTGCGGCATTTATGCTATGCTTTTAGCAGGATAGATAGTCTTTATTGAGAGGGGTTCTTAAGTTTAAGAAGCCCTAAAAAGATTTTTTAGGTTATGTAAGGTGAGATTAAAAAGAAAATATGCTGAAACAGCGCACCCTTAAAAAATCAATTAGTGCCACTGGTGTTGGCTTGCATACTGGCGAAAAGGTCAAAATGACCTTTCGTCCTGCAGCACCCAATACTGGTATTGTGTTCCGCCGCGTCGATCTGCCCGATTCAGCGGAAATCAAAGTGCAGCCTCAATATGTATGCGACACTCGGATGTGTTCAGCCTTGGAACACGAAGGGGTGCGCGTTGCTACTGTCGAGCATTTAATGTCCGCACTAGCTGGGCTAGGGATAGATAATATTTACGTTGAATTGTCCGCTGGTGAAGTACCGATTATGGATGGAAGCTCAGGCCCGTTCGTATTTTTACTTCAGCAAGCAGGGATTGTCGAACAAGCCGCCGCCAAGAAATTTATTCGTATCAAAAAGACGGTCGAAGTCCAAGATGGGGATAAATGGGTGCGTTTTGATCCATATTTTGGATTTAAAGTCGATTTTACGATCGATTTTGCGCATCCTGTTTTTGAGCATACAGGTAACAATGTCAAAATTGATTTTGCCGACAATTCATATATCAAAGAAGTAAGCCGCGCCCGCACGTTTGGCTTTATGCATGAAGTAGAAGCCTTACGCTCTATGGGTTTGGCACGTGGTGGTAGCTTGGATAACGCCATCGTTTTAGATGAATACCGCATTTTGAATCACGATGGTTTGCGTTACGAAGACGAGTTTGTAAAACACAAAACTTTAGACGCGATTGGGGATTTGTATGTGCTTGGGCATCCCTTGCTTTGCGCTTTCACAGCCCACAAGTCTGGCCATGCGCTGAATAACCAATTGTTACGTACATTGTTGGCTGATGCTGATGCTTGGGAGTATGCAACCTTCGAAAAAGCGGAAGAAGCGCCTAGTGGATTTCAAGCTCCAATAATGGCCTCCCCCGCATTGCATTACATTTAAGTGAGTCAGGGACTATGGGATTATTAATCGCTCGAGTTTTATTAATCTTAATTATATTTCCATGTGCAGTTTGCTTAGGGGCCTTTTTGGTCAAAGGTGATAAGCGCTATCTTCGCCTCTTGGGGCAGATCATTAAATACGCATTTCTATTGTTGCTCGCTGCTGCCGTTGTGATGGCGGTTGTGCGTATTATCCTGGTATAAATTGCATCGCCCTAAAATTTTCACGATGGGTGGGGCAAGTATCAAAGTCCTAGCTCAAGGAACATAATGAAACGTTGGGCAATTTTATTAAGTTTGGCCTTATCTAGCGCTAGCTCTGCTTGGGGGATGAGTGCAGATCAAATATTCGTACACGCTCAAACGGCCTATCAATCCAGAAACGTGAAGGCACTTGCTGAGGATGCAAGCCAGCTTCATTCCCAAAATTACATCCTAGCGTCTTACGCAGACTACTGGCTCATGCTGATTACTTTGAGTACCAGCGATAAAGTTGTGATTCGTGACTTTTTATCCCAATACGCCGACTACTCTTTTGCAGATAAGGTGCGTGCCGAGTGGCTTAAGAGCCTAGGTAAACGTCAAGATTGGGACACCTTTTTTGATGAGCTTCCTAATTTTAAACGTGAAGATTTAGCAGTGAGTTGCTATGTGCTTGAAGGACGCGCCAAAAAAGGAGATGTTATTGCTTTGACAGAAGGCAAAGCCTTATGGATGAGCACAGCAGAGCAACCAGCGAATTGCGAAAACTTATTTGATTTGATGCAAGCATCCAAGGTCCTCACGCAAGATGATATTTGGGCGCGTTTTAGATTGGCGATGCAAGAAGGAAAAGTCGCTTTAGCTAAGGCCATCATTCAACGTGATTCAAACATTTCAAAAGCACAATTAAAACTCATTGATACTGTTTACCAAAACCCACAAGTCGCGCTCGAAAAGAAAATTATCCCATTTAAAAGTCATTTGGGGCGGGCGCTCAATCTCTATGCGATAGATAAGTTAGTTCGAAGTAAGTTGGATGCTGGATTAAGCACATGGGCTAAACTCATGCCCCAGTTTGAAACTGATGAACAAGTTTACATGTGGGGTCGTCTAGCGATGCAAGCCGCACGTCGTCATGATGAGCAGGCATTAAGTTTGTATGCGAAAGTGAAAAACAGTGAGCTGGAGCAAGATGAAATTGCTTGGAAAGTTCGCGCTGCATTGTTGGATAGAAATTGGGCCTTGGTCTTAGCGACCATTGAAGATATGCAAGCGACTCAACAAGAAGAGCCTCCATGGCGCTATTGGAAGGCACGTGCTTATAAAGCGCAAAATCTCATTGCAAAAGCAAATGCGATATTTGTTACTCTTTCACGTGAGCATTCATTTTATGGTTTGCTAGCACAAGATGAGTTGGGCGATGTGATAACAAATACTCCAAGTAATTATGTGCCTTCAGACGCAGAGGTGCAGGCTGTTAAAAATCAACCGGCCATGCAAAGAGCGCTTGAGCTACAAAGGTTAGATATGCGCTGGGAGAGTCGTGCAGAGTGGGCATGGGCAACTAAAGATTATGATGATAAGCAAATGCTCGCTGCTGCAGAATTGGCGATGCGCCAATCTTGGTATGATCTGGCGATTAGCACCGCTGAAAAAACCAAGTTTGTGCATAATTTTGTATTGCGTTACCCAGCCCCTTATCGTGAAACTGTACAGACTTTCTCTAAAGCCAATGGCTTGGATGAGGCTTGGGTTTATGGTTTAACTCGTCAAGAAAGCCGCTTTGTCAGTTATGCAAAATCTGGCGTTGGGGCGTCTGGCTTGATGCAGGTCATGCCTGCAACTGCTGCATGGATAGCTAAAAAAACAGGATTTAGTGAGTATCGCCAGAATATGATTCATCAAACAGAAACTAATGTGAAGTTGGGGACTTATTATTTACGCTACACATTGGATTTAATGAGTGGTCAAGCGGCAATGGCAACAGCAGCTTATAATGCTGGGCCTGGTAATGCAAGACATTGGGCACCTAAAAAGCCGATGGAGGGGGCGATTTACGCGGAAACCATTCCGATTTTAGAGACGCGTCAATATGTACAAAAAGTCATGGCTAACACCTGTTTTTATTCCAATAGTCTAGGAACCAAATCAGTGAGTCTTAAACAAAGACTAGGGATGATTATTGGCGATGGAAATGCAAATGCCAGTGATGAAGGCGATATTTAATATAAAAATACAAAAAAGAAAGTAGCAAAAAGCATGAAGCAAGTATGTTTGTTGGGTGGTTCAGGTTTTGTTGGTAGCGCGATAGTTCGTCATTTAAGCTTGGCTGGGTATGCTGTTAAAGTTCTCACGCGCCGACGCGAAGCAAGCAAGCATCTTATTTTATTGCCTAATGTTGATGTACTTGAGTGCGATGTGATGGACGATGTAGCGCTGGCTGAAGCCCTTAAAAGTTCAGACGTGGTGATTAATCTGATAGGTATTTTGCACAATAGCAAAAAAGCTAGCTTCCAAGCCATGCATGCAGAATTACCAGCGCGCTTAGCCAAGCTATGCAACAAATTAGGCGTTAAAAGATTAGTGCATATGAGCGCATTGCAAGCATCTAAAGATGCGCCAAGTTACTATTTGAAATCAAAAGCTGAAGGTGAATTAGCTGTGCTTCGCTCAAACAAAAATCTCGATGTGACTGTGTTTAGACCATCGATTATTTTTGGCCGTGGTGACGGGTTTATTAATCTGTTTGCCTCATTAGTCAGGCTTTTGCCAGTAATTCTGCTTGCCAAACCAAATGCTAAATTCCAACCAATTTATGTTGAGGATGTTGCTTATGCTTTTGTGGCATCTTTAGACAATGTTGATACTTATGGTAAAGCCTATGATTTAGCGGGCCCTAAGGTTTATACGTTGCGCCAATTAGTTACTTATGTGGCAGACACTTTGGGCAAGAGGCCCACTATTATTGGGCTTAACAATATGCTTTCCTATCTGCAAGCCTTTGCGATGGAGTTGTTGCCTGTGAAGTTGATGACCAGAGATAACGTGCGCTCTATGGAGGTGGATAGTGTGTGTGTCACAAGTTTCCCTGCATTTTTAGGCTTTCATCCAGTCGCTCTTGAAACCATCGTGCCAGACTATTTGAACGAAGATAACCCACGCAATGCTTATAACCGATTTCGCGCAAGGGCTGGCAGATAAGATGCAAGTTTTCTGCGTTGGAGGCGCTGTGCGTGATGAGCTACTTGGACTCATCGTTAAAGACCGTGATTTTGTTGTGGTCGGAAGCACTCCTGCGGAAATGGAAAGTTTAGGCTATAAAGCTGTCGGTAAAGATTTTCCCGTTTTTTTACATCCCGAAACCTATGAAGAATACGCCCTAGCGAGAACCGAGCGAAAGACAGCCAAAGGTTATAAAGGTTTTCAAGTGCATGCTGATCCAGATGTGACACTTGAACAAGATCTTGCTCGGCGTGATTTAACTATCAATGCGATTGCAAAAGATGATGAGGGGCAATTAATAGACCCTTACCGCGGCTTGGATGATCTAAATAATAAAATACTGAGACATGTCAGCCTAGCTTTTAGTGAAGATCCTGTGCGTATATTAAGAGCGGCAAGGTTTGCGGCACGGTTTACTGATTTTTCAGTTGCGCCTGAAACTTTGGCATTAATGCGTGAAATGGTTGAAAACGGTGAGGTAGATGCGCTAGTCCCAGAAAGGGTTTGGCAGGAGCTTGCTAAGGGATTGATGGAGATTAAGCCAAGTCGAATGTTTGAAGTGCTGCGTGCTTGTGGCGCATTACAAAAAATCATGCCTGAGTTAGATGCGCTTTGGGGGGTGCCACAGCCTGAAATGTACCACCCTGAGATTGATACAGGGGTGCATATCATGATGGTGATTGATTATGCCGCAAGTTGTGGATACTCACTGCCGATACGTTTTGCGGCACTCACGCATGATTTAGGCAAGGGAACGACGCCAAGGGAGATGTGGCCTAGACACACTGGGCACGAAGTTAGGAGCGTAACTTTGCTTCAGAACGTGAGCAAGAGATTGCGCGTGCCAAATGAATGTAAAGAACTTGCGCAAATCGTCGCAAAATTTCATGGAAAAGTTCACCAAGTCTTTCAAATGCGACCTGACACGGCATTACAGTTTTTAATTGATACGGATGCGATTCGTCAGCCTCAACGCTTTAAAGATTTTTTACTGGCTTGCGAATGTGATTCACGCGGAAGGACTGGGTTTGAATCAGCGGAATGTCCCGAAGCGAAGGTGTTGAATGGCTTGCTAGAAGCTGTGCTGGCCGTTGATGCTGGCGCAGTTGCAAAGCTTCATACTGCGCCAGAGGCGATTAAAAAGGCTGTATTTGAAGCCCGTTTAGCCGCAGTCAAGGAAGTCTTTTAAGCATTTATTCCGCGCCGTTTAAGTAGCTCAGTTGTTGCTGAACAAATTCCATCGGCTTACGTTTATAACCACTTTTTGCAAACTGGTGCCAGCGACCAATCACAAAACATAACATTAAATTGGCTTGGGATTCAGCATCCATTGTTCGTCCAGTTTGTGTTTGCGCGATACGGAATGACTGTTTAATAGTCGACTCTAAACGGTCAAACATTTGATTGATACGAAGTTGTAATCTACTGTCTTCATTCACTAGGGCATCGCCTGTTAGAACGCGTGTCATGCCTGGATTCTTTTCCGCAAATAACAACATAATCGTCACGATTCGTCGAACTTGGGTCATGCCATCGGTTTCTTCGGTCGTGATTTTATTGATGAGACCGAATAGGCTTTGTTCAATGAAAGAGATTAAACCTTCGAACATTTGGGCTTTACTTGCAAAGTGACGATAAAGCGCCGCTTCGCTGACATCCAGTTTTGCAGCAAGTGATGCTGTCGTAATTTTTTCTTGTGTTGGGGTCTCCAACATCTTCGCTAGCGTTTCCAAAATCTGTTGTTTACGTTCACCTGGTTTCGTTGCCATGAGTATCTCCAAGGATTTTTAAAGTTATTTTTATTAGTATAACCTTCATCTAGATTATATTCTAGAGTGAGTGAGCGCTAACACGTTGTTGATTCTTAAATCTACAAAATTTGGTTTTTTGAGTTTTTTAGAAACCCAAATCGTCTTCATACCTAATCGTTTTGCGGTCATCAAGGCTGGTAAGTTATCCTCGAGCATTACGCAGTCTTTCGCTTCAGCTTTGATGGCGCTGAGTAGTTGCTTGAATCCGCGGACTGATGGTTTCGGATGAAATTTTGTGGACTCAACACTAAATACTAAGCTGAATAAGTCTGTGATGCCGAGGGTATCTAAAACTCGAATTGCGTAATTCATCGGGGCGTTGGTGAAAATGACTTTTCGGCCTTTAAGATTGTTAATGCAATGTCTAAGTTGTTTAATTTCGGTGACCATATTTTCCAAGTCCATATGGTCGTGCGTTTTGCACAGAAAGTGATAAGGATCTATGCCGTGATGGCGCATCAAGCCTTTAAGGGTTGCGCCGTAAATGCGCCAGTAATGTTTCCGCAGTTCAAAGGCATGGTGCTCGTTGAGATCCAGCGTATCCATGATGTATTGTGTCATGGCTTTGTTCATGATGGGAAATATGTGAGACGAAGCGTCGTGTAGGGTGTCGTCCAGGTCAAAAACCCATACACGTCGGCTATCTTGCATTATTTGGCTTTAATGAGTGTGCCTACACCATCGTCGGTCAACACCTCTAAAAGCAAGGCATGTTCCACTCGACCATCAATAATATGCACAGATTTCACACCGCTTCTTGCGGCGTCAAGCGCTGAACTAATTTTTGGTAACATGCCACCTGATAACGTGCCATCTTCTACCAAATCGTCAATTTGTTTAGGAGTAAGGCCTGTTAATAAATTGCCATCTTTATCCAATACGCCAGGTGTGTTGGTCAGTAAAATAAGCTTCTCTGCTCCTAAAATTTCTGCTAATTTTCCTGCAACAACGTCAGCATTGATGTTGTAAGTTTCGCCTTCTGGGCCTACGCCGATGGGTGCAATAACTGGAATAAAGTCGCCGCTATCTAAGAAATTAATAATACTAGGATCGATTTTAGTAATATCGCCAACTTGACCAACATCAATCATCTCTTCTGGATTGTTGAGATTTGCCATTAGTAATTTTTCAGCATGGATGAAATTACCATCTTGACCAGTTAAGCCAACTGCTTTGCCACCTTTGCGGTTAATCAAGTTCACAATTTCTTTGTTGACTTGACCGCCAAGCACCATTTCAACGATATCCATGGTTTCTTCATCGGTGACGCGCATGCCTTGGATGAACTCACCTTTTTTGCCCATTTTGTCGAGCATTTCATTGATTTGCGGACCGCCCCCGTGGACAACCACTGGGTTCATGCCAACAAGTTTGAGTAAAACAACATCGCTCGCAAAAGATTCTTTTAATTGCGGGTCTGTCATTGCATTGCCACCGTATTTAATGACGATGGTTTTATCAAAAAAACGCTTAATATAAGGCAATGCCTCAGCTAGAGTCTGCGCTTTTTGTGTTGATGTGCTGTCGTTGCTCATGTTGTCTATCTCAAATCATGTTGTTTGACATTATTTTACCTTGAAACAAACCTCATGCGTCGCTGCTTTTTTGTTAAATGCTTAGAGCTTTTTCACAAAAACTTTTGAGCGTCTTTGCAAGTTGTAGATTTTCTGTTTTTCTGCTGGCAAGTCTGTTACTGTTTTTTCGATAAAACCCCGCTCTAAGAACCAATGTTCGGTTCTTGTTGTGAGGCAGAAAATAGTTTTAAAGCCGAGTTCTTTTGCTTGTTCTTCACAGTAATGGAAAAGTCTATCGCCTCTTCCCCCGCCACGATAGGCTGGGTGTATAGCAAGACAAGCAAATTCGGCCATTTTTTCTTTTATAAAAGGATAAAGCGCAGCGCAACCAATGACACGGCCATCATGTTCCATGACGTAGAATTGCTCAATCTCCATTTCGAGACGCTCTCTTCCTCGCCGCACTAGAATGCCTTCAGCTTCCAACGGCTCGATGAGTTGCAATAAGGCGCCTACATCACCAATTTCCGCTTGGCGCATCGATTCCAAGGGCATTTCCGTGACCATGGTGCCAATGCCGTCGTGAGTAAAAAGTTCTTGCAGGATTGCGCCGTCAGTATGTCTGCAAATAAGGTGCGTTCTCGCAACGCCATGGTCACAAGCTTTTATCGCTGCGGGCAGGTAGTAAGCTTCGTCTTCAGTAATGTTTGGAGACTCCGGTGATTCTGCCTCAGTATTTTTAGCATGATTTTTTTTGACATGCCGCAAAAGATTTTTGGCTTTTTGCGCTGTCATCTCCCGCAAAAGTTCGCCTCGTGCATTGTGAACGCCAGCGGAATCCATCAGGAAAATGAGCTTGTCAGCATCAAGAGCAATCGCTGCGCTCACGGCAACATCTTCCAGTGAAAGATTAAACGCCTCGCCAGTTGGCGAATAGCCAAGTGGCGAGATTAATACCATCTCTCCATCATCCAATCTCTTTTGGATAGCGGCACTGTCGACTTTTCTTACTTCACCTGTATGTTGCAAATCAATACCTTCAAGTACACCAATTGGTTTTGCAGTGATGAAGTTTCCACTAGCTACTCGGATGTCAGAGCCGGCCATTGGCGAATTTACCAAGCCCATCGAAAGTAACGATTCAATTTCTACTCGAATTGAGCCGTTAGCCTCTTTGACCACTTCCATTGCTGCATCATCGGTTACACGTAAACCTCCCGCGAGCTTGGTGTTAATGCTTGCGCGCTTCAGCCGTGATTCAATTTGTGGGCGAGCGCCGTGCACTAGAACTATTCTGACCTCAAGGCTGGCGAGCAAGTTAAGGTCGTGTGATAAAGAGACGAATTGGCCATCGTCAACCACTTCACCACCAAAGGCAATCACAAAGGTTTTTCCACCAAACGCATGAATGTATGGCGCAACAGAACGAAACCAGCTTACAAACTCTTGCGGTCTATTTAAGCTTTGGGCTGAAGGCGTTTGTAATGGTTTTTTGTTTAAAAATGCGTAATTAACATTTTTTTCGGAGACCATACCTGCTTGAGCTGTCTCCGATTGGGCGTATAAAAATGCAGGCGTGCAGTCTAAAGCCGAACATAATTTACGTAACATTGATTCTGTGATGCCTTGTTCGCCACGCTCTATTCTGGAGAGATTGCCACTATCGGCGCCAATAGTATTGGCGAGCGCTTGCAAGGTAAGATGCAATGATTTTCTTTGACTTCTGATTGCTGATCCAAGTGACATAAATCACCTATAAAATTTGTTTAATAAACATTATTTTAATTAAAAAATGTAATAACAGCAAATTAAATCATCATTTGTTGCGTTAAACGCAGAAGTCACCCCAGATGGTTTGCATGACGGCGATGGCGGCAAGGGGTGCTGTTTCTGTACGGAGTATTCGTTTGCCTAATCTTACGGGTGTAAATCCTTGGGATGCCGCAAGTGAGATTTCCTCTTCAGTAAGTCCGCCTTCTGCGCCAACAAGTAGACATACATTGCCTGAGGGTATTGGAAGTTCTTTGAAGTTTATTTCTGCCGTAGGGGCTAGCGTGACTTTCGTTTCTGCCTTTGGATTGCTGGCTAGCCAGTTGGCTAAGGTGAGCGGCATGGAGACTTTTGGTACAAAAGCGCGGCCGGATTGTTCGCAAGCTGAATTAACAACATTTTGCCAATGTTCACGACGTTTTTCAGCGCGTTCGCCGGAAAGTTTTACGACGCTACGCTGACTGGCAATCGGTTGAATTTCTGTCACGCCCATTTCTACTGCCTTTTGAATTGTAAAGTCCATGCGATCTCCACTTGAAATTGCTTGTGCCAGGATCACTTTAATTGGAGATTCGTTCTCTATCGTTTTAATGCTGTTGATTTTGGCAATGACTTCGCCTTTTTTGATAAAGCTGAGTTCTCCATGGTAATCGTTGCCGTCACCATTAAACAAAATAACCAAGTCCCCGATATCTAATCTCAGCGCTCGTGTGGCATGTATTGCTGCGTTATCAGATAATTTTATTTGTGCGCCCAGTGCGAGCTTGTCAGAATTTTTTGGGTCGCAGTAAAAGCGTGGATTAGCCATAATTTTTAAGTCTGGGTGGTAAAATCAGAATATGCATTCTAATGGAAGGACGTATCAAAATGGTAAGTTTGAATTCGCCAATATGTGATTTTGGTTGGAAAGCGCCAGACTTCAATTTGCCGGGTGTCGATGGTCATAATTGGAAGCTTGCTGATGTGGTCGGCGCTAAAGGTTTGCTGGTGATGTTTATTTGTAATCATTGCCCTTATGTCCAGGCGATACGTGAGCGACTAGTGGCCGATATGGCAATACTTAAAAGCTTGGGGGTGAACGCTGTGGCGATTTCATCCAATGATGTGGTGAATTATCCACAAGATTCTTTTGAAAAAATGAAAGAAGTAGCTAGCGAGTTTAATTTTGGCTTTCCCTACTTGCTCGATGAAACACAAGAAATCGCACGTGCTTATGATGCTGTGTGCACCCCAGACTTTTTTGGATTTAACGCAAACTTGGAGTTGCAGTATCGTGGTCGATTCGATAACCAAGGGCGTGATTTAACGCCTAGGCCCAATCCTACAAAAGATTTGTTAGAGGCGATGAAGATGGTGGCGGAAACAGGTGCTGGCCCTAAAGATCAAATTGCGAGTATTGGGTGTTCAATTAAATGGAGATAAAACATTACTAAAATGGACGTTTTGCAACCATTAAGAGATTAATGGTATTGCTCAAAATGCCTTATTAAGCAATAATTCAGCTCTAAGCTCCCGTAAAACTAATAAGTAAATATCGCGCTACACAAAAACACGTAGCCTCGATGTTCATGAGTTTGAGGGAGAGGCTTGAAGAATTTCAGTGCCATGCTTAATTTGATGGGTATTTATACTAAAAATCCCGTTGGATTGGCTGGCACTTTTTACGCTTTATAGATTGATTGATTAGGGAGAAAGAAATGGCAACTCGTAAAGATTTAGCAAACGCTATCCGTGCTTTGTCTATGGATGCGGTGCAAAAAGCTAACTCTGGCCACCCAGGTGCACCTATGGGTATGGCTGAAATCGCTGAAGTATTATGGAACCACAATTTGCGTCACAACCCAACAAATCCAAATTGGGCTGACCGCGATCGTTTCGTATTATCTAACGGCCACGGCTCAATGTTGATTTACTCATTGTTGCATTTGACTGGCTACGATTTGCCTATGGATGAAATCAAGACATTCCGTCAATTGCATTCTAAATGTGCGGGTCACCCAGAATACAGCTATGCACCAGGCATCGAAACAACGACTGGTCCACTAGGTCAAGGTATCACCAACGCCGTTGGTTTTGCGATGGCTGAAAAACTTTTAGCTAACCAATTCAACAAACCAGGTCACGACATCGTTGACCACTACACATACTGCTTCTTGGGTGACGGTTGTATGATGGAAGGTGTATCACACGAAGCTTGTGCTTTGGCTGGTACATGGGGCCTGGGTAAGCTGGTCGCTTTCTGGGATGACAACGGTATTTCTATCGACGGTCATATTGAAGGTTGGTACACAGACGACACAGCTAAACGTTTTGAAGCTTATGGCTGGCACGTTCAATCAGTAGACGGTCACGATTCTGATGCTATTGATGCTGCGCTTAAGAAAGCTAAAGCTGTTACTGACAAGCCATCATTGATTTGCTGTAAAACAGTCATCGGTATGGGCTCGCCAAACAAATCTGGTAGCCATGATTGCCACGGTTCTGCACTTGGTGAAGATGAGGTTGCAGCAACACGTGCAAACATCGGTTGGAACTATCCTCCATTTGAAATCCCAGCAGATGTTTACGCTGGTTGGGATCAAAAAGCTAAGGGTGCTAAATTAGAAGCTGACTGGAACGCAAAGTTTGATGCTTATGCTAAAGCTTTCCCTGCTGAAGCTGCTGAATTCAAACGTCGTATGGCAGGTGATTTACCGGCTAACTGGAAACAAGCATCTGATGCATTGATTGCTGCAACAAATGAAAAAGCAGAAACAATTGCAACACGTAAAGCCTCACAAAATGTAATCGCTGCTTTGGCACCAACATTGCCAGAGTTCTTGGGTGGTTCAGCTGACTTGACTGGCTCTAACTTAACATCATGCGGTAGCTTCACACACGTTGATGGTAAAAAACCAGGTAACTACATCTCATACGGTGTTCGTGAATTCGGCATGTTCGCCATCATGAACGGTATGGCATTGCACGGCGGCTTCTTACCATTCGGCGGTACATTCCACATGTTCTCAGACTACGCTAAGAGTGCATTGCGTATGGCTGCATTAATGAAACAACGCACAGTTGCTGTGTTGACACATGACTCTATTGGTCAAGGTGAAGATGGTCCAACCCATCAACCAATCGAGAACACATCTGGTCTTCGTTATATTCCTAATATGGATGTATGGCGTCCAGCTGACTCAACTGAAACTGCAGTAGCTTGGGTTGCCGCTGCTGAACGTCATAATGGTCCATCAAGCTTGGTATTGAGCCGTCAAAATGTGCCTGGTATTAAACACGACACAGCGCACTTTGACCTAATCCGCAAGGGTGGTTATGTGTTCTCTGATGTTGCTGGTAAAGCGGATGTCATCATTATTGCTAATGGCTCTGAGCTTGATTTAGCAATTAAAGCTGCTGCCGAGTTGAATGCTGCGGGTACTAAAGTACGTGTAGTTTCAATGCCTTCAACAAACGTATTTGACCGTCAAGAAAAATCATACCGCGACAGCGTGTTAACACCAGGTGTTAAGCGCGTGGCTGTTGAAGCTGCTCACTCAGACTTCTGGCGCAAATATGTTGGCTTAGAAGGTGCTGTTGTTGGTATCGACACATTTGGTGAGTCTGCACCTGGTGGCGTATTGATGAAGCACTTCGGTTTCACTGTTGAAAACGTAGTGAAAACTGTTAAGTCAGTACTGTAATTATTGAAGTAAGCTAGACGAAGGGAGCCTGTATTTTTCGGCTCCCTTTTTGTTTGTAAAACTAGGGTAACAATCATGACAGTTAAAGTAGGTATCAACGGATTTGGTCGTATTGGCCGCATGGCTCTGCGTGCAGCATTTCAGGATTTTGAGAATATTGAAGTGGTCGCAATTAATGGGACACAAGCCCCTGATTATCTCGTTTATATGGCGAAATATGATTCAGTACATGGCAACTTTAAAGGCGACATAGAATATAAAGATGGTTATTTAGTTGTCAATGGTAAGAAAATTCTGCTGACCTCAGAAAGAAATCCGGAGCTTCTTAATTGGGGTGCCATTGGTGTTGATGTGCTGTTGGATTGCACGGGTGTTTTCTTGACCCAAGAGAGTTGCCAAAAGCATCTTGATGCAGGCGCTAAAAAAGTGGTGCAATCAGCACCACCAAAAGACGATACGCCGATGTTTGTGTATGGCGTGAATCATGAAGAATATAAAGGTGAAACCATTGTTTCAGCAGCTTCATGTACGACCAATGCTTTGGCGCCAATCGCTAAAGTGCTAAATGATACCTTTGGTATTAAGCGTGGCCTTATGACCACTGTTCATGCGGCAACCGCCTCACAGCAAACGGTTGACGGTCCTTCAAGCAAGGATTGGCGAGGAGGCCGTGGAATTTTGGAAAATATTATCCCTTCATCGACTGGTGCTGCTAAAGCTGTTGGTAAAGTAATTCCAGCACTTAACAAAAAACTCACAGGCATGGCATTTCGCGTGCCTACATCTGATGTTTCTGTCGTTGATTTAACTTGCGAGCTAAATAAAGAGGCGAGTTATGAGGAAATTGTTGCTGCGATGAAATCAGCTTCAGAGTCTGGCCCAATGAAGGGTGTACTAGGCTTTACCAAAGACAAAGTAGTCTCAACAGACTTCCGTGGCGCAGCCTGCGCAGCTGTGTTTGACGCTGAAGCGGGGATTGCACTTGATCCAACTTTCGTGAAAGTGGTTGCCTGGTATGACAACGAGTATGGATACACCTGCAATATGTTGCGTTTAGCAGAATATATTGCATAAGGAGTTTTGATGGCAATTATTAAAATGACCGATTTGGACTTGGCGGGTAAGCGCGTATTTATTCGTGCTGACTTAAATGTGCCAGTCAAAGATGGCAAGGTGACTTCCGATGCACGTATCACCGCTTCAATGGCAACGATCGAATTTGCGCTAAATGCCGGTGCAAAGGTAATGGTGACATCACATCTTGGCCGTCCAGAAGAGGGGGTTTACTCAGAAGAAAACTCACTCAAGCCGGTAGCTGAAGTTATTTCAGCCAAGCTAAGTAGGCCAGTTAGATTGATAAAAGACTGGGTGTCTGGTGATTTTGAGGTTGCTGCTGGCGAATTAGTATTGCTTGAAAATTGTCGTTTTAATAAAGGCGAAAAAAAGAATCTGGATGAAACGTCACAAGCGTATGCAAAACTATGTGATGTATTTGTGATGGATGCGTTTGGCACTGCACATCGTGCGGAAGCTTCGACTTATGGGGTGGCTAAATTTGCACCTATTGCAGCAGCGGGTATTTTACTTACCCAAGAACTAGATGCGTTAAGTCAGGCGCTGCTAAATCCAGCACGCCCTATGGTGGCGATTGTTGGGGGTTCTAAAGTATCAACTAAGCTAACAGTGCTTGAAAGCTTGTCTGAGAAAGTAGATCAGTTAGTTGTTGGTGGCGGTATTGCTAATACTTTCTTAAAAGCTTGTGGTCATGAAATTGGTCTTTCTTTGTGCGAGGACGACTTGCTTCCAACAGCACAAGCTTTGATGGAAAAAATGGCAGCGCGTGGCGCGGCTGTGCCGATTGCGGTTGATGTGGTGACAGGTAAAAACTTTGATGCTAATGAGCCTGCGGTGATTAAAGATGCCGATGCAATTGCAGCGGATGATATGATTTTTGACATCGGTCCAAAATCTGCTCAAGAGCTTGCTGACATTATCATGAAAGCGGGAACGGTGGTTTGGAATGGTCCATTAGGCGTGTTTGAATTTGATCAGTTTGGTGAAGGGACTAAAGCGATTGCCATGGCGATTGCTAAAACAAAAGCTTTTACTTTGGCAGGTGGTGGCGACACTATTGCCGCCATTCAAAAATATGATATTTACCACCAGGTGTCTTATATCTCAACTGCTGGCGGTGCATTCTTGGAATTCTTAGAAGGCAAAAAATTGCCTGCCGTTGAGATTTTAGAGCAGCGGAGCTAATTTTAAAATTCGATCGGTTAAAGAAAAAGGGGCCTGCGGGCCCTTTTTCTTTAACTTAAATATGTAATAACATGATAGTTAGAGAATTTAAATTTAAAGATTAATTATATTTTCTGTTAGAATTTACCAATCCTGACGTAGATTGAATGTAAAAATCACTAAATTTATGACTAAGCTTTTGGAATATAGATATTTAGCACACGCATTTAAGCGTGTGACTATGTATGTGAAAACGAACCTGATTCGCTTTTTGCCGACAGAATCTATTTTTTACTTAAGAGAGGCCATGATTTGGACATTGCCATGTGCAATCATGTCCGCTATTTTCGTTGCAACTGCATTTATGTTGCAATTGATAGGGGTTGCGCCCGAGGAAGTCGCCAACCTGTCTAGCTTAAATAAAATATTCTCTAGTTTGATTCCTATTATTGCGACGAGCTCCTTGGCTTATATATTGAGCGTTAAGAAGCGTCTTCCACCAATGCCAGTCTCTCTGTTGGCGCTTATTTCCACGCTTGTTGCAAAGCAGCAATTGGGAGGGGATTCAAGTCGAGCTGACACCTTCATGTTGATTATTGGCATTATCATTCCTTTCATTGTGGTTCCTATGGTGTATTGGTTATATCAGAAGAAATGGGCAAGGATTACCGATGCTGACTTCGCAGGAGGGAATGTTAAAGGTGCGCTTAATTTAACGATTCCTGGAATTACGGTCTTCTCGATTATTTTCATCACTCTAAAGTTACTGTTATATGTCAGCTCGCTTGTCACTTTTCCTGCATTTCTGAGTGATGCATCTATCGGGGCATCTTATTTGGGTGGTGTTCTTTATGCAGGTTTGAATTCCGTCCTATGGTTTTTTGGGATACACGGGGCTAATGTTTTGCATCCGCTGATGATGCAATTAACGGAAACATCCTCTGCTGGCTTGGGTGTTGTTAACGAGTCGTTTCTTGGGGCTTTTGTTTTTATGGGGGGGTGTGGTGCAACTTTCTCATTAATTGTTTCTGTCTTGATTTTTTCGAGAAGTAAAACCTTACGTTTGCTGGCGGTTGCTAGCATTCCAATCGGTTTGTTAAACGTCAATGAGTTATTGTTGTTTGGCCTACCAATTATTTTGAACCCTCGAATGCTCATTCCTTTCTTTGCCGTACCTATTATGAATGTCATTGTGGCATTGACCGTGATTAGTTTTGGTTGGGTGGCGATCCCTAGTGCTGATATCCCACTTAATTGTTTGATTGGATTTAATGCTTATGTAGCTTCACATCATGATATGCACGCTGTTGGATTGCAGTTATTTAATATCATGCTTGGCTCAATGATTTATAGCCCTTTTGTTAAGGCGTTAGAGCGGGACAGCTTGAAGCCTCTCAACGTATATTTAAAGTCCTTGAAGATGACTTATACGCATCTTCATGAAGAGGCCTCTTTGTTTGCTGATGATGTTGTACAAAATTCAAACACATTGCGCCATGCACAAATTCGTAAACGCCACCAATTGGAAAGGCTCGCTGAGCTAGATTTTTTCTTGGAATATCAGCCGCAAGTATCTGTCCATGACAAGAAGTTTGTTGGCGCTGAAGCATTGCTTCGTGCCCGAGATAAAACTGGAAAAATCATCATGCCTTATGAATTTTTACCTTGGTTAAATGAAGCTGGCTTGATGAAAAGTATTGATTTGTGGGTGGCTGGCGAAGCTCTGGAACAAGACGCTATATGGCAAGAGGCTGGTGTCGAGGTGCCTATTAAAATTAATGTGACAGGTGCAACGCTGAGCGAGAAAGTTGCAACGAATGAACTCATCAACAAAATCAGTCAGGCAAAGGGCAGAATCTCGATTGAGATTATTGAGCAAGATTTCTCTTCTAGTTTGGCTGAAGTGATTGATGCTATTAAGCGCATTCATGCCTTTGGAGGAAAGGTTTATATCGATGATTTTGGTACAGGCTATTCATCCTTAAGTTATTTAAATAGCTTGAATGCAGACTATTTGAAAGTCGATAGAAGTTTTGTTCTTGCATTGGAGACTGAAGGAGGGAAAAAAGTGATGTCAGGTATTTTTAATTTTGCTGATGCACTAGGTCTTTCTTTGGTGGTTGAAGGTGTAGAAACCGAAGAGCAATTATCAAAAATTCCCAAAAATGTGCCATTCTCTGTTCAGGGTTGGCTTTATAGTAAAGCTCTACATCCTGATAGTATTCCGGCATTTGCACTCAGATACTCCGCAGTTTAAGACCCTCGATTTTTAGAGATAAGCACACTTAAGGTATAATCTCCATGTGTGGACTTTATAGCTTGAGTGGTTTTACTCGCTTTAATTTCCCTGAAATCCAGTCGTTTGTTGAATCTGAATTAGGAAACTAAATTGTCTAAATCGCTAACGCAATCAAGCATAAAAAGCCTCCCATTGCTTCATCAGGGTAAAGTGCGTGATATTTATGATATTGATGCTAACACCATGTTGTTAATTGCCACTGATAGGCTTTCTGCATTTGATGTGATTTTGCCTACGCCAATTAAAGACAAGGGCGCAATCCTTACTGAGATTGCTAACTTTTGGTTCGCGAAACTAGGTCATATTGTCCCTAACCATCTGACCGGCATTAACCCAGACTCTGCAGTGAACGATCCTGCTGAAAAAGCTCAATTGGGCAAGCGTGCCTTAGTAGTTAAAAAGCTTAAACCTTTACCAATCGAGGCAATTGTTCGTGGCTATTTAGTTGGTAGTGGTTGGAAAGAGTACAAAATTAGCGGAACGGTTTGTGGCATTCCCCTTCCAAGTGGCTTGCAAGAAGCCTCTAAATTGCCAATGCCAATATTCACACCATCAAGCAAAGCTGATGTGGGCGATCATGATGAAAATATCACCTTGGAAAAGTGTGCGGCACTTTTAGGTAAGGATCTTGCTGAAAAGGTTGCGGAAATCAGCATCCGCTTGTACCAAGAAGCCGCTGAATATGCCTTAACTCGAGGCATTATTATCGCTGATACTAAATTTGAGTTTGGTCTAGATGCTGCTGGTGAACTTTACTTGATTGATGAAGTATTGACCCCAGATTCATCACGTTTTTGGCCAGCAGACCAGTATGCAGTTGGCAAAAATCCCCCGAGTTTTGATAAGCAATATGTCCGCGATTGGTTAGAAGCATCTGGTTGGGATAAAACACCACCAGCGCCAGTTTTGCCTGCAGATGTTGCTGAAAAAACCAGTGAAAAGTACCGTGAAGCATACACTAAGCTGACAGGGTTGGATTTGGTGGTTTAGTATTAAATGCTAAGCAAACTTAACAAAGTTGCGGCGCAGTTAAAGAAAGAGTTTCAATTATATCGACTTGTTTTGAAACATCCTAAGACCCCGGTCCTAGCAAAGGTTTTCTTGGGCTTGGCGATAGCTTATGTATTAATGCCCTTTGATTTAATCCCTGATTTTATTCCGGTGATAGGTCAATTGGATGATTTGGTCGTCGTTCCATTATTGGTTTATGTGGCTTTAAAAATGATTCCCGATGATGTAGTGAATGAATGTCGTGAACTGATAAAAGGAGTAGGGTGCGAATGAGTAATATTGATCAATTTGTTGCGGGATACGAGCGCTTCCACGAAAATTATTTCGCTGGTGAAACGCCATTGTTTGGCGAATTAAGCCAAGGGCAAAATCCGAGCACAATGATTATTGCTTGTTCTGATTCTCGTGTAGATCCGGCGATTGTGATGGATGCAAAGCCAGGCGATTTGTTTGTGGTGCGTAATGTTGCCAATCTTGTTCCACCTTACGAAAAGGGCGGGGGCTATCACGGTGTGAGTGCAGCGCTTGAGTTCGGTGTCTGTGGATTGGGCGTTCGTCACATTATGGTGATGGGGCATCGTCAATGTGGCGGCATCAAAGCGCTAACTGAGGGCGTTCCAGAGGGTATTGATGGTGAGTTTATTCGCCCTTGGGTGAGTATGGCGAGTCATGCTTATCGCCGCGTAAAAGCTGACTTTCCTGATGCAAGTGCATCGGAAATGGCATGTCATTGTGAGTTGGCAGGCATTCTTGTCTCGCTAGAAAATTTAGCTACTTTTCCGTTTATTAAAGAGCGTATTGAGGCAGGAACATTAACCTTGCATGGTTGGTATTTCGATATTGAAAGTGGTGTCATGTCTGCTTATGACCCCAAAACATTAAAATTTTCACCATTGTTATAACTTTTTTAAAAACTGCTGAAGGAAAAAAACGATGTCACTGAGTAACGTGCCTGCGGGCAAAGATGTTCCAAATGATTTTAACGTCATTATTGAAATCCCAATGCGTGGCGAGCCAATTAAGTTTGAAGTCGATAAAGAGTCGGGCGCGATATTCGTCGATCGCTTCATGGGTACTTCTATGCATTACCCATGTAACTACGGCTATATCCCACAAACACTTTCAGAAGATGGGGACCCTACGGACGTGCTTGTTATCACACCTATCCCATTGCAACCTGGCGTTGTTATTCGTTGCCGGGCGATTGGCGTGTTGATGATGGAAGACGAGTCAGGCATGGACGCAAAAGTATTGGCTGTGCCAGTAGATAAAATTTGCCCACAATATAAAAATGTACAAAGCTATGAAGATATTCCTGACTTCCAATTGGCGCCAATTGCACATTTCTTTGAGCATTACAAGGATTTGGAAAAGGGTAAATGGGTTAAAGTTGGTCAGTGGCAAGGCGTAGAAGCCGCTAAAGCTGAAATCGTTGCGAGCGTAGCACGCGCTAAATAATTAAAAATCTCGACGTTGATAGATAAATGGCCACCGTATAGTGGCCATTTTTTTAGGTGCGTTTTGAGAGCCTAGTTAAGACCTCGCCTAGTTCAGAGCCCTCTAATTGTTTAGCTAAAGATTGTAGAGTGCTTGAGGCATTTTCACTGAGATGGCGAGTGGGTTTTGCTACTTTATCTTGTTTGGATTGAACATCCACCTCAACTCTGATTGAAGTTACTTCAACACCCTGTTTTTGCAGTTTGCTAATAAGACTTGGCAATAGAAGTTTAATTTTGGCGGCAATTGCACCGTTTTCAACTTGTACCGTCAGACGTTTGTGTTGGATATTGCCTGCTTGCGTAAATGGTTTGAGTTGAGCGGGTACAACTTCACTCCAAATTTTTTGAATTGAAGTCAGCTCTTTGGCTTTTTCAGCCATTTTTGAAAGTGCGCTGTTTTTAAGTATTGCATTGATTAATTGCAAATTTAATCCCTCGCACAAGTGAGTTTAATGAATGACAGACTGATGTTAATGCTCATTATATCGTTTGCTTCAATGTTCGTGTTTTAAGTGTCATTTTAATGGCTGCCGAGAGGCGGCTTGATTATGGTAAAATCACAAGAATTTATTTTTAAGTCAACCTTAAAGAAGGCTCCGCAATAGCGGAAGTTGGTGTCACTGTATGTTATCCAAACTTTTTAGAAAATTATTCGGTAGTCGTAACGATCGCCTAGTGAAACAGTATTTTGAGCAAGTGGCTGTGATTAACGCCCTTGAGCCGCAAATGCAGGCGTTAAGCGATGAGCAGTTGCGCGCAAAAACAGAAGAGTTCAAAGTCCGTTTTCAAGCAGGTGAAACGCTAGACCAGCTATTACCTGAAGCATTCGCAGTGGTACGTGAAGGCGGTCGCCGTGTATTTCAAATGCGCCATTTCGATGTGCAGTTAATAGGCGGTATGGTGCTCAATGCTGGCAAGATTGCCGAAATGCGTACGGGCGAAGGTAAGACATTGGTGGCAACATTACCTGCTTACCTCAATGCGCTCACGGGTAATGGCGTTCATGTCATTACTGTGAATGATTACTTGGCTAAGCGTGATGCTGAGTGGATGTCTAGGTTATACAATTTCTTGGGTCTAACGGTTGGCATTAACCTTTCACAAATGCCGCATGATGCCAAACAACAAGCCTACGCTGCAGACATTACCTATGGTACTAACAATGAGTTTGGTTTTGATTACCTTCGCGACAATATGGTCTATACGGCTGAAGAGCGAGTGCAGCGTAGCCTAAGCTATGCGTTAATTGATGAAGTGGATTCGATTTTGATTGATGAGGCGCGTACGCCGCTCATTATTTCTGGTCAAGCCGATGACGGTGTTAATCTCTACAGCCAAATGAATGGCATTGCTGCACAGTTAGTTCGTCAAACAGAAGAAGAAGGCGAAGGCGATTACTGGGTTGATGAAAAAGCACAGCAAGTAATTCTGTCTGAAAATGGGCATGAGCATGCGGAGCAATTGCTTGAAAAATCTGGCTTATTAGCTGAAGGCGCGAGTTTGTACGATGCTGCAAGTATTAGCTTGGTTCATCACTTATATGCTTCTTTGCGCGCGCAATCTTTATTCCACAAAGATCAACACTATGTTGTGCGTGACGGTGAGATTGTGATTGTGGATGAATTCACAGGCCGCATGATGACAGGTCGGCGCTGGTCTGATGGTTTGCATCAGGCAGTGGAAGCTAAAGAAGGCGTGGCGATTCAAAAAGAAAACCAAACGCTCGCATCTATTACATTTCAAAACTATTTCCGTATGTACGGCAAATTGTCTGGCATGACTGGTACTGCAGATACTGAAGCTTATGAGTTCAACCAAATTTATGGTTTAGAAACAGTCGTCATCCCAACTCATCGCATCATGCAACGTAAAGACCAAATGGATAAGGTCTATCGTACTGCGCGTGAAAAATACAATGCAGTGATTGAAGATATTAAAGAGTGCCAAGGCCGTGGACAGCCTGTATTGGTGGGCACTACTTCAATTGAAAATTCGGAGTTGATTGCTGATTTGCTGACCAAAGCTAAATTAGAGCATCAAGTATTGAATGCAAAACAACATGAACGCGAAGCGCATATTATTGTGCAAGCAGGCCGCCCAGGAATGATTACAATCGCCACCAATATGGCCGGTCGTGGTACCGATATCGTGTTGGGTGGCAATCCCGAGCCTGAAATTGATTTGGTGCGTGCTGATGAAGCGCTTTCAGATACTCAGAAACAAACCAAGATTGAAAAGATTAAGGCTGAATGGCAAGTGCGCCACGATGCAGTATTGGCGGCAGGCGGTTTGCATATCATCGGCACAGAGCGCCATGAGTCGCGTCGTGTGGATAATCAATTGCGCGGCCGTTCTGGTCGTCAAGGCGATACAGGTTCTAGCCGTTTTTATCTTTCACTTGAAGATCAGTTATTGCGTATTTTTGCATCAGACCGCGTTTCAGCGATTATGGAACGTCTCAAAATGCCTGAAGGTGAGGCGATTGAGCATCCATGGGTGACACGTGCTATTGAAAATGCACAGCGTAAAGTAGAAGGTCGCAACTTTGATATTCGTAAGCAATTATTGGAATACGATGACGTAGCGAATGACCAACGTAAAGTAATTTACGAGCAGCGAAATGAGTTGTTAGAAGTAACGGACGTTGGCGAAACGATTGCGGCGATGCGTCATGACGTCATTGATAACATGGTGTCAACTTATGTGCCGCCAGGAAGCGTTGAAGAACAGTGGGATGTTGCTTCACTTGAGAAGGTCTTGCAGGGCGAGTTTAATCTTCATCTGCCATTGCAAAAAATGTTGGAAGATAACCCTGATTTGCATGAAGAAACGCTACGCGACACTATTCAAGGGGCTGCCCAAGATGCTTACACAGCAAAAGAAGAGATGGCTGGGGTAGATACGATGCGTCAATTTGAGCGTGCAGTGATGTTGCAAAGCTTGGATAATCATTGGCGTGAGCATTTGGCGGGTTTAGATCATTTGCGTCAGGGCATTCATTTGCGCTCTTATGCACAAAAGAATCCTAAACAAGAGTATAAACGCGAAGCTTTTGAGCTATTTGCTGCGTTGTTAGATACCGTTAAGCACGAAGTGACGCAAGTGACGATGCAAGTTCAAGTTAAGAGCGCAGCAGATTTGGAAGCCGTTGAAAAACCAACAGAGCTTGAGAATGTGCAATATCAACATACCGACTATGATGAAGCTTTAGCATCGCCTGCTGCAGAAGATGGTGCGCCATTTGAACGCGAAGGCGTTAAAATTGGTCGTAACGATCCTTGTCCTTGTGGATCAGGTCAAAAGTATAAACAATGTCACGGAAAATTGAGCTAATTTATGGGTATTGAAGATATCGTTTCGCCTTGTATTGGTGTGTGTGCTATCAATGATAGCAATGGCTTTTGCCAGGGTTGTTATCGCACCGTTGAAGAGATCCGTGAATGGTGGAATATGACGGACGAAGAGCGGGAAAAAGTAATGGGCGCGTTAGATCAGCGTTTGCTAGATAATACGACCTTCTAAATAAAAAGCGGCTTTAAAGCCGCTTTTTTTTATGCCGATGATGCACGTTTTGTTTCATGCAAGTTTTATCTATCGGTTAAAATCTTAATCATCCATTCATGTTTTAGAGTTAAAAAAATGCCAGTTAACTTATCAGCGCCAAAAGCCAACTCTCTATTGCCTGTTAAAGGTGTCCAGCTAGGGTTTGCGGAGGCTAATATCCGCAAGCAAAATCGTAAAGATGTGTTGGTGATTAAATTGAGTGAAGGTACGCGTGTTGCTGGCGTATTTACCAAAAATCAATTCTGCGCGGCGCCTGTGACTTTGTGTAAAGAGCACCTTGCGAGCGGAAACGAAATTCGTGCCTTGGTCGTGAATACAGGTAATGCCAATGCCGGGACTGGTGAGCCTGGTATGCAGCATGCCAAGCAAACTTGCCTAGCGTTGGCTGACTTATTGGGTACTAAATCTGCATCACAAATCTTACCGTTTTCTACAGGTGTTATTTTAGAGCCATTGCCTGTGGATCGGGTGATTGCAGGTCTACCAGCTTGCATTGAGAACCTGAAGGAAGATAACTGGCTCAATGCTGCCGAAGCTATTATGACCACGGATATTGTTGCAAAAGGCTATTCCAAACAGATTTCTTTAGGTGGTAAGACTATTACCATCACAGGTATCTCTAAAGGCTCAGGTATGATTCACCCTAACATGGCGACTATGCTGGGGTACATTGCAACAGATGCGACGATCAGTCAGCAAGCGTTGGAAGAGTTGATTGATTACGCGGTTAATCGCTCATTTAATTGCATTACTGTGGATGGCGATACTTCGACTAATGATTCATTGATTTTGATGGCAACAGGCCAATCTGGTATTGATGAAATTCAAGCTGGTACGACTGATTATCTAGCTCTTCGCGATGCCATGACAGAAGTTTCGATCCTTTTAGCACAGGCGATTGTGCGTGATGGAGAAGGCGCTACTAAATTTATGACGGTGCAAGTAGAGGCAGGTCGAGATGTCGAGGAGTGTCGCAAAGTGGCTTATGCCATTTCGCATTCCCCGCTGATTAAAACGGCTTTCTTTGCATCAGACCCTAATTTAGGTCGTATCTTGGCGGCAATTGGTTACGCTGGTGTTGATGCGTTGGACGTCAGTGCTATGCAGCTTTATTTAGGGAATGTGCTTGTTGCTGAAAACGGTGGGCGTGCAGAAGCTTATCAAGAAGAGCAAGGGGTTGCCGTGATGAAAGAGCCAGAGATTTTAGTGCGTGTCGTGCTTAATCGAGGGAAAGCCAATTCAACCGTTTGGACTTGTGACTTCTCATACGATTACGTGAAAATTAATGCGGATTATCGCTCATAAATATGGCTAATATTGAAAGCCTAATTGATCGGGCAGAATCTATTTTAGAAAGGCTGTCCGCCTATCTGCCGTTAGCTAAGAAAGAGGTTGATTGGAATGCTTTAGCTTGGCGCTGGCAAATCATGAATGGCCGAGGTTATCTGCAAGCCATTCCCCATCCTCACCAAATCAACCTTGAAGCCATTTGCAATGTGGATGCCCAAAAAGCTGAAGTCGTGCGTAACACTGCACAGTTCGTGCGCGGTTTTCCTGCAAATAATGTATTACTGACTGGGGCGCGTGGCACAGGGAAATCAACACTAGTGAAGGCTTTGCTAAGTGAGTTCTCTCAAGATGGATTGCGTATTATCGAGGTCGATAAACAGGACTTGGTTGCTTTGCCAGACATTGTGAGTCTGCTTCGTACTAGGCCTGAGCGATTTATTATATTTTGTGATGACCTTTCTTTTGAGGCATCAGACCCAGGATATAAGGCGCTCAAAGTGGTTCTGGATGGCTCAATAGCAACTACATCAGACAATGTCGTGGTGTATGCCACATCTAACCGTCGACACCTCATGCCTGAATACATGGCCGAAAACTTAGAAACACAATATGTTGGCGAGGAAATTCGTCCAGGTGAAACTTCGGAAGAGAAAATTTCGCTTTCAGAGCGTTTTGGTTTGTGGCTTTCTTTCTACGCCTTTGACCAAGATGAATATTTATCTGTCGCTGCATATTGGCTAGCCCAATATGGCATTCCTGAATTCAACGAAGAAGTGAGGCGTGCAGCATTAACCTTCTCTTTGACGCGCGGTGCCCGTAGTGGTCGTGTTGCCTATCAATTTGCACGTGATTATGCTGGCCGTCAGGCTTTAGCTAATCAAAAGACATCAACTTGAGCGCTAACAAAATAGTCCATGCTGCGGTTGCAGTCTTAATACGCGAAGATGACATGGTCTTGTTGGGAAATCGTCCAGCAGGCAAGCCTTGGGCTGGTTGGTGGGAGTTCCCAGGCGGTAAGATTGAAGACGGCGAGGCGCCAGTGGAGGCCTTGCAAAGAGAATTGAATGAAGAGCTTGGTGTGCAAGCTACAGAATCATATCCATGGCTAGTCCGTACATTTGATTATCCAGAAAAAACCGTCAAGCTTAACTTTTTTATCGTGAGGGCATGGCAAGGTGAGCCTGTTGGAAGAGAGGGTCAGCAACTTAGTTGGCAAAATCCTACAGGATTAACGGTTGACCCTATGCTGCCCGCAAATACACCTATTCTGAGCGCTTTAAGTTTGCCACCTGTTTACGCAATTACCAATCTGCAAGAGATGGGTGAAGCATCTTTTTTTAGGGCTTTATTACTTCAATTAGAAAAAGGATTGAAGTTGATCCAAGTGCGTGAAAAGCAATTGAGTAGTGATGCCTTGGTCACATTTGCTCACAAAGTGCTTGCGCTCGCACGTCCCTTCGGCGCTAGAGTGCTAATGAACGCAGATTTGGATGATGTTATTAAAGCAGGCGCGGATGGTATTCATTTGAATAGTATTGCGCTGATGGGTTTGAGCGAGAAGCCTGATGGCCTAATAGTCGCTGCTTCTTGTCACAATCCTCAAGAAATGGTGAAAGCGACAGAATTGAATTTGGATTTCGTCGCACTCTCTCCAGTGCTTCCAACGAGAAGCCACCCAGAAGTGGAAGGTATGGGCTGGGAGACTTTTTCGAATCTTAAAAAAGATTATCCCTTGCCGGTTTATGCTCTTGGAGGCATGCAGTATTCAGAATTACAAAATGCTTGGCACGCAGGCGCGCATGGTATCGCCATGCAGAGAGCGGTTTGGGAATAAATGAAGAATTTTTTTTTACCGTTAATTTTGTTGATTGCGTTAGGTAGTTTAGCGAAGTTTTATTGGGCCAAGCCTGAATTGGAAGTCATTAGCGTTTTGCCTTGTGCGGACATCAATCAGTTTTGTGGTAATGAGATATTTACTGTTCAGCTTGCTGAAGCCCCTCAAGTGATGAAGCCACTGCATTTGAATTTGCATATGAATCGAGCTGAGGCTGTTCAAAGTGTTCATGTTGATTTTGCGATGCAACTTATGGACATGGGCTTAAATCGCTATCGTTTAATTCAATCGAATCAAACTAGTGATTGGCATGCTGAGGTGACTTTGCCTATTTGTGTGCAAGGACGAAGTGATTGGAATTTGTTGGTTGAGATTGAAGCTGGCGGAAAAGTTCAGCGTTTTCAATTGCCATTTTCAGCCAAGGCTAATCTCGCTAATTAACTAGCTGATGGCTGTTCAGCAAGGACTGGGCTCTTGACTGTGACTAAACTCCGCTTGCCATTTTGGTTTTTGAAATGCAAAGTAAATGAGATGGTTTCGCCAGCTTTTAACGGCTTTTTCAAATCAAACAACATTAAATGGAATCCACCTGGCGCAAGCTTGTTAGGTGTGTTTGCTTTTAAATCTAACTCTTCAAGCATGCGCATTTTCATCACGCCATTGTCCATACTCATGCTATGAATTTCAACGCTATCAGTAACAGAGCTTTCTACTTTGATTAAGCTTGTATCTGATGCGCTGGTAATGGTCATATAAGCTGCACCGACATCTTGGCCTTCAGCATTGGCCCTTACCCAGTTATCGGCGATATTGATTTCGGGGGCTTGTTTGCTGCAAGCAAGCAGCATGATCGCTAACATCGCTAAAGCACAGGATAATTTTTTAATAAGCATCTTAATTAAAGTCTTCTGTATCTAAATCATCTGCAGTGATCGGAGTTTCTATCCGGTAGCCTTCACTTGCCCAAATCCCTAAATCAATCATTTTGCATCGCTCAGAACAAAATGGTCTAAATGGGTTGCTAGGACTAAACTCAGAAAGTTCTCCACACTCTGGGCATGGCACTAATCGTTTTTTTTCTGATGATTGCATTGAGGCTAAACTTAAAAGTAATTAAAGATTGCCGAGTGTGAGTGAGAATGGAACATCACCTTCACATGGATGAGGCTTTTCAGTACGACTCATAGAGATGAAGCGCAGATTAATTGCATATTTGTTAGCACTAATTTCAGGGTAGCAATTTAGCTCTTCATCGACTTTAACTTGCAACATTTGTGCTGGTTTTGCACTGCCAAGCATTTGTTGGTAAGCGCCATTAACTGCGATATTTTCTTCGCCTTTGCCGCTACCTCTAACGATATTTAAAATAATCGCTAGTGCATCATAGATTGGCGTGACATGTCCTAACCATTTCTCTAAATCTTGCTTTCTATCTTGAATAGGGCTTTCTAACCAATAATGGTAAGAGGGTAGATCAAACTCGCATAAGCCACCTGGAATTACTGCACGTTGTTTAATTGACATTAGCCATTCATTTTCCTTGAGTGGCTGGACTATTCTCGTACTAATTGTTCTAAGGCGAGCTGACGTGCCAATGATTTTGTCTAGAATAGGCTGCAAAACCTCTGATGCAATATTTGGATTTCCTACTAAACTTGTCATGATGACTTTTTGGCGATCCAATTCTTGCAAAAGATCAGTTTTTAAATCTGTGCGGTCAAGAATGTCTAGTATCTGAAAAAAAGACACAATTGCATTATGGTGATGGCTTGGGTGTTCTGAGACAATATTAAGCATAACCTTAGAGAACAAATCCTCTAGGCGAAGCAGAGTTCTGATTCTTTCGTTAAAAGGGAATTCGTAAATCGCCACTATAATTTTCGCTTAAATATCTTACTTTTTAAGTACTCTCTTTGGATTATGAGTTTGATTTCTCAAATATGCAAGTATTGATATATCTTTCATGTAGTTGTCTGACTTTTTTCTCGAGATCTTCAATTGATCCGTTATTTATAATGATGTCGTCTGCGAGTGAATTACGCTGTATGCGAGGCATTTGCACATCAATAACTTTTTGGATTTCAGTCTGTGAAACGCCGTCTCTTTTGCTTGCTCGGGTGATTTGTATTGCTGGATCGCTATCAATCACCAGACTGCGATTGATGATGTTTACATAGCGATCACTTTCAAATAAAAGTGGAATGGCTAGAATTTGGTAAGGTGCAGAAGCGTTTTTTGTAAGAGCCTCTTTTGCTTTGTTGTAAATAGCTGGGTGAAGAATGGCTTCTAATTTATTTCTAGCTTTGTTATCAGCAAAAATTTTATGACGTAAAGCGGCCCTGTTGAGGCTGCTATCATCATTCAAAACATCTTCTCCAAAAGCTTGGGCAATCTCTTTTAAGGTTGCCTGCCCGCTTGCAGTTAATTCATGACTAATAATATCGAGGTCCACCACAGGCACGCCTAGCTTAGCAAACAGCCTTGTCGCTTCGCTTTTTCCGCTACCAATGCCACCTGTCAGGCCGACGATATACATGATTTAACCGGCCAAATATACGTGTGAAAGTTGAGTGCCCCAAAACAAAGCTGCAATGCCTCCAAGAGCGAGATATGGCCCAAAAGGAATAGCGGTATTTCGTCCTTTTTGTGCGAAAAGAATCAAGCCAATTCCGATGATTGAGCCAGCAATCGATGATAAAAGGATGACTGCTGGAAGCATGGTCCATCCAAACCAAGCGCCTATTGCTGCTAGCATTTTAAAGTCACCGTGTCCCATGCCTTCTTTGCCAGTAGTGAGTTTGAATAACCAATAAATACTCCACAAAATTAAATAGCCTGCTGCCGCACCAACGATGGATGATTGAATATCAGTAAAACCGCCATTGAGGTTGAAAAGCAGGCCTAGCCAGAGCAGTGGTAGTGTGATGTTGTCTGGCAAAAGCTGTGTATCCATATCTATAAAAGTGAGTGTTAATAGTGCAAGAACAAATATTGATGCGGCCAACGTGTTTAAAGAAAAACCAAATTTATAAGTAGTAATCCCGACCAATAACGCACTAATGATTTCAACAGCAGGATAACGCCAGCTAATTGATGCCTTGCATTGATTGCATCTGCCACCAAGCAGAAGAAAGCTGATGACAGGAATGTTATGCCATGCCGCAATTGCTTTTTGGCAATGCGGGCAAGTGGACCTTGGAGAGATTAAATTGTATTTTTCAGTTTTAGCCGTGTTATCAGGGCTGTTAAGAGTTGCACATTGTTCGCGCCAATCCATCTCCATCATAATCGGCAGTCTGTGTATTACCACATTTAAAAAGCTACCAACCACAAGGCCGAGAAGGCTCGCGACAATAATGTAGATGGTTGAATTTTCTTGTACGAGTGTAATCAATTCAGGCATGTAGTCTTCTTTTGGTTATTAGATGGTGTTAGTTAACAGCATATTCGCATTGAACATTGGTCAGAGCAACTCCATAAATAATGTGTGCTATTGAAATGTAAAAAACAGTCGCCACTATATAATGTACAAACTGCTGTTAGGAAAAGATTGTATGCGCCAAGAGCCAAATTTAGAAGCCTCAATATTAGAGATGGATGAAACCCAAGTGGATGCTTGGACGAAGCCTGTTGTGTGTCGCGTAGAAGTGGATTTGCCTAATTGGATGGCTGAATTAACGGGTCATAAAAATTGGGAAGTCTTTAATGAAGAAGAAACCGATGACTATATGAGCTATGCAATGCGCCTAGGTCCTCAAGAAGCTGAAGTGACTTTGTATCACAGTGGTTATGCGGTGGTGGATGTGGACGGCGAGTCCTTGTTTAACGGAACGTTGACGAATGGCAAGAATGCTTGCGCGCAATTGACTTATTTTAATCCAGAAAACGGCGAGCCAATTACCTTTAATTAATAGGTTCTTGCCACAGCAAATTCTGCTAAATCAATCAGCGCTTGGTGTTGCGCAGTTTTTGGCAAGTGCGCAATCGCTTGGCAGGCAAGCGTCGCTTCTTGTTTCGCAATGCCTTTTACGTAGTCTAAAGCGCCTGTATCTTTTACGGCCTGTATCACAGCTGGTAGATCTTCTAAACCACCTTGTTCAATTGCATGACGAATGAGATTGGATTGTGCTTCATTGCCAGTTCTCATTGCATAAAGTAACGGTAGGGTTGGCTTTCCTTCTGCAATGTCATCACCAAGGTTCTTGCCGATATCTTCGCTCTCGCCACTTAAATCAAGCACATCGTCAATTAGTTGAAAAGCTGTGCCTAAACGCATGCCGTATCCGGCCATGGCTTGCTCATCTTTTTCGGAGGCGCCGCAAATTACAGCGCCTAATCGAGTCGCAGCTTCAAATAACTTAGCAGTTTTGTAATGAATAACACGCAGATAATCTTCGTCGCTAATGTCAGCATCGTTGATGTTAAGCAATTGCAACACTTCGCCTTCGGCAATAATGTTGGTTGCCTCAGCCAAAATATCCATCACGCGCATGTTTTGAACGCTCACCATCATCTGAAAAGCTCGTGAATAAACAAAGTCGCCGACCAAAACGCTAGCGGCATTCCCAAATAGAGTGTTAGCAGTGGCGCGGCCACGTCGCATCGCGGATTCATCGACTACGTCATCATGTAATAAGGTTGCTGTATGAATAAACTCTACTACGGCTGAAAGTGTATGGTGGCGCGGCTCAATTTTGCCGAAGACCCCGGCAGATAAAAGCACCAAGGCGGGACGCAAGCGTTTACCGCCGCTATTAATAATGTAGTCCGCCACTTGGTTGATGAGCACGACTTCAGAATGCAGCGACTTGCGGATGACGTCGTCGACGGCACGCATATCGTCTGCAATGCTTGATTGAATAAGGCTAAGTGACAATTGAAGTTACCAATAAAATTTGTGCTAATTTTAGCATTTATAAGGTTGGTTTTGCCTGACTTTTTATGCTGTTAAAGCCTTAAAAACGAAGTGTTCTGGTTGCTTGGGTTAAAATATCTTCCATTACTTGATTTAAGTGCTTAAGGTTTTTTATATAAAGCCTATTTTGTATTTGCTTAAGTCCGAATTTTACGTATAATGCGCAGTTCATTTGAATGCGTAGCAAACGAGGCTTAATCATGTATGCAGTCATCAAGACTGGCGGTAAACAGTACCGCGTAACTCCTGGCCTAAGGCTTAAGGTAGAAAAATTAACGGGTGACGTTGGTAGCGACGTTACTATTGATCAAGTGTTAGTGTTGGCTGATGGTGAGAATGTCACTATTGGTTCACCATTAATCGCTGGCGCTAGCGTGACAGCTAAAGTGTTATCACACGGCCGTGGCGACAAGGTAATGATTTTCAAATTCCGTCGTCGTAAACACTACCGTAAGACACAAGGCCATCGTCAAAGCTATACAGAAATCCAAATTGCAGATTTCGGTGGCGCTTCAACTAAACCAGCAAAAGCAAAAGCTGCAAAAGCTAAAGCTGCTGAATAAGGAGTAGAAAATGGCACATAAGAAAGCTGGCGGGAGTTCCCGTAACGGTCGTGACTCACAGGCCCAACGATTAGGTGTTAAAGCCTTTGGTGAGCAAGAAGTTTCAGCTGGTAGTATCATTGTTCGTCAACGTGGCACTCGTATGCACGCTGGTGAAAATGTAGGCATGGGTAAAGACCATACACTTTATGCAAAAGTAGACGGTAAAGTTGCGTTCGCTATTAAAGGTGCATTGCGTCGTAAGATGGTAAGTATCATCCCGCTTTAATGCTACCAAGCACTATAAAAAGCCCTATCGCTTGGTAGGGCTTTTTTGTTTTATATGGGGCTAACTTGGCGGTATCATATGGTTAGCTCTAAATGGATTTTTAGCTTGAATTCCAATGCTGAGTCCGAACTGATATATCAATTGTGCGGTGACCAATGAAATTTATAGATGAAGCCACCATTAAGCTTTTTGCTGGTGATGGTGGTAACGGTGTAGCGACTTTCCGTCGTGAAAAATATGAGCCTATGGGCGGACCTAATGGTGGCGATGGTGGCCATGGTGGTTCCGTGTATTTCGAGGCTGACCGCAACATTAATACTTTGGTTGATTATCGCTATACCCGTAGTTTTCGAGCGCAGCGTGGTGAAAATGGGCGTGGCTCTGATTGTTACGGTGCTGGCGGCGACGACATGATTCTGCGTGTGCCAGTAGGTACCGTTATTAGTGAAAAAGCATCTGGCCAAATTTTGGTTGATTTGGCCGAGCATGGACAGAGGGCTATGTTAGCTAAGGGCGGCAAAGGCGGCTTGGGTAACATTCACTTCAAGTCCAGTCTAAATCGCTCACCTCGCCAATGTACAAAAGGCGAACCAGGTGAAGAAATTGAGCTTTATTTAGAGCTTAAAGTCTTGGCTGACGTTGGCTTGCTTGGCATGCCAAATGCAGGAAAGTCGACATTTATTCGCTCTGTTTCAGCCGCAAAACCAAAGGTTGCTGATTATCCATTTACTACATTACATCCTAATTTGGGGGTGGTGCGCGTTGATACCAACCGCAGTTTTGTGATTGCAGATATTCCTGGTTTGATTGAAGGCGCTGCTGAAGGTGCAGGTCTTGGTCATCAATTTTTGCGTCATTTGGCACGTACGCGTTTGCTACTTCATATTGTAGACTTAGCACCCTATGACGAGGCGGTTGATCCAGTAGCGGAAGCCAAGGCGATTGTTGAAGAACTTCGTAAGTATGATGAAGATCTCTATAACAAGCCTCGTTGGTTGGTGCTGAACAAGGTTGATATGCTTGAAAACTCAGCTGAAAAAGTTGCTGAATTTGTAAAAGCCTATGGCTGGGAGGGTCGTACTTTTGCCACTTCTGCAATTAGTGGCACCGGCTGTAAAGAACTAGTGTATGCGATTATGGATCATGTGGAAGAAGTGAACGCCAAAGCACGTGAAGAGGAAGAGGCTGAGCAAGCAAAATTAGCCGCTGAAAAATTAGCGCGCAAAGAAGCGGCAGCATTAAAGAGAGCTGAAAGCGCTGAGTAAAGTTTGAGTAATATGAAATCATTATTAGCTGACACAAAATGTATTGTGATTAAGGTTGGTTCAAGCCTAGTCACAAACAACGGCGAGGGTTTAGACCAAACAGCTATTGCTGCTTGGGCGGCTCAAATCGCCCAATTGGTACGTCCATCTAATAGCGAAACTCAAGCAAGACAAGTGGTGTTGGTTTCTAGTGGCGCAGTGGCTGAAGGCATGCAGCGCTTGGGCTGGAAGAAACGTCCAACGGCGGTGAATGAATTGCAAGCAGCGGCGGCCGTTGGTCAAATGGGATTGGTTCAAATGTATGAATCATGCTTTGCAGAGCACGCATTGCATACAGCACAAGTCTTACTGACACATGATGATTTGGCTGACCGTAAGCGCTACCTCAATGCGCGCAGTACATTACGAACCTTGCTCGATTTGGGCGTCATTCCTATCATTAACGAGAATGATACTGTTGTCACCGATGAGATCCGCTTTGGTGATAACGATACCTTAGCTTCTTTGGTGGCTAATCTCATTGAAGCGGATGCTTTGGTGATTTTGACTGACCAAGCTGGCCTGTATTCAGCTGATCCACGTAAAAATCCCGATGCTCAGTTTATTCAGCATGCGATAGCAGGCGATGAAGCGCTTGAGCAAATGGCTGGCGGGGCTGGTAGTAGCGTTGGCACTGGCGGCATGCTGACTAAAATTTTGGCAGCTAAGCGTGCTGCGCGAAGTGGCGCACATACAATTATCGCTTCTGGTCGTGAAAAAGAAGTGCTCATCAAACTAGCCTCTGGTGAAGTGATTGGTACACATCTACACACTGAGCATGGGAAAATTCTTGCTAAGAAACAGTGGATGGCAGACCATTTGCGGGTTTCTGGTCAATTAAAACTCGATGCTGGCGCGGTCAAAGTGTTGCGGACTGACGGTAAAAGTCTTTTGCCAGTTGGGGTTTTAGCTGTTGAAGGTAGTTTTGAGCGTGGCGATGTTGTGGCTTGTTTAGACCAACAAGGCAGGGAAATCGCGCGCGGATTAGTGAATTATTCATCGGCTGAAACAGCGCGAATTTTGCGTCATCCAAGCACTGAGATTGCATCCATTTTGGGTTATGTGGATGAAGCTGAATTGATACACCGAGATAACCTAATTCTTTTGTAATATTTATTGGCAAGATTTACATTTAAGTACTGGGGTAACCATGACTAAAACACCACCAAAAGTAGCCATCATTATGGGGTCTGACAGCGATTGGCCGACCATGAAATTGGCCGCGCAAATGTTGGCAGATTTCGGTGTGCCGTATGAAGCACAAGTGGTTTCTGCACATCGCACACCTGACTTGATGTTTCAATTTGCCGAGACTGCCGATGCTAAAGGCATTCAAGTGATTATCGCTGGCGCGGGCGGCGCTGCGCATTTGCCAGGAATGGTTGCTGCTAAGACGACATTGCCTGTATTAGGCGTTCCTGTTGCAAGTAAACACTTACAAGGTAACGACTCTTTACTCTCTATTGTTCAAATGCCAAAAGGCATCCCAGTGGCTACTTTTGCCATTGGTGAAGCAGGTGCAACAAATGCTGGCTTGTTCGCCGTGTCTATTTTGGCGAATGGCGATGCGGGTTTGGCTGAAAAGCTAAAAGATTTTCGTGCGGCACAAACCGCTAAAGTATTGAATATGACATTGACGGAGCAGCCTTGAGTTCTCATATCATCCTTCCTCCAGCAATGCTAGGCATGTTGGGCGGCGGCCAGCTTGGTCGTTTTTTTGTGATTGCAGCCCACGAAATGGGCTATCGTGTCACTGTGTTAGATCCAGATAAAAGTAGCCCTGCAGGCAAGATTGCTGATGTGCATTTATGTGCTGCATATGATGACCCTGCCGCATTAAAAACAATGGCGGAAACTTGCCAAGCGATTACTACTGAATTCGAAAATGTTCCTGCAAGCACCTTGGAGAATTTGGCTCAAACACGCACTGTTCGACCTTCTGCTAAAGCTGTTTCTATTGCGCAACATCGTGTATTAGAAAAACAATTTATTCGTGACGCAGGCATTCCAGTTGCTCCGTTTGTCGTGGTAAATGCGGCATCAGATTTGCCAGCAGATGCTAATGCAATTTATCCAGCCATTTTGAAAGTGGCACGTTTTGGCTATGACGGCAAAGGTCAAGCGCGTGTTGCCAACCAAGCGGAAGCCGAAGCGGCTTTTGAAGCTTTCAAAGGCGAGCAATGCGTATTAGAAAAAATGTTGAGTTTAAATTATGAGGTTTCAGTAGTTTTAGCTCGTGATGTACAGGGCAATGTTGCGCCTTATCCATTGGCGGAGAATAGTCACTTAAATGGCATTTTGGATGTCAGTATTGTGCCAGCACGTGCGCCTAAAGGTATTCAAGACCAGGCTCGTCAATTGGCGATTAAGATTTCTGAGAAGTTAGAGTATGTTGGTGTGCTAGCAGTTGAGTTTTTTGTGAGCAATGGCCAGTTACTTGCTAACGAAATGGCGCCACGTCCCCATAACTCAGGGCATTACACCATTGATGCGAATGTCACCAATCAGTTTGAGCAGCAACTGCGTGCTCTGGTTGGCTTACCTTTGGGTGATAGTCGCTTGCATAGCCAAGCGGTCATGGTGAATATTCTAGGCGACATTTGGAAAAACGGCGCTGAACCAGCTTGGGATAAGGTTTTTGCGCGCCCAGAATTAAAGCTGCATTTGTATGGCAAGCACGAGCCGCGCCCAGGCCGAAAGATGGGTCACTATACCGTGATTGGCGCAGAGCAAGAGACCGTGATTGTGAATGCAATTAAAGCGCGTGAAGAACTTGGCATTGGCTAGCGTGTGACTTTGAAGTAATACACAATAAAAAAGCCGAATTAAATGTTCGGCTTTTTCGTTTGGAGCTTATTAAAACTAGACCGATTAAGCCATTGCCTTAATTGAAGCGTTCAAACGGCTCTTATGACGAGCAGCTTTATTCTTGTGAATAATGTTCTTGTCTGCAATGCGATCAATAACGCTCACATTTTCAGAGTATGCAGCTTGAGCAGCACCTTTGTCACCAGCTTCTACCGCTTTGATGATCTTTTTGATCGCGGTGCGCAAAGTAGAACGCAAGCTGGCGTTATGGGCGCGTTGCTTAACTGCCTGACGAGCACGTTTTCTTGCCTGCGCGGTATTAGCCATGAATTTTCCTAATTAACAAAATACGAAGCCGAGTATCTTAACGTTTTATTGAATCTTTTGCAATATATTGTCAGCGTTTAATTCAGCTTATTTGCAATAACATCACAGTGGGGGATGTGCTTCTGAGTAATTGAGCTCGGGGTTTTTGGCATGCTCATGCTAAAATCGCCATTAATTTCAACAGTATTTTACACGACAACATACAAACGCATGAATCTGCTTAAAGCTCTTGCCACCGTTGGGAGCATGACATTTCTCTCCCGCATTTTGGGTTTTGTTCGCGACACATTGATTGCGCGCGTGTTCGGTGCGGGTGTTGAGACTGATGCTTTCTTTGTTGCCTTTAAAATCCCCAATCTATTGCGCCGAATATCAGCCGAAGGTGCATTCTCTCAAGCCTTTGTTCCGATTTTGGCTGAGTACAAAAAACAGCGCAGTATTGATGAAACCAAAGCACTGATTAATCATGTCGCTACTTTACTTGGGTTGTTTCTAGTAGTCATTACTATTCTTGGTATGCTCGCTGCGCCTTGGGTGGTGCAAGTCAGTGCGCCTGGCTTTGCCGCAGATAAGGCCAAGTTTGATCTAACGGTCGATTTGCTTCGTATTACTTTCCCTTATATTTTCTTTATATCGTTAGTCTCCCTTGCTGGAGGCGTATTGAATACTTATGGTAACTTTAGTGTCCCAGCGATGACGCCTGTTTGGCTCAATCTTTCGTTTATTGCTTCAGTATTGTTTGTTGCCCCGTATTTTGAGCATTCAGTTTTGGTGCTTGGTTGGGCCGTGTTTGCAGGTGGTGTGGCTCAGTTGGTTTATCAAATTCCTTATCTTAGAAAGCTTGGCTTGGTGCCAAGATTTGAGATCAACCTTAAAGATGAGGGCGTTTGGCGCATCCTAAAGCTCATGGGGCCTGCGATCTTTGGCGTTTCTATCGCGCAAATTTCACTTCTTATTAACACAATTTTTGCTTCTTTCTTGGCAACAGGTAGCGTTTCTTGGCTTTACTATGCTGACCGTTTAATGGAATTTCCAACAGGGGTGTTAGGTGTGGCGCTTGGTACCATTTTGTTGCCTAGCTTAGCTAAAAGTTATGCGGATAAAGCTGATGATGAATATTCTCAACTATTAGATTGGGGGTTACGTCTTACATTCATTCTTGCATTACCAGCAGCGGTGGCTTTAGCCGTGCTTTCAGTGCCACTTGTGACGGGTTTGTTCCATTATGGTGCATTTAGTGCGCTTGATGTGGAAATGACCCGCCAAGCATTGATGGCATATAGCCTTGGCTTGCTAGGGCTGATTTTGGTAAAAGTACTTGCGCCTGCTTTCTATTCACGCCAGAACATTAAAACGCCAGTCAAAATTGCCTTGTTTACCTTGGCCTCAACACAGCTCATGAATCTAGCTTTTATTGGCCCGTTTAAACATGCTGGTTTAGCATTGGCAATTGGTTTGGGCGCTTGTATGAATGCGGGGTTGCTCTACTTTTATTTGCGTAAAGCGGGCGTCTTTAAGCCACAGGCTGGTTGGTATGCCTTTATGGCAAAACTTGGCTTCGCGGTTGGCTCGATGGCACTTGTTTTACATTTCGCTGCAGGACCTGACGCCACTTGGATGGCATATAAATTGGTGCCGAAGCTAGTACATTTATTGGTCTTGCTTTTGCTTGGCTCTGCCACATATTTCTTTGTGCTATGGGCTTTAGGCATACGCATTAAAGATTTTATGAAACGTACAGTGATTTAGTCCTGATGCTAATCCTTAGGCACTTTCCAGGTAATAAGAGTCAGCCATGCGCATTGGCGATTGGTAATTTTGATGGAGTGCATTTAGGGCATCAAGCATTATTGAAAAAACTTAAGACAGTGGCAAATGAGCAGTCATTACAAACTGCAGTAATGACATTCGAGCCTCATCCACGCGAGTTTTTTACGCCAGAAAAGGCGCCAGCAAGGCTGGCATCACTAAGAGAAAAGTTAGAACGATTTACAGATGCCGGCGTTGATGTTGTTTATCTATGTCGATTTAATCAGCGCTTTGCCAGCTTTAGTAGTGACGAGTTTATTCAAGATGTTTTGATTCACTCGCTCAATGCTAAAACCATTCTAGTGGGTGAAGACTTTAGATTTGGTGCAGGTCGCAGAGGCGGTGTGGTCGATATTGCCAATGCAGGATTAAATCTAATCAGCTTACCGCAAGTGAATTTGAGCGATGTTGATATAAACTCGTTTGGTGATAGCGAACGCGTTTCTAGCACCCGCGTGCGGAATGCCCTTGAGACTGGGCAATTGAATGTGGCTAAAAATCTCTTGGGCCGCCCTTACAGCATTAGTGGCAAAGTGATTCACGGAGCGCAATTAGGTCGAAAACTAGGGTTTCCGACTGCAAATGTGCATATGCGCCATGAACGACCTGCCTTAACGGGCGTGTATGCAGTAAAATTAGACGGCTTGAATGGTGTTGCCAATCTAGGTGTGAGGCCGACCATTGCAGGTGTGCCTAAATTATTGTTAGAAGTGCACTTATTTGATTTTGATGGTGATTTATACGACCAGCATGTACATGTGGAGTTTTTCCATAAAATTCGAGATGAAATGAAATTTGACGGATTGGATGCGCTAAAAGCCCAAATCGCAAAAGATGCCCAAGTGGCGCAACATTTTTTCAAATAAAATTTAGATAATTAAAAACAAAAAACGAAAGTTTGTAATGACTGAAGATTCAAAACAAGATTCTAAATATAAGCTCAATCTGCCTGAGACCAGTTTCCCTATGCGTGGCGATTTGGCTAAGCGAGAACCTGCGTGGCTTAAAGAGTGGCAAGACAAAAAGCTTTATGAGCGCATTCGCAAAGCCCGTGCTTGTAAGCCTAAATTTATTCTTCATGATGGCCCGCCATACGCAAATGGCGACATTCATATCGGTCATGCAGTGAATAAAATTCTAAAAGACATCATCGTTAAATCTAAAACCATGAGTGGCTTTGATGCGCCTTACGTTCCAGGCTGGGATTGTCATGGCTTGCCGATTGAATTGGTGGTTGAAAAAAACCATGGTAAAGACATTGCCCCAGCTAAATTTCGTGAGCTTTGCCGTGCATACGCCGCTGAACAAGTAGAAAAACAAAAAAAGGACTTTATTCGTTTAGGTGTGTCGGCTGATTGGGATAATCCTTATCTCACCATGGATTTTAAAACCGAAGCCGACATCATGCGCGCTTTGGGTGATATCTATAAAAACGGCTATTTATACCAAGGCAGCAAGCCTGTGCATTGGTGTGTGGACTGTGGCTCTGCATTGGCAGAAGCGGAAGTTGAATATGAAGATGTTAACTCGCCAGCCATTGATGTGGGCTTTAAGGTGGTGGATGACGCGGCATTAGCTAAAGCATTTGGTACGGATATTTCGGGTGATATTTTTGCTGTCATCTGGACTACTACGCCTTGGACGCTGCCCGCCAATCAAGCGGTGAGTGTGCACCCGGAGTTAGATTATGACTTGATCCAAACTAGCAAAGGTTTGTTAATCCTTGGGCATGATTTGGCGCAAGCAACATTAAGCCGCTACGGTGAGGATAATGCTAAAACTTTGGCTTCGTGCAAAGGCTCTGACTTAAATGGCCTTCAGCTAAAACATCCATTTGATAATCGTTTTGTTCCTGTGATTTGTGGTGAGCATGTCACAACTGATGCGGGGACAGGCTTGGTACATACTGCGGCCGCACATGGTAACGATGACTGGTTAGTGATGCGTGCTAATTTCCCGCAAGAAAAACCACGCGTCTTGATTGGTGAGGATGGTAAATTCTTCTCTAGTCATTTGGTTGAGCTTGAATCAATTAGGGGCTTAAGCCGCCAAGATGCGAATAAAGTTATTTTAGGTTTGATGCAAGAAAACGGTGCTTTAATTGCTAGTGCACGTTTAAATCATAGCTTTCCGCATTGTTGGCGCCATAAAACACCACTCATGCAGTTGGCGACTCACCAATGGTTTATTGGCATGAATGAAACGGACGCGTCAGGTAAAAGCTTGCGTGAGCATGCCAATAAAGCTGTCGATGAAACTGAGTTTTTCCCAAGCTGGGGTCGTGCCCGTTTAGAGGCGATGATTAAAAACCGTCCAGATTGGTGTGTTTCACGCCAACGTAATTGGGGCGTGCCGATGCCACTATTTGTGCATAAAGAAACAGGTGAACCACATCCAAAAACAGCCGACTTATTAGAGCAAGCCGCTTTGCTGACGGAGCAAACAGGCGTTGAAGCTTGGTTTAGTCTAGATGGTGCCGCTTTCTTGGCGAAACATGCACCAGAAAATGCAGATCAATACAAAAAAGTGACTGATACTTTAGATGTTTGGTTTGATTCTGGCTCAACCCATGCAGCGGTGCTTAAGCGGCGCCCTGAATTACAACATCCTGCAGATTTGTATCTTGAAGGTTCAGACCAGCATCGAGGTTGGTTCCAGAGTTCGCTATTAACAGGTTGTGCGATTGATGGTCGCGCCCCTTACGAGGCTTTGCTTACGCATGGTTTTGTGGTGGATGGTGCAGGCCACAAAATGAGTAAATCTAAAGGCAACGTGGTTGCGCCGCAAAAGGTGATGGATACTTACGGCGCCGATATCTTACGTTTGTGGGTAGCATCGACTGATTACTCAGGTGAACTGACAATTTCTGATGAAATTCTCAAGCGTGTAGCAGAAAGTTACCGCCGAATTCGAAATACTTTACGTTTCTTAATGGCGAATTTGGCTGACTTTGACGCAAGTAAAGATTTGTTGCCTGTTGACCAATGGCTTGAAATTGACCGTTATGGGCTAGTGCTCACTGAGAAATTACAAACAGAAGTTTTGGCTGATTTTGACCGTTATGAATTCCATTTGGCGGTGCAAAAATTTGTGGGCTTTTGTTCAGAAGATTTAGGTAGTTTCTATCTGGATATTCTTAAAGATCGTCTCTATACCACTGGTGAAAACTCACGCGCGCGTCGGGCTGCACAAAGCGCTTTGTACAACATCACTCAAACCATGATGCGTTTAATGGCGCCTATTTTAAGTTTTACTTCCAACGAGATTTGGCAAACATTAGGCTTGGATCTAGATGCAACCGTGTTTGAAGAGCTTTGGTATGAGTTGCCAGCGCATGGTTTGAGCGATGCTCAAATCGCCGACTGGAAAAATATTATTGAAGTTCGAGCTTTAGCGAATAAGGCAATTGAAGAAAAACGTGGCGCAGGTGAAGTAGGATCATCATTGCAAGCGGAAATTACTATTGCTTTAGATGGGCCGGCATACGATTCACTTGCTCGCATCGAAGATGCGCTTCGCTTTGTGTTTATTACTTCACAAGCCAAAGTGGAAAAACAGTCTGGTTCTGGTTTGACGTTCAAAGTTGCGGCAAGCAAGCATGCCAAGTGCGACCGTTGCTGGCATTATCGAGAAGACGTAGGTGCAAACGCTGAGCATCCAACGATTTGTGGTCGTTGTGTGAGTAATTTGTTTGGCGAAGGTGAAAAACGTACCCATGCGTAAATGGCTAAGTCTCAGTGCCGTCGTAATTGCGATAGATGTTTATACCAAGCATCTTATTCAGCAGGCTTTTCAGTATGGCGAGCATTTAGAAGTCACCTCATTTTTTGACTTGGTGCGGTTTCATAATGAAGGTGCGGCGTTTAGCTTTTTAGCTAGCCAAGGCGGTTGGCAGCATTTATTTTTTACGAGCATTGCTATTTTAGCTTCGGTTGTAATAATGTATCTGCTTCATAAGAATGCTGAGCAAAAGCTATTTTGTTTTGCGCTCGCCTTGGTGCTCGGTGGGGCATTAGGTAATCTCTACGATAGGCTCACTTTGGGCTATGTGGTCGACTTCTTATTGTTCCATTATCACGGCTATGATTATTATTGGCCTGCCTTTAATGTGGCGGATTCAGCCATTACTGGCGGTGTGGGGTTGCTCTTGCTAGATAGCTTTAAGAAACCTCAATCATAGTATGAAGAACAGCCACTTATTATTATGCACAAGTCTTGTATGGATTCTTCAATCAAGCATTGCTGATGCAATTGATTTACAGCCCAACGATGCTCGGCCACCACCGCCTGGTATTAATAGCGTACAGGTTTCTTATCAGTATTCTGAGCGTGGCGACTTTTACGCGCATGGCGATAAAACCATCACTAATCTAGAAATTTCATCTGACCTTTATTTGTGGCGCGTCGGTCACTCCTTTGAAATTGCTGAGCACCCTGCTTACTTCTATGCCCAAGTGCCTACAGGGGCTGTGCATCCGCAAAAATCACTTGCCGTCGCGGGTGGAGATTCAGGTGTTGGCGATACCACTTTGTTGTTGGCCTTTTGGCCTTATGCTAATCGCGAAACTCAAACTTATTTCGCGTTAGGTGCTTATTTAACATTGCCAACAGGAAGTTATGATAAAAATCGCTACTTTAATTTGGGAGAAAACGTTTATAGAACGGCCCTACAAGCGGCTTACCAAACATCTCTTAGTGACAAGATGAATTTCATGGCTGCATTTGATGCAGTGTGGACGGGCGATAACTCCGAATATAGACTTCCCCAATCGGTCGCTATTGGTAAGCTTGAGCAAGGTGTCCAATATAATGCACAAGCGGTTTTAAGTTATGCGATTAGCCCAGTTTATGAGCTATCTGCCGCTTACTATTACACATTAGGTGCAGAAGCGACAATTAATGGGCTTAACCAAGATAATCAAAAGGACGTTCACCGTTATCAAGTGTTTGTGAGCGCAAAATATCCTATTGGAAAATTTACAGTGCAATATGGCAGTGATCTTAAAACTGAAAACGGATACTTTGAAGACCAACGTCTAACTTTACGTTATATGAAAGCCTTTTAGGTAATTGAACTTTAAATCACCCTTAGAGTATAATCAATTTATGTTTAGCCATTATGCAAAGAGATTGTCAAGCTGGATTGCCATTTTTGCGGTCGTATTTGCGTCGCTTGCGCCTAGTATTTCTCACGCATTCCCAGCTAAAAATAATCAGCCAACTTTGTTGCAAGAGCTTTGTAGCGCACAAGGTGTAAAACGTTTTGTTGCCGTTGATCTAGCGGTAGATACGAAAAAATCCTCGAGCCAAAATCAAGCGGCCATGCATTTTGAGCATTGCCCATATTGCGCCAGTCATGCTGGCACTGTTGCAATTACCACTACACCAATTGCATTATTTTTAGCTGAAATTAATGTAACCGAGCATATCCAAACCGATGCTCAAGTTTTACCTGGCGCCTTTTATCAAATAACCCCTCCCTCGCACGCCCCACCTGCAATCTCAATCTAATTAGTTTTTATGGATGCGTAAGCGCATAACCGCGCCTATTGCTTAACGCATCGTGTTTTTAGATTTTTTGATTGAGGTTTCTAATGATTCATCTACAAATTAAAGAGCTTATTGCGGCAAAAACTGCCCAATGGGGTCGCCGTATTACCTTACTTGAAGTCTCCAATGCAACTGGCATTAGTCGCATGACGTTAAACCGCATGATGCGTCAACAAGGGTATAACACCGTTACTGATCATCTCGATAAGCTCTGCAATTATTTTCAATGTGATTTGAATGAGCTGGTGAGGTATACGCCAGATTGTCAAATTTCTTCTGCTTGCCGCTCAGCTATGTTTTTATATTAAGGAAGATAAATGAATAATAGAGAATTCGCCCTTTTAATTGCTTTAACAATTGGATTGGTTTCGCCTTTCAGTGCTTTTGCATGCGCAAGTTGCGGTTGCACACTGAGTTCTGATTGGGAAAATATTGGATTTAGCAGTTCATCAGGATTTAAAATAGATCTGCGATATGACTATTTGAATCAGAATCAATTAAGAAGTGGAACAGGCACGATTTTAGGTGCGGCAGCAAGTCAAATTGTAAATTCAAATGGTAAACAAGAAGTTGAAAAATATACCCGCAATAATTACGTTACCGCTTCGATTGATTACAGCACTAATCCCAATTGGGGTGTGAACGTTCAGATTCCATATATAGATCGAAACCATAGTACTTTTGGGGTTAATTCTGATGGAATGTCTCCCAGTGATGGTGCCTATAATTCAAAGACTTCCAATATTGGTGACATTAAAGTCATAGGCCGATATCAAGGTTTTAGTGAGCAACATAATCTTGGAATTTTATTTGGTTTGAAATTGCCTACGGGTGATCATAGTCTGATGGGAGTATCTACTGACCCTTCTAATCCTGGTCCTGCCCCAATTGATCGAGGGTTACAGCCTGGTACCGGGACAACCGATGCTATTCTTGGGCTTTACTACTTAGACGCGCTTAACAAAGATTGGGGATACTTCTCACAAGCCATTGTCCAAAAAGCATTGGATTATAACAATCAATACAAGCCAGGGAATGGTCTTAATCTCAATCTAGGACTTCGTTACATGGGTTTTGAAGATATTACACCGCAGTTGCAGATGAATGCTCGATTTGTGGAGCATGATAAAGGAGTAAATGCAGATACTATTAGTACTGGCGGTACATTAGTCTATCTCAGCCCTGGATTGAGTGTCAGAATCAATAAAGAATTAAAACTTTACAGTTATGTTCAGTTACCTATTTATCAGGATGTCAATGGAGTGCAGCTCGCCCCGCGTTGGACTGCATCTGTGGGTTTAAATTACGTGTTTTAATTAATGGATGGTGGCGTTAGCAATGGCGCCACTGTTTTTTCTAGTATCGATTCATCAACAATTGGATCGCCTTCCCAGCCGTTTCTTCTCAATACGCCGTTTTGGTCAATCACAAATGTTACTGGAACACGCCATATGCGGCCGAATTTCTGAATGTCAGAATCAGCTTCCATAGCGCCTTTGAATGAGAAGTCTTTTAAGACAGACTTTACTTTATTTGTATCGCTGCGGTCATCAACACTTACTGCAATGACATCCACACCTTGTTTATGATATTTTTGGTAGAAGCTTTCTAGCGCAGGCATTTCTTTCCGACAAGAATCACACCACGTTGCCCACAAATGGACGATTAAGATATGACCTTTTTCACTTAAATTTGTAATGGTTTCGCCGTCGAGTGTTTTAATAGAGATGTTTGGGGCTGCTTTGCCGATAATGAGATTGGCGGCTAGTGCGCTTTTACTCGAGAGCGCTATAACCAAAAAAATGATGATAAGACGATTCATGAAAACACAACTTGGCATTTATAATTAATTGTCTGATTATATGGTTTTTCTGTGATGACTAATAGATGGTGAGTTTCATGATTAAGTACACCAAGGCTGCATTTTTGGTATTGCTTGCGACGGTTTTTTTGCAGCCAACTATTGTTATGGCTGAGAGTTTAGCTGTTAATTCACTTTGTCCAATTCAAATCATTGAAAATCCGCAGGCAGGCAAAGTTGTTATTTGGCAACATAACTACGATGGTATGTTTGATTTGGCGATGGCGCCAGAAACTCCATCTGGCTTAGTGCCGATTATTCGATTGAGCTTTGGCGGGAGTAAAGAACCTGTTTGTCATTTTACTGCACTGGCCGTTCATAAAGCGGGCAATTGGGGTTGGTATGTGGCTTGGGGTTCTAAGGCACAACAAAGCTTGATGGTGGTAAGGGTGGATGGTGAGGCTTGGGTTTCGTCACTACCTAAAAAGCTCATATCCCAAACTGCCGATGCTATAGTGTTCTCAGAAAAAAATGGATTACTAACGCTGGAGTATCATTTACTCTCGGAATCTTCATTCCTAAAGCACACAATCATTTCTAGCGATGAGGGCCGTAATTGGGATAGAGTTGATCTAGATCAATAATGCGCTATTGAAACTCTCCAAATCTGCCCCATATAGTCTCTATCAAATATCCTAAATGGAGCAATGGCATGAGAGTAGATAAGCTAACCACTAAGTTTCAGCAAGCTTTGAGCGATGCACAGAGCTTGGCAGTCGGTCACGACCATACCAGCATTGAGGCAGCACATTTGTTGTCAGCTTTGTTGAGCCAGGATGATGGCGGAACCGCATCATTGCTTGCGCGTGCAGGCGTGAATCTTGAGCCGCTCAAAGCTGGATTACAAGTTGCTATTAACCAACTTCCTAAAGTTGCTGAAAGCTCTGGCGAAGTGGCGATTTCTCGCGATTTAAATAACTTGCTTAACCTGACAGACAAACACGCACAAAAACGCGGTGATGCTTATATTGCGAGTGAGATGTTCTTGCTTGCATTGGCTGAAGACAAAGGTGATGTTGCACGTTTACTTAAGCAAGTGGGGTTGAACAAATCTGCCTTGGAAGCTGCGATTAACGCAGTTCGAGGCGGCGAATCTGTAGATAATCAAGAGGCTGAAGGTCAACGTGAAGCGCTTAAAAAATACACACTAGATTTAACCGAGCGCGCCCGCATGGGCAAGCTTGATCCCGTGATTGGTCGTGATGATGAAATTCGCCGCGCGATTCAAGTGTTGCAACGTCGTACTAAAAATAATCCTGTGTTGATTGGTGAGCCTGGTGTGGGTAAAACCGCCATTGTAGAAGGCCTGGCACAACGTATTGTGAATGGCGAAGTGCCTGAGTCACTCAAAGGCAAAAAGGTATTGTCGCTTGATATGGCGGCTCTATTGGCTGGTGCTAAATACCGCGGTGAATTCGAAGAGCGCTTGAAGTCTGTGCTTAAAGAATTGGCGATGGATGAAGGTCAAACCATTGTTTTCATCGATGAGCTACACACCATGGTGGGTGCAGGCAAAGCCGAAGGGGCGATGGATGCGGGTAATATGCTTAAGCCGGCATTGGCTCGCGGTGAGTTGCATTGCCTTGGCGCGACTACTTTAGATGAATACCGTAAATACATCGAAAAAGATGCAGCTTTAGAGCGTCGATTTCAAAAGGTGTTGGTGGATGAGCCAAGCGTTGAGGCGACGATTGCGATTTTGCGTGGCTTACAAGAAAAGTATGAGCTACATCATGGCGTGGAAATTACTGATCCTGCAATTGTAGCTGCGGCAGAGTTGAGTCATCGCTACATTACAGACCGCTTCTTGCCAGACAAGGCGATTGATTTGATTGACGAAGCGGCAGCGCGCATCAAGATGGAAATTGATAGTAAGCCAGAAGCATTGGATAAGTTAGACCGCCGATTGATTCAATTGAAAATTGAACGTGAAGCAGTGCGTAAAGAAAAAGATGAAGCTTCCAAAAAACGTTTTGCTTTGATTGAAGATGAAATTGGCCGCTTAGAAAAAGAATCGGCAGATTTAGAAGATATTTGGAAAGCTGAAAAAGCCCAAGTGCAAGGTTCTGCACATATCAAAGAAGAGATTGAGAAGATTAAGCAGCAAATGGATGAAGCCACCCGCAAAGGCGAATGGCAAAAGGTTTCTGAATTGCAATACGGTAAGTTGCCGGCTTTAGAAGCACAGCTTAAAAATGCTGCCGCTGAAGAAGATAAAGGCGAAGTGAAGCTTAATAGACTGCTTCGCACCCAAGTTGGCGCTGAAGAAATTGCAGAAGTGGTGAGCCGAGCTACAGGAATACCTGTGTCAAAAATGATGACGGGTGAACGTGCAAAATTGCTCACCATGGAAACCAAATTGCACGAACGTGTTGTTGGTCAAGATGAAGCAGTGCGTTTGGTATCTGATGCGATTCGTCGTTCACGTTCTGGTTTGAGTGACCCCAATCGTCCTTACGGCTCATTTTTATTCTTGGGCCCAACAGGTGTTGGTAAAACGGAACTATGTAAGGCGCTGGCTGGATTTTTGTTCGATTCAGAAGACCATTTAATTCGAATTGATATGAGCGAGTTTATGGAGAAACATTCTGTATCGCGTTTGATTGGTGCACCTCCTGGGTATGTTGGTTACGAAGAAGGTGGCACGCTAACTGAAGCTGTGCGTCGCAAACCTTATTCAGTGATTTTGCTGGACGAAGTGGAAAAGGCACATCCTGATGTCTTTAACGTCTTACTACAAGTGTTGGACGATGGTCGGTTGACGGATGGTCAAGGTCGTACAGTGGACTTCAAAAACACGGTGATTATCATGACATCTAACTTGGGTAGCCAGATGATACAAGGCATGCAGGGCGATGATTATCAAGTGGTGAAACTCGCTGTGATGGGTGAAGTAAAAACGCATTTCCGCCCTGAATTTATTAATCGTATTGATGAAGTGGTTGTGTTCCATTCGTTGGGTGAAGGCAACATTAAAGCGATTGCTGGTATTCAGTTGCAATACTTGGCTAAACGCTTAGCCGCCATGGATATGCAATTAGAGGTGAGTGACGCAGCTTTGTCTGAAATTTCTAATGCTGGTTTTGATCCTGTTTACGGGGCAAGACCATTAAAACGTGCGATTCAAAGTGAGCTTGAAAACCCACTTTCACGTGAAATTTTGGCAGGTAATTTCGCACCAAAAGATACCATTAAGGTAGACTTCAAAGGTGGAAAAATGTTGTTTACTAAGTAAGGCTGATAGATGATTGGTGCAGGTTTTTTAGGTAAACATGTGGCATGGTTGGCGGCCTTGATGTTGGTCGCTGGCTGTGCAAGTTTGCCTGAACAGCCATCACAAATTCAGCGCATTTCATCTGAAGAGCTTGAACGCATCATGCCTAAGCAGCTGCTTAATTTGAGTTTGGATGAGATTGTTCAGCTTTCTCAAGCTAGATTGTCCGCTGAGCAGATTATTCAAAAAATCAAAGATAGCCAATCGCAATATACCTTAACGGCATCCCAACTATTGGAGTTGGGTAAAAAAGGCGTTGATGTAAAAGTGTTGGATTATATTCAAGCTAGTCATGAACAAGCGATACGTGACGGGTTTGCTGAGGAGTTGAATAAACGCGAACAAACAAAACTCCAGGAACAACAAAAGCTAAAGCGCGAGTATCAACTCAGACAGCCATACTATGACCCATATTGGGGCTATCCTTATCCATACTATGGACCACGCTTCCGTTATCAATTCGGGTTTTAATTTGTATGCAACAGCTTAGCTACAAAATCAGTGTTAAAACGAACGGGCGTCGCTTATATGATATTACCCCTCAGGTTCTTACTTGGGCGAGGAGTAGTGGCTTCAAAACAGGTTTGCTGACACTTTATGTGCAACACACCTCAGCTAGTATCCTGATTAACGAGAATTACGATTCCGATGTATTGGTGGATATGGAAAGTTTTTTTGCACGACTAGTGCCAGATGGCGATCGATTATTTATTCATACCTCAGAGGGCCCTGATGACATGCCTGCGCATATCCGCAGTGCTTTAACCCAAACCTCGATTTCAATCCCTTTTATTGAAGGAAAGGTGGCGCTTGGCACATGGCAAGGCATCTTTTTGTATGAGCATCGTTTGGCGTCGCATAATCGTAATGTCTTGCTTCATTTAATCGCCGAGTAGTATTTGCAGCGTCCTATTTTATATTCCTATCGTCGTTGTCCTTATGCCATGCGGGCGCGTATGGCACTTCGATATGCCAAGATTGATGTTGAAATCCGTGAGATTGCTTTAAGAGAAAAGCCAGCGCATATGCTGGCTGTCTCACCTAAAGGAACGGTCCCTGTGTTAGCGCTTGCTAGCGGTCAAGTGCTTGAGCAAAGCCTAGATATTATGGATTGGGCTTTGGCGCAATCGGATGTGGATGAATGGATTGTTCAAGACCAAGAAACTCAAAAATTAACCGCTGACTTGATTGCGACAAACGATGGTGCTTTCAAAAAAGCGTTAGATAAATACAAATATGCGATTCGTTTTCCTGAAAATCCACCTGATACTTATCGTGCTGAGGGTGAAGCTTTTTTAAAGCTCTTAGAGTCGTTACTTCAACAAAACACTTATTTATGTCGCAACACAATCTCAAAAGCAGATGTCGCTATTTTTCCTTTTGTCCGACAATTTTCGATGGTGGATGAGTCATGGTTTGAAGCTTCCGATTATCCAGCCCTGAAAGCTTGGTTACATGGTTTGTTGAATAGTCATTTGTTTGTCGATGTGATGCAGAAACATCCTGTTTGGAAGGACGTATAAAAGTAAAAAAGGGTGCAATTTAGCACCCTTTCTATTACTTAAATTTTCTATACTTTTTTATTCCATCAAATCAGCTGTCATTTGGTCTGAATTTCCCGTAGATTTATCTGATGTGATGTCTTCAAAATCCAAAGTGATTTGGTCTTTGTCGTCAATGTCCACAAACACATGGCCGCCATTAGCTAATTTGCCAAAGAGTAATTCATCCGCCAATCCACGTCTAATGGTGTCTTGAATTAAACGAGACATTGGACGGGCACCCATTAATGGGTCAAACCCTTTTTTGCCTAGATAGGCTTTTAGCTTGTCACTAAAGTTTGCTTCGACTTTCTTCTCTTGTAATTGATCTTCTAACTGCATCAAGAACTTATCGACCACACGCATGATAATTTCTTGAGAAAGTGGTGCGAATGAAACCGTGGCATCCAAGCGGTTGCGGAACTCTGGGCTAAATAGACGTTTAATCTCAGCCATTTCATCACCCACTTGCTTGCCTTGGGTAAAGCCCATCGTGGTTTTTGAAAGCGACTCCGCCCCAGCGTTCGTTGTCATAATGATAGTGACGTTGCGGAAGTCAGCTTTGCGACCGTTGTTATCTGTCAGCGTGCCGTGGTCCATCACTTGTAGCAAGATATTGTAGATATCTGGATGCGCTTTTTCGATTTCGTCCAACAATAATACGCAGTACGGATGTTTGGTAATAGCCTCTGTCATTAAGCCGCCTTGCTCAAAACCCACATACCCAGGAGGTGCGCCAATTAAGCGTGAAACGGCATGGCGTTCCATATATTCAGACATGTCAAAGCGAACTAATTCAATGCCTAAAGTGTACGCTAATTGCTTAGCCACCTCGGTTTTGCCAACGCCTGTTGGGCCAGAGAACAGGAATGAACCAATGGGTTTATTTTGACTACCTAAGCCGCTTCGTGCCATTTTGATTGCGGATGCAAGCGACTCAATGGCTTTGTCTTGTCCAAATACAACAGCTTTCAAATCACGGTCTAGCGTTTTGAGCGCGTTGCGGTCATCGCTTGAAATATTCTTAGGCGGGATACGTGCAATTTTAGCGATGATGTCTTCTATCTCTTTATCGCCGATGACTTTCTTCTGCTTTGATTTAGGCAAAATGCGTTGTGCTGCTCCTGCTTCATCAATCACATCAATCGCCTTATCTGGTAAGTGACGGTCATTAATATATTTAGCTGAAAGTTCAGCGGCGGTATTGAGTGCACCTAGCGTGTATTTTACGCTGTGATGTTTTTCGAAGCGGGATTTTAGGCCTTTAAGAATTTGGACCGTTTCAGCGATACTTGGCTCTTCTACATCTACTTTTTGGAAGCGGCGAGATAGTGCGTGGTCTTTTTCAAAAATACCGCGATACTCTTGGTAAGTGGTTGCACCTATGCACTTGAGTGAGCCATTAGAAAGCGCTGGTTTGAGCAAGTTTGAAGCATCTAGAGTGCCGCCACTCGCTGCCCCTGCACCAATGAGGGTGTGGATTTCGTCGATAAATAAAACAGCATCTGGCTGCTCTTCTAATTTCTTCATCACAGCTTTGAGGCGTTGCTCAAAATCGCCTCGATATTTGGTGCCAGCTAACAATGCGCCCATGTCGAGGGAGTAAATGACTGCATTGGCGAGTACTTCAGGCACTGTTTTTTCAACAATACGACGCGCTAAGCCTTCAGCGATGGCTGTTTTACCAACACCCGCTTCACCGACTAATAATGGATTGTTTTTTCGACGACGACATAGCGTTTGAATCACGCGCTCTAGCTCTTTGTCACGGCCAATTACAGGGTCTATTTTGCCAGCGATAACTTGAGCATTAAGGTTGAGCGTGTAGCTATCTAAAGCACTTGCTGGTGCCGCATCGGCTTCTGCGGTTTGTTCAGTTTCAGCACGCTTGGTTTCCTCTGCAACTTTGGCAACGCCGTGAGAAATGTAATTCACCACATCCAAGCGTGTTACGCCTTGTTGATGCAAGAAAAACACGGCATGTGAGTCTTTTTCGCCATAGATAGCAACTAATACATTTGCTCCCGAGACTTCTTTCTTGCCGGATGATTGCACATGCAAGATGGCACGTTGAATGACACGTTGAAAGCCAAGAGTTGGTTGTGTGTCCACTTCATCATCACCGCTGACTATGGGCGTATGCTCTTCAATGTAATGATTCAGCTCAGAGCGAAGGTTGTCTAAGTTGGCACCGCATGCACGGAGTACATCAGCTGCGGTTGGATTGTCTATCATCGCAAGTAGCAAATGCTCAACTGTAATCAGTTCATGGCGCTTTTGACGCGCGTCCATAAAGGCCATATGTAGAGAAACTTCTAATTCTTGAGCAATCATTGTTACTACCTTTTTAACTTCCTACTTAATTAAATTTCTTGCATGTTGCACTGCAACGGATGGCCTTGTTCTTGCGATAGCGCTAACACTTGGCTTACTTTTGTTTCAGCAATTTCTAGCGGGTAAATGCCGCATATGCCTGAACCTTTAGTATGAACTTGGAGCATAATTTGAGTTGCTTGTTCACGGTTTTTATTAAAAAATCGCTCTAGCACTTCAACCACAAACTCCATCGGAGTGTAATCATCGTTAAATATCAATACACTATACATTGAAGGCGGTTTTGGTTTCTGTGTCTTAATCGCCTCTAGCGTGTTTTCTTGATGCTTAATGCCAGCCATTTATGTTCCTATATTGAGCTTAATACAAAAAAATTCAAGCCTGAAATGAGTGTGGTTTTAGACTAGTTCAGTTTCTTGATTGAGCGGCATGAGGCGCACGCTTTTAACGATTTTGTCCTGCGTTTGTATAATCTCTAAGGCGCAATCGCCAATCCGAATGCTTGTGCCCGGCTCAGGGATGTCCTCAAAATGTTCCAGCACAAGACCATTTAATGTTCTTGGGCCTTCTATCGGCAGATTGAGGCCAAGCTTTTTGTTTAGGTCACGCAATGAGCAGCTGCCATCCACAACCCAAGTGCCATCTTCTTCTTGATGGAAAGTGTTAGCGCGAAGTGGTGATTGTGTGGTGAAATCACCAATAATCTCCTCCAATATATCTTCGAGTGTTACTAAGCCTTTGAGTTCACCGTATTCGTCTACGACCAAAGCCATGCGCTCATGATGTTCTTGGAATTGCTGAATTTGCGTGTAAAGCGGCGTTCCAGATGGAATGAAATAAGGCTCGCTAATGACTTCGCGTAAGCCTTCAATCGTTAGTTCGCCATCTCGAAGCTGGTTAATGACTTTACGAATATGGATGATGCCCACAATTTCCTCTTCAGCACCTTGTTTAACCAAAAGTCGGGTATGGTTGCTAGATGATATTTGATGAATGAGTTCTTCAAAAGGCGTGTCAAGATCCACATCTTCAATTTGGGTGTGGGCCGTCATCACGTCATCAACAGTGGCATTTTCTAAATCAAATAAGTTAAGCAGAATTGCTCGATTTTTTTGCGGAATATAACTACCCGCCTCAGTGACAATGCTGCGCAGTTCTTCAGTAGAAACGGCGTGTGAAACTTCGCTGAAATTCACTTTGATTCTCATTAGCTTCAAGAGGCCTGTTACGAATAAATTCACAAACCAAATGGCAGGATAAATCGCTTTGGTGACAGGGTAGAGTACATAGCTATAAGCAAATGCTATTTTTTCTGCATGCGCTGCTGCGATGACTTTTGGAGTGATTTCACCGAAAACCAAAATAACAAAGGTGACGATTAATGTGCCCGCAAATAAACCTGTATTGCTTTCACCTAATAGTTTTAGGCTAATATCATCGCTGATTGTTGCAATTGCAACTGCTGCAAAGGTATTGCCTAGAAGAATAGCCCCTAAAAGGTGATCTGTTTTAGCAAGTAAGGCTTGTGCCAATCGTGCACCGCGATGGCCATCTTTTGCAAGATGGCGCAGACGATAACGATTGAGGGTCATTAAGCTGGTTTCGGCGCTAGAGAAAAACGCCGCTAGTAAGATAAGCAATCCCAGAATTAGGAATTGCATGTGTATCGAGATGTCGTCCAAGTGAGGTATTTATCGAATGTAATGCTAAAGTTTCCTCGCTTTGACCTCGGCTTGTCAAGGCATCTCGTCGACGGTTTCTTTCTTTTCAGCGCCAGTGATTAAGTTCTCGCGAGAAACGCCCAAATATAGGGCAATCGGGCAAGCCACCAATACTGAAGAATAGATACCAAATAAAATACCAATTGTCAGCGCTAATGAGAAGTTGTGCAGTGTTTCGCCGCCGAACAACAACATGGAAAGCACCATTAATTGCGTACAGAAGTGGGTAATCACAGTGCGTGACATCGTACGTGTAATTGCATTATCAATTACAGTGACCACAGTAGCTTTACGCATTTTTCTGAAGTTTTCACGAACTCGGTCAAACACCACCACTGATTCGTTCACAGAGTATCCTAATACCGCCAAAATCGCAGCAAGCACAGTGAGGTTAAATTCCCACTGAAAGAATGCAAAGAAGCCCAGAATAATAATCACGTCATGCATGTTTGCAATGATCGCAGCAACTGCGAAGCGCCATTCGAAGCGTAATGCTAAGTAAGCCATGATGCCAATAGAAACGAGGAGTAAAGCTAAAGCACCATTCTCGTATAGCTCTTGACCTACTTGGGCGCCCACTGTTTCAACGCGGCGCATTTCAACAGCGCTGTCTTCTTTTTTCAATGCAGATAGTACTTGTTCTGAAAGCTGGGCTGAAGTCACCCCTTTTTTTAGGGGCAAGCGAATCATAACGTCATGGCTAGAGCCAAAGTTTTGTACGGTCGCTTCGTTAAGCCCAATGCTATCGACTGCGCGGCGAACCTTAACTAGATCAGCAGACTGTGGATAACTGACTTCAACGACTGTGCCGCCCGTGAAGTCGACACCTAGATTTAAACCTTTTGTTGCTAGAAAGAAAACCGCGAACAAAAAGGTAATCAATGAAATGGCAGTGGTCAGGCGACCATAGCTCATAAAAGGGATGTCTTTTTTAATCTTAAAAATTTCCATATTCTTTACTCTTAATCAGCGTTTATTTAAGGATTGTTGGGTATTAACCAATAGCCAATTTATTAATTTTGCGGCGGTAGCCATATACCAAATTCACAATCGCACGTGAAACTACAACCGCACTGAACATTGATGTCAGAATGCCCAATACGTGAACAACAGCAAAGCCTTTAACAGGGCCAGAGCCGAACATAAATAATGCCAATCCTGCAATCATGGTCGTGACGTTCGAGTCCAAAATCGTATCGAAGGCTCGGTCATAACCAGCATGAATTGATGCTTGTGCCGAGTTGCCACTGCGAAGCTCCTCGCGAATACGTTCGTTAATCAACACGTTCGCATCAATCGCCATACCTAGTGTAAGCGCAATCGCCGCTAAACCAGGAAGAGTGAGCGTTGCTTGGAGCATAGAGAGGATAGCTAATAAAAGTAGCAAGTTGATGCCGAGGGCAACCACTGAAATACCACCAAACATGACGTAGTAGATGATCATAAACACAGCGATGGCAGCAAACCCCCAAAGCGTTGAGTGCATACCACGTTTGATGTTTTCTTCACCCATGCTTGGGCCAACAGTGCGCTCTTCGATAATATCCATTGGTGCTGCAAGTGCGCCAGCGCGAAGGAGCAACGATATGTCTGTCGCTTCTTGTGCATTATTCATGCCAGAGATTTGTACGCGACCGCCACCAATTTCTTCGTTAATCACCGGTGCGGTAATCACTTCAGCTTGGCCTTTTTCAATCAATAAAATCGCCATGCGTTTGCCGACGTTTTCTTTAGTGACTTGTCTGAAAATGCGGGCACCACGGCCATCAAGTGTCACGTTAACCGTTGAGCGACCACTTTGTTGGTCGGCGCCAGGGCCAGCATCAGTAATGTATTCGCCAGTGAGTTCAACTTTCTTTTTCACTAAAATAGGTTGACCATTACGGTCCATAAAGAACTCATCGCCAAAAGGTGTTTGTCCTTTGCTCGCTTGATCAAGTGTTGTTGGATCGCTTTTTTCTTCATCAACCAAGCGTATTTCGAGAGTAGCGGTACGGCCTAGAATTTCTTTTGCTTTGGCCGTATCTTGCACGCCAGGGAGTTGTACAACAACGCGATCTAAACCTTGTTGTTGAATGATAGGCTCAGCTACACCTAGTTCATTAATACGGTTGTGCAGTGTTTGAATATTTTGCTTAAGAGCAAACTCTTGAATACGTTTTTGCGCTTGCAAATTCAAGGTTGCAATTAGCGAGTTGTTGATTTCTTTGAGGGTTAAGTCAGGAAATTCATTGCTGATGATTTTCTGTGCTTTTGCAAGCTCTTTTGCATCAGTGAATTTGATTTGAATACTTTGGTCGTCACGGGCAACGCCTGAATATGAAATGCGTTCTTTGCGAAGCGATGCGCGGAAGTCACCAACATAACGATCAGCAGCTTTATCTAAGGCGGCTTTCATATCTACTTGAAGTAAGAAATGCACGCCACCACGTAAGTCCAAACCCAGATACATCGGACGCGCATGAATGTTGCTTAGCCAGCTTGGAGAGCGTGAAATCAAATTCAGGGCAATCACATAATCTTTACCCAAATTGTTTTTTAATATGTCTTTTGCTTTGATTTGCGTATCAGCGTCTGCGAAACGTACTTTAACGCCAGTTGAATCCATAAAGATCGCATCAATCTTGATGTTTTCTTGATTAAGCGCGCCTTCAACTTTGCCCAGAAGTGCAGGATCAAGTTTGGTAGTGGCTTTGGCAGTAGTAATTTGTACTGCTGGAGACTCACCAAAAATATTTGGCATAGAGTACACAAGGCCTAATAAAAGGACTGTTAAAACTAAGATGTATTTCCACAATGGATAACGATTCATAATGCGGCTCGCGTTTAGGTCGGTGATATAGGCTTGACTAGCAAGCCTACATATTGAGTAATTAAGAGGATGCTTGTTATAGCGATTTAATCGTGCCTTTTTCTAACTTGGCTTGAATAGCTGGTTTTTGTACGCTGATCACAATGTTTGCAGCAATTTCAAGGCTGATTACACTGTCAGCGACTTTAGTGACTTTGCCAAGAATGCCGCTAGATGTAACCACTTCATCGCCTACTTTTAGTGCTGCAATCATTTCACGCTGTTCTTTAGCTTGTTTCATTTGTGGACGCACCAACATGAAGTAGAACAACACGAAAATTACAACCATTGGCACAAAGCTTGTCCAATCTGATGAAGCGGCGCCAGTAGCAGCGTATGCAGAACTAATAAACATGAATACAGCCTTTCTTTTAAGTTAAGCTTGAATGGTAAGCTTTTAACAATCATTTGACGGAGAAATTTTAGCATAGAGTAGCGTTAGCTACCTATTATACCTCTTGGTTTAATCCACTTCGTTTGGCGGCAAATTCCTGCTTAAAAGTCTCGAAAGTATGCGATTCAATGGCAGTCCGCATACCCGCCATAAGCTCTTGGTAGTAATGTAGGTTATGAATGGTATTTAAGCGGCCACCTAAAATCTCACCTAGTCGATGTAAGTGATGTAAATATGCACGGCTGAAGTTTTGGCAGGTGTAGCAAGTACACTCGGGATCTAAAGGTCCTGTATCCATTTTGTAGCGGGCATTTTTCAGCTTGATATCGCCGAAGCGCGTAAATAGCCAACCATTACGCGCATTGCGCGTTGGCATTACACAGTCAAACATATCTACGCCATTGCTTACCGCGGCGACTAAATCTTCAGGTGTGCCAACACCCATTAAATAGCGTGGCTTGTCTTGGGGCATTTGGGGTGTTGTGTGCGCGAGGATACGCAACATGTCCTCTTTTGGCTCACCTACCGAGAGTCCGCCAATCGCGTAACCATCAAAGCCAATTTCGGTTAGACCTTTAAGTGAGATATCACGTAAATCTTCATACATTCCGCCTTGAATAATCCCAAATAAAGCATTTGGATTGCCTTGGTGAGCATCTTTACTGCGGCGAGCCCAGCGCAAGCTTAATTGCATAGAGTCACGCGCTTCTTGAGTGGTTGCAGGGTAGGGCGTGCATTCATCAAAAATCATGACGATGTCAGAATTGAGGACTTTTTGAATTCGCATCGATTCTTCAGGTGTTAAGAAGCAACTATCCCCATTAATCGGTGAGCGAAATTTCACGCCTTCTTCTGAGATTTTTCGTAAGTCACCTAAACTCCAGACTTGAAAGCCGCCAGAATCGGTCAGGATTGGACCATCCCAACTCATGAATTGGTGAAGGCCGCCATGTGCCTCAATAACGTCTAAGCCTGGCCTTAGCCATAAATGAAAGGTGTTGCCGAGTACGATGTGGGCGCCAATGTCGCGAATCTCATTTGGCGATAAAGATTTTACGGTGCCATAAGTGCCAACAGGCATAAAAGCAGGGGTTTGCACGTCACCATGTGCTAGGCTTACTACGCCGCGTCTTGCTTGGCTGTCTTGTGTTATCAGAGAAAATTGCATGAAAATAATTGCTTGATGTTTGTATAAGTGAATTAATCAAAACGCGATACTATCATAGTCAGCCATGCTCTATTTAGCATGGCTTTGATATACTAGACAAAATTTACTATTGGAACCCCCTCAAGATGGCTGAAGTTACTCCACGTCCTCGTCGTAAAAGAAGTTCATTAGAACCTAGCTTGCGCGAGCGCGGCATTTATCTCTTGCCGAATTTATTTACCACAGCCGCACTGTTTGCTGGCTTTTACGCTATCGTACAAGCGATGAATGGTAAATATGAGCATTCAGCAGTAGCGATTTTTATTGCGATGGTGATGGACGGTTTGGATGGTCGTGTTGCGCGTATGACCAATACACAAAGTCCATTTGGTGCAGAATACGATAGTTTGTCTGATATGGTGTCGTTTGGTGTTGCGCCAGCATTGGTGGTTTATGTTTGGGCGTTAAAGCCTATGGGTAAATTAGGCTGGATTGCGGCATTTATTTATTGTGTGAGCGCGGCTTTGCGTTTGGCCCGTTTCAATACCAAGCTAGGTAGTGCAGATAAGCGCTATTTCCAAGGCTTGCCTAGCCCAGCTGCTGCGGCATTGTTGGCTGGCTTGGTTTGGGTGGCTTTTGATAACGACATTCCTGGCGATTTCATTTTTTATCCGTGGTTCAAGATGAAGTGGATTGCATGGACTGTGACCTTATTCTCTGGTTTGTCCATGGTTTCAGATTTGCGCTTTTATAGTGGCAAAGACATTAATCTTAAAAATAGCGTGCCATTCGTCGTCATCCTCTTAATTGTATTAGCGTTCGTATTGATTTCGTATAGCCCGCCAGAGGTCTTGTTCTTTGTGGCCTTGGTGTATGGATTGTCTGGCTATGCTTTGTGGTTAATACAATATTCAAAGCGTGAAACTTCAACGAGTGAACAATTAGAAAACTAATCGTAATTTAGCTGTAAAACTTATCAGCCCAATAAATTAAATTGTCGTAAGCTAGATAAAAAAGCATGATATTATTTCGTTATGTTATTAAACAGTTACATCTCAGCTTTTTCAAATTCCAGCCATCACTTAGCTGGTGCTTTCTTACGTCTAGCGCTACTGCCTTAGGCAGTATATTCTCGCACACCTCATATATAGATTTGCCACGCCGTTATGACGATCGCATAGCGGGTATTGCTATAGAATTTTGGACGGAAAAATAAAATGACAACAAATAATCAGTTAATCATATTTGATACAACATTGCGTGATGGCGAACAAAGCCCGGGCGCAGCAATGACTAAAGAAGAGAAAATTCGCATTGCGCGCCAACTTGAAAAATTGGGCGTGAACGTGATTGAAGCAGGGTTTGCAGCGGCAAGCCCTGGCGATTTTGACGCAATTCATGCAGTTGCAGAAATTATTAAAGAGTCGACTGTTTGCTCATTGGCGCGGGCTAATGAAAATGATATTCGCCGAGCGGGTGAAGCCATTAAGCCTGCAAAAAAAGGCCGTATTCATACTTTTATTGCGACATCGCCTATCCACATGGAAAACAAATTACGCATGACGCCAGACCAAGTCTTGGCGCGTGCCGTGCAGGCTGTTAAATGGGCTTTGGAATATACCGAAGACGTTGAGTTTTCTGCAGAAGATGCGGTTCGCTCGGATATGGACTTTTTGGTAAAAGTGTTTGACGCCGTGATTGAAGCAGGTGCTAAAACGATTAATGTGCCAGATACTGTGGGTTATTCAATCCCCGCCCTTTGGGGTGAACGCATGCAGCAATTGATTGCTCGCGTGAAAAACTCTGACAAAGTGGTGTGGTCTACACACTGCCATAATGACTTGGGGATGGCGGTCGCCAACTCATTGGCGGCGGTGATGGGTGGTGCGCGCCAAGTGGAATGTACCATTAATGGCTTGGGTGAACGTGCAGGCAATGCCAGCTTAGAAGAAGTGGTGATGGCAGTGCGTACGCGCCGAGATGTCTTTAATTTAGAAACATCCATTGATGCGACGCAAATCGTGCCGACATCAAAATTGGTTTCTACGATTACTGGTTATCCCGTGCAACCCAATAAAGCGGTTGTTGGCGCCAATGCTTTTGCCCATGAAAGCGGTATTCATCAAGATGGTGTGTTGAAATTCCGTGAAACTTACGAAATTATGCGTGCAGAAGATGTGGGCTGGAACGCTAATAAATTGACCTTGGGCAAGTTGTCGGGTCGCAATGCTTTCCGTTCGCGTTTAGATGAATTAGGCATTGCTTTAGATGGTGAAGAAGCCCTAAATGCGGCTTTTGCTCGCTTTAAAACCTTGGCGGATAAAAAATCTGAAATCTTTGATGAAGATATTCAAGCTTTGGTAAGCGATGATTTTGTGAGTGATGATACTGAGTATTTTAAGTTAGCTTATTTGCAAGTGTGCTCACAAACAGGAGAAACACCTCATGCAGTTGTTGCTGTGCTGGATAGCGGCGCTGAAAAGCGTGCTGAAGCAGATGGAGGTGGCCCTGTAGATGCTGCGTTTAAAGCGATTGAGAAGATTGTGAATAGCGGCGCTGAATTGCTTTTGTATTCAGTTAACAACATTACAAGCGGTACGGATGCACAAGGTGAAGTGACGGTGCGCCTTGCTAAAGGAGGACGTATTGTAAATGGTCAAGGCGCTGATACGGATATTGTGATTGCTTCAGCAAAAGCTTATTTGAACGGCTTGAACAAGCTACATGCTAAATCAGAACGGGCACATCCGCAGATTTAATAAAGTGATTATTTAAGGATAAAGCCCCCAACCCTCGGGGGCTTTTTTCATCAAGGGAGTTGGTATTGGATTTAGCAATTTTTGATTTAGATAACACGTTATTGGCAGGCGATAGCGATTATCAATGGGGTGAATTTTTAATAGATATTGGCGTTGTTGATCGGGTAGCGCACGCCAGCATTAACGACCAATTTTATGCCGATTACAAAGTGGGTAAGCTTGATATCAATGCTTTCTTAGAGTTCCAGCTTAAGCCTTTAAGCAAAAATCCTAGAGCACAGCTAGATGCTTGGCATCAGCAGTTTATGCAAACCAAAATTCACCCGATGATGACTGAAAAGTCTCTTGCCTTGGTTGAAAAACACCGTGCCAATGGCGACGTGCTTCTAATTATTACTGCAACGAACAGCTTTGTGACAGGCCCAATAGCTACGGCTTTTGGTATTCCTAATTTAATTGGTACCGTGCCTGAAGAAGTGAATGGTGAATTTACTGGTAAAGTGGTTGGCACGCCTAGCTTTCAGCAAGGCAAGATTACACGATTGAATGAGTGGCTTGCTGAGCGTGGGCAAACGCTAAAAGATTATGGCACAACTTGGTTTTACAGCGATTCACACAATGATTTGCCATTGATGAAGCTGGTGGATAATCCTGTGGCTGTGAATCCAGACCCAGTCCTAGAAACGTATGCTAAAGAACAAAACTGGCCGATTATCAGCTTACGCAACTAATCGGTTTTAGCGACCTAGTAATACCTCAAGCACAAATTTACTGCCGACGTAAGCTAAAAGTAGTACTGCAAAACCTGTAAGCGTCCAGCGGATTGCTGTGCGACCGCGCCAGCCATATTTTTCTCTGCCAAGTAACAAGCTACCAAAAATCAGCCATGAAATAATCGTAAAGATGTTTTTGTGGTTGAGTTTTAGAGCCTGATGAAAAATCTGCTCCGAAAATAACATGCCTGTGATTAATGTGAAGGTAAGCAAGACAAAGCCTAAACTAATGATTCTAAAAAGTAGAGTTTCCATGGTCATAATTGGTGGAAAATCTGGTAATTTAATTAACGAAGTCTTTTGATGCAGGCTTCTTTCAGCTGCCGCCATCAAAAGCGCATGTAAGGCGGCAAAAGTGAATAAGCTGTAAGCAAGCAAGGCGATAGCAATATGCGTCACAAATAGCGGTTCGTTTGCAAAGGCCACTACGACATTGTTATGAAAGCTGGCTTGAAGCGCTACCATCCCTGCTGCAGGTGGCAACACCAAGGCTTGTAGGCTTTGTAGGCCGTGTTTGAAATCAGCAATCCAATAGATTAATACTGTTAGCCAAAAAATCAGTGAAAGCGTATTGGCGATATTAAGATTGAGATCGCCAATGAAAATATCTTGATATAGCAAACTCGCGTGAATCAAAAGGCCAATCGCTATTAAGGTGGCAGGTTTGCTTGATATTAATTGGTTTGATGACGTGCGCCAGAATCGAATGGCGACCAAGCTATATAAAACAATCACAGCCAAATAAGGTAAGTAGGTTGGTGCTTGCATAGTATTAATATCAAAGTAATGATATGGGTTAAAATGATTGTTAATGATTGCACACTATAACATGAGCTTTCTAAGCAGTTAACGCTAGTCTCATGAAGAGTTTGAAAGAAAAATAAGGTACACCCAATATGCTAGAAAATTTAAGCGGCCGTTTACAGAGCGTCATTAAAACCCTTCGTGGACAAGCCCGACTCACGGAAGATAATATTGCTGATGCCATGCGTGAAGTTCGCATGGCGCTGTTAGAAGCAGACGTTGCATTACCTGTCGTTAAAGAGTTTATTGCCGATGTGAAGATTCGCGCCCAAGGTCGCGAGGTGCTCGATAGCCTGACCCCAGGCCAAGCAGTGATTCAGGTGGTGCATGATGAATTGACCAAGCTCATGGGGGCTCAAAATGCAGGCTTAAACCTAGCTGCAGTGCCGCCAGCGATTATTCTCATGGCGGGTTTGCAAGGATCCGGTAAAACCACCACCTCTGCTAAGTTAGCTAAATTATTAAAAGAGCAAAAGAAAAAAGTATTACTCGCAAGTGCCGATATTTATCGTCCTGCAGCGATTGAGCAACTCAAAACACTCGCTAACAGCCTAGAGGTTGATTGCTTCGACTCAAATGCAAGTCAAAAACCTCAAGACATAGCGCGCGATGCATTGGCACATGCTAAAAAGTTTTATTACGACGTATTGATATTTGATACCGCAGGTCGCTTAGGTATTGATGAGGCGATGATGGCCGAAATTAAAGACCTGCACACGCTACTCAGCCCAATTGAAACTTTGTTTGTAGTTGATGCCATGCAAGGCCAAGATGCGGTAAACACCGCAAAAGCTTTTGGTGAAACGTTACCTTTGACGGGTGTTGTGCTCACTAAGTTAGATGGGGATTCTCGCGGTGGTGCAGCACTGTCTGTGCGCCATGTCACTGGCAAGCCAATTAAATTTATTGGAGTGAGTGAAAAAGTAGATGGCTTAGAACCCTTCCATCCAGAGCGCATGGCCTCTCGAGTCCTCGGCATGGGTGATGTGCTCTCTCTTATTGAGCAAGCCCAAAAGAATGTTGATTTAGACGAAGCAAAAAAACTTGCCGACAAAGTTAAATCAGGTAAAAACTTCGATTTGGAAGATTTTAAAATGCAAATGGTGCAAATGCGAAATATGGGGGGTATGGGCGCTTTGATGGATAAGCTACCTGCGCAAATGTCTGGCATGGCTGGCAAAATGAATAGTGATGATGCTGACAAAGCCATTCGACGTATCGAAGGTATTATTAACGCCATGACCCCTTTGGAGCGTAAAAAACCAGAGCTAATAAAAGCGACTCGCAAGCGCCGAATTGCCATGGGTGCTGGCCTGCAAGTGCAGGATGTAAATCGTTTGCTCAACCAGTTTGAGGAGACGCAAAAGATGATGAAAATGTTCGCAAAAGGCGGCATGGCTAAGATGATGCGCGCGATGCAAGGAAAATTTCCAGGTTTACGCTAGACTTTGATTGACGGGGAGCAATATTTTATGGATAATTGCGCCCTTTCGTTAGTTAGCTTTCGAGTTAATTAATTGGGTTGTTAGCTCAGCTGGTAGAGCAGCGGACTTTTAAAAATCCCTGATAAATCAGATAGTTAAGAAATAAGCCATATTTAATGGCAGTCTAGCAAGTCTTCAACCTCACTCCGCACCACTCAACAGCAGACTAGATTGCTCTCATCGATTGAGAGACTTTAAGCTAGTCCAATGTCAAAGCGTTTATCTACTACACACGAAGTAATTCAACGCACCCTATTTGTCTACAAAAGGGCTAAAAGCGAAATCTGGCAATGTCGCTACCAAATCAATCACAAGTGGTTTACTGAAACAACACACGAATATGCGTTAGATGACGCAAAGCGTGTCGCACATATGATCTTAATGGATGCCAACATCAAGCATCGTTATAACGTCGCACCTATTTCACACCTATTCAAAGACGTGGCCAAGCTGACTATTAAACGCATGGAAGAAGAACTGCGAGTGAAAGAAGGGCGGGTGATTTATAAAGACTACATCTTTATCATTAAACGCTACTTTATCCCTGTGCTTGGTCTTAAACCCATCAACCAATTGAGCTTTAAGGATATTGAAGAACTAGCCAGTGAGCGGGTTAAGAACATGGGACACGAGCCCACTAAAAGTACGATAAAAAATCACAACGCAGCTTTAACAAAGATATTCACAGAAGCAGTGATGCGTGGTTACATGACGGAAGCACAAAAGCCTGTACTTCAGGTCACAGGGCGAAAGACAGAACGTAGACCTGAATTTAGTCTTGCTGAGATAAAGACCTTACTTAAAGGCTTTGATGGTTGGATTAGCTTGGCTACAGAAGAGCAGATTGAAATAAGACTTTTGTTTAAGGACTATTTGGAGGCACTATTAGATACAGGCGCACGACCTGGCAGAGAGTTATTAGAACTGCGCTGGGCTAATCTCAAGTACGCAGAAGATCCAACTAAAATCATTATTCAGTTTCAGCTCAGTAAAACAGGTAAACGTACAGCCGTTGGAAGAGCGATGACAATTTCAGCATTAGAGCGTGTAGCTGAACGAAACTATGGTAGGAGCTTACAAGAACTGATTACAGCCCAATGTCCCGACCACATCTTTAGACACAAAAGCCAATACAACAAACTCATTCGTCCCATTAACTTTGAAAAGCAAATGGTGTTTTATTTAGATCATCTCAAAATGCTCAAGTGCCCGATCACTGGCAATAAGCGAACGTTCTACAGTATCCGCCATACCTATGCGACCTTCGCACTTACATATGACAAAATCAATATCCATACACTAGCCCGTCAGATGGGCACAAGTGTCGTAATGATTGAAAAGCACTACAGTCATTTAGATGCTGAAAAAGCCATAGAACAGCTAGGAGGGGAGAAAACAGCTGGTTTATTGGCGTCTTAGACTAACGCTAGGGCATCAAACAGCGTTGATTAGATAAATCGAATAACTGAGTAGCTGAAACAAGAAAAGTCGTTTAAAACGACTTTTGTGGAGCGTTACTTAAGCAACGGTGAGCGTCCAGTAACTAGACGCTTGAATTTAAATTAGTTCCAGCGTCGCGTAACGCGACGCTTAAGCGTCAAAAGTATTGACGCTTAAAATAGAGTTATATTGAACTTTCTATTGCTAATAATAGGAGTTTGATATGTCAGTTGATATCACTAGGCAAGAGCTTTATGACTTGGTTTGGTCTGAACCTATGACACACGCAGCAAAGAGATTTGATATTTCAGATGTAATGTTAGGTAGAATTTGTGAGGATCGTCATGTGCCTCGTCCTCCCAGAGGATATTGGGCTAACCTTCAATCTAAATCATCTCAAAAGCGACAGTTTATCAAACTGCCATTACCCGAATTGCCTGAACCAGACATAGGTTTCAGTCGCTATATGTCAATGGAATACAAACAGAGAGAAGCAGCCCGTACAGATATTTTTGATCCAGAGGATTTGAATGATCCTGTAAGAGATCCGCCACCACCTTTCCAAGAGTCAATGGATGACTTTAGAAAGCGAATTGAAGCTGCTTTTCCTGATCTTATTGAACCAGAGAAAATCAAGGTGCTACATCCAGTAGTACAGAAAGTGTTGGATTATGACTTGACCTTGGTCGCAAGATCAAAACGAGATACTTATTTTTATGACCGCCCTCAGTATCAAGATGAAAAAGGAAAAATGAGCTTGCGATTGCTTAACGGATTCATCATGACTTTTGAGGCATTGGGTTTTAATGTTAGGTTGACAGGCAGAAAGTATTTTCACTTTTATGTGATGATTCTTGGGCATCATAAAGAATTTCACGTATTCATCAAAGAGTATGATCCCTCAGCGTTTGAGCGTAAAAAGTTGGGGAAAGTTAAACGTAAAACATACTGCTTTTCTTGGACTGGTGAATATGAAGTAATCTCCGCAGGAGATATGTTTTACGAGTTCGAGGAATTGAATTTAGCAGCCATTAAAAAAGTAATCGTAGATTTTGTGATGAAAGGTGAGAAAAATTACAGGAATTGGGTAGTAAGTCGATATGAACACAATGTTGAAGCTAGGAAACGAGCGATAGAGCGTCGTGAATTCGAAATTAGGCGTGCTGCTGAAAAGAAACGCAAAGCACTCGAGAACTTATTAGCTTCAAGGGAAAAACTGATGAGCGAAGCGGTAACTGATATGAATCATGCTGAGAAAATTAGAGAATTGATTGAAACAATGCGGGCAAAAGCAGCATCAGCTAAGCGTCCTGTAAAAGGGATGAAGCGTTGGGTTGGATGGGCAACACATCACGCAAATACAATCGATCCAAGGCACATGAGCTTGGAGAGTTTTGAGACTTGGGCTAGTAAGTTTAAGTTGAAGTGAGCGCATACTAATGTCGTGAATTTCGACAAAGCGTAAGCGTCGCGTAACGCGACAGTTGAATGAAATATTTATTCTAGCGTCTAGTAACTGGATGCTTGATTCAATTAATTTGTCCTGTTACAGGACAAATAGCTAACGCACCAACTGCGGATAACTGACCACATTCCCTTTGCCATACATGGCTTCTAACTGAAGTTTTGCTTTGTAAGCATCTTGCGCTTGAATAACTACATTGGTGGTTGTCGTCGTTGTTTTAGTAATAGTTAGTTTCACCAAGCTCTTATAGGTATTCATCTCTGTTTGTCCTCACGCTAAATCAATAACTGTAATTTCTCTTAATACTCTTTCCTACCGAAATCAGACCACCTTCAGTTTTGGCTAAATTGATTTAACCGAAACGATTAAAAATCACTTGGTTTTTTTATGGTTTCCTTTTGTTTGAGATAAATAAATGTACAAGTAAGGTGAAGGTTGGCACGCCATAACAATAGTGCTGCGAAGTCCGTTCTTAAACGTGTGACGGTAAGCAAATCGGGTTTCTTACTACTCGTCCTCATTACACTACCCTTCAATGGATGCCTTAAAACGACGCACCTTAGTGCTGTAACGTTTGTAATGTTGTAAATGGTTAGTTACCAAGTAATAGGTAACGTAGGCTGATCGCAAAGGATTAAGCTGAAAGTGAGTGGGAATGCCACATTTAAACCCACAGACATATCTAAATACCGCTTCTGATATAGGCGATAGATATGTTGCGTAAGACGAGCACGTAAAAGGAGACAGCAAAACCTGCCTTACTTGTTAACTCAAGTTGTGTGTATATCAGTTGTTTGGATACCTCAGTAAAAGTGAATAAACAAGACCATGCCCTTAACAGGGCGTGGCTTATTCTTCCTAGTAAAAGAGTTCAACAGCAAAAACAAATACAAAAAACTCAAACGCAAGAACTTCAAATCAATATTTAAGTTCATCTCTATCAAAAGTCGTTTTAAACGACAATCAAATAAAAAAGTAAAAGAAGAAAAACGGTGTTGAGCAAAAGCGACAGCTTTTGTGAAAACACTAGCGAACTTCAGTTCGCTCATTAAGTAATCACATAAATATAAAAAACAAAGGAATTTCGCAATAATAAACATTACTGGGTTAACCCATTCATTATTAATAGAAAGTCATGTTCTGTCTTTTTCGGTAGGAATTGATAACAAAAGAAAACAAAATATTTCTAACGAAAATCATTTGTTATTAAGGAGAAATGAGATGAAACAAGCACGAGTACTCAATGAGAAAGAATTAAACCTATTACTGCTTTATATCAACACACGCAGACACTCAGCACGGGATCGATTGATGGTCTTAATGACTTTCTTCGCAGGTATGCGCATTAAAGAAGTAGTGGCAATAAGACTTAAAGATGTCTTAGCCAATGACGGCACAATCAAATACGAGATTAATTTGTCGGCTGAACAGACCAAAGGCAAATACGGTAGGACGGTTGTCTTGCCAGAAAAGCTACGCAAAGAAATAGAGCATTACTTAAACGAACGCTTTACTGACAAAGAGCTGATCGCACTGACCTACAGCAATCAATTAGACAAACCTTTGTTCGCTACACAGAAGCGAGCTGGGTTTGATGCCAATACTGCTTGTTATCACTTTCATATGTTATTTAAGAACGCAGGCTTAGATGGCGCAAGTAGTCACAGTGGAAGACGTAGTTTTATTACCAAGCTCAGTGCTAAGTCAGTACCACTTAAAGTATTAATGGAGATGGTAGGACATAGAAACTTACAGACCACACAACGTTATATTGAAGTGACTCCTGATATGAAAAGAGCTGCGGCAGAACTTGTTTGATACAAGCGTCGCGTAACGCGACGCTTGAAGTGTAAAAACTTTTGACACTGGATCGTCCTGAATCAGGACGGTGTGAATATATTAAAACAGAGCGTCCAGTAACTAGACGTTTCAAACTTGTCGGAAATCACGACAATCGCAATTAAGTGTCAATAGTTTTGACGCTTCTCGTTACTTAACTAACGCTTCATAACAAGTCGTTTTAGAAGACTTTCATTAAAAAGACCGACAATTAACCCAGTTACCACTAAGATAACAACTTGTTGATTTCATTGTGGGAATAGTTAATTGAGGAGGTCTATATAAATCAGCATAAACCTTTTGTTGATCTAGAAATAATCTTTGTTGTTCTATAGCAAGTTGTTGAGCACGTTCGTTAGCAGCAGCATCTTGCGCTTTGGTTTCAGCCATAATTTTAGCATTAGCTTCATTAACTCTTAGGTGATTCTCTTTTCTGATTTTAGCGAAATTGCCAAAAGTCAGTTGACCTTTGTAAAGAGATAAAAGAAGTTGGTCACTATTATCCCAGTCAGATTTAACTAAGTTAATCCAAGGCTGATCGCCTACGTATGTTAATCCTGTCTTCAGTGGTTTCATACAAGCTTCACGCTTAGCGGCATACATTCCTATTGCCTTTCTTTCCTCATCATTTGGATATGAGTCATTAGCCAGCATTTGGAAATTAGTGTTATCTATGGAATCAAGTGCTATTTTATCTTTTAGTGCGGCTAGTTCATTGTCGTTTATCAATGATCCAAAGCATCTTTTAGATTGCTCAGGCATGTATACGTAGCCAGACCCAGCTAACTTTACAGGCAATAAAATCTCCGGATGCTTTCCTGCCATGCTTTTTAAAGTTGAAACAAATGATTTGGCATGTTGCGAGCCATCACCTCTTTGAGTTTTCCAGCTGAATCCTAAAGTAAATCCAGTTGGATCTAATGAGTCCCCATTAGTAACGGGATTAATAAAAACCTCAAAGTGTGATTGACCAGTAAGAAAACCTTGAAAGTTGGTTTGATATCCAATCTTTGCCGGCAATCTTGATGTTACTCCTCTGCTAAATTCAGAATTCATAGCCTCGTTAAGGAATGACATAACCTGCTCCTGAGTACCAACAATAAGAACATCCATTGGACCATCAGTTAAATCTGCTCTTGATGTTAAAGGTAATGAAACTATTAACATAAATAAGCAGAGTTTTTTAAACATGATAATTCTTTCAAATTTGATTATTTTCCATGGTAATAGCTTCAAGTCCTGTTGGCAAGAACGTGGAAATAGAACAGTCTTTAATACAGTTATTTTAAGCAACTGGCGCCTACAAAACAAAATTACAATTAAAAGCAACATTGGGAAAGGTGATGTGGTGAGCTAACCGCAGTTGATGCGATCAAAGTATTCACAAGCGTCAAAAGAATTGAAACTCAACCATCCTGATTCAGGACAGTGTGAATATATTAAAAAAACAGAGCTTCCAGTAACTAGACGCGTTTGATGGATACAATTTTGAAGCTGATTTTGTGCGGAGATTTTTATAAAAAACTATTTAGAAGCATCTCCACCTCTTTTAAATCCAGATGGGACGCATACCGCATATACACCCCCAACCCCCAAATCTTTACTCCATTCAGCTTTAACTTTCTGAAGAGCAAATTCACATGATTCACGATTGGCAAATTCTGCTTGTGTCGCTGCTAAGCCAGCCTGTGGACGCACTGTACTTTGAAATAGCAGTGATACCATTAATATCCAAGTTTCCATAATGTTCCTTCATTTTTTGTGGTTTTAAAACGGTAGCTTGTTTGTACTCACGATGTAAATCGTTTTAAACGACTTTATTCGCTATTTAATCCATTTTTGCTTTTCGGCACACTGGTTGCTGAAGTGGTGGTCAAACGCAAAGCCACATGTCACCAGTCTGAGTATCCAATTTCCAAGCATGATCTTCACCAACTGGTATAGCTTGAAAGCGAGCAGTAGAGGTTGAAGGTGTAGCCTGACTGACTTTGTCGCATCCGGCGAGTAGTATAAGAAAAATAACTAGACATGCTTTCATCTTTCGGTAGCCTTTATCGAAATTTATCTTGTTTCCGTATTATGTACTTTTGTTAATTTGAAGCAATCGTTCTATACTTTATCCCTATGCTAATTAAGGTATTAGTTAGATTTTTATTTGGAGATATTGAATGTGTCTGATATGGTTTTTGATAATTACGAGCACACTTTTATCGTTAGGTGCTATTTTCTCAAGACGTTTCTTGTATAAGACACAAAAAGAAGCGCAAAGACCTAGCTTTTGGTGGCTTATGTATGTTTCTTTATTAGGTAACATATTAGGGGCAGTTGCGTTTTATCAGCTTTCAACTTTGCCAGTTGTTGAGGGTTTCGATTACTCACAAATTCTGACAGTTTTATCTTTACTGGCAGCAGCAGTAATTGCTGGATTTCTTGCCTGGAGTTTTATGGATGCTGCCAAGGATGAAATAATGATAACAACTTTTATATCTATCTGCTTCACCTCATTGTTTTATGCTTTGTTCTTCGCTCTTAGCTTTTATATCGGCAAGAGTAAATATACTCATTATGCGGAATTTGCTCCTTTAATATGTTCATTGATCATGTGGATAATTATGATGGTGAATACACTAATAGATTTTTGGGATTATCGCGCTGTTTCTGAGGCGGTCAATCAAAAGTCGTTTTAAACGACTTTCTAAATAAATACACAATGCGCTTCTTTGAATTTACCACACCAACACCTGAGCAAAACCGTATCAACAGCCTCAAACAGCAAAAAGAGAAAGCTTCAACAGCTTTAAAGGCTGAACGCGGTAGACAGAAGAAACAAAAGGCAATACAAGCAATTCAACAAAACAATCAAGTGCTAGCCAAGCTGAATAAGTCGTTTTAAACCGCAATCACTCTACACTTCTTTCTACATCACCGAAAATTCTTCACACTTTGATTGACGGGGAGCAATATTTTATGGATAATTGCGCCCTTTCGTTAGTTAGCTTTCGAGTTAATTAATTGGGTTGTTAGCTCAGCTGGTAGAGCAGCGGACTTTTAATCCGTTTGTCGTGGGTTCGATCCCCGCACAGCCCACCAAGTATTACAAAAGGGTTACGTGAAAACGTAGCCCTTTTTTTCGTCCAAAATTTCAATGCAGACCTGATGTGTGGTTTTAACTCAAAAGGGTTAGGATCATAAAAGTCGGGATTCTCGACTTTTCTCAAATATAGCGTCAAAAGTTTTTACGGTTGATTAGATTGGCTTGAATACCATCCAGTAGATATTGATCAGTGGCAAGACAACAGCAATTGTTCCAAATATGTTCCAGCGTGTACTTAACTTCCAGTATTCATCGGGGATGGATTTGCCATTGGCGAAGTTACTTGCGAGACGTGCTTGCTTGATTTGGGTTGGGATAAGAATTGAAATCCAAATGATTCCAGATGCAATAAACAGACATCTGCCCCAAGTTAGCCACTCAATACTCCAACTATCGGCCATAAAGTTATAAGCCATAGAGTCTCCTGCTAGGATAGCTAGGAGTGCGCCTGGTGCTGTAAATACAAAATCAGTCAAAGTAACTTGCCGTTGAGCGAAGGCGATAATGCTTGGGTTCTTTGTCCTGTTTGCCATCAGTTTCCACCATGCCGTTACAATAAGATTGCCTAGCAGCAAAATGACGCCAAAAATATGCACTGATTTTAATATCAGATAGGTGTTTCCCATTTATTATGATCTCTATGTAATGTGTTAAGTTGGTCTTGAAAAGATACTATAGCAGTTAGGTTGATTTAGGTTGTCCAACTTCCCAAAAGACCATAAATTACCCCTTTCTCGTCCAAAATTTAAATGCAGACCTGATGTGTGGTTTTAATTCGAAAGGTCTTCGATAATAGCTAATCATGTTGATTTTGTTTTTAAACAACAATCACTCGAGCGTCTTGTTACGTGACATTTACCTACCAGGGCTTACTCTAGAAGTATCTATGTTAATATTTGCTCCATGCTTTCTCGTGTAATTTCAATTTTATCGCTCGTCATTCTGTTTGGCATCAGCCAACAGATTGCCATTACTCATGAAATTTCGCACTACAATGAGATAAGCTCATCTTCTGAAACCCCGGCCAAGTCATCGCATCAAACTCTCTGTGAAAAATGTTTAGCCTTCAGCGGGTTAGACAGTGCTGGAGCTATTCAGGGCTTTACTCCGCCCACATTAGCAGGTCATTTTGATATTTACTTTTATCAAAACAATCCCCACTTATCTTTTCTCTCTTCTGTCTATTTAATTCGCGGTCCTCCACTTATTTCCTAAGTAGTTAACAATAAGCCATGAATCTCGCAAGAGAGGCTCATGCGTATCTGTTTAATCTTAATTTAGGAAATCAAAATGATATTTGATTTTTTCTATAGAAATATATGGGCGATTTTAGCGACATTTATATTCAATATACTGGGTGTAAATCAATCCGCTCACGCTGGTGAAGGGATTAATTTGCCAGCAATCACCGTGACATCAAAGCGTATCGATTCAACAGCAAATTCAATTAGTAATGATGTTGGGGCAAGTAGCTATAAAATTGATCAGGCGACTATTGAAGATATGCCACTAGGAGCCAGCACGCCATTAAACCAAGTCTTACTTCAAGCCCCAGGTGTTGCGCAAGATTCATATGGTCAGATTCATATCAGGGGTGAACATGCGAATCTGCAATACAGAATTAACGGAGTTATCATTCCTGAATCCATTTCTGGGTTTGGACAAAGTATAGATACTCGATTTTTTGATCATGTTAATTTAATTACAGGCGCCTTACCTGCTGCTTACGGGATTAGAACATCTGGAGTTGTGGATATTCAAACAAAAAGAGGAAGTGATAACTCAGGCGGTAATATCTCAGTCCTTTACGGACAACATAACACTATTAATCCAACCATTGAGTATGGTGGCACGGATGGCGATTTAGATTATTACTTCACAGGACAGGTATTGCACAACGATTTGGGTATTGAGTCCCCAAATGCTTCACGCAATCCCATTCATGACACTACGAATCAATTTAAGGGTTTTGGTTATCTCTCCTATCTTTTAAGAAATGATTCTAAAATTACATTGATGCTGGGGAGCTCGGTGAATCATTTTGAGATTCCAAATAACCCTAATCAACATTCCAACTATGGGATGATTAATGGAATCACAGTAAGCCTCCCATCTTCTAGTTTGAATGAAACGCAAAGTGAGCAAACCCATTATGCTGTTTTAAGCTATCAAGGAAAATGGTCATCAACAACTGATTATCAAATTAGTCTTTTCTCTAGATACACCGAAACCAGTTTCAAGCCAGATTATTTAGGGGATCTTATCTATAATGGGATTACCTCAAAGGTATTACGCAGTAATTTTAGTAATGGCCTTCAAAATGAATTTACCTATCAATTTAATGATAACCATTTGATCAAGTATGGCTTATCAGCTAGTTCCGAACGAGCCATTACTAATAATGCTGTTAATGTTTTTTCATCAGACCCAACAAATACATCACCCATTTCAATTTTAGATAATTCTCGCAAGCAGGCTTCATTGCAGAGTCTCTATATGCAAGATGAATGGTCTGTATGGAAAGATTTAACTGTTAATTATGGATTGAGAGCAGATCATGTAAATGCTTATGTGAGTGAAGGTCAAATTAGCCCTCGTATTGGGGTTGTCTACACAGGACTTCCAAAAACAACCATACATGCTGGCTATGCAAGATATTTCACGCCGCCTCCAACTGAGTTAGTTAGTGCTAGTTCAATTGCTTTGTATCAAGGAACGGTGAATGAACCTGAAGTGAGTCAAAATGATTTGGTTAAATCAGAAAGATCTAATTATTACGATATAGGGATGACACACTCGCCCTTAGAAGGATGGACGATTGGACTAGATGCCTACTACAAAGAGGTGAGTCATTTGCTTGATGAAGGCCAGTTCGGTCAGGCGTTAGTATTTACCCCTTTTAATTATAGCCAAGGCAGAATTTATGGTTTGGAACTCACCAATACCTACCATCAAGATAACTTTAAAGCTTATATGAATATCGCGACATCTCGCGCAATGGGTAAGAGTATTGGGTCTGCTCAATTTAACTTTGGACAACCAGAGCTTAGCTATATCGCCAACAACTGGGTGCATCTAGATCATGATCAAGCATTAACTGCCTCAGCAGGCATGACTTATCAGATCGACAAGGTCGCTTTAGGATCTAATTTAATCTTCGGCTCTGGAATGCGATCTGGGTTTGCGAATACCAGTTCACTTCCTGCTTATACAACTCTTAATTTCTCGGCTGGAAGTTCCTTCAATAACCCAATACTCGGCAACTTTAATGCAAAAGTTGCGTTAATTAATGCCTTTGATCGAATCTATGAAATAAGAGATGGTTCTGGAATTGGTGTTGGTGCACCACAGTTTGGACAAAGAAGATCTTTGTTTGTAAGCGTTGGAAAAGATTTTTGAAGGTCATTATTAAGGGTCATAAATCTTAATGTTGGATAATATAAAATATATCTGAAGCGAGGCTTATTCCCTTAATTCGATCCCCGCACAGCCCACCAAGTATTACAAAAGGGTTACGTGAAAACGTAGCCCTTTTTTTGTCCAAAATTTCAATACAGGCCTGATGTGTGGTTTTAACTCAAAAGGGTTAGGATCAAAAAAGTCGGGAATCCCGACATTTCTCAGAAGAGCGTCTAAAGTTTTGTGGTAGAAATAAAAAAGCCCACGTCTTAGGGGGGCAGGTATTTTCTTAAGTGAAGTAGCTTAGTAGCAGTCTGTTACCCAATCCATGATTTTTCTCCTTAATTAAGTTTCGCAAATTGCTTGTTTGTATGACTGATTAATTTCTTTTAAGTTTAAATACGCGGTAAGTAAGATCATTAGTTTTACTTGCTAAATTTAATGATATCGATAATTTAAAAAAAGAGCGCACTAGGCGCTCTAAAAGGGAGATAAAAAGCAATGGAGAATAGCTCCTTACCGACATCAAGAGCAGCGTGCTAACCAATACCTAGCCAGCTCTGCTCCTCATGAATTCTTTGTGTTTCCTTACTGATAGAGACTTTTGTTTCAATACTAAAAAACTTTGTGATGTTTTTTCTCCAGCGATATATTTTTCCCCAAGTATTCATTTCTCATTCCTGTTTTCTGTTGTTAGGGATCATCATATGCCTCACTTATCAATTAATCTAATTGTATGTTCTTATATGATTGATAAACTTTACTTATAGTTAGGATATTAAAAAAGGGAAGACAACTTCCCTTTTTCTAAATAATCAAAAATGATTATTTGTTCATTACGTACATTGTTACTTCGAAACCGAAACGCATTTCAGTAGCAGCTGGTTTTGTCCACATAATAAATCTCCTTAAGTTTTTATAAAAAGAACCAAGCAATTTATTTGCTCACTTCTAAGATATGAATACTACCTAGAAGTTTTAAAGTCACGCTATCAATCATCATGAATGATGTGTAAGTATTTTCATGAATGTAATTACTCTTCCAAAAGACTTCTTAGCATCCAAGCGGTCTTCTCATGGATATCTAACCTTTGTGTCAAAAGGTCGGCTGTTGGTTGGTCATTTGCATCATCTGCCGTATTAAGAATTTCCCTGGCTGTCCGCGCTACCGCTTCGTGACCCTTTACTAGTGTTTTGATCATATCGATGGCTTTTGGTGGGCTAGAAGGCACATCGGGAAGAGAGGTTAGTTCTGAGAACTGTTGATATGAGCCAGGTGCGAAATGTCCTAATGAGCGTATGCGTTCAGCAATTGGATCAACCGCATTCCATAGTTCTGTGTATTGCCCCATAAACATAAGATGCAGAGTATTGAACATCGGGCCTGTGACATTCCAATGAAAGTTATGTGTTGTTAAATAGAGAGTGTAGGTATCTGCAAGTAGTTTGGATAATCCATCTGCAATGGCCTGCCGGTCTTTGTCATTAATGCCAATATCTATTGTGTTGAGCTTGCTTGTTTGTGTGGACATTACTTTTCCCCTTTAAGGTTATTCCTTCCAGTATGGGTAGTTAATCCTAATTAAGCTATTTTTATTATTTGATGAATGCCAAAAGATCATAAATCCGAAATTTCGTGAACTCCGACATTTTCGAAATGCGTACAAAAATATGTACAAAATCCCATTTAACAAACAGCTCCTTTTTTATTGTCAAATATCTCAATACATACCAAATACAAACTTCTTGAGAGAATTTTAAGCTTTTTATTCGGGGTTTGTGTCAAAAGAATTGACACTGAAAATGTCTGGAAAGTCACATAATTAATGTGCGCCTTTAGAAGAGGTGAAGGGTGGCTTCGCAAGCCAAATGACTGGAGCAAGAAGAAGCAAAACTAATCCAGCCATCAGCATGACGTGGTTGGTAGAGAGTAAATAGGCCTCAGAGTTGATTAAGCGATCTATTAACATCAACACACTGCCATCTTTCATGCCTGCCTGATTCGCGATGTTAGAGAAGTCTTGATAAGGGAGGTTTCCCATATTGATATGCTCAACCATTTGGGCATGATATCGATTGGCATAATCATTCCACATAGTGGTTGAAATCGCCGTTCCAACACTTCCTCCGATATTTCTTAAGAAATTGGTCATTCCAGTGCCTGCAGCAATTTCATGGGGCTTGAGTTGTGACATTGATATGGCCGTTACTGGCATGAAAAATCCTGCTATCCCAGCTCCCACTGAGATGCGAGCCAAAATAAGTGAGTTCTTATCTACCTGCGTGGTAAATAAGGCTGCTTCAAAACAACTGTAAGACATCACTAAAAAGCCGGTGGTCGCAATAAGGCGGGCATCAATTCTGTGAATGTTCGCCCCAAAAAGCGGCCCGCAGACTAAGGCAAGAACTCCGGTAAAACCCATTACTTCGCCAGCCGTTAATGCTGTGTATCCGAGCTGCGTTTGCATCCATAAGGGTCCTACCACTACATAGGTGTAAAACGCGAACGAACCGATGGCGAGACAAATGGCTGCAATCGCATAGTTTCTGCGCATAAATAAGCGCAAATTGATTACTGGATGCTCTTCCCCGAGCTCCCAAATAATGAGGGCTCCAAATGATACAAATGAAATGATTGCAAGCGCGCTAATCCAATAAGAAGAAAACCAATCCAGCTCACTGCCTTTATCGAGCATAATTTGTAAGGTGGAAACACTCACAATTAACAAGATTAAACCTACGATATCAATCACCTCTTTGTTTGCTTCTGGTTTAGGTGTGCCAAAAATACGATACATCAAATAAGCGCAGATGATTCCAAATGGCACGTTGATATAAAATACCCACCGCCAGCTGTAGCTATCGGTGAGCCAGCCCCCAATCAGTGGACCTAAGACAGGTGCTAAAACCGTGGTGGTCGCCCAAATGCCGAGCGCGAGCCCTACTTTTTTGGGTGGGAAACACTTCATCATTAACGCTTGCGAGAGTGGAATCATTGAGGCACCAACCACCCCTTGTAATACGCGCGCGAATAGCAGCAAGCTAAAAGAGGGGGCAAGTCCGCATAAAACTGAAGCTAGCGTGAACATGAGGGTCGCAAAAATAAATTGACGCACTTCCCCAAAACGTCTAGATAACCAACCAGTGAGCGGTAAGAAAATCGCTTCGCTCACTGCGTAAGAAGTAATGAGCCAGGTGCCTTGTGTCGGCGTGATTGCAAAGTCGCCTGAAATTGTCGGCAGCGCCACATTGGCAATCGACATATCTAAAATGTTCATGAACGACCCAAGGCCCAAGGCTAGGGTTGCTAAAATAAGCTTAGCGCCAGTGAGGGGTGCGTTACCTGACGGTTGACCCATGGTTAATGAAGATGAGCTTGGTTAAGGATTTTACGCACATGTTGATCCGCTTCCGCAGATTGTGCGTCATAGATATGGGTGGCGGTCACGTTGGTTTTTTCTGCCGCTGCTAATGACCCTCCATCTTGCTGAGAGGTATCGACTCGGGCACTAAGTGACAAGCCTACCTGTAATGGATTTTTTTGAAGCTGACTAGGATCAATCGCAATTCTTACGGGCAAGCGCTGAACAACTTTCACCCAGTTGCCGGTGGCATTTTGTGCGGGCAAGAGTGACATATTGGCACCGGTCGCTGGCGAGAAACCGACTATTTTCCCGGTGTAAATGACTTTGCTGCCATAAATGTCAGCTTCTAACTCAACAGCCTGTCCTAAGCGAATATTACGTAATTGATCCTCTTTAAAATTCGCATCTACCCAACTATCGTTGAGTATCACAAGCGTGGCAAGTGATACGCCAGGTGCCACGCGCTGGCCCACTTGTGCATTACGTTTAGCGACTATCGCGTCTACAGGACTGAGCACTTTGGTACGAAGCAGCGTGACATAGGCTTGTTTGGCAGCTGCGCTAGCTTTTTGCACATCCGGATGACGCGTGGCGGTTGCAACATCCACCAAATTATCGGAGCGCTCAAGCATTTCTTTATACCCGTTATCCGCTGCCTGATATTCCATCTGTAAATGATTAAGTTCTTCAGCGGAGACTGCAGCCACGCCTTTTAATGATTGACGACGTCTAATATCCTCGCCAATCCGCACGAGATCAACTTTCTTCTGCTGGGTTTTTAAAATCGCTGATCGACTTGCTAAATAAGCATTCAACAGCTCTGCATCTGCCATGTGTGAAGCAATTTCAGCCTCCGTAGGGTCGATTTTTAAGAGCAAATCACCCGCTTTGACTTGCTGCGTCTCGACTACTTGGACAGCTGCAATTGTCCCCTCGACTTGTGAAGAAATTTGAATCTGAGGAGCTGCAACATAGGCGTTATCAGTAGACTCATAATGATTTAAATACTTCCACCAATAAAAAGCAAAGCCAATGGCTATTAGAGCTACTAAGCCAAAAAATATTTTGAAGGCTTTTTTTCTATTAAAAGGCTGGGCTGTTTGCTCAATATTCATGGTCAACTCTCACTATCATCAATGGGTTACTTCAGTTTCAATCGGACCACCTAGGCTCATTAACAAGCTTACATAATCATGCATATGTTGATCTTGCGCATCTAATAACTGCTGTTTGTTCATCAAGTATTGCAACTGGGCTTGCAGCAAGGTCGTATCGTCCACTAAGCCTGCTAGCCGCTTTTGTTGAGTGACCGCATAAAGCGAAGCTGCTTGGCATTCTGCTTGCGAAGCCTGGGTCAAATTCTGCGCAGAAGTATTGACTGCCAAGATACCATTGGCAGATTCTTTAAGGATGCTCAACAAGGTATTTTGGTAGGAATAAATCAGTTGATTGCGTTCTATCTGGCGCGACGAAATTGAAGATGCAATTGCACCACTATCAAAAATAGGCAGGCTAAGTACAGGCCCTAGGCTGAATTGACGACTGTTAGATTCCAATAAATGACCTAAATTAAAGGCTTGAAAGCCTATCAAACTCTGCAAATTAACATCGGGGAGGTAACTTAGTTTAGCTACATCCACACGTAGCTTAGCTCCATTGATTTGCGTGAGCAGTGCCTGCAAGTCTGAGCGTCTTGCAATTAAACTTGCTGGAATCAGCTCAGGCAACGGCCTTAATTCATCATGAATCTGCGGAGCTTCCAAAGCCTCTCCCCAACTAGGACCTTGATTAACTAAGGCGGCCAATTGATGTTGTTGCATCTTAATAATTTGCTCAGTTTTTAACTCCGCCATGATGGCTTTTTCAAGCTCTATTTGAAGTTGATCGACTAAATTGTGATCAACGAGGCCTGCTTTAAAACGCTCTTTCGCAATAAAACTAAGCTGCTTTTGTGTCGCCAGCCCTTCTGATGCAATTTGGTTATGTTGAAAAGCAATATCGTAATCAATGTACGCCTGCACTACCGTGAAAGCTAACCATAGTTTGGTGAATTCCAAGTCGTAATCCTGACTCTTCACGTCTTGCTTAATCGCTTCAAGAGTCTTCTTCTGTTTGTCCCATATATCGAGTGACCAGTTTAAGGACGCGCCTGCCAATCCATAGCTTGTCGTGGCTGGCATATTAGGTAAATAGATGTAATTCTTAGAGAGGCGTTGTTCATTGAGTTGTGCATTGCCGGTGATCTTAGGACCCATGGTTGCGAGTTCAGCATTAACTTGCTGCTGAGCAGCTTCAACCCTTAGCTTAGCAAGTGCCATATTAGGCGAGTGCTTTAGTGCTTCATTAACTAGCAATTCAAGCTGAGGATCGCCCAACTGCCGCCACCAGTGCTTTGGAATGTTGATATCGCCACCCCCTAACTTTGGTTCAATATGCTCTAAAGGACTGAGTGCAGGCGAATGGTCAATTGGCCGTGTGATGCAAGCCGTAAGCGGCAGCGAGATTAAAAAGAGTAGGAATTTCCTCATACTTTGCCGACTTGCATGGCTTCAAGCATATGGAGATGATTGTTGGCAATAATACCTAGCACCTTTTTGACAGTGCTAAATTCATCCAGCGTGACACCGTTTAACGCGTTATTTAAAAACTCAAAAACATGGGGCATTAATTGGCCGATGATTTCCTTTGCTTTTGGGGTGATGGTGAGGTTGATAACGCGACGATCTTGACTGGATCTTATCCGCCTAATCCATTCTTTTTTCTCCAACCGATCAAGTGTTCTTACAGTTGCAGCGGCATTAGAACCGACAGTGGCTGCAATCTGTGATGCGGTAGGCGAGTTGAGATAATCAATTAGTATCATAACCCGTAACTGGGATGAACTAATGCCAAATTGCTTTAGCCGTTGATCCCCAATTCGCTCAAACATCAGCTGATTTCTTGCTATCAGAAAGAAAATACTTTCATCGGGTTTGTAGGTGCTTGGCTGATAGATCAATTCAACCTCATTTTGTAATATGAACAATGTTTGACTAGTCAATCATTTGATTGTAAGTCAACCAGTCTTAGGAGGGCAACAAATTATGTACCGAACTCTTGACAGATTGTTGCTGTGTAAAAACTTTTGACGGTTCTCTCAGCACCTCTTTCAACACCGCGAAAATAGGGGCATTAACCAATTGAAATCTTACGTTGAAAATCACGCTGTGGAACTCTCAAAATCCAGCGAGGGCAACTTCATGGGGGTTCGATCTCCCCACCCGGCACCAAGTAAATTAAAAGCTTACCAACAGGTAAGCTTTTTTTACCTTTATCAAAAGTGTGTATTTTACTCAATATACCTTACCCAGCACTAAGTCGAGAATTTTACATTAAGTTGGCTAGGTAGACTGTCAAAAGATTTGACGCTTGATTTGGGCATCGAACTAACTACAGAGCAGGGCAGTGTAAAAACTTTTGACAGTTCTCTCAGCACACCTTTCAACACCGCGAAAATAGGGGAGATAACTAGTTGAAATCTTACGGTGAAAATCACGCTCTGGCACTCTCAAAATCCAGCGAGGGCAACTTCATGGGGGTTCGATTCCCCCCCCGGCACCAAGTAAATTAAAAGCTTACCAACTGGTAGGCTTTTTTTACGTCTATCAAAAGTGTGTATTTTACGCGATACACCTCACTCAGCATACTTTGTTTGATTTTGAGAGTAACCTGGATTAGTCAAATGAAAATGCGTAAATCAGTTTCAAAGCCCATTTATCACTATTGCTGTGAGTGCTTTGACCAATACCAAAATTTAGGTTTGATTTCTTGTCGATAATTTTATCGAAGACTAAATAGAGCATATCTGGACGTTGTGAAAAAGACCCCAAATGGTTAGCTGGGCTTAATTCGCTATAGTACTCTGTGCTTATGTAGGCGGTTTTACTCAGTTCGTATTGGAGCTTGGTTGATGGAGCAAGTACGTAATTCTCTGTATTTCCTGAAAGATATATGTCCAAAGAGGGATTCAAACTTAGTCGCCACTTACTAAGTTGAAATGCCAGAATGGGCGTTACTTCTATAAACGTTTGGCTACCGCCGCCAACCGCTTTAATGTAATTAATTTCATTTTTTATACCGTAATGAAATATCCCTGACTCGTCATGCTCAGGGATATACATGTAAGCGAGTTTTCCACCATTTAGATAAGTATTGCCGTTGTAAACGCTAGCAAAACCATTAATGGAAACTTCTGAAGCTGAACTGATGCCGCGTGCATATTCAAGACGAGTCTGGAAAAAAGTGCCTTGAAGAGGCTCACTATTCGATTTTTGATGTAGATTGGTTTCGAACTCATAGGCATTTTCATTTTCAGAGGCGATTAGCTCATCATGCACTTTGATCTCAAATGGAGCCCCTAATCCGATTAAAGGATGGGACATAAAGGCAATTAACAGGAATTTTTTATACATTAGGCTTAGGCACTTAAACTGATTTCGTTAGATCAATTCAATGCCCCAGCTTTTAACCAGCTTAGCAAAGAGATAAAAGCTAAAAAGCGTGACTATAATAGAGATGCCCATTGTTGACCAAAAGCTCACTCTTTTAAGCAACCAAGGAAAGAGCAAAAACATCGGAAGCGTAGGTACAACATACCAAAAGGTATACCAAGCATGATTAGCAATCTTTTCTGATGATTGATTTTCTACGAAGAGCCAAATTAGAGTGAGAACAGTGACCAAGGGAAGTGCTGCAATTAAGCCACCTAATTTATCACTGCGTTTAGCTACTTCAGAAATTAAAACGATCAAGCCAGCAGTAATCGTATATTTAAAGATAATCCAGGGCATAGGTTAATTCCGTTTAATGTATTGATTATATTTTCAGTGCTTAAATTTCCTACGGGAACGTCTAAAAATTCTTATGGCACTTCACTCAGCACCTCGGGTGGCATTTTATTTCTTTATTTCTTCTTTGTTTGCTTTGCTACAAGTTCATCAATAGATTGACCTTGCTCTTGTGTTTTGATGATGAGGTCTGCAACAAGCGCTGACATAGCAACATCTTTAGCCTCTAATTCAACTTCATGCGCTTTTATTGTGTTAATTGAAGCGTTGATTTTATCAACTGATTTAGATGAACCTTGGATTTGGTCATCTAATTGCTGCTTCATTTGATATGCGTTGAGTGCTAACGCTAGGATTGCTACTGTTAAAGCAATGTTGAAAATCTTGCTCGTTTTAATTTGCATGCTGGTCCTTGAGGTTGAGAGTTTGATTTTTGTGAGCTGATTGGCTAATAGACTAGGTCTATCTATTGTCATTTTAGGCCATACACAACATTTAGTATTAAGTACGGCATTTTACCTGAAGCGGCAAGGGTAGACTGTCAAAAGTTTTTTGGTTATTTCAATCGCTGAAACCTACCATGTCACATTCATTAGTAAAATTTATTAACTGGATTAAAACAAAAAATTATACATATCTAAAGATGGTATATATATTCACTCTGTAGCAATGAATAATATTAATTAATGGGAGTTTTTATGTCTGACAAGCTCAAGATTTATACTTCACCGTCTGCCTTTCCTAATCCACAACGTCTTCGTCTTTTTATCCATGAAAAAGGAATAGCGGATCAATTTGATGAAGTTATTTATGATATGGCGCCAGGAGGAGATCAACGCAAATGGCCCCACTTAAAAATGAATCCATGGGGTGAAACTCCCACGCTTTCGTTTGGAGATGGCAAATACCTTTCTGAAACTGCAGCAATCGTTAGGTATCTCGACCAGTCATATCCAGGCCGCAAAATTATGGGTTCGACCCCACTTGAGGAAGGCCAAGACACTATGTGGGAGAATCGTATTTCAACACATGTGTTGTATCGTATTGTCACAATGTTTCATGTGATGCACCAAGGGTTGGGATCTAAGCTCGAGTTGACGAACAATCCTCAATGGGGTGAGCACTGTCGCAAAGAGGCGATAGCTCACGCTTCGCTAGTTGATCGCCATCTATCGGACGGCCGCTCATGGATTCTAGGTGGTGAAGAGCCAACATTTGCAGATATTACCTTGTGTATAGCAATAGCATTCTCAAAGTTTCCAGTAAATGCCACACCGCTTGATGAGCGTTTTGAGCATCTCGATACTATCTGGAAGCGTTGGAAGGAAAGACCAAGTTTTCAGCTTGCTTATGCCGATGGTGGAAGCGCGTTAGATGAGCTAGCACATCTTAAGAAGGATTAACGTTTATATGCAAATATTAGTTATAGAATACTTTAGCTCTCTAAGGAGGGCTTTTTTAAAGTGGAAAAATAATTCACGCTCATAAATGTTGCGATTTTCCAAAGTCTCCAAAGGTAACATCGAAAAAATTGATGGTTGTATAAGAGTTAAGTGCGGCGGTCTAGGACTAATTGACTGATTTAGTCTGAGTGAGAATCTGCAGACTAAATCAGCAAAAAACTACTTGGTCTCGCTAACTATTGCACCATCATCTTTCGTTTTATATCTCCACTCTTTGTGATGCTCATGACGATGCTCGCGCATTTTTTCGTGAAAATCTTTGCGTTCAGCCTCATCAATAAAACCATCACCGTTGGCATCCATTTTCTTAAACATCTCTTCACCACGCTTTTCATGCGCAATACGAAATTCTTCATAGCTAATTTTTCCGTCGTTATTAGTGTCAGCTTTTTGAAATGCTTCACGCATTCTGTCTTCTTTATTTCCATCATGGCTTTCATGGGCATATGCATTTGAACAACCAAAAACTGCTAAAACGGATACTGCCGATAATAAATATTTCATGTTCATCTCAATCCCCTAAATAAAATTAATTCAAAGTTATTGCTTAGGTGGTGCAGGCGTTGCTGGCACTTTTTGCCAATCCACTGAGCAATTCGGCACGTAAGGGTAGTAGCCTGCAGGATTACTGCAGTAGTACCAGAACTGTGCCTGCGGAGCAGTCTGCGCTGGCGGCGCAGCTTGTACCGGTGGGTTTTGTTCTACGTAGACCGGGGGTTGTGGTGTCTGGACGATGACAACCGGTGGTTGATAAGGATCAGGGTATGGATAAACAGGCACGCTGTAGGCATACCATATGCCTCCGGCAAACCACCACCATGCGTTACGACCATCGTGATAGCCGTGATACCAGCGACCACCCCGCCATATATCAATATCACGCTCATGGAAGCGGCTCATATCGCCTCGCCACCCCTCTCGATAGTCATGACCGCGCATTTCGTTGCCTCGAAATTCGTGGCCGCGCTCTTCATTACCTCGCTCACCCCGAAAATGTTCTTCAGCATAAGACGTGGTCTGAGTGGCTATCGTTAAGATTAATACCAGCAATTTACTGAATGTTCTTATTTGCATATAAATATCCTCTTAATCCGATCAATTAATATCCAGGAGGGACCGCAGGTGAACCTGATGGCGGAGGCGGTGGGGAGCCAGGTGGTGGGGGAGGTACATAGTTATTCTGTGGAGACGCAGGGGATGGGCTATAGGGAGATTGCTGGTTAAGTCTCCCAGAAACAGGCACTTTGTGACCTTTCGCATACATGCATTGTATATACCCGTTATCGTAGACCTGTTGTGTTGTGTGCCCTGAGACATTGGCGGCATTTGCGCCAATCGCACTACCCATTAACAGACCGCCTGCGGCGCCAACTCCTGCACCGTGACCGCCTCCTGTAGCTGCGCCTAAAGCCGCGCCGATTGCCGTGCCAAGGACTGCTGTCTCAACAAAGCTGTCATTCGAAGCTTGCTGCGCTGTCTTGCCACCAATTTGCGTCTGAGCAAAACCACGACATGATGCATCATCATATTGAAACTGATCAAAAGATTTGCCGCTTCCAGGCAATGCCATTCTACTCGGGCCATTTGGTAGCGAGACGCAAGCCCCTAAGGTAAGCCCGGAAAAAATCACGGCGATATGTTTTACATTAAATTTCATGATTCATTTTTCCTTATAAACTTATTTTGGTGGTGTGGCCGGAACCTTTTTCCACCCTATTGGGCAGTCTTTTACATAAGGGTAGTACCCATCTGGATTTGTGCAGTAATACCAATAGTTAGTCGCATCCTGAACTGGAGCCACCTGCGGCTGCGCCGGTGCTTGTTGAACAATTTGTGGCTGTTGCTCAACGTACACAGGCGGCTGTGATGGGGCGATTACTGCGGGTGGATAGGGATAATACGGGTATGAATACGGATAGCCATAGTAAGGATAATAAGGACCTGGAACGCCGAAATAAAAACCAACGCCACCGTGGCCGTAACCATGACCATAGTGTCCGAACTCATGCGCTTGCGCAGCAGCACTCAATGAAATGCCAGCGGCAAGCAATAGCCAATGCAGATGTTTCATTTTACTTCTCCTCAGTTAAAGCATTTTTTATTTTGTGTTACTTAATACAGCTAACGTGCGGTTAAGTTATCCGTTGACTGCTGTCCAAATTTTTTATGCTTAATTTGAATAAGTCTCTTAAAATTATCCAAGGTGTATACTCAGAATTAGTAAAACAGTTAGAACTGAAAGGAGATCAAAATGGCAGAAGAGAAAAAAGAGCAGTGGCTAAATTATTTGGCATTAACCACCGTCATTTTTGCAGTATGTGCAACGCTTGCTACTTTTAAAGGTGGCGGATTCTCAACGAAGTCCATTATGAGTCAATCACAAGCATCCGATGAGTGGGCGCTCTATCAATCAAAAAGCATTAAATCCTACCTTTATCAGATGCAAGCAGACAAACTTGAGCTTGATTTGGCCTCGCTTTCGCCCGCAACGCAACAACAACTTTCAGATAGGTACCATCAGACCATCAATGATTACCGTTCCAAGGTAGAAAAATACAACCAAGAAAAAGAAGAGCTACAAACCAAGGCTAAGGGATTAGAAGCAAATAGAGATGAGGCGCAAGTTCATTCCCACGCCTTTGGATTGGCCGTCATTTATCTACAAATCTCTATCCTGCTCTCTTCTATTGCGGGCTTGTTGAAGAAGAAATTGGTGTGGCTCTCTGGCGTGTTATGTGGCGGTCTTGGATTGATATATTTTGCTGATGGATTTTTGGTTTTTCTGACTTAAATTAATAGGCTTGTAAACCAAATAAACTGAGCGACGTTAATGTTGCTCTTGTATGAATGTTAGATGGGATAGCAATGGTTAGTGTTTTTTTAGAAAAAGAATTTATTGAATTAATCGTTTTCTCGGTTGCAACCCCAGTCCTCGTTTATTTTTTAATTTGGCATAAACGTTCGTTATCAAGAGCGACTGTCGTTTCATTTGGCATTATTCTCATTATCTTGGCTGGACTAGATATATTTTTACTTAGAATATTATCTGACATGGCTAAGCACTCTTTATCGATGCTCGATAATCGTTTATTTAGCTCAGAATTGTCGGTCGCTTTGTACCTGCTTCCAGCACTCTATGCGGGTACCGGTATTAATTTAATCTCTCACATCTTGGTCACACACCTTACCAAGGCCGAAATAAAGTTTGACGCTGAACATGGCGCTCTTTAATAGTAAAGTACAGGCCATCCCTTGAATATATTACGCCTTTCAGCATTCTTATCCCTATTATGTTTTTCCTGCTTTGCTTTAGCTGGAGAGGACTCTATTTGGTATAGCACCAATTCACTCAACATTAACTCCCTGCCATCCTTGCCAGCAGGCTATTTAATAACAGATAATCAAGATACTTGTTCAAGCATTCATGCACAAAACACCTTAAACTTGAGCGATGTGGCAAATGCTGCCTTATGCAACAACCCTCAAACACGAGAGGTCTGGGCGAATGCAAGGGCTCAAGCCGCACAAGTTGGTATTGCTAAGTCCGCTTACTTACCCTCTGTCATCAACACTATAGGGACCAATGTAAACGCCTCAAGCCCAAGACTTGTGACCCGTGACAACGCCTATAGCAATTTAAATAATAGCCTGGTGGCGACCTACCTTTTGTATGATTTTGGTAATCGAGATGCCGCCCTAGAAAATGCCCGTCAGCTATTGCAAGCGGCAAGTGCGACGCAAAGTGCAGCGGTGCAAACGATACTATTTGCCGCCGTGACCAATTACTACCAAGTACAAGCCAGCATCAGCGCCTTAGAAGCCGCCATTACATCAGAAACGACTGCCCAGGAGAGTTTCAAAGCAGCAGAGGCGCGTTATCAAGCAGGGGTAACAACCCCAGCCGATAAATTGCAAGCACAGACAGCGTATGCACAAGCAACATTAACGCGCATTACCGCGGAAGGTGCTTTAAAGAGCGCTTATGGAAGTTTGGCAAACGTGATGGGCTTGCCTGCGAATGCAACGTTAACGCTGATGCCCAGCCAACTAAACGTGGAAGCTGTGGAGCTTAATCAAGACATCACAACCTTAATTAACGAAGCCATTGCGCGCCGCCCTGATCTAATCGCCAGCGAAGCGCAAGTCAAGGCGGCAGAAGCATCCATCTTATCTAGTCGCGCTGCAGCAAAACCAACTGTCAATTTAGCCATGTCGAATGCTTGGCAAGATGGCAGTCAACTCAGCTCAATCAACACAACAACAGTTGGCCTAAATGTAACGATTCCACTGTTTATTGGATACGCCCCAAGCTATCGCATTCAGTCAGCACTTGCAAACGCTGACGTCAAAATTGCACAGCGTGATCGCTTAAAACTTCAAGTCTCGCTCGACGTATGGGGCGCTTATCAATCACTCCGCACAGCTATTGAATCCGTGAATGCAAGTAACGCATTGGTTCGCAGCGCAGAGGAATCTGCACGTGTCGCCTTGGGTCGCTATAAAGCAGGTGTTGGTAACATCATTGACACCTTGAGTGCCCAAAGTGCGTTAGCTAATGCGAACCAACAAATCGTTCAGTCGACGCTCAATTGGAACATTGCTCGAGCCTCATTGGCGCAAGCGATTGGTGGGCTTGATAACGCGATGATCTTATCTTTACCGCAAGCTAACGTAGAACACTGAAACCGAGAATTGAATGAATAAAATCATTAAAAAATATCTCCCTACCATCCTCATCATCATGATGATTGCTGGGGCCATTTATTACTATCAACAAAGTAAAAAATTAACCCCCGAAGACTTGTATCGATTACAGACCATTACCAAGGGGGATGTAGAACAAAGCGTCAACGCTAACGGCACCATCAACCCAGTGAGCTTAATTAATGTCGGTACACAAGTCTCCGGGCGAGTGAGCAAACTCTATGTGGATTACAACGATAAAGTGAAAGCGGGCCAAATCTTATTGGAGTTGGACGACGCCCTTTTTACCGCGCAAATTGCGCAATCAAAAGGCAATCTCCACAATGCTCAAGCCTCTCTGGACTTGGCAAAGGCAAATGAGGCGCGTATGCGTAATTTGTTTAGTCAGGACTTTGCTTCAAAGCAAGATCTGGATCAGGCAATTCAATCTCTAGAATCAGCAAAAGCACAGCTAGACACAGTCAAAGCCCAGTTGAGTCGCGACCAGACCAATCTTGCTTATTCTATTATCCGCTCCCCTGTGTCTGGCATTGTGGTGGATCGGGTGATTGATGTAGGCCAGACTGTTGCTGCAAGCTTTCAAACCCCAACCTTGATTACAATCGCGCAAGATTTATCCAAGATGCAAATTAACACGAGCTTTGCAGAGGCGGATATAGGCAATATTAAAGTAGGACAGAAAGCAAAGTTCACTGTCGATGCTTTTCCCAATCGTAATTTTGAGGGGGTGGTCAAACAACTCCGGCTGAATCCAACAACCGTATCTAACGTTGTGACCTACAACGTCGTGATTTCGGTAGATAATTCTGATGAAACTCTACTTCCAGGCATGACCGCGTTTGTCACCATTGCGATTGATCATCATAATGATGTCTTGCTTGCCCCTAATGCAGCGCTGAGATATAAGCCTGCATTGAGTGACACAAATGCTTCCCCAGCCAACGAGAAACATTCGCATGGTGATGCTAAGAAACATAACGATCAAAACATCCCCCATGGCAAACTTTATGTCTTGCGTGACAATCAGCCGGTGGAAGTAAAGCTTACCCTTGGTTTAACTGACGGAAAATTAACGGAAATCAAAAGCGATCAGCTAAAAGTAGGCGAGAAAGTGATTGTGGGAGAGTCCCAGCCAGATAGCGGCGGATCAGCATCTGGTGCTAGCCCAATGCGCATGCGTTCATTCTAAGGTGGAAGCGTGACTACAGTGCTATCAAAAAACGTCATCAGTGTCTCACACTTGTATAAAGAATATTACACAGATGCTGGGACATTCTCGGTCTTAAAAGATGTCAATATTGATATTGAGGCCGGAGATTTTGTCGCGATTATGGGGCCATCCGGCTCTGGAAAATCCACCTTTATGAATATTCTTGGCTGCCTAGATAAGCCTTCTAAAGGCGACTACTTCTTAGATGGTCAAACTGTAGCAAACTTAGAGAATGATGCTCTTGCTAATCTCAGAAACAAAACCATCGGCTTTGTTTTTCAGGGGTTTAATCTATTAGCGCGCTCATCACTCGTTGATAACGTGGCGTTACCACTTGTTTATTCGGGCGTTGATAAAGACGAGCGTACAGCGCGTGCGCTAAAGCTCCTAGAAAAAGTTGGACTTGCTAAGCATAGCGCATCAAGACCCAATCAAATTTCTGGCGGGCAACAACAACGGGTCGCAATTGCACGAGCCCTCATTAATAATCCGCGCCTTATTTTGGCAGATGAACCGACTGGCAATCTAGATACAACAACCAGCCATGAAATCATGATGCTCTTTAATGAGCTTAATCAAGATGGCATCACTGTTGTGCTTGTTACGCATGAACAAGATATTGCAGACCATGCTAGCCGTCAGATCAAGTTCGTGGATGGCAGCATTGTTGAAGATGTTCGCACCAAAATCAGTCATTCACAGGAGCGTCATTAATGTTTTCTGCGATGTTTGGTGAAGCATGGCGGGCGATGGGCGCCAATCGACTACGTACTTTTTTGACGATGCTCGGGATGGTGATCGGTGTAGGGGCGGTGGTCCTTATGATGGCTATTGGCCAAGGCGCCGAAGATTCTGTTAAAAAGTCAATTAGCTCTATGGGGAGCAACTTATTTATTGTGCTTTCAGGCCCACCCAGCTCTGGTGGCGCACGCTCGGCCTCGGGAAACGCGGCTACGCTCAACGTCAAAGATGCAAATGCCATGTCCGACTTGGATGGTGTAATTGCCGTGGCGCCTTTAAGCATGGGGAACGCGCAAGTCATTTATGCTGGAAATAACTGGAATACCGCAATCCTTGGAACTAGCCCGAGTTTTTTAGATATACGTTCATGGAGCCTCTTAGATGGCTATGCATTCGGGTTGTCCGATATGCGCTCGGCTACACGCGTTGCTTTAATAGGTACGACAACAGCGCATAGCTTATTTGGCGATGATGTGGACCCGATTGGAAAAACAATTCGTATTAAAGCAAGTCCATTTACCATCATCGGCATACTGGAGAGTAAAGGGCAAAGCTTAGATGGTAGAGATCAAGACGACACCATCATCGTTCCGCTTTCGACCGCACAACGTAAGATTTTTGGCAATCAAATCCCTGGCAGCGTTCGTCAAATCATGGTGCAAGCAGAGTCAGATAAAGTCATGGGAATGGTGGAAGATAATTTAAACAGCCTACTCAAACAAAGACACAATATTCGTGAGGGCGCTGAGCAAGATTTCTCTGTCAGAAATTTAACGGCACTCGCTAAATCAGCCGCAGAAACCACCAAAACGATGTCACTCCTCTTGGGTGCTATAGCTTCTGTTTCGTTATTAGTGGGGGGTATCGGCATTATGAATATCATGTTGGTATCTGTCACTGAACGTACTAGAGAGATCGGTATCCGAATGGCGATAGGCGCCCGCGAGCGTAATATTCTTTTACAGTTCTTACTTGAGGCAGTAGTAATCTCCATCGTCGGTTGTTTGATCGGTATTGCAATTGGTGTGGGCGGGGCAATCCTAGTGAAAAATCTCACGGAGGCTTCTATTATTATTTCACTCAACGCCATTACGCTAGCTTTTACAGTGGCCACAGCGGTTGGTGTTTTTTTCGGGTTCTATCCTGCCAAGAAAGCAGCAAAACTCAATCCTATTGAAGCGTTAAGATTCTGAGTGTAAAAACTTTTGATGCTGAAAATATCGGTTTTTCATACATTAATAAAATTTAACTTCAGAAAATTTGCCCTAGAGTAAAACCTAAAGTCTCTAACTGCATTGTGATAGGGTGGTGCCCGGCACCAGCAAATTTAAAGTATACCAATTGACAGGCTTTTTTAAGGCTATCTAAAATGTTTGTTTTCGCTATATCGCCTACTCTTCATAATTTTTTGGCGGTTGATGATAGTTTTGCGCTGATAAATTTAGTGATGGCATTTCCAAAGGCCAAATGTTGCTCGATATCAAAATGCACGCCATCAACTTTGCTTGAGCTTGTGACTGAAGCAGCATCAAAAAATTGACAGACCATTTCTTCGCATAAGTCTTGATAGGCTTTAGCAAGCCCAATACACTTTTTCTCTGCATCTTTAAATTTTGCTGCAATCTCACCTTTTGGTTCTAGGATGGGAGGTGGGGCGATCACAAGAATTTCAGGCATATTCATGCCGGGTTCTAGCGTAGCACTTCTGATTTCATTAATAAGTGTCCGCATGCCATTTTTGGCATCAGCGACTGTATGGTTGTGGTTAGCTTGAAAGTCGTTGGTGCCTAACATCAAAATGACTAATGATAGCGGTGAATTAATCTCGATGCGCTGCCCCAATCCAATGAGGCCATTGCGGCCGGGTTTAAAGGGGTCTTCATAGATCGTGCGGCGACCATTTAGGCAGTCCTCAATTACTCGAACGTCTTCGCCTTGGCTTTTCAAGTTAAGCTCAAGAATGCCGGGCCAACGTTGATGAAACGCAAAGCGATTGCGTGACATAGGAATGATGCCCCAAGAGAGTGAGTCGGCATAGACAAGAATTTGTTTCATATCAAAATTATATTCTGAGTGATGTGTGGCTTATGTATTAAAAAAATTTATCATGCTATTAAAAATATTCAATTGGATTTATGCCAGTGTTTTTTTCATAATAGGGTTGAAATTTAGTAAAGCAATGACGTTTATTTAAGAAATGACGTTTATTTAAGAAAGGACAGTTATGCAAAACAAGGCAATTATTCTTCAAACGGGCGGTGGTTACGACAAGGTCACCGTTGGAACGCGTGATGCCAAAGATCCTAAAGCGGGCGAAATTACCGTTCGACTTCATGCGAATTCACTTAACTATCATGACTTTGCTGTGGTAAGTGGCATGTGGGGTCCATCTGAGCCTCGCATTCCAATGGCTGACGGTGCGGGTGTAGTCACGGCAGTTGGTGAGGGCGTGACGGAATTTGAGATTGGCGATCATGTGGTGAGTACGTTCTTCCCAACATGGTTAGCTGGTGAGCCATTGGTTGAAGGTTTTGCAACGACACCTGGCGATGGTGTGGATGGCTATGCGCGTGAGACTGTCACCGCTTCAACGAATGCTTTTACGCTTGCGCCAAAAGGATGGTCGCATGTCGAGTCTTCAACGCTGACAACTGCAGCGCTTACTGCATGGCGTGCCATGATGTCGGATGACCACTTAAAACCAGGTGACACGGTTCTGGTACAAGGTACAGGTGGGGTGTCTATTTTTGCGTTACAGTTTGCAAAAATGGCGGGTGCAACCGTGATTGCTACCTCTTCAAGCGATGAGAAATTGGATAGATTAAAAGCCATGGGTGCAGACCATCTAATTAATTATCGTAAGACGAATAATTGGGGTGAAGTAGCACGTGAAATCACAGGTGGTCGTGGGGTTGACCATGTTGTAGAAGTTGGCGGTCCCGCAACGCTAGATCAGTCGATGCTGGCAGCACGTGTTGGTGCGCATATTTCAGTGATTGGCATTCTGACGGGCTTGGGCGGTGAAGTTTCTATTGTGACAGCGCTAATTAAGCAACTTCGTATGCAAGGTCTAATTGTGGGTAATCGTAGTCAACAACAAGATATGGTGAAAGCCATTGATGCCAATGGCATGCGCCCGATTGTTGATAGAGTGTTCCCGCTCGAAAGTATTGTCGAAGCTTTCCGATATCAAGAGACCAATAAGCACTTTGGTAAGATCTGTTTGGAGATGTAGTTCGCCATTCGATTGCAGATAGTTGAAACAAAAGCCTCTGCTCAATAGCCGGGGCTTTTTTTATTTGTGATTAACAATACCCAACTAAAATAGTAAACTATAAGCTATGAGCGCTTTCAATCAGCAAGCATTAGATCAATTTGGTTTTTGTTTCGACAATTCTTATTCGAGACTTTCCAATGTTTTATTTACGCGCGCAAATCCTAAAAAATTCAAGAATCCCAGCTTGGTGATTTTTAATCGGCCATTAGCTATTTCACTTGGATTGAACGTCGATGCGCTGACCGCCGCTAATTGGGCTTGCTTTTCAGGGCAGGCTACACCCATAAATGCTTTTCCTATTGCGCAAGCTTATGCTGGCCATCAATTCGGCGGGTTTAATAATTTAGGGGATGGGCGAGCGATATTGCTGGGCGAGCATGTAGCGCCAAATGCGGAGCGGGTAGATATTCAATTGAAGGGTTCTGGGCCTACGCCGTATTCTCGCTCAGGCGATGGTTTGGCAGGTTTGGGACCAATGCTTCGAGAGTATTTAATCAGTGATGCTATGCACGCCTTGGGTGTGCCAACGACGCGTAGCCTAGCCGTGATGCTCACAGGCGACGTGGTTTACAGGGCGAAGCCTTTAAGCGGCGCGGTATTAACTAGAGTGGCCGCTAGTCATATTCGTGTGGGGACTTTTCAGTATGCCGCTGCCATAGACGACATAAAAGCATTGAAAGGATTGGCAGATTACACCGTCAATCGACATTATCCAGCTTTAGAGAATCATCCCCAGCCCTATATTGGCTTACTTGAGGCGGTGATTGATGTCCAAGCATTGTTGATTGCCAAGTGGATGCAATTTGGGTTTATTCATGGTGTGATGAATACTGACAATGTAAGCATTGCAGGCGAAACGATTGATTACGGCCCCTGTGCTTTTCTCAATGCTTATTCGCCTAAAACGGTGTTTAGTTCGATTGATAAAAATGGCCGCTACGCATTTGGTAATCAGCCTATGATGGCAGAGTGGAATTTGACGCGATTTGCTGAAAGTCTTTTGCCCTTGCTGGCTGATCGTCAGGACGAGGCTATTCGGATTGCCACAGAATGCTTGAGTGCATATCAAACTAGATATAGAGCTTATTGGCTAAGTGGAATGCGAAAGAAAATAGGGCTTTTTAATGAGGAGGCTAGCGATCTTGCGCTGGTGGAAGATTTGTTGATGTTGATGTACAAGCATCAAGCTGATTATACGAACACCTTCCGCAATCTTGGCAACTCATCTCAATTAAAGGGCACATTGATTGACGATGGGAGCTTTAAAAATTGGCAAATTATCTGGCGTGAACGGCTATTAAGGCAGGCTCAAACGATGGAAGATGTGGTGGCCTTGATGGATAGTCACAATCCGCTTGTGATTCCACGAAATCATTTAGTAGAAGATGCCTTGGACAGTGCGATCCAAGGTGATATGGAGCCATTTTATGACTTTTTAGAAGTGCTTTCTAAGCCATATCAGTTGCCTAAAAATGAAAAATACCTTCAAGGCGCGGGCGCAGGGTTTGATGCAAGCTATCAAACATTTTGCGGCACGTAAATCTCAATGCATTTTAGTTGATATAAAAAAACCAAGGCCTCTCAAGAGGAATAGACTGATTGAGGTAACAAGTCGATTTGTTGTGATTGATTGAGGAGGTACTTAATATGAAATGCAATATTGGGTGTTCGGAACGTGGTTTGCGTATTGCGGTTGGAGCAGTTTTAGTTACTTTGGCCTATACCCAACAAGTTGGGGCTTGGGCATGGATTGGACTTGTACCATTGGCAACAGGCTTTCTAAAATTCTGTCCTGCATACGCGTTAATCAAACGAAATGGATGTTGTTGTAATAAAAATAGATGTTGTGACAGTAACGACAGTTGCTGTAAATAAGTTAAATTCTTAATAAACTAGCACCTTCGGGTGCTTTTTTTATGACTATTTAGGCTTGAGTTTCAGTGGCTATTATGATAATTTAGGCAAAATGTAACTAAGTTGTTACATATGTAATAATTTAATTACAAAGCTTAATGGCGATAAATCTTTAATTTAAGGTATTTTTTTTAAGTTAAAGCCATATGAAAGGCTGACTTTGAATCACGTTGCAGCGGATTTTGAAATTATTGCCCGGCCCAATAGCTCATTATCAGCTAAGGGTCGTGTGCGTGCTGTCATGATTATTGCGGCAATTTCATTAGCTGTGGCGATAGCATTTAGCTTGATTGGTGCTTGGTTTGTATTGCCCTTTGCCGGACTTGAGTTAGTGGGAATTGGATATGCGTTTTACTATATTCATTGTCACTCACAAGATTACGAAAGTATTCTGATTATGGGCGATCAAGTGTCCGTAGAGAAAAAAAGCTATAAAGTTGTCAGTCGGATGGTTTTTAATCGCTACTGGGCAAAAGTGCTTTTGCGCTTGATGCCAAGTGGCGATCAAATGTTGTTGCTCCGCTCGCATGGTAAAGAAATAGACTTTGGTCGCAGTTTTATGACGAATGACCAGCGTTTAGAGCTTGCTAAACAATTAAAAGAGCGTGTTGGAGTTGTTTCTTAACCAGTTTTTGGGAGTAAGTATGGTGATGCAGTTTCTGAAAAAGGCGGGACTTGGTGTGATGTTGGCAATGATTTCATTGGCTGCGCACGCTCAATACACTTGGAATTTCCCGATGCCAGCAACGCCAATGGCGGCTGATACTTTGCATGTGCATAACAAGTTTATGGTCATCGTGATGATTATTTTCTTGATTGTGCTTGGCATTATGATTTACTCAATCTTCAATCACAGAAAGAGTAAGGGTCATGAGGCTGCTACCTTTACTGGCCCCAGTACAAAATCACAAGTGGTTTGGACTTTAGTCCCATTTGCGATTTTGCTCTATATCGACTTTGTCTTGATGGGAATTCCTGCCTATCACAGCATTGTGATGATGGAAGATACCAAAACAAATGCAGACATGGTAATTAAGGTTACGGGCTCACAATGGCGCTGGCAATATGAGTACTTAGATGGCGAAGCACAAGGTATTAAGTTTGTTAGTAACTTAACTACACCGCAAGATCAAATCGATAATCAAGCTGAAAAGGGTAAAGATTACCTTTTAGAAGTTGATAATCATTTGGTATTGCCAGTAGGTAAAAAAGTGCGTGTGCTTTTAACGGCAACTGATGTAATTCATAACTGGTGGGTTCCAGCGTTCGGTTCTGCACGTGATGCAATCCCTGGGTTCTTACGCGAAACATGGGTCCGCGTTGATGTGCCAGGTACATACCGTGGCCAATGTAAAGAACTTTGCGGTAAAGGCCATGGTTTCATGCCTGTGGTTGTAGACGCAGTATCTGCAGAAGATTATGCAAAATGGGTTGCAGATCAAAAAACTAAATTGGCTGCTGCTTCAGCAGGTGCCGATAAAACATGGACAAAAGAAGAGTTGGTTGCCCACGGTAAAGAAGTTTACGTGAAGAACTGTGCTGTTTGTCATCAGGCTGAAGGCCAAGGCTTGCCACCAACATTCCCAGCGCTGCATGGTAGTAAAATTGCAACTGGTCCAATCTTCGATGCTGAAGGTAAGTTAGTTAAAGACGGTCATTTGGATCGCGTATTTAACGGTAAAGGTGTAATGCCTGCATGGAAGAACGTGTTGAACGATACGGATATTGCGGCTGTGATTACTTTTGAGCGAAATGGCTTAGGTAATGCAGTGGGCGACGTGCTTCAACCTGCTCAAGTCAAAGCGCTACGTTAGAGCTTTGGTTTTAAATAATTAATATTTTTTTAATATCTTAGTTTTTAAACATTTGGCGTAACAGTAGCATTAAGGAGAAAGTGATGAGTTCTACAACTGCAGCGCATCATGATGAACATCATGATCACCCAACAGGCATTATGCGTTGGCTAACCACTACCAATCATAAAGATATTGGTACTATGTATCTTACATTCTCACTCATCATGTTTTTGGTTGGTGGGGCGATGATTCTTGCAGTTCGTGCGGAGTTATTTCAGCCGGGCCTGCAATTGATGAAGCCAGAGTTTTATAACCAATTGATTGGCGTTCATGCGCTAGTCATGATTTTCGCGGCTTTGATGCCAGCAGCAACTGGTTTTGCTAACTGGATGTTACCTTTGCAAATTGGTGCCCCAGATATGGCTTTACCTCGTTTGAATAACTGGGGATTTTGGCTATTGCCACCAGCTGCCATTCTGTTAACGCTGCCATTCACTTTGGCGCTTTTCGGTATTGGTGATGGTGCAATTGCTACTGGTTGGACATTCTATGCGCCATTATCTATCCAAGGTGGCATGGGCGTGGACTTCGCGATTTTTTCAGTTCACTTGTTAGGTGTTTCATCAGTTCTTGGTTCTATCAACGTTATCGTTACCATCTTAAACATGCGCGCGCCTGGCATGACATTGATGAAAATGCCTATGTTTGCATGGGCTTGGTTAGTAACAGCTTTCTTGTTGATTGCAACAATTCCAGTGTTGGCTGGTGCAGTAACAATGCTTTTAACAGACCGTCATTTTGGTACGCATTTCTTTGATGCTGCTGGTGGTGGCGATCCAATCTTGTTCCAACATTTGTTCTGGTTCTTTGGTCACCCAGAGGTTTATATCGTATTGTTACCAATTTGGGGTTTTATGCCACAAATTCTACAAACATTCTCTCGTAAACCAATGTATGGTTACAAAGCACAGGTAGTTTCATTATGGGCAATTGGTGCGTTAGCGCTTGTTGTTTGGGCTCACCACTTCTTTACAGTAGGTATGCCAGTCCCAGCATTGCTTTACTTCATGTACAGCACAATGGCAATTTCATTGCCGCTTGCAGTTTTGTTCTTCTGTTGGATTGCTACGATTTGGAAAGGCTCATTGAGCTTTGAAACGCCGATGTTATTTGCAACTGGCTGGATTGTGTTATTTGGTATCGGCGGTCTAACAGGTCTGGTACTTGCAGACGTTGCAGCTGATGCACAGTATCACCACTCATACTTCGTTGTTGCTCACTTCCACTACACATTGTTTGCGGGTGGCATGATGGGTGTGATGTCAGGTGTTTACTATTGGCTGCCAAAAATGACGGGTCATATGTTTAATGAGCGTTTGGGCAAGTTGCACTTCTGGTTAACTGCAATCTCATTCAATCTAACATTTATTCCGCAATTCTTCTTAGGACTTGCTGGGATGCCACGTCGTATTCCAGACTACGCGCTACAATTTGCAGAATTCAATGCGATTTCTACAGTAGCTGCATTTGTTCTTGGCCTGTCTCAACTTATCTTTGTTTACAATATTGTGAGTTGTGCTCGTGGTGGTAAGAAAGCTACTGACCGAGTTTGGGAAGGTGCAGAGGGTTTGGAATGGACATTGCCATCACCACCTCCATATCACAGCTTTACTGAGCAACCGATTGTTAAGTAATTACTAATTACTATTGAGGTAAGACCGCGCTAAAAGTGCGGTCTTAAAAAGATGGATAAAAATAAACAAAACGACCAAGTAAGAACCAATAAAAGCAAAAAACTAGGTTTGCTATTTGCTGGGATAGCATTGGCTTGGTATTTCCTTGCCATATATTGGATAGGAAAGTAGTGAATAGTCACGAAAAAAGACAGCAAGATAATAAGAAGTTAGGTTTTAAGTTACTTTGGATTGTTGGTGCTGCGTTGTTATTTGGTTTTGCTTTAGTGCCTTTGTACAACGTACTTTGTACGGTGACAGGGTTGAATGGCAAAACCAATGCTACAGCTGATGTGACAAGCAATAAGGTGGATGAAACTCGTTGGGTAACCGTTGAGTTTACGAGTAGTGTTATGCCAGGGTTGGGTTGGAATTTCTATCCAGAACAGCCAAGCATAAAAGTCCATCCGGGGCAAATTGAAACAGTCAATTTTGTTGCTAAGAATAATACCAATGAGAGTGTGGCGGGTCAGGCCGTGCCAAGTGTAAGTCCGGGACTTGCATCACCACATTTCAAAAAGATTGAATGTTTTTGTTTTAAACGGCAAGAGCTTAAAGCAGGGGAAACTAAGTTAATGCCGTTAAGATTCTATGTGAGTACAGATCTACCAAAGGATGTAAACGCGGTAACGTTGTCTTACGCATTTTATAATGCAGTAAAGCCAGCAAATTAGGGAGCTTGTGATTGCTCGTATTTAAGAAGCAAGCAAGTAAAAATTAAATATTAAACGCTAATTATAATAGTGCAAAGGAAACAAGGATGTCTTCAACACATAACGCTAATCATTATTATGTACCGAATCCAGTCGCTTACCCTGTCATCTTGTCAGCAGGTTTGTTGACATTAGCATCAGGCTTCATTTTTAATATCAACAATTTCCCTGCAGGGAAGGGGATGATGATTGCTGGTGCTTTGGTTATCCTTGGCATGATATTCAAATGGATGGGTAGTGTGATTGCTGAATGTCAAAATGGTCTTTACACCAAGTGGGAAGACAAATCGTTCCGTGTAGGTATGATTGTGTTTATTTGTTCTGAAGTTGCATTCTTTGCCGCCTTCTTTGGTGCGCTATTTTTTATGCGTGTGATTTCAATCCCTGAATTAGCTTCATTCGATCCACAATTCACCATGTACAAAGATTTCGTGGCTTCATGGCCTTCAGCTGGTCCTGGCGGTGTAGTTTTAGGTAAAGAGTATGTTGTTGGACATCTAAATCCAATGGAAGCTTGGGGCTTGCCAGCGATCAACACTTTGATTTTGCTTACTTCAGGTGCAACGGTTACTTGGGCGCACTGGGGCTTGTTGAAAAACAACCGTAAACAATTGGTGATTGGTTTATTCTTAACCGTTGCTCTTGGTATTGCTTTCTTGGCTTGCCAAGCAGTGGAATATCATCATGCTTATACAGAAATGGGTTTAACTTTAGGTTCTGGTGCTTACGGCGCTAGCTTCTTTATGTTGACTGGTTTCCATGGTTTCCACGTGATGTTAGGTACTTTGATGCTTATTGTGATCTTGCTTCGCAGCATGAGAGGCCACTTTGATGCAGATCAGCACTTCGGTTTCGAAGGTGTGGCTTGGTACTGGCACTTTGTTGACGTAGTATGGTTGGGCTTATTTGTATTCGTATACTGGCTATAAGCGTTAAACAAGAATAAAAAAGGCGATCACAATGTGTCGCCTTTTTTATTGCATAGCAGTTTTCAACTTAAGGATGTGCGTTGCTGCCGATCAAGCCAAAGTAATAGCCAGTGATTAACAGCACAAAAAGCAAGATGGATAATGTGATTCTAATCGTTAGTGCGCGAACTGTTCTTTCGCCAGAGCCTTTGTCTTTACCTAGGTAAAATAAAGCCGAAAATAAACTAAAGACAATCATTAGTAGTGCTAGGATGATAGCAATTTTTATAAGCATGAAACTCTCCAAGATAGTGACATTTTAATTATGCGGTTCACATGAATAATTTGCAATTTCAATTCAATTTCTGGCGCTACTATGCTTAAAAAATTTAGGCCGACACTTATCGGCACATTGGTCACAATATGCTGTATTCCTCTGTTTATTAAATTAGGTTTGTGGCAATACAACAAAGCGGAACAAAAGCTGGCATTACAGTCTCAATATGATGCGAGCAGTTCTCATCAACCTGAGGCGATACCTAAGGATTTAAGTCATCCCGAAGCGCTTCGGTATAAGCAAGTTGAAGTGACAGGTGAGTATGTTAAACAATATCAGATATTGCTTGATAATCAGGTTGAGGGAGAAACAGCCGGCTATCATGTGATTACACCGCTTAAGCTTGATGGTAAAGATGAATTAGTCTTAGTTGACCGTGGATGGATAGCAGCTTCAGATAACCATGCTGACGTCCCTCAGATTGATGTGCCAATAGGAGCTCAAAAAGTGTTAGGTCAGATTTGGGTACCAAGTAAGAAGTTTTTTACATTAAGTCCTCAGTCATTAGAAAAGGCTCATTGGCAAGTCTTATGGCAAAACATGGATATGGATGCTTACGTAAAAGCTGTACCTATCAAAGTATTGCCTGTGGTGATTAGAATGTCATCGGACAACCAAGGTGGATTTGTCCGTAATTGGATTAGACCTGATGACAGAATTGCAACACACCTAGGCTATGCGTATCAGTGGTTTGGGTTTGCTGTTGCAGCTTTTGCGATTTATTTATTTGTAGGTTTTAGACGCGGTAAAGAAGTGTCACAGAATTAAAGTGGGGAATCAATTGTCATCTCAATATCAAGCTTTAACTAGCGAATCAGATAAGCGACAGCAGAAAAAAGGTCGTTTATTTTTGATTGCGATGGTCGTATTTTTTGCTGCTCCTTTATTTTTGGTCATAGCCATGTATCGTTTTGATTGGCATCCAAAAGGGAAAAGTTATGGTGATTTGATCGAGCCAGTGGTGCCGATTAAGCTAACAGAAGCTTTTAAAGATGTTAAAACAACAGATACAACAGTGCTTTCTAAACTGCTATGGCATGATAAATGGAGCGCAGTGATTCTTGCTGATAAGTGCGAGGCTGTATGTCAAGCCAGATTGCATGATGCGCGCCAGATTCATGCTTCATTAGAAAAAGACATGAATCGTTTACAACGTATTTTAATTACTAATCAGCAAGACTTAAATGATTTGCAGAAACAATATCCTGATTTAATTATCCTTAATCAGCCAAGTGCTGATGTGGCCGCTTTAGCTAAACAATTTGATGTTGACGGTGTGTCAGCTTACACCAGCGAGCGGGTGTATATGGTGGACCCGCTTGGAAACTTTATGTTGAGTTACTCAAATCAAGTAAAACCAGTTGATATGCGTAAAGACTGGGTGCGTTTATTGAAATATTCATGGGCAGGTTAGTATGCAAAATTTAGCTTCATTTAGATTATTTAGGCGTATCGCATTGCTGGCTACGATTTTGGCGCTTTGCGTGGTGGTGCTGGGTGCTTATGTGCGACTTTCAGATGCGGGGTTAGGTTGTCCAGATTGGCCTGGTTGTTATGGGACTTTAACTGTTCCAGAAAGCCAATCTGCTATTACTCATGCCCAAGAAGCTTATCCAAATAAACCAGTAGAAACCCACAAAGCTTGGAAAGAAATGGCCCATCGCTACGTGGCAGGCACATTGGGATTGTTATTGCTTTCATTGTTTGTGCTTGGTTGGCGCGCCAAGCGGCATATCAGTGTTTCACCTTTACTACCAACCGCTCTACTTCTTGTGATTGGCTTTCAAGCCATGCTGGGTATGTGGACAGTAACTTTGTTGCTCAAGCCTGTAATTGTTTCATCGCATTTAATGGGCGGCATGACGACCTTGGCTATTTTGACTTGGATTACCCATAGGCATTTTGGTAGTCCTTCTAAACGTATTGTTGAGTCTGATCTTGTGCGTCTTTGGATTCGTGGTGCTTTGTTCATAATTTTTGCTCAAATATTTCTGGGTGGCTGGACTAGCTCAAACTATGCTGCACTTGCTTGTACTGACTTCCCAACCTGTCACGGAGAGTGGATGCCCGATATGGACTTTGGCACAGCATTCCACTGGGTACGTGAATTAGGTCAAACAGCATCGGGTAAGCCTTTAGAGCTTTCAGCATTTACAGCCATTCAATGGACGCATCGTGTAGGGGCCCTGATTACTTTTACCTACCTGAGTACTTTAGCTGTGATGTTGATTAAAAATACCCGATTAAAATCGTTCGGTATGCTTTTATTTGCCCTACTCTTAGTGCAAATTAGCTTAGGTATAGGCAATCTTGTTTTACATTTACCATTAGCTTTGGCGGTAGGTCACAATATGGGCGCAGCCTTATTATTGGTGACCATCGTTGTGGTTAATTCAAAAATTACAGAATTATCAAAAGGGAGTTATTGATGAACGCAGTTGCCATCAATCCATTACAAAATTTTAAGATTAGATTCCAGAATTTCTTTCCTTTATGTAAACCGCGTGTTTCAGCGTTGATTGTATTTACCGCGATAATTGGGATGTTTCTTGCGACGCCAAATATGGTCCCGTTCGATATTTTGATAGCGGCGACAGTTGGCATTGGCTTGGCATCTGGGGCTGCTGCTGCATTTAATTGTTTAATTGAACAAGAGATTGACGCAAGAATGGCGCGCACGCGTGGCAGACCGCTTCCTACAGGCCAGGTCAGCTCAAAAGAAACATTTATCTTTGCGAGTATTATTGGAACGATGGGTTTGGGTATTTTGTATGTGTATGTAAATCCGCTCACTATGTGGCTCACTTTCGCGACTTTCTTGGGCTACGCAGTGATCTATACCGTATTCCTCAAGCCAGTCACACCATTGAACATTGTAATAGGAGGCGCTTCTGGCGCAATGCCGCCAATTTTGGGTTGGGCAGCGGTGAATAATGTTGTATCGCCAGAATCTTTGATTTTGTTCTTGATTATCTTTGCTTGGACACCACCACATTTTTGGGCTTTGGCTTTGTATCGTCGCGAAGACTACGCAAAAGTAGGGATGCCGATGTTGCCAGTGACACACGGTGAAGTGTTTACTCGGCAACATATTCTTTTATACACCATCATCTTATTTGCGGTTGCCATGATGCCAGTTGGCTTGGGCATGAGCGGCCTCGTGTATTGTGTGATCTCATTTGGTCTCAATATGGGCTTTATGGCTTATGCTATCGCTCTATACCGTGAGTATTCAGATGATTTAGCTAAGCTTACGTTCAAGTATTCAATTATCTATTTAATGGCCTTGTTTGCAGGCTTGCTGCTTGACCATTACTGGTTTATTCCACTATAAATAAAGCATTGATAAAACGTTAAGGAAATACCATGAAATTGATTGAACAACTTTTAGAAGATGTCATGTTCCGAAGCCGTTGGGTGCTAGCCCCAATGTACATTGGTTTAGTTGGTGGATTAGGTTTGATGCTAGTGAAATTTGTGCAAGAGTTTGTCCACATCATTGAACACATTGTAGATGCGCCTGAGCAAGAGGTTGTATTGTCAATTTTGGGTTTGGTCGATATTACTTTAGTCGCTAATCTTCTAATTATGGTTATTTTTAGTGGCTACGAAAACTTCGTTTCTAAGATTGATGTGGCGAATCACGAAGATCGTCCTGAATGGATGGGCAAGGTCGACTATTCAGGGCTTAAATTAAAGCTTATTGGCTCTATTGTTGCAATCTCAGCAATTGATTTATTAAAAGCCTTTGTGCACCAATCGACAGTTGGTATTGAGCATCTAAGCAATACACAAATGGCATGGATGGTCGGCATCCACTTCACGTTGATTTTGTCAGGGGTGTTATTTGCTATCATGGATAAGATATCAGAATCAAGTCACCACTAAAAATAGCAATTTTTAGCTTATGTTGATTGATGTAAAAACAGCTTATTTTTGAACTGACCCACAAAAGTTGGACAATAAATCCAACCGATGAGGGTCAGTTTCATGAGCAAGTACGATACGCAGTTTAAATTATCAGTAGTCCAAGAATATCTCAGCCATGGTGGTAAGAAACGCATTTCAATTCGTCAT
>CAIQBW010000011.1 GCA_903870165.1 uncultured Methylophilaceae bacterium | reverse complement strand
CATCCACTCAATGCTCTTCCTATCCATCAGCTCTATGATATTGATCTCACTATCTACCGGTCTTATCTCATCCACCTGTTCAAACACCATGCAGACACATACATCATACGAACCCTGTTCATACTCCACCGTTGCCCACTCATAGTTCCTTGCACGATTCTTCCCCATCTCGTTCTCCTTGATTATGGAAGTTAATATACATTAAATCTTATTTAAATAAGATTTTTGAGTAAATATATCTTATTTAAATAAGAAAATAAAGTAAATTTTTTTAATTTGGCTTAGACTGATTTTTCAGCCCATATTGAAACAGCTTTGCCTGCGATATTAATTTTAGATAAATCAAGTGCTTTAATTGATTGTGGTTCGTAAGATGGATTGTCGGATTTGATGAGATAAGTACCGTCTAGAAGCTTCTGTATTCGTTTTATGAACGAACCAGCATTGCTATTGATAATGTAAATTCCATCTTTCGAAAATTTTCTGATATTGGAATTTATTATTATGAAATCGCCTTGAGTTAATGTTGGCGACATTGAGTCGTCGTCCATAAAAACAATATTTAGTTGATTTGGATTGGCGCCCGCAGCTTTTTCTCTGATCCAAGTTAAGCTTAACTTGATGCCCTTGATGGATTTTGAGCGGGATTGATTTGAAATCTCGATGTATGTTGATTCATCGTCGAACATACTTACAGATCCTTTGGTTGAGGACATGTCGCCTCTTCCCGTAGCTAGCCAGTCAGGATTAACCCCAAGCAACTTGGCCGCGTTCATCAGGTTAACTCCGCTGATAGTTTGATTCGGTCCTTTTACCCAAGTAGTAACTGTGCCAGAACTTACGCCGCATCCCTTCCATAGATCAGTCTTTGTTAGACCTGATTTGTCGAGTGCAAGCTTGATTCTGTCTTGGAGGGTTGATGGGTACATTGGGTTTGTAAGTTATTTTCTTACAATTATATCTAAAAACCATCTAGGTACTTAATTTGTTGACTCTTTAATTGATGTCAAATATATTTGACATCCGCAGTGTATTAACGCAATATAACTCCTAATGTTTTATGACCTACATTTTATAGGCGAGCACTTGAGAGGCGCTCGAGTGAAAGCCGGGATGACGCAAGCCATGCTTGCTTCTGTCTCAGGAGTTTCTCGCGCGACGATTAATGCGCTTGAGAACTTCAAGGCAAAAGATATTAGCGTCAACACGCTCTCTTTGATATTAAATGCACTTGCCCGCAAGTCAGTGTTGGTTGATCCAGGCATTCAGCCGCAAGTGACTAGAACGCAGCCCGCGTTTGAGTTCCCATATGTTTGGAGCCAGTCTAGTCCAAGTGATGAGCTCTTGATTCAAAAAGTGTTGGAGCGTTTAGTATTTGATGACGTGCTGATCTTGTGTGCCCACTATGGCGTATCAAAAGTAACTGAGGTTCTTTATGGATCCCCTTTGAGAGAGGACGAGGTGTTGATGCGTTCACTGCGTCGTATGTTGACCAATATTCAAAAAGGATTTTTTGATGTTTGATTGTAGAATCAAATTTCATGCTATATACTTCTGCTATATATTATTGCTGATTTAAAGGAGATGCAAGATGGCAACTGGAACTGTATTCATTAATAACCGTACGCAAGCTGTGCGCATGCCTTCCGAGCTCAGGATGCCAGAGGGGATTAAAAAAGTGAGTGTCCGTGCTTTAGGTAACGAGCGTATTATTGCTCCGCTTACCGAGACTTGGGATACATTCTTTACTGCAGAGTTGTCCGTGACGGATGACTTTATGACAACGCGTGCCTCACAAGCGCAGGGCTCAAGGGAGTCGTTTTAATTGCTTAAGTTTCTGTTGGATACGAATATCGTCATCTATGTCATTAAGCGTCGACCAATAGAGGTAATGGAAACTTTTAACCTGAACGCAAATCGCATGGCAATTTCAGTCATCACGCTGTCGGAATTGCTTCATGGTGCAGAAAAAAGCAGTCAGCCTACGCGTAACCTAACGGTGGTTGAAGACTTTTGTAGTCGATTGGCAGTACTTGATTACACCGCAAAAGCTGCTCAACATTATGGCGACATTCGCGCCTCGCTCGAGCGCGTTGGTGAGCCTATTGGGGTAAATGATTTACATATTGCAGCGCATGCGCGTAGCGAAGGTTTGGTGCTGGTAACCAATAATGAGCGCGAGTTGAGTAAGGTGCCCGCATTACAAATTGAAAATTGGATTATCTAACTTCTGAACGACTTTGATAGGAGTAACGCGCCCAGTTGAGCGCGTTTTTTTGTGGCTTATCTTTAGGCGGCTATTCGTTAATGACCTCAGCCTCAATGATCTTGGCCTTGCTATCCCGGTACTTTCTAAGAGCATCCATGGCACGGTTGATGTCAGTATCTAGCTGGATTTGGTACTTACTAAAAAGCGCCATGTCTTCGCCTTGGGGGATGCGGCTTGCAATCTTCATGTCAGCTTTAAATTGGTAAGCCTGGTGGTAGTGGCCATTAGCGGCAATAAAACTCTTGGCGGCGCCTTTAATTTCTTCTAGTGCGCGTGCAATATAAATCTTATCTTTGGCAAACTCCTCCCAGCTCAAGCTGTATTCTTTGGCCTTGCTGGTCATGAGTTCATAAATGTATGGTGCGTTCGCTTGGATGCCTAATATTGAGACGGGCTTGTTTTTCATAATGTAGTTTTCATACTCGTCCAACACCGCCTCGAAGTAATGGTAGGTTTCCTCGGACTGATCAGATATATGCTCGGATTTTGGTCTCGCAGCTAGTGGGTGTCTAAAAAAACTCTCTATGCGCTCGGCGATCACATGGTCGGACATTGAAATTCTAAGCTTTGCCGCCTCAGCGTCGCGTAACCTAATTTGGCGGATGGAGCCGATAATAATTCGTTCAACGTACCCAAGTTCAACGGCGTCGGTGGGCCGCAGGGCGGCGGTGATGTCGTCTGCAAGTTGGCTGAGCTGATCTTGGTTCTCACCCGGCAGCAGTGGAATCGCTGCATAGATGCCGTGGGTTAATGCATTTTGACTCGCCTTTTCTTTACCTGAAAGTGTCTTAGGGCCAGTGGATTTCCTGGCATTTTTTTGGTTAGCTTTTGCTTGTGCGATGCTGGTCATGGTGCGCTCCTAGTTTAATGAATATGGGTAATCATTAAATTGGGGTTGCTAAGAAAAATTTCAAGCCTTAACAATGGCTTATACAGAAAAATTTAGTATTTTTTATGGGGTGGTTTTAATAAATAACCCTAATCTCCAAAACGAACCCAATTGTGCTCTGGGCCATATCTGGTAAGGCTTACAGCGATATTTTTTATTTCACGTAACGCTTATAGGTTTCAATCCAGTTGGTGGAGATTTGATGGCGTGCTTCATCTAAGGTTACCGCGCCTTCACAGACCAGCTTGTAGAGCTTGAATTCTAGAATGTCTTTCTTCTCCGCATTCCATTCACTGAGTCTTGGCTGTGGCCATAAGTTGGCGGGGTCGCTTGGGTTGCCACCTATGCTAAGGGGGATGAGGTGGTCTTCTTCATAGTGCGCTGGGTTAATGTCAGCGTAGCCATAATCTGCCATTTGTTTTTTCTTGAGGCTGTTGGTGTAGTAAGTTGGCGGCCTCACTGTTTTTGTATAACCTCTGACGCAAACGGTCATTTGAATATTGCTTTGGGTAATCGCGGCGTCAATCGCCCCAGGCGTCAATGATCGATCTGGCAAATCGCCGGCCATCGCTGGATGTTGAATCAGTGCAAAGAGCAGGGCGATGTAAATGCGATATGTTTTTATCATGGTTTAGCTTTAAAGAATTGAACGAAATGCGTCATTGAACTGTCATGATAATGGATTATAGTTTAAGTGAATAAATCTACAAGAAGTCGTGAATTGGCTTTGCCAGAGGCGTCGCGCTTGGGTTACAATTATAAAAATTTTTGAGGTTACCAAACTTCGCTGATTGCAATTGGCAATCATATAACGCTGTAAAAATTGGAGTTTTAACGTGCTGGAAAATTATTTTCCGATCCTTGTTTTTATCTTAGTCGGCTTAGCCGTTGGTGTTGGACCACTTGTCCTCGGAAAACTTGTCTCTCCAAATCGTCCTGACGCAGCAAAAAATTCCCCGTATGAGTGTGGCTTTGAGGCGTTTGAAGATGCCCGCATGAAGTTCGACGTTCGTTACTATCTAGTCGCGATTCTATTTATTCTGTTCGATCTTGAGATCGCCTTTTTATTCCCATGGGCAGTGGTCTTAAAAGAAATTGGTTTGTTTGGCTTTTTAGCAATGATGGTGTTCCTAGGTATCTTGGTGGTCGGCTTCATCTATGAGTGGATGAAGGGCGCGCTGGAATGGGAATAGTGTTGGATACGCTGGCGTTGAAAGTATTGAAATGAGCATCGAAGGTATTTTAGAAAAAGGCTTTGTCACGACGACGCTCGATACCGTCATTAACTACACAAGAACTGGCTCTTTGTGGCCGATGACGTTTGGTTTGGCGTGCTGTGCTGTGGAAATGATGCACGCAGGTGCGTCACGTTATGACTTGGACCGTTTTGGCATTGTCTTCCGCCCAAGCCCACGCCAATCTGACGTGATGATTGTGGCGGGCACGCTTGTCAATAAGATGGCGCCAGCCTTACGTAAAGTTTACGATCAAATGGCAGAGCCGCGCTGGGTAATCTCCATGGGCTCTTGTGCGAATGGCGGCGGCTACTACCACTACTCTTATGCGGTGGTGCGTGGCTGTGACCGTATCGTCCCAGTGGATGTGTATGTCCCAGGCTGTCCTCCGACGGCTGAAGCTCTGCTCTACGGCATCATTCAGCTACAAAACAAGATCAAACGCACTAACACGATCGCTCGCTAAGGCAGAATAAAGATGACGCGATTAGAAACCCTCAAAGAAAATATCGAAAAAGTCCTTGGCGACCAGGTGACTCAATTAGCAGTTGCGCTTAATGAGCTAACGATTGAGTGCGCGGCAAAGGACTTGATTAAAGTTGTTAAAAAGCTGCGTGACCATAAAGTCTTAAAGTTTGAACAGCTCATTGACCTTTGCGGTGTGGATTATCAAGACTATGCTGATGGCACATGGGAGGGCCTGCGTTTCGCGACCGTTTACCATTTCCTTTCAGTGAAACTCAATCATCGTATCCGTCTCAAAGTATTCTCAACCGAGGATGACTTCCCAGTTTTGCCAACCTTGGTAGAGCTCTATCCTGCGGCGAATTGGTTTGAGCGTGAGTCATTCGATCTTTACGGCATCATGTATGAAGGTCATCCAGATTTACGTCGCTTACTGACTGACTATGGCTTTGTTGGTCATCCGTTCAGAAAAGATTTCCCAATGATTGGTAACGTCGAGATGCGTTACGATCCAGAGCAACAGCGTGTGGTGTATCAGCCAGTTTCAATTGAATTGCGCAACAACGTGCCACGTGTCATCCGTGACGAGGGTTTCCACAATGGCTGAGATTAGAAATTACACCATGAACTTCGGCCCGCAGCATCCTGCGGCTCACGGTGTTTTGCGTTTGGTGCTTGAGCTTGATGGCGAAGTTATTCAACGTGCTGACCCGCATATTGGCTTGCTTCATCGCGGGACAGAAAAACTAGCTGAAAATCGTACCTACCTTCAATCAGTGCCTTACATGGATCGTCTGGACTATGTGTCCATGATGTCAAACGAGCATGCCTATGTTATGGCGATCGAAAAGATGATGCAGATTGATGTGCCGCTACGTGCACAATATATCCGCGTGATGTTCGATGAGATTACCCGTATCTTAAATCACTTGCTGTGGCTAGGTGCGCACGCGCTAGACGTTGGGGCAATGAGCGTGTTCTTGTATGCATTCCGTGAACGTGAAGATTTGTTTGACGTTTACGAAGCGGTTTCAGGTGCGCGTATGCACGCTGCTTACTACCGTCCAGGCGGCGTTTATCGCGACTTGCCAGATCGCATGCCGCAGCATTTAGAAACAAAATTCCGTAGCAAAAAAGAAATTCATCAGCTCAATGAAAACCGTCAAGGTTCTGTGCTCGACTTCATTGAAGACTTTGCGAACCGTTTCCCAGCGCTTGTGGATGAGTATGAAACATTGCTCACCAATAACCGTATCTGGAAACAACGTACCGTTGGCATTGGCGTGGTGACGCCAGAGCGCGCATTGGCGCTAGGCATGACAGGCCCAATGATTCGCGGCTCTGGTATTGCTTGGGATTTGCGTAAAAAACAACCGTATGAAGTCTACGATAAGCTAGATTTTGATATTCCTGTTGGCGTGAACGGTGACTGTTACGACCGCTACTTGGTGCGGATTGAAGAGTTTAGACAATCGAATCGCATCATCAAACAATGTATCGATTGGCTGCGTAAGAACCCAGGTCCTGTGATTAGTAGCGACAACAAGGTGGCGCCCCCTGATCGCGAAGGCATGAAGACCAATATGGAAGATTTGATCCACCATTTCAAACTCTTCACCGAAGGTTTCCATGTGCCAGCTGGTGAGGCTTATGCAGCAGTTGAACATCCTAAGGGTGAGTTCGGGATCTACATGGTCTCTGATGGGGCGAACAAACCTTACCGTTTAAAAATTCGCGCGCCAGGCTTCCCGCATTTGGCAGCTTTAGATGAAATGACAAAGGGCCACATGATTGCTGACTTGGTCGCGATCATTGGTACGCAAGATATTGTATTTGGGGAGATTGATCGATAATGTTGTCTCAAGCGTCTCTCGATAAAATCGAATACGAATTAACTAAGTATCCGAAAGAAAACCGCCAAGGTGCGGTGATGTCAGCACTGCGTATTGCGCAGGCTGAAAAAGGCTGGCTCTCAAAAGAAACGATCGCCTATGTTGCAGAATACTTAGGCATTCCAGCAATCGCTGCATTAGAAGTGGCGACCTTCTACAATATGTATGACCTGCAACCTGTTGGTAAATACAAGATCACGATCTGTACCAACATCTCATGCATGCTGCGCGGTTCAGACGAAATCGTGGATCATCTTCAAACCAAACTTGGTGTTGGATTTAATGAAGTCACTAAAGATGGTCAGTTTTGTCTAAAAGAAGGTGAATGTATGGGTTGCTGTGGCGGCGCACCTTTAATGCATATAAACAATACGCAAATGCATGAGTTCTTAACGCCTGCAAAAGTTGATGAAATTCTCGGGGAGTTGAAGTAATGTCTTTACACAAAGCCCCTGTCGTCACAGATTTAAGCAAACAAACCTTGGTGACATTGCGCACGCTTAGCGCTTCTCAAGACACCAATCCTGGCAGCCTCAAGAGTTACGAAAAGCTCGGCGGTTACGAGCAGCTAAAACGTATTGTCACTGGCAAAGTCAAGGCAACGGACATTATTACGGAAGTGAAGACCTCTGGTTTGCGTGGTCGCGGCGGCGCTGGTTTCCCTACAGGTCTTAAGTGGAGCTTCATGCCACGTTACTTCGACGGTACCAAGTACCTCGTATGTAATACGGACGAAGGTGAGCCAGGTACATTTAAAGACCGCGACATCATTCGTTATAACCCGCATCAATTGATCGAAGGTATGGCGATTGCCGCCTACACCTTGGGCGCACGCGTGGGTTACAACTACATCCACGGTGAGATCTGGCAAGACTACGAGATCTTTGAAGAAGCGCTTGCGGATGCACGCAAGGCTGGCTACCTCGGCGAAAACCTATTTGGTACTAATTTCTGTTTCGATCTTTATGCGGTACATGGTTACGGCGCTTATATTTGCGGCGAAGAAACAGCACTCATTGAATCGATCGAAGGTAAAAAAGGTCAACCGCGCTTCAAACCGCCATTCCCAGCAAGTTATGGGGTATTTGGTAAACCAACCAATGTGAATAACACAGAATCTTATGCTTCGATCCCTTGGATTTTGCAACATGGCGGTCAAGCCTTCCAAGACTTAGGCGTGCCAAATTCAGGTGGGACTAAGCTCTTCTCTGTATCAGGTCACGTTGAAAAACCGGGCAACTATGAAGTTAAAATGGGTACCCCATTTACTGAGCTATTAGAGATGGCTGGTGGTATCTGGAAAGGTCGCACACTGAAAGCAGTGATCCCAGGCGGCCCATCAACGGCAGTGATGCCAGCGTCAGCAATCCTAGGCGCGACCATGGACTATGAGGGCTTATCTAAAGCGGGTTCTAGTCTTGGAGCAGGTTCGATGATTGTGATGGATGACACCACTTGTATGGTGACAACCCTCAAACGCTTGTCTTACTTCTTCTACGAAGAGTCTTGTGGTCAATGCACGCCATGCCGTGAAGGCACTGGCTGGGTCTACCGCGTGATCAAACGTATTATGGACGGTGAAGGCAAGATGGAAGATTTAGACTTGCTCACTGACATTAGTAACAACATCTCAGGCCGCACAATTTGCGCGCTAGGGGAGGCTGCAGCGACCCCAGTCCTCAGTTTTATAAAGCACTTTAGACCAGAATTTGAATACTACATTCAGCATGGTAAATCCATGGTGACAGGCAAATAATATGTTAAAGATTGAAATAGACGGCAAACAAGTCGAAGTCGCAGACGGCACCACCATCATTGATGCCGCCGATCAGCTTGGTGTTGCGATTCCGCGCTTCTGCTACCACAAGAAATTGTCTGTCGCAGCCAACTGCCGCATGTGTTTAGTTCAGGTTGAGAAATTCAATAAACCGTTGCCAGCCTGTGCGACACCTGTCGCTGAGGGCATGAAGATTTTTACACGCTCCCAATCTGCGATTGAAGCGCAAAAGAGCGTGATGGAGTTCCTGCTCATTAATCACCCGCTCGATTGCCCGATTTGTGACCAGGGTGGTGAATGTGATCTTCAGGACGTCGCTATGGCTTATGGTGGAAGTGGCTCACGCTACACTGAAGAAAAGCGTGTGGTCTTTAATAAAAATATTGGCCCGCTTGTTAGCACCGATATGACGCGCTGTATTCAATGTACGCGCTGTGTGCGCTTCTTGAAAGAAGTGGGTGGTATGCAAGAGCTTGGCCTCATTGGTCGGGGCGAGCATGCGGAAATTACGGCGTATGTTGATAAGTCTGTTGATTCAGAACTCTCAGGCAATATTATTGATTTATGTCCAGTGGGTGCATTAACGAGCAAGCCTTTCCGTTATTCAGCACGTAGCTGGGAACTGACACGCCGTCCAACAATTGCAGCGCATGACGGCTTAGGTTCGCATGTGGAAGTGCACGTTAAAAATGACCGCGTGATGCGGATCGTGCCACGCGAAAAAGAAAGCATCAATGAAGTTTGGCTATCTGATCGTGATCGTTTCTCATACGATGGCTTAAACAGCCCGGAGCGTTTAACCAAGCCAATGATTAAACATCATGGTGAGTGGCATGAAACAGATTGGAAAACTGCTTTAGAGTATGCTGCGCGTCAAATCAAAGAAACGGTAGAAGAAGATCCGGCTGGTTTGGGTTTCTTGGTTTCACCTAACGCCACGATGGAAGAGGGTTTCCTCACTAAGAAAATCGCTAGAGCACTAGAGTGCGGTAACGTTGATCACCGTTTGCGTCGTAGCGACTTCCGCTTAGATGGTCGTTTCCATGGCACCCCTTGGATGGGCTGTAATATTGCCGAAGTCCAAGCGATGGATCGTATCCTAGTGGTGGGCAGCAACCTGCGTAATGAACATCCACTCCTCACGCAGCGTATTCGCCGTGCGGTTGCAAATGGTGCAGAGTTGTCACTCGTGAACCCAATGGATGACGATCAGCTGATGAAGGTTAGTCATCAAGCAATCTGTTCACCAAACGACATCGTGAACGTGCTCGCACAAATTCTAAAAGCCATGTCTGGCTTGCAACGTCTCTCACTTTGCTTACCTAAAGCGATTAGCGATTTGTTAGAGGGTGTAGTCGTGCGTGATAACAGTCAGGCCATTGCTGAGAGCTTGGCAGGTCATGGTAAAGAGCTGGATTTGATTAATCCTAAGAGCGCACTTTTCTTAGGCAATATCGCGCAATATCACCCACGTTATGCCGAAATTTATACCTTGGCGGAAGCGATCTCTTCACTATGCGGCGCAACGTTTGGTGTGCTGTTTGAGTCTTCAGACCGTGTGGGTTTGGACATGGTTCGCGTGATTCCAGGTCAAGGTGGTCTAAATGCACGCACCATGCTTGAACAGCCAAGAAAAACGTATGTGCTTCTTAATGTAGAGCCTGAGTTCGATTGCGCAAATCCTGCGGTCGCTAAACATGCGATGGAAAAAGCAGACTGCGTGATTGCACTAACTTCTTATAAATCGAGTGCGCTCGAAAATGCAGATGTGTTGTTGCCGATTGCGCCATTTACTGAAACTTCTGGCACACGTATGAGTATGGAAGGTCGCGTCCAAAGCTTTACTGCAGCAGTGAAACCACTCGGTGAAGCCCGTCCAGCTTGGAAGGTATTGCGAGTACTAGCCAATACGTTAGGTTTGGATGGCTTTAACTTTGAAAGCAGCGAGCAGGTTAAGACTGAAGTATTTGGCGGCGAAAAACCATCTACAGTCGTTTGGAACCGTCTGAACAATAACCTCCGTATTTTGTTTGACGTGAAAGTACAAGAAAAATCTAACGTCCTTCAACGTTTGGGTGAAGTGCCGCAATATCGTATGGACTCTGTTGTTCGTCGCTCTAGCCCACTTCAAAAAACCAAATTAGTGGCTGATCCAGTTGCGGGTATGAATGCGAAACTGATGGTTGAACTGGGCGTGCAAGAGGGTGATTTTGTTGTGGTTAAACAAGGTATTGGTTCTGCGAAATTAAAAGTGAAGCTAGATGCTGGTTTAGCGAAGGGCACTGTGCGGGTACCAACTGGTTATGACATCACTGCATCTTTAGGTGAGCTCATGGGCGATATTGAGGTAACAAAAGCATGAACGCATTCATCCAGCCATTATTAGATTTAGGCGCATCAACTTTTGGCGATTACTGGCCTGCAGTGTCACTCACAGTATGGACTTTGCTCAAGATTGTGGCGATTGTATTGCCACTCATGGGCGCGGTTGCTTACCTCACGTTAGCTGAACGTAAAGTCATTGGTTTTATGCAGGTGCGTATTGGCCCTAACCGTGTGGGTTACTTTGGCTTGCTACAACCGCTTGCTGACGGTATTAAGTTGCTCATGAAGGAAATCATCATTCCTTCAGAAGCGAGTAAGGGCTTGTTCTTACTGGGCCCAGTCCTTGCGATTGCGCCTGCCTTTGCAGCCTGGGCGGTGGTGCCTTTTGATCCGGATTTAGTCTTGGCCAATGTAGACGCAGGCTTGCTTTATATCTTGGCGATGACTTCTGTTGCAGTTTACGGCGTGATCATTGCGGGCTGGGCATCGAATTCTAAATACGCGTTCTTGGGTGCACTGCGTTCAGCAGCACAAATCGTGTCATATGAAATCGCGATGGGCTTTGCGCTGGTGGGTGTGCTTATGTGCGCAAACTCACTTAACCTTGGCAAGATTGTGATGGCACAATCAGGCGGGATTTTTGAATGGTACTGGTTGCCATTATTCCCACTCTTTGTTGTGTACTTCATTAGTGCGGTGGCTGAAACTAACCGCGCGCCATTTGATGTGGCCGAAGGTGAATCGGAGATTGTGGCTGGTTTCCACGTTGAATATTCAGGTATGGCATTTGCGGTGTTCTTCTTGGCTGAATATGCCAATATGATTTTGGTGTCGATGCTCGCTGCGATCATGTTCTTGGGTGGCTGGTTATCGCCTGTACCATCTTTAATTCCAGATAGCTTCTTATGGCTTTTAGCTAAAGTTGGCTTCTTGCTATTCTTCTTCTTGTGGTTTCGTGCGACGTTCCCACGTTATCGATATGACCAAATTATGCGTTTAGGCTGGAAAGTTTTTATTCCAATCACCTTAGTCTGGATCGTGATTGTGGGTGGTTTAATGCAAACTCCTTGGGGCTACTTGTTCCACTAGGTGGGCGATTAAGAGCAAAACATGTTTAAGAAAATTAAAGAAACCATTTCAAGTTTAATGCTGATCGAGCTGCTGCGAGGCATGCTGCTCACTGGCCGTTACTTCTTTGCGCGTAAGATTACTGTGCAATATCCCGAAGAGCGCACGCCGATCTCCTCACGCTTTAGAGGTTTGCATGCACTTCGTCGTTATGAGAACGGTGAAGAGCGATGTATCGCTTGTAAACTTTGTGAGGCAGTGTGTCCTGCGATGGCGATTACCATCGAGTCAGAACAGCGTGAAGACAATACGCGTCGTACGACGAAGTACGATATCGATTTAACCAAGTGTATTTTCTGTGGCATGTGTGAAGAGTCTTGCCCAGTCGATTCAATTGTTGAAACCCGCATATTCGAGTATCACGGTGAGAAGCGCGGTGACTTGCTTTACACCAAAGAGATGTTGCTTGCGGTGGGCGATAAGCACGAAGCGCAAATTGCGGCTGACCGTGCAGCTGACGCTAAATTTAGATAAGGCGCTGTAAGTATGATATTTCAAGATTATGTTTTTTATTCGTTAGCGCTGATTCTGCTTTTTGCGGGACTGCGTGTCATTACCGCACGTAACCCTGTGCATGCAGCTTTATTTTTAGTGCTGGCATTTTTTACTGCTGCAGGGATTTGGCTATTGCTTGAAGCTGAATTTTTAGCAATTGCTTTGGTGCTGGTGTATGTGGGCGCGGTCATGGTGCTCTTCCTCTTTGTGGTGATGATGCTGGACATTAATTTAGACAAGTTACGTGAAGGATTTTGGGATTACTTGCCAATGGCTGGTTTTATCGGCGTATTAATGGCGGCTGAGATGGTCATGATTCTTGGCACAAAGCATTTTGGCTTGGCACGTATCAGTGCGCCAAAACCACACGCGGCAGATTACAGCAACACGGCTGAATTAGGTCGTCAGCTTTATACCGATTATTTAATGCCATTTGAATTGGCGGCTGTGGTGCTATTGGTGGCGATTGTAGCGGCAATTGCACTCACATTGCGTGACCGAAAAGACTCTAAATTTATTAATCCAGCAGACCAAGTGCGCGTGAAACGTGCTGACCGTATTCGTATGGTGAGTATGCCGGCAGAAGTTGAAGCGCCTGCGGAAACTGAAAAGGCGAAATCATAATGGTCAGCTTGTCACATTATTTGATTTTAGGTTCATTGCTATTCGCGATTAGCGTGGTTGGCATTTTCTTGAATCGTAAAAACGTAATTATTTTATTGATGGCCATTGAGTTAATGCTCTTGGCTGTGAACTTGAACTTCATCGCTTTCTCACATTACTTAAATGATATGGCGGGCCAAGTCTTTGTTTTCTTTATTCTGACTGTTGCTGCGGCAGAGTCTGCAATTGGCCTTGCAATTTTGGTTGTGCTATTTAGAAACTTAAGAACCATTAACGTAGATGACCTCGATAGCCTAAAAGGTTAAAAAGAAATAATGAATATGCTATCTAATATCTCAATGCAACACATTTACTTGGCGATTCCCTTATTGCCACTCATCGCGGCTACCATTGTGGGTATTGCGAATAAAGCTTTACCACGTTGCTTTGCGCACATTTTGACGATCTTGGGCGTGGCTGGTGCATTTGCTTTATCAGTTTATGTATTCTTGGATGTACTGCAAGGGCATACCTATAACGGCACCGTCTACACATGGATGACAACAGGCGCTTATACGTTCCAAGTGGGTTTTTTAATCGATAAATTAACCACCATGATGATGTTGGTGGTGACTTTCGTTTCATTGATGGTGCATATCTATACCATCGGCTATATGCACGAAGACGAAGGCTATAGACGCTTCTTTAGCTATATTTCCCTTTTCACGTTCTCAATGTTAATGCTGGTCATGGCCAATAACTTCATGCAACTCTTCTTCGGTTGGGAAGCAGTAGGTTTGGTTTCATACTTATTGATTGGTTTCTGGTTTACGCGCCCAACTGCGATTTATGCCAACTTAAAAGCATTCTTAGTAAATCGTGTGGGTGATTTTGGTTTCTTGCTTGGGATTGGCATGGTGCTTTGGTGCTTTGGCAGTCTTGATTACACGACAGCTTTCGCGCAAGCGCCGCGTTTTGCGCATGCAACCGTGGACATTATTCCAGGCGTGCACTGGTCAACCATGACCGTGATTTGTATCTTGTTATTTATTGGTGCGATGGGTAAATCAGCGCAAGTGCCACTCCATGTGTGGTTGCCAGATTCAATGGAAGGCCCAACCCCAATTTCTGCATTAATTCACGCTGCAACGATGGTGACGGCTGGTATCTTTATGGTCGCACGTATGTCTCCCTTATTTGAATTGTCTACCACAGCACTGTCCTTTGTAATGGTCATCGGTGCGATTACTGCTTTATTTATGGGCTTCCTTGGCATCATTCAAAACGATATTAAGCGCGTGGTTGCATACTCAACGCTTTCGCAACTTGGCTATATGACAGTGGCACTTGGTGCATCGGCTTACTCAGTAGCGATCTTCCACTTGATGACCCATGCGTTCTTCAAAGCCTTGTTATTCTTAGGTGCGGGTTCGGTGATTATGGGGATGCACCACGACCAAGATATCCGTAATATGGGTGGTCTGCGTAAATATATGAAGATTACTTGGATTACTTCTTTGATCGGTTCATTAGCCTTGATTGGTACACCATTCTTATCAGGTTTTTATTCAAAAGATTCGATTATTGAAGCAGCTAAGTTGTCACAGATTCCAGGAAGTGGCTTTGCTTACTTCGCAGTGCTTGCCGGTGTGTTTGTCACGGCTTTCTACTCATTCCGTATGTATTTCCTAGTCTTCCACGGCAAAGAGCGTTGGATGGAGGCTAAGCATCATCAGGATAGCCATGCGCATGATGATCACGACCACCACCACGGCTTAGGCCCGCATGATGTGCCACATGAGCAGCCATGGGTCGTTACTTTGCCATTGGTGTTGCTAGCAATCCCATCCCTAGCGATCGGTTTTATTGGGATAGAGCCAATGTTATTCAAAGGCTTTTTTAATGGCGTAATTTTCATTGATAGCACTGCGCATCCGGTGATGCATGAACTTGCTGAAGACTTCCACGGCGCAGTTGCGATGGGCTTGCATAGCTTCACATCATTACCATTTATCCTTGCTTTATCTGGTGTGGTACTTTCATGGTTCTTCTACATGAAGCGCCCTGATATTCCAGCTGCAATTAAAGCCAAATCTACTTGGATTATGTACGTGCTTGAGAATAAGTATGGCTTCGATAGTTTCAATGAGAAAGTATTTGCTGGAGGCTCACGCTTTATCGGGGGCAAGCTTTGGAAAATTGGTGATGTCCAATTGATTGATGGCGTCATGGTGAATGGCACCGCTAATCTGATTGGACGTATCTCAACAGTGATTCGTGGCTTGCAATCTGGTCTTATTTATCACTATGCGTTTGCCATGATTATTGGCGTATTTTTACTACTTACCTTATTTATGAAGGTTTAAATGACAACCTTGCCTCTTCTTAGTCTTGCGATTTGGGTGCCTATCTTTGCGGGCATCTTGGTCTTACTTACTGGTGATGATAAAAACGCATCATCCGCACGTTGGATTGCTTTGCTTGGTGCGCTTGCTGCTTTTGCTGTCACCATTCCGCTATATACCGGTTTTAATATGGCTGATGGTGGCTTTCAATTCCAAGAAGGCTATAGCTGGATTCCTACTTTCAATATCCATTACCACTTAGGTGCTGACGGTATCGCGGTGCCACTCATTCTTTTGACAAGTTTTACCACTGTCTTGGTAGTCATTGCGGGCTGGGAAGTGATTGAAAAGCGTGTGGCACAATACATGGCTTCATTCCTCATTATGTCTGGTTTGATGATTGGCGTATTTGGTGCGCTTGATGCCATTCTCTACTATGTGTTCTGGGAAGCCATGTTGATCCCGATGTTCTTGGTGATTGGTATATGGGGTGGTCCAAATCGCGTCTATGCGACGATTAAGTTTTTCCTTTACACCTTGCTTGGTTCACTCTTGATGTTGGTGGCGTTCATTTACTTGTTCTACCAAACTAATAGTTTTGAAGTGGTTGATTATTACCGCTTGCAAATGACCTTGCCTGTTCAGATTTTGGTGTTTTTGGCTTTCTTTATGGCTTTTGCAGTGAAGATTCCAATGTGGCCGGTCCACACATGGTTGCCAGATGCCCACGTTGAAGCGCCTACAGGGGGCTCAGTGGTGTTGGCAGCGATTGCTTTGAAGCTAGGTGGCTATAGCTTCTTGCGCTTTGCGATGCCAATTGCGCCTGATGCGGCGCATTACTTATCTGGCTTCATGATCACCTTGTCACTCATTGCAGTGGTTTATATCGCTTTGGTGGCATTGGTGCAACAAGACATGAAAAAGCTTATCGCTTATTCCTCTATTTCACACATGGGTTTTGTGACGCTTGGTTTCTTCTTGTTTAGCTCAATTGGACTAGAAGGCTCTATCGTGCAGATGATTTCTCACGGGTTTATTTCTAGTGCAATGTTCTTAAGCGTCGGTGTGTTGTATGACCGCATGCATTCCCGTCAGATTGCTGATTACGGTGGGGTCGTGAACACCATGCCTAAGTTCGCGGCTTTTGCAGTCTTGTTTGCAATGGCTAATGCTGGCCTTCCAGGAACATCAGGGTTTGTGGGTGAGTTTATGGTGATCTTAGCTTCATTACAAAAGAACTTTTGGCTTGCCTTCTTGGCGTCTACTACATTGATTCTTGGTGCGGCATATACCTTATGGATGGTAAAGCGTGTTTTCTTTGGTGAGATTGCTAATTCCCACGTGGCTGAGTTGGTAGATCTTAATAAGCGTGAGTTGTTGATCTTGACGACATTGGCGATTTTAGTGATTGGTTTTGGTGTTTATCCTCAACCGATGACAGAGATGACACATGCGACAGTGACCCAGTTCTTAAACCACATGGCCATCACAAAAATACCAGCAGGTCTGTAAGGCGAATTGATTCGCCTGATTAACAACGGAAATATAGAAATATGAATGGACTTCAAACAGATTTAATCGCAGCGTTGCCAGAGCTCTTCGTGCTCTCGATGGCGATGTTCATTTTGATTGCGGATTTGTTTTTAAAGCCATCTAACCGCATCGCTATATTCCTGCTAACCCAAATTACTTTATTGGGCGCTGCTTACATCACGATTTCTACGCATAACCCTAGTGTCACTTATGCGTTCAGCAGTATGTTTGTGGATGATCCATTTGCTGATGTGATGAAATTAATGATTTACCTCAGCACATCAATTTTCTTGGTTTATACCCGTTCCTATATCACTTTACGTGGCATGTTCCGCGGTGAGTTCTATGCGCTTGTGTTGTTTGCGATGGCTGGCATGATGATTATGGTGTCAGGACAGCATTTCTTGACGCTTTACATGGGGTTAGAGTTATTGTCCTTGTGCTTATATGCTTTGGTGGCAATGGACCGTGACAATGCGCGTGCGACAGAAGCCGCCATGAAATATTTCGTGCTTGGTGCATTGGCTTCAGGGATGTTGCTTTACGGTATGTCCATGATGTACGGTGCAACCGGTAGCTTAAATATATCTGAAGTGGCAAGTGCTTTATTGAACGGTTCGCAGGATAAGCCTGTACTCGTATTAGGTACCGTGTTTATTGTGGCTGGCTTGGCATTTAAGTTAGGTGCAGTACCATTCCAAATGTGGGTGCCAGATGTATACGAGGGTTCCCCAACTGCCGTGACTTTATTCATTGGTTCTGTCACTAAACTTGCTGCATTTGCATTTGTGATTCGTATTTTGGCACAAGGTTTGTATGTGCTTGCGATTGATTGGCATGGCATGTTGATGATTATGGCCGTGCTTTCTATCATCATTGGCAATATTACGGCTATTGCTCAAACCAATCTTAAGCGTATGCTTGCTTACTCAACGATTTCACACGTTGGTTTCTTGCTATTTGGTTTAATGAGTGCAAGTCTTAATGGCTACATTTCATCGATGTTCTACATCGTTTCCTATGTGCTCATGACCTTGGCTGGCTTCGGTATGATTTTATTACTTAGTCGTAAAGGGTTTGAAGCTGAGCAGTTGGATGATTTAAAAGGGCTCAATCAACGTAGCCCATGGTTTGCATTGATGATGCTGATCACCATGTTCTCCATGGCAGGCGTTCCACCAACGTTGGGCTTCTATGCCAAATTTGCTGTGCTGCAAGCGGCTTTGCAAGCTGGCTTCTTATGGCTTGTTGTGTTTGCCGTATTGATGGCCGTGATTGGCGCTTTCTACTATTTACGCATTGTGAAGCTTATGTACTTTGATGAGCCAACAGATAATACGCCTATTATCAACCCGCCAGAAATGAATATGTTACTGAGTGTGAATGCCTTAGGTTTGTTAGCGCTAGGGATTATGCCTCAGCGATTAATGGACATATGCGCCTACGCAGTTGCGCATAGTCTTCAATAGGTAATTGATCATATGACCAATCTCATTCTTTTATTGTTAGCATTGGTCTTTGCTAATTCACCTTGGTTTTCAGAGCGCTTGTTCTTTGTCATTGCTGTTAAACATCAACCAAAAAACGTTGCTTGGTGTTTGTTCGAATTGGTCGTTTTGTATTTCATTCTTGGCTTTATTATTCGCTATGCTGAGCATGCAAGAATGGGGCAAGTTGCTCCGCAAAAATGGGAGTTTTATGCTATTACCGCTTGCCTATTTTTAGTCTTGGCTTTTCCTGGTTTTATCTATCGTTTTTTCTGGAAGAAGTAACCCAAAAAATATCCTGCAAGCCTTGATTTAAGGAAACATCAAATGAAGTTATATCCTTTGGTTAAAGTCATTTCGTTATGTTTTGTTATTACACTTGCTTCCTGTACTTACACAACCAAGCTTGCTGACAAGCTACTGCCTGATGCGGATTACAACACTTTAGTGGTCAAGGCCGATCTAGCTATGCATGATGGGCAATGGGCTAAAGCTGCAGAATTTTACGAAAAAGCTGGCCAATTAAAACCAAACGATTTGAACATAAAGCTTAAACAAGCCAAGGCATACCAAAATGATGGGAAGTTAGCACAGGCATTCAATACCCTCCAAATTATTATCGACGCAAAAGGCGGTGCGAGCGATTCAAAGGATTCAATTCTTCAATCAGCAAAAGAAAGCCAGATGAAATTAGGTTTCAAAAATGAGGCCACAGTTACACAAGTGGAAGAGGGTAGCCAGCCACAAGCATCTTCAGATCAGTCGCAAGTAGAAGAGGGGCTAATCCAAGAAGCGATTGAAGACATCCCACCTATACCAGAACAGTCGTTGACAGTGGATGAGGTGATTCAAAATCCAGAGCAAGTGGAGTCATTTGTGGTCGCAGAAGATAAAGGCATTTTGGATGAAGTAAATGCCTGGGCGGACGCATGGGCGGATAAGAGGTTGGATGCTTATTTTGCGCATTATGTGAATGGTTTTTCTGGGGAGATGGCCAATCCAAAAGCGTGGCAGTTGTCACGGAAGAATAAAATTCTGCACAGCAAGCAAATCAAAATCGCCTTATCGGAGATTAAAATCAATAACCTTGAAAGTTCAGTTGAGGTTGTTTTTAAGCAAAATTATGAATCTGGCAGCTATCAGGATGTGGGTCGTAAGACACTAGAAATGATTAAAGTTAAAGGTCGCTGGCTGATCATGAAAGAGTTGTTTAAGTAAACAATATGAAACAAGACGACCAATACTTAATCGAAATTTGTATCTCATCTGAAGTGGTTTTGGATGGTGGGATGATGCGCGTTAAGCGAGATCAGGTGCTTTTGCCTAGTGGCAACCAAAGCCAGCGTGAATTCATTTTGCATCCTGGTGCGGTGTTGATTATTCCTATTCTTGAGAATGGAAACCTACTGCTTGAGCGTCAATTTCGTTACCCACTCAATCGCGTCTTTGTCGAATTGCCTGCTGGCAAGATAGACCCAGGTGAAGATATTCTTTTCACTGGTCAGCGTGAGTTGTTAGAAGAAACAGGTTATACCGCAAAAGAGTGGGTTTACCTTGGACATCAACATCCTTGCATCGGCTACTCTGATGAGGTGATTTATATGTTCCTCGCTAAAGGGCTTGAGGCTGGAGATGCGCATTGCGATGAAGATGAGGCATTGGAACTCTTTGAAGCGAGCTTGGATGATTGTCTCCAAATGGTCGCTACTCAGCAAATCACTGATGCTAAAACTATCCTCGCATTAATGTATGTCGAGAAGTATTTGCGGGGTGTTTGGCCTGCCTTATCTTTAAACGAATCTTCTTAAAAAAACAGTGTCAGCAAAAGTCTTGATTGTGGGTTGTGGTGATTTAGGTCTTGAGCTCGCTCGCCAGCTTCAAACTCATGATTTACTTCCCGTTGGTTTACGACGTTCGTTAAATGCGAATAGCGCATTTGAGTTCATCCAAGCAGATGTTACTGATCCAATTTCACTATCTAGCGTTTCAAATTTAAATCCTGATTTTCTCGTTTACTGTGTTGCGGCTACTGCGCAGACCGATGATAACTATCGCCAACATTATGTAGAGGGTTTACGTAATGTGCTTAATGCACTTGATGCTGCGACCAGTCTTAAGCATGTGACTTTTGTCTCTAGTACGCGGATGTATGGACAAACAACGGATGCCTTGCTGAATGAAAATACTGTTCCTCAAGAAGCGGACTTTGGTGGGCTACGTTTGTTAGAGGCAGAAAACTTACTCAAGCAAGCTGGTAAATCTTGGACACATACTGCATTAAGATTAACAGGCATTTATGGTCCTGGACGAAATCGTATGCTTAATTTAGCAGCGAATATTTTAAATTGGCCAACGCAAAATATTTGGACTAACCGCATTCATCGCGACGATGCCGCAGCGTTTATTGTGCACTTAATTCAGATGCTTTTAGATGGGCGATCTGTGCAAGATTGTTATGTTGTGACCGATAGCTGTTCTGTTTCTCAGTATGAAGTGTTGAATTGGATAGCATCGCAAATGGGGAAGAAAGTCGAAAATCAAACGCCAGAAATCATTGGCGGCAAACGTATGTCGAATCAGCGCATGTTATCGACAGGTTTTTCTTTGAAGTACCCTGATTACAAAGCAGGCTATTCAGCCATGCTTAAAACTGCTTGAGATGCAAAATCTACACTCGCCAGCAACTCATCTAAATCTTTTTCTGTGGTGAATGGATTCATTAATGTTGTGCGTAACCACGTGATGCCATGCAGATCAACTTGGGTGATATGAAATGCACCGCTTTCAATGATGTGCCGACGAATGTCGCTTTGGTGTTTGTTGGCTTTGGCCTGATTTGAATATTGTTTCAAATATCTAAAACACACAATGTTCGTCTCAGGCTTCATCAGTAACTCAAAATCAGATTTTTTTTCAATTTTGTCGGCAAGGATTTTGGCCTTAGCAAAAGCTTCATTAATGAGCGCTCCCATACCATTTATGCCGTAGAGAGAAAACGCTGCCCAAAGTTTCAGCGCCATCATACGTTTGGTACATTCCAAGGTTCGGTAGCTTAAGTTAAAGGCCTCATCTTCATGGTTATCGCCTTGAAATAAATAGGAGGCATCTTGGCTAAAAGCAGCATAACTGTGTTGTTCGTTTTTGAATAATACGGCTGAAATAGCCGCTGGCATATACATCAACTTATGTCCATCCCACACCACCGAATCAGCGAGTTCAATACCGCTTAAATTTTTACGATGCTTGCCTGATAGAAGCGCAGATGCGCCGTGTGCGCCATCGACGTGAAACCATAGGTGATGTGATTGGCAATAGTCGCCAACCGCTTGCAGAGGGTCAATGCTGCCAGTTGGCGTGCATCCAGCATTGGCAACCACTGCGATGATAATTTCATTGTTTTGTAAACACGTTTGATGCGCGGTTTTGAGTGCACCTAGCGCTAAACGTCCACTTTGGTCGGTTGCTATTTTAATCACACTGTCTGTGCCCAATCCCATGATCCCCGCAGCACGTGATACAGAATAATGCGCATGTTCTGAAGCGAGAATCTTTAAGGGCTTCTGCTTTGAAACGCCATCTTTCCAGATATTGGATGTGGGCTCTACTTTGCTCGTACTGACTTGTCTTGCCACCAATAAAGCAGTGAGGTTGGCTTGAGCACCACCAGAGGTTAGTACGCCGCCAGCATTGTGCCAAGCATCCTGATCAATTAAAGCGCATAACCAACGAATCACTTGGCGTTCCAACATGGTGGCACTTGGGCCAGCTTCATAAACTGCCATTGCTTGGTTCGTCAGCGCAGCGACTAAGTCGCATAATGCCGCCATCGGTAATGGAGAAGCAACTTGATGCCCCATGTTGTGAGGGTGATGGATTGCTAGGCTAGTTGGCAGAATTTCTAGCGTGAGTTTATCTAATAAGCCTTGGGGATTAATGGTGGATGCATGAGGTAATGGCGCATTCCAATTGTTATCTTCAATGCTTGGAATTTTCCAATTTAATACTTTTGACGCACCTGTGATATTGGCGTCTAAATGCGCGGTTAATACATCAATTATCTGATGGCCAGTTTGGGCAAATTGCTCGGTATTAAACATTTCGGCGATGATGGGATTGGGGTGCTTCATTTTAGCTGAGGCTTCTTGTTCTAAACCAGCCCGTTAGGCTGATGCGCTCCCTTGTTGCAGGCAAGACTTCATGCAAAAAGTCGCTCGATAAGAATACAACTAGAGTCCCAGCTTGTGGCGATATATCAATAAAGCGATTTTCATCTTTTTTATCGAGATACATTCTGAGTTGGCCGCCATCTTCATGATGCCAGCCTTCGTTGAGGTACAAAATGCAACTGATTTTGCGCTCTTCTTTGCCGATAAATTGGTCTAGATGTTTTTGATAGCCAGCGCCTGGTGGGTAAATTGCAAAGTGGCTTTCTAGTTCAAATAGGCCTAGAAAAAAAGCTTGGTTAATTGCATGTTGTAGTTCAGCCATAGTGTTGAGATAGAATGTCTCGGATTCGCTTGCATTACTGGCATCTATCCAATGAATAAAATCACCACGTAATGTTGAGTTTTCCAGTTTGCTAATGCCAGTTTTTGCTTTGTGCATCTCGCCAGTGATATGCAAAATTTTAGCTTGTGCTGCGAGGGAAGTAATCTCTTGAGGATTTATAAACTGCTCAACCACCGCATAACCTTTTTGGGCGATGTCCTCAATAATGGATGAGATTAAATTTTGTAGGGCTGGGGATTGCATGGTCTTTATTATAGCTTGATGTGGACTGAGCTTCATTTGCTTAATGGAGGTCAATGCGCTAGAATTCGCACCTCTTTTGAAAAGATAATAGGCGGTTAGCTCAGTTGGTTAGAGCGCTTGGTCGACATCCAAGAGGTCAGCAGTTCGAATCTGCTACTGCCTACCAATAATTCTAAAGGCCGCTAACGCGGCTTTTTTATTGGTCGATAGTAAGGCTATGTCCTTGAAAGATCTGGCTAACTATGACAAAATATGACCCAAATTTCATAAAGCCGTTTTACGGCTTTTTTCATTCTTAATTGGTCCAAAAATATGCCTATTATTCGATTGCCTGATGGCTCAGAGCGTAGCTTTGAAAATTCTGTAACAGTTGCTGATGTTGCTGCAAGCATTGGTGCTGGTTTGGCGCGTGCCGCTTTAGCCGGCAAGGTAAATGGCAATTTGGTCGATACGTCATATTTGATTGAACAGAATGCGGATCTTGCCATCATTACTGAGCGTGATGCGGAAGGTGTAGATATTATCCGCCATTCAACTGCGCACTTATTAGCTTATGCAGTAAAAGAACTATTTCCTGATGCGCAAGTGACTATTGGCCCGGTGATTGATAATGGCTTTTATTATGATTTTTCTTACAAACGCCCATTCACCCCGGAAGATTTAATCGCCATCGAAAAGAAAATGGCTGAATTGGCCAAAAAAGATGAGCAAGTTACTCGCAAGGTATTGCCTCGTGACGAGGCTGTGGCTTATTTCAAATCCATTAATGAGCATTACAAAGCAGAAATTATTGAGTCAATTCCTGCCGACCAAGATGTTTCACTCTATACGGAAGGCGGCTTTACTGACCTTTGTCGTGGCCCACACGTGCCTTCAACAGGCAAGTTAAAGGCGTTTAAATTAATGAAGCTTGCTGGCGCTTATTGGCGTGGTGATTCAAACAACGAAATGTTGCAACGCGTGTACGGTACCGCTTGGGCTAAAAAAGAAGATTTGGATGCTTATTTATTCCAATTGGAAGAAGCAGAAAAGCGTGACCATCGTAAGCTTGGTAAACAGTTAGATTATTTCCATATGCAAGAAGATGGTCCAGGTATGGTGTTCTGGCACCCGCGTGGCTGGTCGCTCTGGCAAGAAATTGAGCAATACATGCGTGCGAAGTTTGTGGAGTATGGCTATCAAGAAGTGCGCACACCAACGATTATGGATAGAACCCTATGGGAGAAGTCAGGGCACTGGGAAAATTACCGTGACAATATGTTCACGACGCATTCTGAAAATCGCGATTACGCAGTGAAGCCGATGAATTGTCCTGGTCATGTACAAATCTTTAATAGCGGATTACATAGCTACCGTGATTTGCCTTTGCGATTAGCTGAATTTGGCTCATGTCATCGTAATGAGCCTTCAGGATCATTGCACGGCTTGATGCGCGTGCGTGGTTTTACGCAGGATGATGCGCATATTTTTTGTATGGAAAGCCAAATTGAAGAAGAGGTCGCAACTTTTATTCAAATGCTTTACAAGGTGTATGGTGATTTTGGTTTCGGCGATGTGTTGGTCAAGTTATCCACTCGCCCTGAAAAGCGTGTGGGCTCAGATGAAACTTGGGATCAAGCTGAGCAAGCCTTGGCTTCTGCATTGACGCAAAATAACTTGGCGTTTGATTTGCAGCCAGGCGAGGGCGCTTTTTATGGTCCGAAAATCGAATTTACATTAAAAGATAGCCTTGGTCGTTTATGGCAAGTCGGTACTATTCAACTAGACTTTAACTTGCCAGTCCGTTTGGGGGCTGAATATGTCGCTGAGGATAACTCACGCAAACATCCTGTCATGTTGCACCGCGCTATTGTTGGTTCTATGGAGCGCTTTATTGGTATCTTGATTGAAAACTATGCAGGCGCTATGCCTGTTTGGCTCGCACCAGTGCAAGCTATGGTGCTCAATATTTCGGATGCGCAGGCTGATTATGTGACACAAGTTGTTGCGGAACTCAAGAAAAATGGCTTTAGAGTTGCGTCGGACTTGAGAAATGAGAAGATTACCTATAAAATACGAGAACATAGCTTGCAGAAATTGCCTTATTTGCTTGTGGCAGGTGAGCGAGAAATGCAAAGCGGACAAGTGGCCGTGCGTACCAGAAAAGGCGAAGACCTAGGTTCTATGCCAGTGCAAGCGTTTATAGAGCTCTTGCTAGGTGAGGTCAAAGCTAAAGGTAGCGCGGCTTAGTATTTTATAAAGACGCTCAATAGAGCGCGAAAATTTTGGAGAATTTGCGATAGCTCAAGACAAAGAAGTAAGAATCAACGGTGATATAACAGCACAAGAGATTCGTTTGGTAGGCGTGGATAATGAGCCGCTCGGTATTGTTTCACTGAGTGAAGCGCTCGCTAAAGCGGAAGAGATTGATATCGATTTGGTAGAAATCGCACCGCAAGCAAGTCCGCCAGTGTGTCGTTTGATGGATTACGGTAAGTTTAAGTACGCCGAAAGCAAACGTCAGCACGAAGCTCGTCTTAAGCAAAAGCAGGTTCAGGTTAAAGAAATTAAATTCCGCCCGGGTACGGATGATGGTGATTACAACATCAAAGTGCGGAATATTATTAAGTTTATTCAAGACGGCGATAAAGCAAAGATTACTTTGCGATTTAGAGGTCGTGAAATTACGCATCAAGAACTCGGCTTGGCATTGTTGAAGCGTGTTGAAGCAGATTTGAAAGAATATGCAGTGGTTGAGCAGTTCCCTAAGATGGAAGGCCGACAAATGGTGATGGTGTTGTCACCGCTTAAAAAGGCTAAATAGGTTTAGCTTTAAAGAATACAAATTCACGTAAGTGAATTTTAATGAAGTAGTACCAAGCTGTAGCGTCGCGGCCAAAGGCATGCCCGAACGCTCTTTTTAATGTTCCTTTAGGAGAAAAAAATGCCAAAAATGAAGACCAAGAGCAGCGCCAAAAAGCGCTTTAAGTTCTTAGGTAATGGCAAGGTAAAGCGTACTCATTCGCACCTTCGTCATATCCTGACTAAGAAGACCACCAAGCAAAAGCGTAAACTACGCGGCACGGCGATCATTTCCCCAACTGATGTCAAGCGCGTCCGCGCAATGATGCCAACACAATAAGGAGATAGATTATGCCTAGAGTCAAACGTGGTGTCATAGCTCGCGCTCGTCACAAAAAAGTTTTAAATGCTGCCAAGGGTTACCGCGGTCGTCGTAAAAACGTTTACCGTGTTGCCAAGCAAGCGGTAATGAAGGCTGGTCAATACGCTTATCGTGACCGTCGTCAAAAGAAACGTCAATTCCGTACATTGTGGATCGCGCGTATCAACGCTGGTTCACGTGAATGTGGTTTGACATACAGCCGCTTCATGAATGGTTTGAAGAAAGCCGCGATTGAAGTGGATCGTAAAGTATTAGCTGACTTAGCAGTGTTTGATAAACCAGCATTTGCAAAATTCGTTGAATTAGCAAAAGCTGGCCTCACAGCTTAGTTAGAGTGGTCAAAAAAAGGAGGCTTCTGGCCTCCTTTTTTTATTTAATCTCTGCCAAGCGTGGCGAGAGTATTGACTTTGATAACCTTTATGTCGGTCTAACAATATGCAAAATACCTCATTAGAATCCTTGATCCCCGAAGCTGAAAGCGACTTTGCCGCTTGCGGCAATATCAACGATTTAGAACAAGCCAAGGCTAAATATCTTGGTAAATCTGGTTCCTTGACCGAAGCCATGAAGGGCTTGGGCAAGTTAAGCAATGAAGAGCGTCCTGCTGCTGGCGCTGCAATTAATGTGGTGAAACAAGCCGTTGAAGCCGCGCTCAAAGCGCGCCGTGATTCGATTTTGCTGGCTGAACAAGAAAAGCAACTCGCAGGCGAATCATTAGATGTGACTTTGCCAGCACGAGGTCAAGGTAAGGGTGGATTGCATCCAGTTTCTTTAACGCTTGCGCGTGTTGAATCTCTCTTTCATTCGATTGGTTTTGATGTGGCTGAAGGCCCTGAAATCGAGTCGGACTTTTATAATTTTACAGCGCTTAATATTCCTGATACCCATCCAGCACGTGCCATGCACGATACATTTTATGTGGATGCGGCAGATGGCAGTTTAGATTATGTGCTTCGTACGCATACTTCGCCTGTTCAAGTGCATTACATGCAAGATGCGATGAAAAACAAGTCAGATATGCCACTTAAGATTATCGCGCCAGGTCGTGTTTATCGTGTGGATTCTGATGCAACACATTCCCCTATGTTCCATCAAGTAGAAGGTTTGTGGGTGGATGAAAATATCAGCTTCGCGAACTTAAAAGGGGTGGTGCAGGACTTCTTACAACGCTTCTTTGAGCGAGATGACTTGCAAGTGCGCTTCCGACCTTCATTCTTCCCTTTCACTGAGCCATCTGCTGAGATGGACATGAGCTGGAATGGTGGTTGGCTTGAGATTGGCGGTTGTGGCATGGTGCACCCTGAGGTGTTTAAACACGTGGGCATTGATGCTGAAAAATACCGTGGTTTTGCGTTTGGTTTAGGCGTTGAGCGTTTGACTATGCTCCGCTATGGCGTCAATGATTTACGTCATTTCTTTAATAACGATTTGCGCTTCTTGCAGCAGTTTGGGCGATAAATATGCAATTTTCTGAACAATGGTTACGTGAGTACACCAACCCGACGATTGATACTGATGCATTAAGCCATTTGTTAACCATGGCGGGTTTGGAAGTTGAAGGTTTGGATGGCGTTGGTGCTGAGTTTACTAAAGTGGTGGTCGCTGAGATCATCAGTGCAGAAAAGCATCCTGATGCAGATCGCTTACAAGTGCTTAAAGTGAATATTGGCGAGGCTGATCCTTTACAAATCGTATGTGGTGCGAGTAATGCACGCGTTGGTATTAAAGCGCCATGTGCTTTGGTAGGTGCGGTGTTGCCTGGTTTTGAAATCAAACAAGCTAAAGTACGCGGCGTTGAGTCATTTGGAATGATGTGCTCTGAGAAAGAGCTTGGCTTGGCGGCTGAGAGTGCTGGCATTCTTGAACTGCCTGGTGATGCCACTGTTGGTCAAGATATCCGCGAATTTCTTGGCTTAAACGACAAATTATTCACACTAAAACTTACGCCTAATCGCAGCGACTGTTTAAGTCTAGTTGGGATTGCGCGTGAAGTCGCGGCACTCACTGGCGCAGAGTTGGCGTTGCCAAATGCTGAAGCTGTAAAATCAACAATTGCTGATAGCAAAGCTGTGAGCGTAGCAGATCAAGAAGCTTGCGCGATTTATTCAGGTCGTTTGGTGAAGGGTGTTAATGCCCAAGCAATAACACCTACTTGGATGGTGCGCCGACTAGAGCGTAGCGGTTTGCATAGTATTAGCGCCATTGTTGACATCACGAACTACGTATTGCTTGAACTTGGTCAGCCTATGCATGCGTTTGACGCGGCGAAATTGTCGGGTGATATTAATGTGCGCTGGGCAAGCCAAAATGAAGAGATTGCTTTGCTTAATCAGCAGACGGTGAAGCTAGATAAAGACATGTTAGTCATAGCCGATAAGAGTGGTGCGATTGCATTTGCTGGCGTGATGGGCGGTGCATCAACAGCGGTTTCAGACAGCACCCAAGACATTTTCTTAGAAAGCGCATTCTTTACGCCAGACACTATTGCAGGTAAAGGCCGTCGTTTTGGGATTAGCACAGATTCATCTTATCGCTTTGAGCGCGGTGTAGATTACGGCAGAACATTGCAAGCGCTAGAACGTGCGACGGCACTTGTGCTTGAGATTTGCGGCGGTCAAGCGGGTCCTGTCACAGCAGTGAATGGCACATTACCAGTCCGCGTGCCAACTAAGCTTCGCATGGCGAAACTAAATTCAATTCTTGGTATTACTTTAGAAGAGAACCTAGTGACTAGGTTGTTCGATCAGCTTGGTTTTGACTATGAATTAAAGGCAGGGGTGTTTGAAGTTTCACCACCTAGCTATCGTTTTGATATTGAGCGTGAAGTAGATTTGATTGAAGAAATCGCACGCTTACATGGTTACGACAATATTCCTGCAATTGCCCCAGTGGCAGATTTGCGCATGTTGCCAGATGATGAAGGCCGCGCTGCACGTCATGTCTTTCAAGATATTCTTGTTGCTAATGATTACCAAGAGGTGGTGACTTATAGCTTTGTGGATGAAAGCTGGGAGCGAGATTTGTTGGCGAATGCTAATCCAATTAAGCTTAAGAACCCAATTGCGAGTAATTTAAGCGTGATGCGTTCATCTATTTGGGGTGGCTTGCTGGATGTGTTGGTTTACAACCTCAATCGTCAGCAAACGCGTGTGCGTCTTTTCGAGCTTGGTGCAACTTACCATCATGCAGCCAATAACACTTACGCTGAAACTACCCGCATTTCAGGTCTGGCTTATGGGGATGCATTGCCAGAGCAATGGGGTGAAGCGGCCCGCAGTGTGGATTTCTATGATGTGAAAGCCGCTGTGGATAATCTAACATTCGGTCGTGCAGAATATCTTGCAGCTGAACACCCGGCATTGCATCCAGGCCAAAGCGCAAAAGTCTTGCTAGATGGTAAAGCAATCGGTTGGATTGGGAAGTTACATCCAAAATGGCAACAGCATTATCAGTTGCCAAAAGGCGTTGTGTTGTTTGAGCTTGATTTTGTGGCCTTACAACAGCGCAAAGTGCTAATTTATTCGGAAGTGTCTAAATTCCCGCCAATTCGACGTGATATGGCCGTGTTGGTTGACGAGAAGATTTCCGTGTCTGAATTGTTAAATGCCATGCAGGGTGCACATGTTGAATTTGTCACGGAAATTGGGTTGTTTGACGTTTACCGAGGCAAGGGGATTGCAGAAGATCAGAAGAGTTTAGCATTCTATGTGTTGATGCAAGACAGCCAGAAGTCATTTGTCGATGCTGATGCAGATAAAGTTATGTCAAGCTTGCTGGATATTGTTCAGAAAAAGTTTGGTGCGGAATTAAGATAGTCGCGAAAGTGGTTGTTAAAAAACATAAGTATTGTTAAATAATGTTAAAGCATTGTATGATGCTGAAACATTATCAATAGTAAATTTATCGATAATTCAAGAAGGTAGTAAAGGATTGGGCATGACACTCACAAAAGCAGATATGGCGGAAATGTTATTTGACCAAGTTGGTTTGAATAAACGTGAAGCTAAAGATATGGTCGAAGCATTTTTCGAAGAGATTCGCTTGGCTTTAGAGACAGGTGATACTGTTAAGCTTTCTGGCTTTGGAAACTTCGAATTGCGTAAGAAATCTGAGCGTCCAGGTCGCAATCCAAAAACAGGCGAAGAGATCCCAATTACAGCGCGTCGTGTTGTGACCTTTCACGCCAGTCAAAAATTAAAAAGCAAGGTAGAGGAAACATATGGCGGAGCAAGCGCTTAATATCGAGCTTCCACCAATCCCTGCAAAACGCTATTTCACGATTGGTGAAGTTAGCGAATTGTGCGGGGTAAAGCCGCACGTCTTGCGTTACTGGGAACAAGAGTTTACTCAGTTAAGCCCCGTCAAGCGCCGTGGCAACCGCCGTTACTACCAGCACCATGAAGTACTTCTTATTCGCCGTATTCGCGCCCTTTTGTATGATGATGGTTTTACCATCAGCGGTGCTCGTAATTTGCTTGATGCAAAAGGCCGCTTAAAATCTGAAAAGAATAAGCCCGCTGAAGGTGAGTTGGCGGATGGTTTAAGCACTGCGCCATTGAGTCAAGACTCGGCTGTGAGTGTGCAAAACCTTCGTGCTGAACTCGCTGACATTTCAGCAACTTTAAAAGTCGATTAATTCTCTATTGCCCTAAAGTTGTTTGGGCTTCGTAAGCACGCTGCTTTACGCTATAATTCACGCCTTGCCGCAATTGTGGCAACCGGTTCGGGGCGTAGCGCAGCCTGGTAGCGTACTTGCATGGGGTGCAAGGGGTCGCAAGTTCAAATCTTGCCGTCCCGACCAATTAAATCAATGTGTTGTAAAAATATCAAGCCAGCCTAGTGCTGTTTTTTTTAATTGCAATAATTAGAAAAAGCTTGGTGCGTGTTGATTAAGCCTTTTTATTCGGCTAGGTCTCAAGACCTTACACATTTATTTATTCCAGTTGCCATAGCCTTTAAATTGCTCGAATACATCCTGCATCTCTTCCGCGGTTAAATTATGCGGCTCACCTATCTGCAGTGCACGCCAATATTGCTCGCATAGCGTTTCTACTTCCTTTGCAACTTCTTGCGCTTGCTGCAAAGTTTTGCCGACAGCAATCATGCCGTGGTTGGCAAGCAGACAAGCACGGCGTTTTTTAAGTGCTTCGATGGCATGGTCGGATAATGCCTGGGTGCCAAATAGTGCGTAAGGGGCACACCTAATAGAGTCGCCACCTGCGACGGCGATCATGTAATGAAATGGTGGGATGTCTTTGCGTAAACATGCTAAGGTCGTTGCAAACATGGAGTGAGTATGAATCACAGCACCTACTTCTTGCCTTGCTTGGTAGATGTCGCGATGAAAGCGCCATTCTGAAGATGGTTTGCCTGCGCTAATCGCTCCGCCAAGCATATTCATTTCAACCATGCTATTAGCGTTCATTTCGTCGATAGGCATTCCAGATGGTGTGATTACAAAACCATCGCCTTGACGCACGCTGGCGTTGCCAGATGTGCCTTGATTTAGTCCTAAGGCTTGGAGCGCTAATGCGCTGTTAAGCAATGCTTCACGAGGCATGTTGTTCTCTATTCAAATAGTTGTTTGAGTTTTTCTGGGGTTGTTACACCGCGTTCGGTAATAATGCCCGTGACTAATCGTGCCGGCGTGACGTCAAACGCGGGATTTAGTGAATGGCTATGCGTTGGGGTTACTCTGACTGAATGGATGGTCCCATCGCTAGCCAGTCCTGTCATGTAATTCACTTCATTTGCATCGCGTATTTCAATCTCAATGTCGTTCAGGCCATCTTTTATGGCCCAGTCAATGCTAGGTGAGGGAACAGCCGCATAAAAAGGGACTTGATTATCAAAAGCTGCAAGGGCTTTTAGATAGGTACCTATTTTGTTGCAGACGTCCCCTGTGCTTGTTACGCGGTCTGCGCCAACAATCACCATGTCTACCTGTCCATGTTGCATTAGGTGGCCGCCTGCATTGTCGCTGATGACGGTGTGCGGAACGCCATGCTTGCCCAATTCCCATGCTGTCAGGCTTGCACCCTGGTTGCGTGGGCGTGTTTCGTCAACCCAAACATGAATATTCATGCCTGCATCGTGGGCGGCGTAAATAGGGGCTAGGGCTGTTCCCCAGTCTACGGTTGCTAACCAGCCAGCATTGCAATGGGTTAGGATATTAAAAGTCTTTTTTGTGTTTTGTGTGTATGCCGCTTGTATAAGGCTTAAGCCGTGCTGGCCGATTGCATGGTTGATTTGTACATCTTCGTCGCAAATCAAGGCTGCCTCACGCCAAGCGGCATGATTACGTATTTGTGGCGGCAATTTAGCTAGGATGCTTTGCATGCGCTTTACTGCCCAACGTAAATTTACAGCTGTTGGGCGGCTTTGTAACAACGCTTTTGCAGACTTCTCGATGTGACTATCGCTAGCATTTTCTTGCACCGCTAATGCCATTCCGTAAGCGGCAGATGCACCAATTAAAGGCGCACCTCTCACTTGCATGGTCTTAATGGCGATGATCATTTCATCGAGTTTGCCTAATTCTTTGATTTCTAAACGATGGGGAAGCATGGTTTGGTCGATAATGCCGACGGAAAAAACTGCATCATTTTTGGGCGAAACCGCACCAGCAATAGGCCAGATAGTTCGGTAGACTTTTTCGTCAATTTTCAATTGAAATTCCCTTAAATATTTATTGTTTTTTTTAATATAGTTCTTGCATTTTTTTGTGGCTTAAAAATACTCAAAACCTATCCACAAAAACTGTGGATAAAACTGTGGATACCTGTGACTTAAAAGTGTAACTTGCGATTCTGTATAGCTTTTTTTGAAACGCTTATTTTTTAATCTCTTATTTTTTACTTAATAATCAATGGGTTGATACACCACCGTTGATTCGTAAGGAGATTTAAGATTTGTTAATGTATTACATGAGGTCGTGTGAATAACTTTGACAAATTTGGCAAAATTTCCAATGCATTGTTCGTAGTAATTTCAGTCACTTGCGAGTGCTTTATGTGCCTTAGCGAGGCGATTACTTGAGATATATTTAACAACTGATTTGGGCTGTTTCTTTTGTCGTTTTTGAGCCATTCTGGCGGAATGTCTGGTGCGTCAGTTTCAAGTACTAGCGAATCAAGGGGGAGCGTTGAAATGAGTTCGCGAATTTTTAATGCACGAGGGTAAGTCAGCGAGCCGCCAAATCCTAATTTAAATCCCAGGCCGATAAAAGCATCTGCTTGCTGACGACTTCCATTAAACGCATGGGCAATGCCGCCGCGTACTTTATGTTTGCGTAAATGCTTCAAAATATCGTCGATAGAGCGTCGCACATGCAAGATGACTGGCAGCTCGTATTGTTTGGCTATTTTGAGCTGTTCAACAAAGAAGTATTCTTGCAGTGCTTTATCGAAATCCGGAATAAAGAAATCCAAGCCTATTTCGCCAATGGCTACAGGTGGATGTTCGCTTTTTATCTGCTTCGCAATTTCTTGTTCTAGAAACGCCAAATCTTCTGGTTGGGATTTAGAAACGTACATTGGATGGATGCCCAAGGCATGCGCGCAACAAGAGTGCGTTTGAGCCAATTGAGTCACGGCTTCAAAGTTACTTCGATGAACTGCGGGTACCACCATCATCTGTATGTTATTTTTTAAAGCTTCTTGAATGACACTTTCACGGTCTGCATCGAATTCAGCAGCATCAAGATGGCAGTGTGTATCAATGAGCGCCATAATATGATTTTATGAGTTGCTAATGGGCTTTGTGATGATGCGGATATCTTGGCCGAATTGACGTAGGTCGATGATGCTAAGCTGAATTCGGTTTTGCATGCTTTGTATTAAGGGAATCGCTAACATACCGCGAGCATCTGAGCCCAATAAAGTCGGCGCGTAGTAAAATATAAATTCATCCACTAAGTTAAGCGCAAGCAGGTCACCATTTAACGCTTGACCTGCTTCTACCATGACTTCATTGATGCCACGCTCTGCAAGATGGCTTAAAAGTTGTTTGATGCATACTCTACCATCGCTTGATTGAATCTTGATTAACTCTGCACCAGCTTTTCTTAAACCTTCACCTTTGCCCTCTGCGTCTGACACATAGGCAATCAATGTATTGCCACCTTCTAAGATTTTAGCGTTGAGCGAAATACGTAATTTGCTATCAACGACAACGCGGAGCGGTTGGCGCACATTGGCAATATTGCGCACATTCATTCGTGGGTCATCTGCAAGCACGGTGCCGATGCCAGTTAATATCGCACATGATCTTGCACGCCAGTGTTGCACATCCTGTCTTGCAGCTTCGCCAGTAATCCATTTGCTTTCACCGCTAGCTAGCGCAGTCTTGCCGTCTAAGCTTGCCGCGATTTTTACGCGCACAAAAGGCTTGTTTTTTGTCATGCGTGAAATAAAGCCTGCATTCAGCGCTTTTGCTTGAGCCTCCATTAAGCCATGTTCAGTTTTAATGCCTGCCGCCAATAATCTCGCTAAACCATTACCCGCAACTTGTGGATTGGGGTCTTGCATGGCGGCAATCACGCGTTTAATGCCCGCGCTAATTAAAGCGTCAGCACATGGGGGGGTTTTTCCGAAATGGCTGCACGGTTCTAGCGTGACATAAGCGTCAGCGCCTTCAATCAAGTTTGGGAATTTGGCTTCTGCATCGCGTAATGCCAGGATTTCAGCATGCGGTTCACCTGCTTTTAAATGCGCGCCTTGGCCGATGATTCGACCCTTGTTAACAATGACGCAGCCGACGCGAGGATTTGGGGTGGTGGAGTATAAACCTTGTTCCGCTAAACGCAGGGCAAGGCTCATGTATTCATGGTCGGCTTTGGTAAACATGATGGATTACCTAGCGCTCAAGCTCAGTGTTGCACGATACGACTGTGCGTGAGTTGATTGTTTTCATTAAAAAATAGACGAATGCCGTGAATCACATGCATGCAGCTACCCAAGTCATATTCCATCTGGCCTGCTTCCTCCCAGCTTGGACGGCCTAGCAATGAAGTCACCGCTTCACGAGTAATGCCTGTCTGTAAAACGTGTTGCTGAAGGTCGTAAGCCATGTCGCCGCGGTGGCAGGTCTTATCTGCACTGCTGGAGGCTGTAATCCATGCAACTTGGTCAAATTTCTCGTTGCCAAACTCGATACGGTCTTTCATGCCCCACCAAGCAAAGAATGCAATCGTCGCAACTAAAGCCAACACCGCGGCAATCCAAGCGATGGTCATGAAAATTTTGGTGACGTCGTTTTGTGGTGTTTCGTTGCTCATCTAAAACCTCAATAATTTATTAAGACTTCTTATGGGTTGGTGGATCAAGGTCCCGGATCACGTTATTAAAATCATCCACATCTTGGAAGCTACGATAAACCGAAGCGAAGCGAATATAAGCCACTTTATCCATCGCTTTTAATTCGTGCATGACGCTCTCACCTAAGGCCCTTGCCATGATTTCGCGTTCACCTTGACCAAGTATTTTTTGCACAATATGCTCAATCGCTCTGTCCACATATTCAGTTGGCACTGGGCGCTTATGAAGGGCGCGCGTGAAAGAACTGCGTAGTTTTTCACGGTTAAACTCTTCGCGTGTGCCATTTTGCTTCACAACTTGTGGTAAATGAAGTTCAGCGGTTTCGTAAGTGGTGAAGCGTTTGTCACAAACAGCACAGCGACGACGACGACGAATGGAGTCCCCTTCGTCGTTCACGCGTGAGTCAATCACTTGCGTATCATCAGCGCTGCAAAAAGGGCATTTCATTTAACGTACTTATGCGCCATACACTGGAAACTTGGAAGTTAAAGCGTGTACTTTAGCTTTGGTTGCGTTAATGACTGCTTCATCTGTTGGGTTGTCCAATACGTCCGCAATTAAATTAGCCACTTGGCGCGCTTCTTCTTCTTTAAAGCCACGTGTAGTAATCGCTGGTGAGCCAATACGAATGCCAGAAGTCACAAATGGGCTTTCTGGGTCGTTGGGGATAGAGTTTTTGTTCACCGTGATGTGCGCTAAACCCAACGCTGCGTCTGCTGCTTTGCCTGTTAGGCCTTTAGGACGTAAATCCACCAAGAATACATGTGACTCTGTGCGGCCAGAAATGATGCGTAAACCGCGCTTTGCTAATTCTTCAGCCATAACACTCGCGTTTTTCAATACTTGTGTTTGGTAAGTTTTGAATTCTGGTTGCAATGCTTCCAAGAAAGCCACTGCTTTACCAGCAATCACGTGCATCAAAGGACCGCCTTGCAAGCCAGGGAAGACGTATGAATTGATTGATTTTTCAAATTCAGCTTTTGCCAAAATAATACCGCCACGTGGACCGCGGAGTGTTTTGTGCGTGGTTGATGTCACAAAGTCAGCGTGAGGAACTGGGTTAGGGTAAACGCCAGCTGCAATCAAACCTGAGTAATGCGCCATGTCGACCATGAAATACGCGCCTACTTTTTTAGCAATCGCTGCCATACGCTCCCAATCAAAACGAAGCGCATATGCGGATGCACCGCCAATCAAGAGTTTTGGTTTGCATTCAACCGCAATACGTTCCATTTCGTCGTAGTCGATTTCTTCTTTTTCGTTTAAGCCATAAGGCACGATATTGAAAAGCTTGCCTGATAGATTTGCTGGTGAGCCGTGAGTTAAATGGCCGCCATGACCAAGGTTCATGCCCATGACGGTATCGCCTGGTTTTAAGATGGAAAAATAAACTGCTTGGTTCGCTTGTGAGCCAGAATGTGGCTGTACGTTTGCATATTCCGCGCCGTACAGTTTTTTGATGCGGTCAATCGCCAATTGTTCTACTTGGTCAACGTACTCACAGCCGCCATAAAAGCGTTTGCCTGGATAGCCTTCAGCATATTTGTTAGTGAGTTGTGAGCCTTGCACTTCCATTACAGCAGGGCTGGTGTAATTTTCAGAAGCAATCAATTCAATATGTTCGTCTTGGCGCACGCGCTCAAGCTCTACATATTTTGCTAATTCAGGATCTACAACGCTCAACGTTTTCGCTCGGCTAAACATAAGTCACTTTCTCGAAGGCTTAAAAAATAATTTCATCATTTTATCATATTGGGATTGATTTCACCCCACCTCTTGACCGTATCTAGGCGGTATAATTCAAGCCAATATTGAATATTTTTAGGGGCCCTAAATGAAATGGACTGATGTACAAACAATTGCAGAGGCTTTATACGATGCGCATCCTGAGGTTGACCCCAAGGGCATTCGATTTACCGATTTGCATGCTTGGGTGATGGCATTGGATGGTTTTATCGATGAGCCGAATAATAGTAACGAAAAAATACTCGAAGCGATTCAACAACTTTGGATAGAAGAGCTTTAAACGTGCAAGTTCCTAAAGAAATCTTTAAGGCTTACGATATTCGTGGGATCGTTGGCAAAACGCTCACATCTGAAATTGTTGAAGTCATTGGTCAGGCGCTAGGCACAGAGGCTTTGGCAAGAAAACAAACGACAATTTGTATAGGCTATGATGGGCGTTTATCAGGACCTGAGTTGGCGGGTGCTTTGTCTCGCGGCATACGCAGTGCCGGTATCAATGTGATTCAGCTTGGTATGGTTGCTACGCCGATGGTCTATTTTGCGGCTTATGAATTGGGCACAAACTGCGGCGTGATGGTCACAGGCAGCCATAATCCCCCTGATTACAATGGTTTGAAGATGGTGTTGGCGGGTGAAACGCTTTCAGGCGCAACTATACAAAGCTTGCGATCACGCATTGAAACGGGCGATTTAACAACAGGCGAGGGTGCAGAAAGTCATCACGATATTGCGGCGGCCTATATCGACAAAATTGCCAGTGATATAAAACTAGCACGTCCTATGAAAATCGCTGTGGATTGTGGCAACGGCGTCGCAGGTGCTTATGCCAAAAAGCTCTACGAAGCGCTTGGATGTGCTGTGCAAGAATTGTTTTGCGAAGTGGACGGACATTTTCCTAATCACCATCCCGACCCATCTGTCCCAGAAAATTTAGCAGACTTAATTGAAGTCTTAGCAAAAGGCGACGCTGAAATTGGGTTGGCATTCGATGGTGATGGTGACCGTTTAGGTGTGGTGACCAAAGACGGTAAGATTATTTATCCAGACCGTCAATTAATGCTTTTTGCAGAAGAAGTGCTAAAACGCAACCAAGGGGCGACGATTATTTACGATGTGAAATCGACGCGTAACCTGGCCCCTTGGATTAGAGCGCGCAACGGAATGCCTTTAATGTGGAAAACAGGCCATTCGCTGGTGAAGGCAAAAATCAAAGAAACCAGTGCAGACTTAGCGGGTGAAATGAGCGGGCACGTGTTTTTTAATGATTTAGTCGATAGCAACAACCCAGCTAAAGGACGGCGTTGGTATGGCTTTGATGACGGCCTTTATTCAGGGGCACGTTTGCTAGAGATTTTGAGTAAAGTCTCTAATCCAAGCGAAACATTAAACAACTTGCCTGATAGTGTGAGCACGCCAGAGCAACACATTCAAATGCAAGAGGGCGAGCCGCATGCGCTGATTGCTGCTTTGCAAAAGAGCGCCAAATTTGAAGGCGCAAGCGACGTGATTACTATTGACGGGTTGCGTGTGGAATATCCCGATGGCTTTGGTTTAATGCGACCATCTAATACCACGCCTGTCATTGTGCTTCGCTTTGAGGCCGATTCTGAAAGCGCTTTGAAGCGAATTCAGAGCGCCTTTAGCGCGGTGATTTTAGCTGCGGCGCCGCAAGTTAAATTGCCGTTTTAATGTTTCTTAGCATTCACTTTCTGATAAGCCAATAACAACTGTTTGTGCATCTCGCTGCCTTCCATATTTTGGCCTAGATTATTGAGGCCAAAATAGCGAGATTCGCGGCTAAGCAATTGCTGTGCTTGTTGTAAGGTTTCTTCGCCATACATGAGTGCTAGATTGGCGTTGTAGGGGGTGGTGTGATCTAGCTCAGCCATTTCTTGTAATTGCACTAAGTCTGCAATACAGCGGTAAACGCGGGCTCGCTTTTCTGGTAGTTCGCCAAACTGGCTTATCCAATCACAGCCTTCTAAAATGACATCAACATCGCCCACGGCTAAACCTAATAATGCCTTGAGTTCGCCCACCCGTAAATCTGCCCAAACGCTCCCAGCATCTGCAGCAAGTCCAATAAGTGTGGTTATTGGAAGTTCATCTGCTAGCTCAAGGTCTAGCAATGTGTCTAGCAGCTCTGCACTTTCTTCCGGGTTAAGGTCTTGCGTACGAAGCAAACCCGGACGAACCAAGTTACCCACAGTATTGTTTTCCCACTCTAGTTCCTCCACAGGGTAGATTTCAGACATGCCGGGCACAAAAATTCTGCATGCATAAACATCTAAGTGGGTGAAGTCAGAGATATAAATCTCGTGGCCACTTGCGTGGATAGTATCGCAACACCATTGATAATCTTCATCCGTGCTTGTACCAAAGTTCCAATCCACAAACTGATAATCTGGCGTATTACGTAGGAAGTTCCAGCTAATGACGCCGCTTGAGTCAACAAAATGGATTTCCAAGTTTTGTGAATCGGCAATTTCTTCCATATCAAAACCTGGTGCTACAAAGTTCTTGAGGCCATCAATTGCACGGCCTTGAAGTAATTCGGTTAATGCACGCTCTAAAGCTACTTCAAAGCGAGGATGTGCGCCAAAACTTGCGAAACAGCCTTGATCTTCTGGGTGCAACAGGGTGACATTCATCACAGGGTATTTGCCGCCCAATGAAGCGTCTTTCACCAAAATGCCATAACCTGCATCGCGCAAGCCTTTAATGCCAGCAGCGATGCGTGGGTAACGGTTAATCACAGTTTCAGGCACATCTGGCAAGCAAATGCCTTCGCGAATAATTTTGTATTTAATGTCGCGTTCAAAAATTTCTGCCAATGCTTGAGTACGTGCTTCTTTGAGCGTGTTGCCAGCAGACATGCCATTGCTCACATATAAGTTCCCAATCAAGTTCACGGGAAAGTAAGCCACTTCATCGTCACGCAAACGTGTGTATGGAATTGCGCAAATGCCACGTTTAGCATTACCGGAGTTCAAGTCAATCAGTTTGGTCGCTGACACCGTGCCTTCAGGGTTGTAGAATTTGTGTAGTTCTTTGTTGAGCAAACCAGTAGGCCATGTGTCGCCAGCGAGTGGAAACCATTTTTCATTCGGGTAATGCACATAATCTTGATTGCTAATGGATTCACCTAAGTAAAAATGTGTCCAAAAGTAATTGGTGCTGAGGCGCTCAAAGTACTCACCAAGTGCACTCGCTCTTGCTGCAAGCTGTGATGCCCCTTTGCCATTACTAAATAGACGTGTGCAATCACGATCCGTCACATGCACCGACCAAATGCCCTCAATTTCATTGAGCCATGAACGCTCTTCTACATGAAAGCCGATATCCAAAAGTTTGGCTTGTAGCGTTTTAATGGAGTATTCAAGCGAAGCATCTTTGCTTGGGATAAAGGTTTCGGTGCTAGCGTTAGGTGTGTTTTGCATCGCGTGGCTTTCAAGCAAAAGAAATAAAAAAGGCCGTCAGCATAGCACGGCCTTGCGAAAGTTAAATGAGATTGTTAGGTAATGACGGTTGGCGTGTCGCGTCCCGTTCTTTGTTTGAGCTCGCTTATCTGCAAGGCAATTTGTATCATCTCAGCAAGCGCGATTTGCGCATCTAAATCGTGTTTGTTGGTGTCAGGCTCAAACGCTTCTAAGTAAATGCGAATTGTCGCGCCAGATGTCCCTGTGCCAGAGAGCCTAAACACAATACGAGAGCCATCGGTGAATAAAACGCGCAGGCCTTGCTTAGTGCTGACGCTGCCATCAATTGAGTCTGTGTAACTAAAGTCATCACATGTTTGTATAGTGTACCGACCAAACGATTTCCCAACCAGTTCGCTAAAGTTGTTACGTAAATGTTCAACCACGCCATTGGCTGCCTCTAGCGGCAAGTCTTCGTAATCGTGTCGTGAATATACATTACGGCCAAACTGCAACCAATGACGCTTCACAATTTGTTCAACCGACTGGCGTTTAATTGCCAAAATATTGAGCCAAAATAACACCGCCCAAAGGCCGTCTTTTTCCCGAACGTGGCTTGAGCCTGTGCCAAAGCTTTCTTCGCCGCAAAGTGTCACTTGGTCAGCGTCCATTAAATTACCAAAGAATTTCCAACCAGTGGGCGTTTCAAAGCATGGGATGTCTAGAGACTTTGCCACCATATCCACGGCGCCGCTGGTCGGCATGGAACGCGCCACGCCAGCAATGCCCTTGGCATAGCCTTTCACCATTTTTGCGTTAGCGGCAATTAACGCTAGGCTATCTGAAGGTGTCACAAAAAAGCCTTTGCCCAAAATCATATTGCGGTCGCCATCACCATCTGAAGCAGCGCCAAAGTCTGGTGCGTGTTCGCCATAAATAATCTCCACTAACTCATGTGCATAAGTGAGGTTAGGGTCGGGATGACCACCACCAAAATCAGGCAGTGGTATACAGTTCATTATGCTTTCAGAGGGCGCGCCAAGTCGATTAATAAAAATCTCTTGGGCGTAAGGGCCTGTAACCGCATGCATCGCGTCAAACTTCATGCGGAAGTCAGAAGAGAGTAAGTCTTTAATCGCATTAAAGTCGAATAAAGACTCCATTAACTCGGCATAGTCTGCTACCGCATCAATTACTTGCACCTTCATACCCGCTAAGTCGGTTTCACCAATCACATCGAGTGCGACATCTGGAGCATCAATGATTTTGTAATTTTGGATAGTTTTTGATTTCTCAAAAATTGCTTCGGTAATTTTTTCTGGAGCGGGGCCGCCATTTTCAGTGTTGTACTTAATACCAAAATCACCATCCACACCGCCTGGGTTGTGGCTGGCCGAAAGTATGATGCCGCCAAAGGTTTTGTATTTGCGAATTACGCAGGATGCGGCAGGGGTTGAAAGAATGCCTGCTTGGCCGACTAATACCCGCCCAAAGCCATTTGCTGCAGCCATTTTAAGGATAGTTTGAATAGCCTCACGATTGTAATAGCGTCCATCACCACCCAAGGTCAGCGTTGCGCCTTGTGGCACACGAATAGAATCAAAAATACTCTGAACGAAGTTTTCTAAATAGTGTGGCTGTTGGAACACGGCCACTTTTTTACGTAGGCCAGATGTGCCTGGTTTTTGGTCAGAAAATGCTTGGCTGGTGATCGTTTGAACGTTCATGCTGCTTGGCCTTTAGTTTATTGTTTCTCAGGTTGACATTCACCTGCTTTAACTTGATAGTTGTCGTTGGTCTTATAACGCATTCAATTGGAGATTAGCTCGGCTGGTGGAGCGGTTGACTGTTAAGCTTTAAAAATCATAGGCTTAAATTTATTACTCCACACTGATAGTTATTTTATTGTCAATAATACCTTACTCCACACCACTTTACACCTAGCCTTCATTGCTCTCCACGCTGGGCTGACTTTATGCTTGTTCTATGTCACAGCGTCGCACAAATAAACACGAAGTAATGCAACGCACTTTGTTCGTTTACAAAAGGGCAAGAAGCGCAGTCTGGCAATGCCGCTATCAAATCAATCGCAAGTGGTTTACTGAAACTACACGGGAATATTCTTTAGAAGATGCTAAGCGTGTAGCGCATATGATTCTGATGGATGCGGCTATTAAAGAACGTTATAACGTCGCACCTATTTCACACCTATTCAAAGATGTAGCCAAGCTGACCATCAAACGTATGGAAGATGAACTGCGTGTGAAAGAAGGGCATGTGATTTATAAGGACTACATCTTTGTTATTAAACGCTACCTAGTGCCAGTGCTTGGCAGAAAACCCATCAACCAACTGAGCTTTAAGGATATTGAACAACTAGGAGGGGAGAAGACGAGGGGTTTATTGGCGTCTTAGATTGAAGTTAGGCAGGCTTAAACGCGAGATTGGGCTTACAACGTTTCGCACTAGCGGATATTAACAAAGTCGTTTTAAACGACTTTTATAGCGTCAATAGATTTGACGCTTGTAATTGAAAATTATTGACCATATAATTAATACTACTTTTGTAGTAAATTAGATTGGAATAAAAATGGGAATGCCAGTTCGTATTGAAGATGACTTATATATCTCCGCACGCGATCAAGCAAAGGCAGAGCATCGCACCATTGCGGGACAAATTGAGTTTTGGGCAAAAGTTGGTCGTGCGGCTTTAGATAACCCTGATTTACCGATTGATTTCATTTCTGAATCGCTCATCTCTATGGCTGAGCCAGCAGAAGATGCCGTGCCTTTTGTGCCTCGTAGCCAAGCTAACTAATGGCTTACGAAGTTTTACAAAAAAGAAGGTTTAGTCGTCAATATAAAAAGCTACACGATGATGTGGTGTGTGATGTTGACAAAGCGGTATCGGAAGTAGCAGATAAGCCATCGATTGGTGAGAGAAAGAAAGGCGATCTTGTGAGTCTTTTCGTCTATAAGTTTTATAGCCAAAATCAATTATATTTACTTGGCTACACGATTGATGATGGAGTGTGCCTGATATATTTAGAAGCCGTTTCTTCACACGAAAACTTCTATCGTGATCTAAAGCGAAAGTAACCGAGTCGACGTGAAAGAAAGTCGTTTAAAACGACCTTCCTAAACCCCTAGCATAAATACTCAATGCGCTTCTTTGAATTTACAACACCTTCACCTGAGCAAACCAAAATCAACACGCTTAAGCAGCAAAAAGAACGATCTTCAACAGCACTAAAAACTGAAAAAGATCGACAGAAGCGGGCTAAGGCACTGGCAGGAATAGCTAAAAACAATCAAGTTTTAGCAAAGTTATAGACATTAAAAAAGCGCCCTAAGGCGCTTTTGATTTTGCTAAAAGATTACTTAGCTGCCTCTTTAGCATCTTCTTTCTTGTCTTCTTTAGCTTCTTTTTTATGTGCTTTATGTTTTTTAGCGTGTTGTGTTTTAGCTGGAGTAGCTTTAGCCGCTGTTTCAGTTGGAGCTGCTGGTTCGTCTGCCGCTAGAGCTGTAAAAGATACAGCTGAAAAAATACCTGCCATTAGAATTGCTAATAATTTATTCATTTGTTGCTCCTTGTTATTAAAAATGACACTGCTCAACCACTTTAACGAATTAGCAGTGGATTGGGTTGACATGAATCAATCACTCCACACTTTAGTCAGCACCTAGTTTGCTTAATACACCTTAGTTTATTGTTTCTCAGGTTGACACTCACCTGCTTTAACTTGATAATTGCCGCCGGTCTCAATGACGCACTCAATGGGAGATTAGCTCAGTTGGTAGAGCAGCGGACTCTTAAACGTTAAAAATCAGAGACTTACACCAAGCTCTACTCTACACTAATGGCTGTTTCAGTGTCAATAATACCTCACTCCACACCACTTTACACCTAACCTTCATTGCTCTTCACGCTAGACCGACTTTAAGCTAGTCCAATGTCTAAGCGTGATAAAAATACACACGAAGTTATTCAACGCACTTTGTTCGTTTACAAAAGAGCAAGAAGCGCAGTCTGGCAATGCCGCTATCAAATCAATCGCAAGTGGTTTACTGAAACTACACGGGAATACTCATTAGAAGACGCTAAGCGTGTAGCGCATATGATATTGATGGATGCTGCTATCAAAGAACGCTATAACGTCGCACCTATTTCACATCTGTTCAAAGACGTAGCCAAGCTGACTATTAAACGGATGGAAGATGAACTGCGTGTGAAAGAAGGGCGTGTGATCTACAAAGACTACATCTTTGTCATTAAACGCTACCTAGTGCCAGTGCTTGGTCTTAAACCCATCAACCAACTAAGCTTTAAGGATATTGAAGAGCTAGCCAGTGAGCGGTGGGACATGAGCCTACTAAAAGTACGCTTAAAACCCATAACGCCGCACTGTCAAAAGTTTTGACGGAAGCAGTGATGCGTGGCTATATGACTGAAGCACAAAAGCCAGTGTTATTAACGGTAGGGCGCAGTACTGAACGTAGACCTGAATTTAGTCTAGCTGAGATTAAGATATTACTTAAAGGCTTTGATGGTTGGATTAGCTTGGCTACAGAAGAGCAGTTAGAAATAAGACGATTGCTCAAAGACTATGTGGAAGTGTTGTTAGACACAGGTGCGCGACCTGGCAGAGAATTACTTGAACTGCGCTGGGCTAATCTCAAGTACGCAGAAGATAAGACTAAACTTATCATCAACTTTAATCTAAGCAAAACAGGTAAGCGTACAGCCGTTGGAAGAACAATGGCGATTGTGGCTTTAGAACGAATAGCACACAGAAACTATGCGCACAGTTTAGATAGCCTAATCCTAATCCTAAGTCAAAGCGCAGATCACATCTTTAGGCATAAGAGCAAATACGACAAACTGATTCGTCCCATTAACTTTGAAAAGCAAATGGCGTTCTACTTAGAACACTTAAAAATGCTTAAATGTCCGATCACTGGCAATAAGCGAACGTTCTACAGTATCCGTCATACCTATGCGACTTTCGCACTCACATATGACAAAATCAACATCCATACACTGGCAAGACAGATGGGCACTAGCGTAGTGATGATTGAAAAGCACTACAGTCACTTAGATGCTGAAAAAGCGATTGAGCAGCTAGGAGGGGAGAAGACGAGGGGATTATTGGCGTCTTAGATTGACGTAAGGCATGGTTAAACGCGAGATTGTCAGTGAGCAGCTATCGTTGATGGTCTTTTGTGAGAAAGTCGTTTTAAACGACTTTTATAGCGTCAATAGATTTGACGGTATGAGCGTCTAGTTACTGGACGCTCATATTTGGAATGCTTACACCGTCCTGATTCAGGACGGTGAAGTGTCAAAAGAATTGACGCTCAAAATTGAATTGTCGTGAATTCCGACAAATCAAACCTGTAACGAAGTTTAATATTCCCTTTTATCTAACATCCAGTATTCGTAAGGCATACCATCTGGATTGCTAACTATTTTTTTGAAATGAATAATTCGTCTATTCAATGGTTCGTTTAAGTTTGCGTACAGCCTTACTACAGCTATCCATCGGTTTGCGACAGTCTGTTCTTCTTTAGATAAAGAAAATACTCGATGTTCAATGATGTTGAGATATTCATTGAGTACTTGAATTTCTTTGAAAAGCTTCACTTCTTCAAGGGCGCTCTTATATTGATCTCTCCTGCTATCAAGTCTTATTCTGTTAAATTCGTCAACTTCAAAAATATGCTTTTCACGTTCTCTTTTAATTCGTCTAGCTTCCTGTTTGGCTTTAATCTCTGAAAATGTATCAAGCAAATAGTTGAAAATGATCGGCAACTGATCCTCTAGCTTGAACCTTGATCCATCCTTGAATGTGTGCCATGTGTCGAAGGAAAATTCATGACATGTATCGAAATAAAGAACACCGTTCGGATAGTGCTGTTCATCATAATCACTCAATAAGAATTTGGGGATGCTTTCACCCAATTTAGCTTTACTTGAAATGCGTGAATAACCTTCCCTTATCCTAGCTTTAATTTCTATGCCTTCTTTAATAAAAACAGTTTCCTTTTTTTTAGAGCCTTTGTAGAAACTTTCATCTTCTAATACTGCGCACTTAACCCCCTTTTCTTCAAGTGCTTTGAAAAGTGGATCTATGAGTTTTATCGATCTAAATATAGAAGGATTTGAAGCGATAAAAGGAAAGCATTTATCTGCCGCGCCCAAAATAAACCTGCCTTTATCGTTATAAAGATTTACTTCATATTTTTCTCTGTCACGCCATGACCATTGCTTAGTAAGTTTTTTTATTTCTTTTTCATAAATCAAAGCTAGGTCGTATGTGCTTTTTGCTAGAGGATGAAGATTTGTATATTCAGTGATTGGTTTTAATTTTTGATTATGTTTAGCAAGATTTTCTCTGATCACTTTTTCTTGTTCATGAGCTTTTCTTGTCCGTTCGCTCATTATGGGAATGGTAATTTCAGGATTAAAGTCTGGATTAGGTAGGTCAGGTTTTGGATATCCTCTGCCGAAGTAACTTTTTGTCCAATGATTGCTTGGAGGTAAAGGAATATCGTTTTTAATACAGGTGCTCTTAAAAGTAATTTGTGTACATTCATATTGCTTAACAAGATGTACGATAGGGGTAGTCCAAACTTGATCAAATAGAATGTGGCGTGTTGTTTTCATAATCTCTCCTTTTAATTTGGCTATCTGTCGTTTAAACAACATTCACCGTCCTGAAACAGGACGCTTGAGCGTCAATTCTTTTGACGATATGCTTGACAACTGTAATCCATGGTTTACAATTAATTTATGAAAACTGTTTTAAAACACGAAAACTTTACTAAGTGGTTCGAATCACTTAAAGATAAGCAGATCAAAACAAGAATACAAGTTCGGATTGATCGAGCTGAAATAGGAAACTATGGTGATTGCGAGCCTGTTGGTGAGGGTGTTTTGGAATTAAGAATGACTTTTGGCTCTGGATATAGGGTTTATTTTATAGAGCGTGGTTTAGAAATTATCGTGCTACTCGTAGGTGGCGACAAATCAACGCAATCTAACGACATTAAGAAAGCAATTGAATTATCAAAAGAAATTTAGGCAGCTAAACGACTGGAAACTAAGGAAACTATTATGAGTACATCTAAATTAACTAAATGGGATAGTGCGGAGTACCTTAAAACAGAAGAGGACATTATCAATTATATTGAGGCTTGTTTAGAAGAAAATGACCCTCAATTAATTCCTCACGCACTTGGTGTTATTGCTAAAGCGAAGGGTATGTCACAACTTGCTAGAGATACTGGTATTACGCGAGAAGGTTTATATAAAGCACTTTCTGATCAGGGAAATCCTGAGTTCACTACTGTAATGAAGGTATTTAATGGATTAGGCTTAAAGCTATCTGTTCAAGCCGCTTAATTAAAAGTGTCCAGTAACTAGACGCTTGATAGAAAAATATTCATCCCAACCGTCCTGAATCAGGACGGTCTAGTGTCAATACTTTTGACGCTGCTATTAAATCAATTCTACAGCCGCACGTTTCATATCTTGCGTAACATTGACATAACGCATAGTGGTCTGCGCTTGGCGATGCCCTGCTAACTCCATTAACACTTTTAACGGAACGCTTTTACTACTTAATTCAGTTAAAAAGCTACGTCTGCCACTGTGGCTACTACAACCTTCAAGTCCTGCGTTTTTATACAGCATATGAAAGTGGTAACAAGCGGTGTTGGCATTAAAGCCCTCGCTCTTTTGTGTACAAAACAAAGGTTTTTCTTTAGTTGCGCTGTATTGAATAGCAATTAAGTCTTGTTTGCTAAAGCGTGTAAGTAAATAAGCCATTAGTTCTTTGCGTAGCTTTTCATTCAATACTACTGTTCTAGCAAACTTACCCTTAGTCTGTTCTGCTGTTAAGTTAATCTCTTGCTTAATCGTGCCATCAATAGCCAATACATCTTTAATCTTTGTAGCAGCCACTTCACCGATACGCATTCCTGCGAAATAAGTCATCAATAACATACAACGATCACGTTCTGCGTATTTGCGTGTGTTTACGTAAAGCAGTAATAGGTTTAATTCTTTGTCATTGAGTGTACGTGCCTGTTTCATATATTCCTCTAATAATGTGTGGTTTTCATTATTAGCAGCGTAATTTCTTTGTTTTTCATTTCCTACCATTTTTTGCCATATGTCCTTTATGTTCATCTTATGTCAATTAATCAATTGGTTAAGTCATCTGTGTGGTTAATAACAAAGGTATTGCTTAGTTCCTTTGTTTTTATATTTATAATGATTAACTCATAACTATTAAAAGTGATTGGCGACTTAACATGATGCATAAAAGAATATTGGCAATGAATGTAGTTGGTTCTTTACTTTGGGCAATAGCTGGTTATCTTTTAATGATCAGTCACTCAGTTGGCTTTTTTGATAATATTCCTACAGCCACTCTATTTTTATACGCACTTATTGTTTCAGTGCCTGCTATTACTGCTTACTCTTTATTCAGACGCCATACAGCTAAACTTAACCTAGTAGTTCAAGCATTGAATTACTTCTTAAGCACTTACTTCATTTTTAGTTATATTCAAGTTGCTTTAGCTGAAAAGACAATGACTCTTAAATCATTTGATTGGGCATTGTTTGTCTCATTAGTGCTTGTAGTACTTCCCTCAATTATTAATATTAGATCTTTGCGTCATCTGCGAAAGTAGTAATGAGCGAACTAAAGTTCGCTAGTGTTTTCACAAAAGCATTCGCTTTTGCTCAACACAGCTTTTTAGAGTAAGTCGTTTAAAACGACTTATGTTGATTGAATACTTGAAGAGAGAGCCGAATACTACGAAGTAGTATTTGGTGTAGTTAGGTTTACGGAGAATGTTTCATCCATACGACGGCTATCGCAAGTGAAACTCACGTTTAGTCGTCGTTCGTGTTTTACGGTCAAAAGCCCACCACACAGGCCTGTAAATGAATTTTTTGGGAGACAGCATACAAACTCCCACTTGCGAAAACACAAGTATCCACCGGCAACTACTCATTTAACTTGTGCTCGCTTACAGACTTACACAATGAGTGCGGGCGCATTAGCCGTCATATTTCAACCCGCGTTTTTATCCTTTGTTATAGCAGTGACTTATCTGCTTTTTTTATGTGCCTTAAATAATTGCCTATTAATCTTTGTACCTATGTTTAATACGCGATATGCCTTTGTGGCTGTTAGTTTCTTTCTTTTAGCTTTGTGCTTAATGTCTTCTAAATAGCTGCAGACAAATGCTGTTTGATCATCATCTAACAATTCAGCGTGATATTTCATCAGCGCAAACGCTACTTGCTGTGCTTGTATGAATGGGAGGTCAATCACCGTAAAGCTCTTTTCATCCATTCCGTTTTGCTTAAGCCAGTTAGCTGTTTGTTGTTCTGTTTGATAGTTATTCATATAAATATTTATGCCAAACAAAAGAAAACCATAAAAAATCTATAGATTTTGATTCGTTTTAAAACTACTGGGGCAGACCTAATTTCGGTAGGAATTTAATTTAAGAGAAATTAAAGTCATTGATTTAGCGTGAGGACAAATAGAGATGAATACATATAAGAGTTTAGTGAGATTAGTAGTGACGCAGAAAGTAACAACGACCACCAATGTGGTTGTTCAAGCCCAAGATGCTTACAAAGCAAAGCTTCAACTAGAAGCCATGTATGGCAAGGGGAATGTGGTCAGTTACCCCACATTAGTTTATTCAAAACACTAGCCAATGAATGAAAGTCGTTTAAAACGACTTTTGAGAAACAAGCGTACCGTCACTAGATGGTACGAATAAGAATGGTTACTTTTTGTAATTGCAAGCATATTTTGTCATTAAATCAATAAGTGTATTTTCTGTATAAGTAGCAAATTTTGGATGAATCTGCATACCATTAAGATTTATTGATGTATTTCCATTAAGAGCAATCCACCTAAAGGACCTCTCATTACATTTTGACTCTACAGTGAATATGTTTGAATTTGATGATTTATTTTGAGACTGAATGGGCATGTGATCATAAGTTACAAGTTCATTAGATTTTTTAATTGAATGGATAATGAGAAAAGATTTTGCTGAATTTAATGGTGATGTGAACTCCATGTAATCATCAGATGACAAACTACCATTGCTCTCGTTAGCAGTTTTTTCTTCTAATTCTTGTATAGATACGGCAGGAGCAACTGGAGGCGATGTTGACATTTGTTGAGGCTGAGCAGGATAGATTGCATCGAAACTATCCGCAAAAGATATCTCATTAAAAGCAATAAGCAAAATAAGTGGAACGAAAATTTTTCTCATTTTTTATCCAATTACTATGTGTCACAAAAAAGAGTAATCACAATATGTAAGAATCTGGAGTATTAATAGTTTTGACACTTTCATTTTTCACAATCGCTGTATTTGAATTATCAATTAAGAGTCTACTTTAAACTGATTCCTTAATTCTTCAATTGTTAGTGCGGGTTTAGTTCTATGAAGCATCGCATGACAATTTGGGCACACAGGAACAAGATCTTCTGTAGGATTTAATTTGTATTCCTTTCTGATATCAGCTAATGGGATTTTATGGTGAACATGAATGAATTCTTTACCTATCTCCCCATAATTACTTTCAAAATCAAAAGAACATACGGAACACTTATAACCATATTTCTCAATACATTTTTTTCTGGCAGCTTTGTTTCTTTCATAGCTGTTAACTTTAACCTCTTTAATAGCACCTTCAAACATCGAGTCTTCAGTTACTTCTTCTGGAATATAAATATCAGCCATTTCATCACTTGCATACCATTTTTTATTGATTCTTTTGAGTTGTCTATCTAATAAATTCGGATCAAATTTTTTTATTTTTGAGGGTTTACTTTCAGAGTCATCTTCATAATTATGATCTTTGATCATTTTGTAGATTTTTAACTTATACCCTTTATGCCTTACTAGATCGATATGCTCAACGGCTTGAGTGTATCCATTTTGCAATCGACCTTTCCTGCTTTTTTTCCAACTAGGGTCTAGTATCAGAGACAAATCACTTTTGAAGTTATCCTCCCATACACCAAAAACTACAAATTTATCTTCATTATTTACGAATGACCAACTCCAATTCCAATTCTTACAAGTGGCGCCAGTTGATTCTATGAAAGTTTTTCTATTCATAATCATTAAATGAAAGTGTAATTTTTAATAGGTATTACAATTTAATGTATTTCCTATCCATCTACAGTTTGTAGTGGTATTAGGATTTACAATTGGTTGAGGAAGTGGTCGGTTGGCATTATTTCTTAAAGTCTGTGCAAAGTCTGACATAACTTGATTTTGCTGTTGTTGATATAGCTGATTTTGAGCGTCAATTCTTTGTTGTAATAGAATTGCATTTCTTTGAGCCTGTTCTTTCTTTTGCTGCTCTAATAATAATTCAGCGTTTCTTTGTGATTGTTCTCTTTGTTCATTTAAAGCTTTTATCTCTTGTTGTTTTTGTAGATTAGTTGCGTCGATTTCTTCTTGATGACGCTTAGCGTCTATCGCTTCTTGGTTAAGTTTTTCAAGCTTTGACTGGTTATCAGACTTTATTTGCTCATTGACTTTAATCATTTCTCCATTAGTCTTTGAAAAAAGCTCAGCACGATTTTTAGCATAAGTTCCGTAATTAATTTTCCCAGCATATAAATCAGAGGTCATCAGTTTTAATTTTAGAAAATATTGATCTACTATAGTGACTAACGATCCAGGCAAATTCGTTTGTCTCCATGCATCCCCAAGTTTTTTACACTTCTCTGTCTCTGTGACCCACTTAGATAAAGAGGCTTTTTCTCGAACAGTTGGCCGTTTTTCGTTTGATAGCATCTCTATTGTTTGTGAGTTAACATCACTAATTGCAATTTTATCTTTTAACACTGATAAATCCGGATTGTCAGAAAGTGATAAAAAACAAGCTTTTGAAGGGTCAGTGCTACTAGAATCGGCATGAGCTATTGTAAAAGCCATACTTAAAGTACATATGGTTAACGTTCTCATTAAAGTATTCATTATTACCTCGACTCGCTACAAAGAATATTTTGCTTTCAATATGAGAACTGATTGTAAATCTTTTGAATGTGAATAAGATAATTTTAATATGATATCACTCGATCAAATTGAAACAAAAAGCTCAGATCAAAAGTCGTTTAAAAAGACTTTCTCAAAACAGCAGTTAAATACTCAATGCGCTTCTTTGAATTTGCAACACCGACACCCGAGCAAAACCGTATCAACAGCCTCAAAAAGCAAAAAGATAGGGCAGCGGATGCTTTAAAGGCTGAGCAGGGTAGGCAGAAGCGACAGAAGGCACTGGCAAATATCAGTAAGAATAATCAGGTGCTGGCCAAGCTGAATAACTAGCAATCACTCCACACTTAAGTCAGCACCTAGTTTACTTAATACACCTTAGTTTATTGTTTCTCAGGTTGACACTAACCTGCTTTAACTTGATAATTGCGGCCCTTAGGGAGATTAGCTCAGTTGGTAGAGCAGCGGACTCTTAATCCGTTTGTCGCGAGTTCGACCCTCGCATCTCCCACCAGTATTTAAAAGGATTACAAGGAATTTTCACTTGGGAGCCTTTTTATTTTTAGCCGTTAGACTACATATGGACTACATAGCTTCCTGCTTTGTTATGCTCGTATTTAGAGTATTTCCTAATTCTATTCTAATATCTGAGCTTTAAATTAGTCTTTTATAATTTTACGGGTGGGAGGGGAAACCCTCCACCTTTAATATATGTTTTTAGGTGGTGCTCTATTCTCATATAGATTTTTAACGTAAAAAACAGTCTTTCTCTTTTTGATGAAGTTAAGTGTTGGGTGTTTATGTAAAAGCTATACTAAGCTCACTAGTGCAATTTACTTAGGAGCTGGAAATGGTAACAAAGCCAACAAAAGAAGATTTGCAAGTTTTAGAGTTATTGCGTCAGCGTAGGCGTAGGCAGCAATCTTTGAAGGCCGACAATACCTCTACTGCAGACGTATCAACACAACTGACTTTGGGTCAGAGGATTTCAGATAGAGTTGCTATTGCTGTGGGGTCTTGGCAATTCATTATCTTGCAGACCATTCTTATTGCTGTTTGGATTATTTGCAACCAAATCTTTGGTCCAAAGCCATGGGACCCATACCCCTTTATTTTCCTGAATCTAATATTATCTTTTCAAGCAGCTTATACCGCTCCTGTCATTATGATGAGTCAGAATCGTTTAACTGATATTGACCGTCAAAGAGCAAGAGGCAACTTTGAGATTAGTGTTAAGTCGGATATAGAAATTGAACTGTTACATCAAAAGATAGACATGCTCAGGGAAAAAGAATTGTTAGCTCTAGCGAAAGCTGTTGAAACTCTCAGTCGTAAACTTGAGAGCTACAATCAATAGCCCCGTTAATAATATTTATTGTTGGGTGGGAAATTTATCAAATCAATATTAATTTGTAATGCAATGATTATATTTAACAAATAATTCACATTTAATTCTTCTAATTGTCATTAATATGCACCTTCACAATTTTATAAAAATAACGATGGAGAAGAATGTGGTCATAAAGAATGCAAGCGATGTATATCTTGAACAAGCTAAAGAACTTGATAGTGAACAAAAGGAACACGTCCTATCACGTATGGTTGGAAAATTGCCGGGCAGATTGCAAAAAGAAAAACTGACGGAGTTCGAGGCAATTGCTATTCAACTTGAGTTAGAAGATGAACAACTTCAAGAGTGGCGATTAAAGTTTGCTCAGATTAATGAAAAGATGAGCAAGAAAAACAAAAACAAAAGCAAAAGCAAAAGCAAAAGCAAAAGCAAAAGCAAAAGCAAAAGCAAGTAGATCCATGTGCCAGAAAATTTAAACCTTAAACTAGTTTAGGTTAGCGTAGGGGCTTCCTAGAAAAGTTTTAGATCCTCGCATCTCCCACCAAAATACATAATATAATCAATGAGTTGTTTAATAAACAGCTCCTTTTTTATTGCCTAAAATCTCAATACATACCAAATACAAACTTCTTGAGAGAATTTTAATCTTTTTATTCGGGGTTTGTGTCAAAAGAATTGACGCTTTTTGCGACGTCGGGATTCACGACAACTAGAAGGTGAGCCGATCTGACCTACCATTGATTCCATAGCTCAATTGCTGCAGATAAGATCTCGTCACATTGCTCTGAACGCCAAGTTACAGGGGAGTCAGGATGAAGTAAGAAATATTGTTCATTGGCACAGTGGACTTCCCCGACTTTAGTAGACGTTTCTTAACTTCCAGTTATGGCTTACAAGCCGAATCGTTTTACAAAGAAAGTTTTGATTAATTGCGTTAATACAAAATAACTAATTAAAATCACAGACAAACCAACCCAGTAAGCTGCTGGTAGTGATTGCATCGCAAAGTGCTTGCCGATCGAGCTGTATGGAAGGCCTACGCCAATAACGCAAATGGATGTGGTTGTTGCTAACAATGCTGCACTGGGCTTACTCTCAATGAACGGCAATTTGCCTGTTCGAATGATATGGACAATCAGAGTTTGTGAAAGTAGTGACTCAACAAACCAGCCAGTTTGAAAAACAGAAACAAATTCCATTGAGTTTGCTTTAATCACAAACCACATTAATCCGAATGTTGCATAGTCAAATATGGAGCTTATGGGGCCAATAAAGAACATAAATCGTGCGATATTGTTAATGTCCCAAACCCTTGGCTTTGAGAGATACTCATCATCGACTAAATCAGTAGGTACCGAGGTCTGAGAGCAGTCGTACAAGAAATTGTTAAGGAGAATTTGTACTGGTGCCATTGGAAGGAAGGGTAGCATAGCACTAGCGCCTATCATGCTAAACATATTACCAAAATTAGAACTGGCCGACATTTTGATGTACTTCATGATGTTGCCAAATACACGTCTGCCCTCCAGCACTCCCTCATGAAGTACCAAGAGACTTTTTTCTAGCAAAATAATATCAGCGGACTCTTTAGCAATGTCAACGGCTGTATCAACAGAGATGCTTACATCGGCTGTTTTGAGGGCAGGCCCATCGTTTATGCCATCGCCCATAAAACCGACGACATTCCCCCTTAACTGAAGGGATTGGATAACTCTAGATTTCTGTTGTGGGGTGAGCTTGGCGAAGATGGAACAGTATTGTGCACGATCGCCGAGCTCCTCATCGCTCATGTCGTCGACTTGGGATCCTTTTAATACTGTTGTGAAGGAGAGGCCAACCTGACTACAAATTTTCCTGGTCACTAATTCGTTATCTCCAGTCAGTATTTTGATCTGAACTCCTGCATCCTGAAGCTTCTTAATGGCGGGTTTTGCACTTTCTTTAGGGGGATCTAGGAATGCGATATAGCCTAGCAGGGTGAGATCGGTTTCCTCTCTTATTGAATAGGCAGTATGATGAGCTGCCATTGCCTTCATTGCCACTGCGATGACACGAAATCCGTCCCCATTCAACTGGTCAATTAAAGGCTGTAGTTCGTGAATTTTGTCCGGATCAAAAGGAAGTTGTTTGTCGCCAACTTGCACAAAAGCACAGCATGAAGCTACTTCTTCGACTGCGCCTTTGCAAATAAGCAGGGTTTCCTTGTCGTTTTTATTCAGCACCACAGACATTCTTCTGCGTTGAAAGTCGAACGGTAGCTCGTCAATTTTTTGATAGGTATTTTTATCATGAAGTTTTTCATGAAGCGCGACATGTTTTAGCACGGCTTCATCGAGTAGATTCTTTAAGCCGGATTGATAATGGCTATTTAAGTAGGCGTAATCTAAAACACGCGCATCTTCATTACCTAGTACATCAATATGTTTTTCAAGAATGATTTGATCTTGAGTAAGGGTGCCAGTCTTATCCGTACAGAGTACATTCATGGCACCTAAGTTCTGAATTGCATCAAGGTGTTTCACAATGACTTTTTTACGAGACATCACAATGCCACCCTTCGCCAAGTTGATGGTGACCAGTAGTGGCAGCATCTCTGGCGTTAAGCCCACAGCCACTGCGCTCGCAAACAGAAGAGCCTCTATCCAGTTGCCCTTCACTAGACCATTGATAAGAAATACCAAAGGTACCATGACAAACATTACTCTCAGCATGAGCCAAATAAACTTTTGAATGCCTTTGTCAAAGCTGGATACTTTTCTTTGGGTATTGATCTCTTTGGCTATTTTTCCAAAGTAAGTGTTCATTGCAGTATGCACCACAACGCCGGTAGCGAGCCCTGAAACGACATGGCTACCCATAAAACAAATATTGGAAAGATCAAAAGGAGAGTTAATTTTCTCGGTGGGGATATGATCAAACTTCTCCACCGGCATCGACTCACCTGTTAAAGAGGATTGATTAATGAAGAGATCTTTTGAGTGAATCAGTCTTAAATCAGAAGGAATCAAGTCACCTGCAGATAGAATGACTACATCGCCGGGTACGACGTCATGTAGTGGGATCTCAACTTCATTTCCTGATCGTCTTACTCTAACTTTAAGTCCAACCAGCGCTTTTAATTTTTCTGCAGCTTTGTTAGATCGATATTCTTGAAAAAAAGCCAATGAAGTCGATAAGAACACCATCATTGAGATGACGAGCGCGCCATTTTTTTCACCAGTGATGAATGAAATAGCCGATAAGCAAATCAGCATAATCGGCAGCGGCGATAAAAATGTTTTGAGGTACTGTAATAAAGGATGTGTTTTTTTTGTTACCTCAAAACTATTGGCACCAAACAAGGCTAGCTTCTTTTTTGCTACCTTCTCTTGGAGGCCATCTAACGATGTTGTTAATTCTTTTAACAAGTTATCAGTAGATAAGCCTGACAATCTTTTTATTTCAGAGATGTCTTGTGTGTGATCTAACATGTCAAATCTCTTTAAGAGCGAATAAAAAAACTAAACGCATATTTCAAATAAAAACTACTTTCTTTAGTGTCTGGTTCACTACCACGATTGAAGAGTAAGGTTGGAACTAACTAACAATAGAGGAAAAGCCTCATTTTATTATTTTGTCCAACCTATATAGCTATCAATCGCTCTAATTCATTGATTGCCTCTTGGTTACTTTTCACTGTGACACCGTCACTACCTACCTTGTATTTGCCAGCTATTGTAATTAGATAAATACAAATCTCTTCTGCATTATTTTCGTTACAACAAATAAGCTTAATATAAGGCTAATTCACAAGATTGAGTTCTGTTTCAAAATAAATTCTAAGGTGAACATGCCTATAGATTGCTTCCATTTTATTGACGAAAATTAATAGGTCATTTTCAATGAACTGTCGATACTCCTTGTACGTATTGACTCCTTTTTTCTAGAGTTTGTCTAATAGTGGCTTCTTTACTGACCTCATAATTCATATTTGCATTTCCAAAACAATTGTCGATATTGGTAATTATCCGCTTTTGTCAGCGCAAAACAATAAGCATGGATTTATAGAAAATAGCCAAACTTAGTGGGCTTTAATCGCAGACAATCAGGAAAAAAGTAAAGTTGTGAATTGTCAATTTAGAGATGAATTGGGTGTAGGATATAAAACACTGGGAATGATATTCAGGAGTTAAAAGTGACAGATAAAATAGATAAGCAAAAGAAGCCAATGCACTTACTGTTGCGTCGAGTTGCGATTGACACTTACCGTGAGAACGTTGCTTACTTGCATCGGGATTGCGCTGTTTATCGTGCAGAGGGATTTCAGGCGCTATCTAAAATAGAAGTTAGGGCAAATGGTTGTAAAATTCTTGCCACATTGAATGTTGTTGATGATGAATCTATCGTTGGTTGTGACGAGATAGGTTTATCGGAAGATGCATTTGCGATTTTAGGGATGGAAAGTGGTAAGGAGGCTTTTGTTTGCCAAGCTGAACCACCTGTATCAATGGAAGCTTTGTTTCGTAAGATTAATGGTGAACGATTAGATAAAACTGACTTTCGGAACATTGTTAAAGATATTGCAGAGCATCATTACTCGAAAATTGAATTAACAGCATTTGTGGTTGCTACAAATCGAGGTGAAATGGATCGGGAGGAAGTCTATTTTTTAGCTGAAGCAATGGTGGCTTGCGGTCGTCATTTAGATTGGAAAGAACCTTTAGTCGTGGATAAGCATTGTATTGGAGGTATTCCGGGCAATCGTACATCCATGTTGATTGTTCCTATTGTTGCAGCTCATGGGATGTTATGCCCTAAAACGTCCTCTAGAGCTATAACTTCACCAGCAGGAACAGCTGACACAATGGAAGTATTGGCAAACGTTGATATTCCCTTTAAAAAGTTGACGGATGTTGTACTTAAGAATAACGGTTGTTTAGCTTGGGGTGGAGCATCTGACTTATCCCCAGCTGACGATGTCTTAATTTCTGTTGAGAGGCCATTGTCGCTTGATTCTCCTGCGCAGATGGTCGCATCTATTTTGTCGAAAAAAATTGCAGCAGGCTCCACTCATTTGGTTTTAGATATACCCATTGGCCCAACTGCTAAAGTTCGCTCTATGCAAGAAGCACAAAATCTACGCCGTTTATTTGAATATGTGGCTTCAAGGATGAACTTATCTCTCGATGTAATTATTACGGACGGTCGACAGCCTATTGGATTTGGTATTGGACCAGTATTAGAAGCTCGCGATGTAATGCAAGTGTTAGAAAATGACCCATTAGCACCTAATGATTTGCGTCAGAAAGCCTTGCGTCTAGCAGGCCGTTTAATAGAGTGTGATCCAGATGTTCGTGGCGGAGATGGCTTTTCCATTGCACGAGATATTTTAGATTCAGGCAGAGCATTGACTTATATGAACTCTATCATTGAGGCACAAGGATCCAATGGGTTTGATTATAAAAATCCTAAATTAGGTTCACTTATATTTGAGGTGAAGTCCATAGCCTCAGGTGTTGTTGCTGAAATTGATAACTTGCAGATTGCTGGGATTGCACGTCTGGCTGGCGCGCCTAAAGTGCAAAGTGCCGGTGTTGATCTCTTGCATAAATTGGGTGACAAGGTTGTTGAGGGCGATGTGCTTTACCGTATTCATTCAGAAATCCAGGCTGACTTAGATTTTGCTTGCCAACTTTGTGCGAAATCTAGTGGCTATAAGATAGGTCGCCCTGAAGACATACATCATGTATTTGTGGAATTCTAATGCAAAAAGCAGCTTTACTATATTTTGATCGTGAGAGAAAACTGGCGCTTGAGTTAGCTAAGTTGGCGAATTTTAGTCCGGAATTGATCACGAGGCACGATTTCCCAGACGGAGAATTAAAGCTTAGACTTAGTCCAGAACTTCCTCATCGAGCCTTGATATTTCATAGCCTAGATCACCCAAATGACAAGCTCATAGAGCTATTGTTGGCGGCGAAAACCGCGAGGTTGCTTGGTGTACAACACCTTACTTTGATAGCGCCTTATTTGGCATATATGCGGCAAGATATTGCATTTGAGCCAGGAGAGGCTGTAAGCCAAAGGGTTGTCGGTGATTTAATAGCTTCTTTATTTGATTCGGTAGTTACCTTTGACCCTCATTTGCATCGGACCTCAAAACTCGAGGAAGCGATTCCTGTAAAGGATGCTTTGGCTTTGAGCGCAGCTCCCTTACTGGGCGAAATTGCAACTCAGCAACGTCTCAATCCAATTTTAATTGGACCTGATGAAGAGTCTGCACAATGGGTAGCGCAGGCCGCTCAATCTCATCATCTAGAATACGCTGTTGCACGTAAGATTAGACGAGGTGATGAATCTGTAGACATTATCCTGCCTTTGATACAGGTTAAAGGGCGTCACGTTGTTTTGTTGGATGATATTGCTAGTAGTGGTCATACTTTGGCCCGTGCTGCCGAACTTTTATATAAGGCAGGTGCAGAGACTGTTGATATTGCAGTTACACATGCCCTTTTTAATAATGGTGCAATAGATATTATTATTAAGGCTGGAGTTAAAAAGATCTGGAGTACAGACTGCATTGCGCATTCAACTAATGCTGTCAGCATTTTGCCATTGCTTGCAAAAGCATTGATTTGAGATAGTGGGTTAACTCAAGGTTTAGATGAAAGTAATGCTCGATCATTTGCTTGAACTAAATTAGTTTTTCACAAAAGGTAAGTCATACCCTATGAAATTTAAAGACTACTACGAAGTGCTGGGGGTTGCAAAAACAGCTGCCGATGAGGAGATTAAAGTCGCTTATCGTAAGCTAGCTCGAAAATACCATCCTGATGTTAGTAAAGAGCCAGAAGCGGAAGAGCGTTTCAAAGAAGTTGGTGAAGCTTACGCGGTGCTAAAGGACCCAGAGAAGCGAGCTGCTTATGATCAAGTAGGCTCTCAAGCTAAACATGGCCAAGATTTTACGCCTCCACCTAACTGGGATTCTGGATTTGAATTTAGCGGTAATGGGTTCAATCCGAATGCTGGAGATCAGAGTGCTTTCTTTAAAGAGTTGTTCGGTCGTCAGGAAAGGGGTAGGCGGCAGTCCTCAATGAATGCAAAAGGTCAGGATCGTCATGCAAAGGTCATGATTGATCTTGTTGATGCATATATTGGCGCTAAAAGAACGATTACGCTGCAGATACCAAGTTATGATGCACAAGGTCGTGTGTTTATCCAAGACCGAAAACTTGATGTCACAATTCCCAAAGGAATTCATGCTGGACAACATCTTAGGTTAACTGGACAAGGCTCGCCAGGCGTTGGGACAGGACCATCCGGTGATTTGTACCTAGAGGTCTCATTTAAACCTAATGATAGGTTTAGAGTAGATGGGCGTGATGTATATGTGGATTTGCCTATTAGTCCTTGGGAAGCCGCGCTTGGTGAGAAAGTTGATGTTTTAACACCTAGCGGATCAGTAGATCTTAAAATTCCAGCAGGTTCTAATTCAGGCCGTAAATTACGACTAAAAGGTCGTGGCATCCCTGGCAAAGAGCCTGGTGATCTTTACGTTGTGATTGTTATTGTTACGCCAGCAGCTGAAACAGAAGCGGAGAAAGAAGCTTACCGTTCTATGGCGAAGTCTTTCAATTTCAATCCAAGAAAAGATATTAAGGGATAGTTATGCAAACGAACACGACTCAGATTACAGAAATATCAATCGTTGAAGATGAAGTTCATATGACAACGATAGAGCTATGCCATACGATT
>CAIQBW010000010.1 GCA_903870165.1 uncultured Methylophilaceae bacterium | reverse complement strand
TTACTTAAACTAGTGAAACCCAAATGGATCGTTTCGTAATCTTTAACTATTTGTAGCTTGAATGACTTTGTGTATTTGGACATGAAAACTGCACCTTAATCAGTTGGAGGTTGAGTCCAACTTTTGGGGTGCAGTTCATAAATCGGGGCTTTTGTTTACTAATGACTGATTATTTCTGCGTTTGAACGATAACTAATGGTTCATCTTTTGCAGCTTCGTCAGCTTTCTTTTGCCATGCAGCGGTTTTACGTGGTTTCTTTGGGGCTTCTGCTTCAACAACTACTGCTGCTTTAGTCTCAGCTTTTGTTTCCACTAATTGCAAACCACTTGCCGCTAAATCGACAGGTTTAGCTTTTGCTGCAGGTTTACGCGTAGGCTTTGCTTTTTTATCAGCAGTTTTCGCTGGTTTTTCCTCAGCAGCTTTTGTTTCAGTTGCAACAGTTTCAGCAACTTCTTCTTTTGCTGCTTTTACCGCTTTGGCAGGCTTCTCTGCTTGTGCTGGTTTTGTTGTCACGACTTCAATTGCTTCAGTTTTTACAGCTTCAACCTTAGGCGTCTCAACCTTAGGCGTTTCAACAGGTTTCACTGTTTCAGCAATAGGAGCAGTGTTGGCTACAGCATTATTCGCAACTGTCTGGTTTGCATCCAGAAGTTGTTCATTTTCAACGAATGGACGTTCGCCTACTGGACGCTCTTGGCGAGGACCGCGGTCACGACGGCCATTGCGACCACGGCGGTTACGACCTTCGCGTGGTTCGCGTTGCTCGTTGTTTTGCTCGCCTTGTAAACCTTCAGCTTGGTTGTTTTGAGCAGCTTGCTGCGGTCTAGGCTGTTGTTGAGGTCTAGGTTGCTGCTGTGGACGTTGTTGACGCTCGCCTTGGTTGTTTTGAGCACCTTGGTTGTTGCGTTCAACTTGATTGCTACGCTCTGGACGATCGCCCCGTTCATTACGATTGCGGTTGCGATTGCGGTTACGATTGTTGTCGCGACGACCGTTATGCTCACGTGCTTCAGCCTTAGGCGCCTCTTTCTTAGTGAGTGAACCTAACCAGTTTGTAATGCGTGTTAACAATGAAACACCTTTTTCAACTTTTTCTACGCTGATAGGTGCTGGGGCAGAAGGGGTGATACCTCTTACTGCTGCGACTTGTTTTACTGCTTTCACTTCTGGTGCTGCGTGGTTGTGTACTTCTTCTTCAGTTGGCATTTCTACCATTTGATAGCTACGTGGACCATCTTCTGCACTGTCATCACTCTTAATGCGTGTAATCGTGTAGTTAGGTGTTTCCAAGTGGATATTTGGAATCAAGACAACCTCAACGCCTGTGCGCTGCTCGATTTTATGAATGTCAGCACGTTTTTCATTGAGTAAGAAAGTGGCAGCTTCAACAGGCAATTGAACCTGAATCGCTTTACTGTTTTCTTTCATTGCTTCTTCTTGCGTGATACGCAAGATGTGAAGCGCTGTTGATTCGATACCGCGGATATGACCAGTGCCGTGGCAACGTGGGCAAGGAATGTGGTTGCTTTCGCCTAAGCTTGGACGTAAACGTTGACGTGAAAGCTCTAATAGACCAAATCGTGAAATTTTCCCAGTTTGAACGCGTGCACGGTCGTGATGCAAAGCTTCGCGTAAACGGTTTTCAACGTCACGTTGATTGCGTTGGCTTTCCATGTCGATAAAGTCGATGACCACCAAGCCGCCTAAATCGCGTAAACGCAATTGACGTGCAACTTCTTCAGCGGCTTCTAGGTTAGTGTTGAAAGCGGTATGTTCAATGTCGCTACCCTTAGTAGAGCGCCCTGAGTTCACGTCTACAGAAACCAAGGCTTCAGTATGGTCAATTACGATAGCGCCGCCTGAAGGCAAGCGCACTTCGCGTGAGAATGCTGTTTCGATTTGGTGTTCGATTTGGAAACGTGAGAATAACGGTGTTTCGTCTTGGTATAACTTAACGCGGGCCACATGGCCGGGCATCACGTGGTTCATGAACTGGATGGCTTGTTCATGGATATCAGGCGTATCGATGAGGATTTCACCAATGTCCGGTTGGAAGTAATCGCGAATGGCGCGAATCACTAGGCTGCCTTCTTGATAAATCAAGAAAGGACCGTTTTGAATGGTTGAGGCACCTTCTACAGCATTCCAAAGTTGGAGAAGGTAGCTTAAGTCCCATTGCAATTCTTCAAGGTTGCGGCCGATACCTGCGGTACGGGCAATAATACTCATGCCGTTTGGCACTTCTAATTGCGCCATAATGTCACGGAGTTCGTTACGGTCTTCGCCTTCAATGCGGCGTGAAACGCCACCGCCACGTGGATTATTTGGCATTAAGACCAAATAACGACCAGCAAGCGATATAAATGTTGTAAGAGCAGCGCCTTTGTTACCACGTTCGTCTTTGTCGACCTGAACGATCAGCTCTTGACCTTCTTTCAGGACGTCTTGAATACGTGCACGGCCACCTTCAACATCGTTTTGGAAGTAGCTGCGTGCTACTTCTTTGAATGGCAGGAAGCCGTGCCTATCAGTGCCGTAATTCACAAAGGCAGCTTCAAGTGATGGCTCAATGCGTGTAATGACGCCTTTGTAGATATTGCTCTTACGTTGTTCTTTACCAGCAGATTCGATATCAAGGTCGATTAGACGTTGACCATCGACAATCGCAACGCGCAGCTCTTCAGACTGGGTTGCATTAAATAACATGCGTTTCATTGTGTTGACTCCCACGCTCAGAGCGGGTTTGCAGATGTTGCTATGTGAATAGCAGGGTGGAAGGACTAGGTTTGAATATGTAGGTTAATGCCATAAGTCAGCGTGTTGTTAACACTACACAGTAAATCTGCCAGAAACTTGCTTGGACTGAACTAAACACTTTATCAATTACACTGCTAACTTACATGCTCTATGGCTTTTGTCCTGGCCATTTCAGCGGGTGATTTCTTTTTATGAAAGTTTTTCACCTTTAAATCTGAACTGTTTTTATACGTATCAGATTGAATTCGTTAACGAAGTAACTCGTTTTGTGTTTTATAAAGCCGTATTGCTTTTATTCTGTCTTTTAATTTAGATTCGGTTTAGCTGACATATCAGCTAAAATTCAAATTGCTAGCATTTCCAGGCCGCGCCATCGCTTATACTCTAGGTATTGCAATTCATCCGCAGCGGCTTGAGCGCTTTAATATTTAGTACATAAAATCGCTACTTATTTTATTTGGCGAGCGAGATTAACCAAGGTATCTTTTAAGACTTTCAATTCATTCGTTGAAGAAGCGCTGAGCGCATATACTTCAATAGTTTCGTAGTATAGGTGAGATGACAAATTTAAGCAAAATAAGTAATGAAATTAGTGAATCAAGTGCGGCAATGCTAGAAATTGATGAGGCTAGTGAAGGTCAACGCATTGATAATTTCCTCACCAAAACGCTAAAGGGCGTTCCTAAAAGTCATCTTTATCGCATTGTTCGTAGTGGAGAAGTGCGCGTCAACAAAAAGCGCATTGATGCTACCTATAAACTCGTGATGGGTGATTTAGTTCGTATTCCGCCGATACGGGCAACAGTGGCACAGGTGGATGTAGAAAAACAAAAGCCAGTGACTGCGCGTTTAGAAAAGTGCATCGTCTTTGAAGATGACGCGATGCTCGTGCTCGACAAGCCCGCTGGGATGGCTGTACACGGTGGTAGTGGTGTGAGTAAGGGGGTAATTGAGCAGTTAAGGCTTGAGCGCCCTCAGGCGAAATTTTTAGAGTTGGTTCATCGTTTAGATCGTGAAACGTCAGGTGTGCTAATGGTAGGTAAGAAACGCAGTGCTCTAGTTGCCTTGCACGAAGCGATGCGTCGTAATCAAATGGATAAACGTTACTTCATGCTGGTTAAGGGGCATTGGACTGAAAAGAAAAAACATGTCATCTTAACGCTACAGAAGTATTTGCTTGAAAACGGCGAGCGTCGTGTGAGCGTGATGACAGGCCGTCCTGACCCAAGAGCAGAGGATGAGGGGCAAACTTCAGAGACAATTCTTCATCTTAAAGCCCATTACGGTGATTTCAGTTTGCTGGAAGCTCAGCTGATTACTGGTCGCACGCATCAATTACGTGTGCAATTGGCGCATTTGGGTTTTCCAATTGCAGGCGATGATAAGTACGGTGATTTTGCGCTTAATAAGACATTGCAAAAGCAGGGTTTGAAGCGCATGTTTTTGCACTCAGCTGAAACCAATATTCGTCATCCCCTCACAGCAGAAAAGCTCAAGCTGATTGCGCCTTTGCCACTAGAGCTAGATAAATTCCTCAAAAAACTCGCTTCAGAAAACTAAAATATTAAAATGCAGAATAATTACGATTTAATCATTTTTGATTGGGACGGGACCTTAGCTAATTCTACTCAATTGATTGTAGATGCTATATGTAAGGGCAGCGTGGAAGTTGGCTTGCCAGAACCAACGCAAGCAGCAGCGAGTGGCATTATTGGTTTGGGTTTTCGTGAGGCTGTATACGACTTGTTTGGTCGTATACCCGATACGCAATTAGCCGAACTTACGGCACGTTATACCTATTACTATGGCCTTGGTGAAGACAATATTCCGCTATTTGATGGCGTCCCTGCAACGATTGCCCATTTGACTGAAAGGGGTGTGCCGCTTGCAGTGGCGACAGGCAAAGGTCGTCGCGGCTTAAATAAAGCATTATCGAATAGCGGTATTGCGCATCACTTCATTGCGACACGTTGCGTAGATGAGTGCCACTCTAAGCCTCATCCGCAAATGATTTTAGATTTGATGGATGAAGTGGGGGCATTACCTGAGCGCACATTAATGATTGGCGATACTAGTTTTGATTTGCAGATGGCTAAAAATGCAAACGTAACTAGCTTGGGTGTGACTTACGGGGCACATCCTTTGGAGCGTTTGTTGCCACATGAGCCATTGGCGCATTTTAATCGATTCAGGGATTTAAGTGATTGGCTTAAAGCAAGCGTGTAAAGATGACTGGTCAGCGCATTATTTGTAAAAGTGAAGAGTTGCTTGAAAAGGGCAAGGGTGTTCGCTTTTCGTTACCTGAGCTTGGTGAGCGTGTGACGGCTTTTGCTGTGAGGTTTAATGGTGTGGCTTATGCATACATTAATCAATGCGCGCATCTGCCCGTCGAGCTTGATTGGAATGAAGGAGATTTCTTCACTAGAGAGCTGGATTACTTAATCTGTGCGACACATGGCGCTCAATATGAGCCGCATACAGGGTATTGCGTAGTTGGTCCATGCCAAGGCAAACGATTAAGGCCTTTGATCGTTGATGAACATAATGGTGTAATTTCTATTACACTAAACGAAAGTTAATTTGATTCAATATTTTAAGAGAGAGTTACATGTCTGACAGCGAACAAAATTCATCTAATTGGGAACGTGAAGTTTTAGAAAAATTAGCATTTCAATCACTAAAAGAACAAAAGCGTAATCGTTTTTGGGGTGTGTTCTTTAAGACACTTACCTTTGTTTGGCTATTTTTAATGCTGTTTTATATGCTGCATTGGATAGGGGGCACTAGTGGAAATAGCGCAGAAGACCATACTGCCTTGATTGATATCCAAGGTGAAATTGGTGCGCAAGATCAAGTGAATGCAGACTCTGTGATTTCTAGTCTGCATGATGCTTATGATAACAAGCATACCAAAGGTGTGATTTTGCGCATTAATAGTCCTGGTGGCAGTCCTGTGCAAGCAGGCATTATTAATGATGAAATTAGACGTCAACGTAAACTGCACCCAGAGATTCCTGTGTATGCAGTCGTTGAGGATATTTGCGCTTCTGGCGGTTATTACATCGCAGTTGCGGCAGATAAAATCTATGTCGATAAGGCGAGTATTATTGGCTCGATTGGCGTGTTGATGGATGGTTTTGGTTTCACAGGCGCCATGGCAAAATTCGGTGTTGAACGTCGTTTGATGACGGCTGGCGAAAACAAAGCCATGTTAGATCCTTTCTCACCAGTGAACCCTAAACATAAAGTTTTAGCGCAAGCGATGCTAGATGAAGTGCATCAGCAATTCATTAGCGTGGTGCGTCAAGGGCGAGGTAATAGACTTAAAGAAACGCCAGAGACTTTTAGCGGGTTGTTCTGGAGCGGTGAGGCGGGTATTAAGATGGGCCTGGCTGACGAATTAGGTAGCTATGAATATGTTGCTCGTGAAGTGATTAAACAGGAAAACATTGTGGATTTCACTGCGTCGGAAGGTTTGGCTGATCGTGTTGCAAGAAAATTTGGCGCTTCAATGACGCAGTCAATGTTTAAAGGCATGGGGTTGCATTAGACATTTAACGCAGTGAGTAAATAAAAAATGGGCAGATTAAAATCTGCCCATTTTTCATATTTAAACTTTAATTAATTTAATAAAAACTTAGTGTTGTGTTTTTTCTTTGAAGTAGTTAATTAAGCTGTTGGTTGAACCATCATGGTCAGTAATTTTGTTGTTGCCAGACAATTGTGGCAGGATTTTTTGTGCGATTTGTTTACCAAACTCTACACCCCATTGATCAAATGAGTTTATGTTCCAGATAATGCCTTGAACAAAAATCTTGTGCTCATAAAGTGCAATTAACTTACCTAGGGCTTTAGGTGTCAGTTCATCAATCAAAATGGTATTAGTAGGGCGATTGCCACCAAAGACACGGTGGGGCATCAGTTCCATTATCACATGGTGATCTAAGCCTTGCTCTTCAAGCTCAGCTTTTACTTCTTTTGCTGTCTTGCCTTGCATTAGCGCTTTTGTTTGCGCAAAGATATTTGAAACGAGGATCTTATGATGTTCGTTGCCATTTTCACCGATTTTGTATTGGCTACGCAAAGGAACTAAGAAATCGCAAGGGATTAACTTATTGCCTTGATGAATCAATTGGTAGAAAGCGTGTTGGCCGTTGGTGCCAGCTTCACCCCAAATGATCGGGCCTGTGGTGTAGGTAATTCGTTCACCAGCACGGCTGATGAATTTACCATTACTTTCCATGTCGCCTTGTTGTAAGTAGGCGGGGAATCTTGATAGGCCTTGATCGTAAGGTAAAATCGCTTGTGTTTCAGCTTCAAAGAAGTTGTTATACCAAACACCTAGCATTGCCAAAATAACTGGCATATTCTTTTCCAAAGGTGCTGTTCTGAAATGGTTGTCCATTTCATGAGCACCTTCAAGCAGTGCTTCAAAGTTGTCCATGCCGATATACAAGGCAATCGATAAACCAATCGCTGACCATAATGAATAACGGCCGCCCACCCAGTCCCAAAATTCAAACATATTCGATGGGTCAATGCCGAACTCTTGCACTGCCATAGCATTGGTTGAAAGCGCCACGAAGTGCTTTGCAATGTGCGCGTGGTCTTTTGCTGACTGTAGGAACCATGTACGTGCAGAACGTGCATTCGTCATCGTTTCTTGCGTGGTAAATGTTTTTGAAGCAACAATAAATAGTGTTGTTTCAGGGTCGCAAACTTCAAGAGCTTGCGCCAAGTGTGTGCCATCAATGTTTGAAACAAAATGAACGTTTAGGTCTTTTTGAGCATAAGCTTTTAGCGCTGTACATACCATCACAGGGCCTAAGTCAGAACCGCCAATACCAATATTCACGATATCAGTAATGCGCTTGCCGCTATAGCCCAGCCATTTACCACTACGCACGCTATCACTGAATGTACGCATCTGCGCTAAAACGCGATTTACTTCAGGCATCACATCTTTGCCATCCACAAGCACAGGTATGTTGCTACGATTACGAAGTGCCGTGTGTAATACCGCACGGTTTTCAGTGAAGTTAATCTTCTCACCAGAGAACATCTTTTCACGCCATGCTTCAATATCGCTTTGGCGCGCTAAGTTAGTGAGCAAAGACATGGTCCTTTCAGAGATTCTTTGCTTAGAGTAATCCAACAAAAAGTCGTTGAATTTTAATGAGAGTTTATCGAATCTCTTTGGGTCTTCTGCAAACATATCACGCATTTGCAAAGGGAAGATTTCTTGAAAGTGCTCGTTAAGTGCTTGCCATGCTGGCGAATTTGTTGGATTAGTCATGCTTTTTTATTCGGTTGGTTTTGCAGTATTATAATTTATTTAGGCCTGTTTGATTTGTAAAATTACACCACTTAGTGGCGGAAGTGTAATTACGATGGATTGCCCATGCCCCATCCAGCTTGTTTCTTCTGTTTTTATCGCTGTTCCGTTGCTGGTATTGCTGCCACCATAATATTGCGCGTCGCTATTAAAGATTTCAGCATAAACGCCAGTTTCAGGAACGCCTAGACGGTAGTTTTCTCTTGGCACAGGCGTAAAGTTAAGCAATATTAATACAAAACTGCCATCACGTGCGCGCCGGATGTAACTCAATACAGATTGATCCATATCTTGGCAGTCTATCCAATCAAACCCTTGTGGCTGAAAGTCTAATTCGTGCAGTGCGGTTAGGTTTGCATAGAGATGATTTAGATCATGACAGGCAAGTTTAACGCCTTGATGCCAATGTGAGTCTAGTAAATGCCAGTCTAGACTTGCATTGACGTTCCATTCACGGCCTTGTCCAAACTCATTGCCCATAAAGTTAAGCTTTTTACCTGGACTACACATTTGATGCGTCATTAATAAACGTAAATTAGCGAATTTTTGCCAGGCATCTCCCGGCATTTTGTCGAGCAACGAATGTTTACCGTGCACGACTTCATCGTGCGAAAACGGCAAGACAAAATTTTCGCTGTATGCATAAAGTTGGCCGAAGGTCAGCTTGTTGTGATGGTAGCGGCGATGAACAGGATCGTTTTCAAAATAGGCGAGGGTGTCGTTCATCCAGCCCATATTCCACTTCATGGAGAAGCCTAATCCACCAAGATACACAGGGCGTGAAATCATTGGCCAAGAGGTTGATTCCTCAGCGATGGTAAATGCGCCAGCAAATTCTTCGTGCACCATAATATTGAGTTGTTTTAAAAACTCAATCGCATCTAAATTCTCGCGACCACCAAATTTATTTGGTAGCCATTGGTCTGCTTTGCGAGAATAGTCCAAATAAAGCATGGAGGCTACAGCATCAACTCTTAAGCCATCAATATGAAACTCATTAAGCCAATAATGTGCGTTTGCAATCAGAAAGTTACGGACTTCATTGCGGCCGTAATTGAAAATATAGGTGCCCCAATCCTGGTGCTCACCAAGTCTTGGATCTTCATGCTCATAAAGTGCGGTGCCGTCAAAGCGGGCAAGTGCCCAATCATCTTTAGGGAAATGACCTGGTACCCAATCTAAAATTACACCAATATTGGCCGCGTGGCAGGCATCTACAAAGAAGCGGAAATCATCTGGCGTGCCATAACGATTCGTTACACCAAAGTAACCTGTGGTTTGATAGCCCCATGACTCATTCAGTGGGTGCTCAGAAACAGGCATAAGCTCAATATGGGTATAGCCCATGTCTTTGACGTAGCCAATGAGTTGGGTGGCAAGTTCACGATAGTTTAGAAAGTTGCCATATTCATCGCGGCGCCAAGAGCCTAAATGCACCTCGTAGCAATTAAATGGTGCGTGTAGCCATTGAGATTCTGCACGTTGCTTAAGCCATGCTTGATCTTGCCATTGGTATTGGTGAAGTGAGCTTACTTTTGCAGCTGAGCCAGGGCGTGCTTCAAAACAAAAGCCATAAGGGTCAGTTTTGACCAAGATATTGCCAGTATGGCGTTGGCAGATTTCAAATTTATACAGTGCATCCGCTTTTAGTCTAGGAATGAATATTTCCCAAACACCGCTGGAACCATGGACGCGCATAGGATTAACTCGGCCATCCCAGTTATTAAAACTGCCAACCAAGCTTACGCGCTCTGCATTTGGCGCCCATACCGCGAAGCGAACGCCATCAACTCCCTGATGGGTGCATAGTTGAGCGCCTAGGGTTTTGTATGCTTGCTTTAGATTGCCCTCACCAAATAGATGTAGTTCATCGTTGGTAATCATTGGCGCAAACGAATAGACATCGTAAGTTTCTATGATTTGATCATGTTGGTGAATGCGAATTTTGCATGGTGTACTGATTTTAGTTTTACCTTGCCATTCAAAAAAGCCTTGTTCATGGGTTTTGGTCAGTTGTTCCCAACCATTGGGCGTGAAGACATCCAGTCCTGTCGTATATGGCATAAAGCAGTTTAAAGTGTATGTTTTTAAATTACTTTTTTCTGATTTTTCATGATGAAACCCCAAAAAAGCGAAGGGGTCGTGATGTTTAGCATCAAGAATCAGGTTTAGTTGAGTATTTTGCTTTAGTTTTGACAAGGTTATTTTCTAAAAAATATTTACGAAAAGCCCACTAATTCTACTAGATTGTGGCTATCTAACGTGCTTATAATGATTCTAGGAGAAACAATATACCGCAAAAACTCATGAACACTTCACTATCATTTAGGATCTACTGAAGGTGAATGTCAAGTGTAAAACTATAAAATAGGGGCGAATCATGCAGCAGGAGATGGCTTCAACACGTTTTGTTAGTAACCTGACCAAAAATACGGTCGCATTAATATTGGCTGGCGGACGAGGCAGCCGTCTAAAAGACCTAACAGATCTGCGTGCCAAGCCTGCAGTCCCTTTTGGCGGTAAATTCCGTATTATTGATTTCCCATTATCGAATTGTATTAACTCGGGTATACGTCGTGTTGGGGTTGCAACTCAGTATAAATCTCATAGTTTGATGCAGCATATTCAACGCGGATGGGGCTTTTTACGTGGGGAGTTTAATGAGTTTGTTGAGTTGTGGCCTGCACAACAACGTATTGAAGAGCAATGGTACAAAGGTACAGCGGATGCTGTATTCCAAAACTTAGACATTATTCGCAATATTCGTGCTGAATACGTGCTGATTTTAGCGGGCGACCATATTTACAAAATGGACTATGGTCAAATGCTGGCTTCACACGTTCGCAATAAAGCTGATATGACAGTGGCTTGTATTAATGTACCGATTAATGACGCAAAAGCTTTTGGTGTGATTGGTGTGAATGAAGAGGATCGTGTGATCGACTTCAAAGAGAAGCCTGAGCATCCAGATGCTTTGCCAGGTGACCCAACACAAGCATTTGCCAGCATGGGCATTTATGTCTTCTCAGCCGCTTTCTTGTACGAACAATTAATACGAGATGCAGATGATCCTAAGTCCGAACATGACTTCGGTAAAAATATTATTCCACAGATTATTAATAAATATCGTGTTTACGCCCACCGATTTACTGAAAGTTGTGTAGGCGGCGAGAAGGGTGATTATTACTGGCGTGATGTTGGTACAGTTGATGCTTATTGGGAAGCGAACATGGAGCTCACTAAAGTGACGCCTGAGCTTAATTTGTATGACAGCGATTGGCCGATTTGGACTTATCAAGAGCAATTACCGCCAGCTAAGTTTGTGTTTAATAACGAAGGAAGGCGTGGTACAGCAACCGACTCGTTAGTTTCAGGCGGTTGTATTATCAGTGGCGCTAATATCAATCAATCTGTGCTTTTTTCAAATGTGAGAGTGCACAGTTTTAGTACGATTGAGGACTCTGTTATTTTGCCTCAAGTTGAAATTGGTCGAAATGTAAAATTGAAGCGTGTTGTGATTGATAAAGGCACGGTTATTCCTGATGGAATGGAAGTAGGCTTTGATTTGGAGTTAGATCGCAAAAGGTTCCATGTGTCAGAAAAAGGAATTACTTTGGTAACGGCAGCCATGCTTGGTTCACCTACCCATCGAATAAGATAACTTAACTAGAAGGACCATAATGTCAGCGGTGCAACCTAAGCTTTACCTTAATCTATATTGGCATATGCACCAACCCGATTATCGGGACACCATTACAGGGCAGTATGTGTTGCCTTGGACTTACCTACACGCCATGAAGGACTACACTGACATGGCGTATCATTTAGAAGAAAATCCTAAGGCGCGTGTCACATTTAACTTCGTGCCTGTGCTGTTGGATCAGATCGAAGATTACACCGACCAATTTAAGACTAACCATATTCGAGATCCATTGCTCGCTTTGCTTGTGCGTGACAATCTTGAATACTTGTCCAAAGAAGAGCGCTGCCTAATCGTTGATAGTTGCTTTAAGAGCCATCACGAAAAGATGTTGGAGCCATTTGCGCATTACCAACGTTTGCTTAATATTTACAATGCATTGCGCGTTCAGGGCTCTACTGCATCCAACTATTTGTCGGGCCAATATATGGCCGACTTGTTGGTGTGGTACCACCTCGCATGGACGGGTGAAAGTATTCGCAGGCACAATTCATTTGTGCAAGGCTTAATGGAAAAAGGGAGTCAGTTTAGCGTTGAGGAACGACATGGCTTATTTGCGCTGATTGGCGATTTGATGAGTGATTTAATACCTCGATATAAGAAGTTACAGAGTGCTGGTCAGATCGAAATTTCCAGCACACCGCATTACCATCCTATCTTGCCTTTGTTGTTAGATTTTAAATCTACACGCGATGCCATGCCGTTTGCACCATTGCCTTCATGTCAAAGCTATCCTGGCGGCAGAGTTAGAGCGAAAGCGCATATCCATTCTGCACAAATAACCCATGAAAAACGTTTTGGTAAAACACCTGTTGGTATGTGGCCTGCGGAGGGAGCGGTTTCAAATGCGGGTTTGTTATTGATGGCTGAGCAAGGTGTGAAATGGGCGGCAACGGGCGAGGGTGTGTTGGCAAATAGTTTATATAAATCATCCGAAACCGGCACTATCCCAAGTCGCAACGAATACCTTTATCAGCCTTATCAAGTAAGCAATGGTAGCAACGAGATTGTTTGCTTCTTTAGAGATGATCATTTGTCAGACAAAATTGGGTTTGAATACTCTAAATTACATGCTAGTGAAGCAGTAGCTGACTTTATCGGCTCGTTGGAAGCAATTCATGCTAATAATGACAGTGGTGACAGCCGTGTAGTGAGCGTAATTTTGGATGGTGAAAATGCTTGGGAATATTACCCATATAACGCCTTTTACTTCTTGAGTGAACTTTACGAGGCTCTGACGTCACATCCTAATATTGAGATGACAACCTTTAGCGACATCGTCGCCAATACCAAAAAGCCTCTTACTGCTTTACCCAAAATTGCTGCAGGCAGTTGGGTGTATGGTAGCTTTAGTACCTGGATAGGTTCGCCGGATAAGAATTTAGGTTGGGATTTGCTTTGTGATGCCAAGAAAAAATACGACGAAGTCATGGAATCAGGCATATTGAATACTAACGAAATTGCCGCGGCCGAGCATCAACTGTCTATTTGTGAAGGCTCAGATTGGTTTTGGTGGTTTGGTGATTACAACTCATCTGTGAGTGTTGATAGTTTTGATAGGCTCTACCGTCGAAATCTAAGCAATCTATATCGCTTATTAAAACTACCTGCACCAACATCTCTTAGCAAGCCCATCAGCGTCGGCGGTGGTGATCCGGCAGTTGGTGGCACAATGCGACGTGGGCAAGAGGGCGAGTAAATTGTCCTATATCTCTCATGTTCTTGAGCAAAGGCGCGCGGGTGTCTTGTTGCACATTACTTCATTGCCGAAAGGCGACTTAGGCCAAGATGCGTTTAAGTTCGTAGATTTTCTATCTCGCGTTGGCGCAACCGTTTGGCAAACGCTGCCGCTCAATATGACGCATGCGGATGGTTCGCCATATCAGTGCTTATCTGCGCATGCAGGCAACCCCGATTTGATTAGTTTAGACAACTTAAAAGAACAACAATGGCTCTTACTAAGCGATATTGACTCTGGTTTAGACAAAGCTAAATTGATGGAAGTCGCTTTTAAGAATTTTAATCGTATTAATATACCCCAAGCGCAAGCCAATTTTATACGCTTCATTAAGCAACAAGCACATTGGCTTGACGATTTTGCTTTGTTTATTGCTTTGCGTAATTCTTACCATCATGTTTCTTGGTGTGATTGGCCCAGCGCACTTAAATTGCGTCAACTTGATGCAATTAAACAAGCACAATCAGATTTTGCCGATGATATTGCGTTGGAGAAATTTAAACAGTTCATTTTTTTTGAGCAATGGCATGCGCTAAAGGAGTATGCCAACAGCCAGAACATTGCGTTGTTTGGGGATATTCCGATTTTTATTTCTTACGATAGCGCTGATGTTTGGGCGAAACCTGAAATATTCAAATTGGATGAAGATTTAAACATGACGGTTGTCGCTGGTGTACCGCCAGATTATTTCTCTGAAACTGGTCAGCGATGGGGTAATCCGCATTACAACTGGTCCGCCATGAAAGCGGATGGCTTTAAATGGTGGCTAGCGCGCATGCGCACCCAAAATGCTTTATTTGATATGGTGCGAATTGATCATTTTAGAGGGCTTGAAGCTGCATGGGAGATTCCTGCAGATGAACCAACTGCTATCAATGGTGCATGGGAGTTAGCACCTGGAGAGGCGCTTCTTGAGGCAATCATTAAACATCTGCCACTCATCACATTGGTGGCTGAAGATTTGGGCATTATTACGGATGAAGTGAATGCGCTCCGTGAAAAATTCGACTTGCCGGGGATGAAAATTCTACAGTTCGCTTTTGATGGTAGTGCCGAGAATCCATATTTGCCTGAAAAAATCACTCAAAAAAGTGTTGTCTATACTGGCACGCATGACAACGATACTAGTCTAGGTTGGTATCAAGGAATTAATGAAGACCAAAAAACGATTTTCCATCGCTACTTGAATGAGCATGGTTATGTTGAGGGCAATGCAGTGGATATGCCTTTTGTGCTGATTGATATGGCGCTCGCAAGCAATGCAACGCTGGCAATTATTCCGATGCAGGACATCTTGAAGCTTGGTAGTGCTGACCGTATGAACACACCGGGGACGATGGAAGGTAATTGGCAATGGCATTTTAATTGGACGCAGTTAGACGATGGTGTAGTTAAAGCCCTGGAGCATTCTATTTTGCAGAACAAACGCAATCCAAACGCGCTGAGAGGCTAATGATGGCACTTAGAGTTGGGGTTGATGTTGGTGGTACCAATCTACGTGTAGGTGTCGTGGATGATTTAAACATTATTCATGAAACTCGTCACCATGCTGATTTTACCAATCTATGTAAAACCAATTCAGCGGATATTGCTTGGCAAAAAATCATTGCCGTAACAACCGAGATTTTGAATAAAGTGCTAAGCGAATATCCTCAAGTTACATCTATTGGTATTGGTTTTCCTGGCTTTATTAATCCGCTCAGTGGATATGTTGCTCAATCCCCGAATTTGCCAGGCTTGTTGGATGTGAATCTGGCGGGTGACTTATCTGCGGCCATTAAGCGTCCTGTGGTCGTTGAGAACGACGCATTGGCTTCAGCCTATGGTGAGTATCAGTTAATGAACATTCCTACTGCTGAAGGCCTAATTTTTATAGGCTTGGGTACTGGCGTTGGTGGTGGTTTGATTCAAGCTGGTAAAGCGGTTCCGGGGGAACATGGTTTTGCGATGGAAGTGGGACATATCATTACAAGGCCAAATGGCCGTTTATGTGGGTGCGGCAATTACGGCTGTTTGGAGCAATACGCATCAGCCACTGGTATCAGCAAAAGTTATGAGGAATTATCAGGGATCAATCTCCCTGCACATGAAATAGCCGAACGGGCGGCGCAAGGTGAAATAAAAGCCAAACAAGCTTATGAAATTGCTGCAATAGCTTTGGCGCAGAGCTTGGCACATATATTAAAAGTGCTTGATGTGAAGCGAGTATTGATTGGCGGTGGAGTGAGTCAAGCTTGGCATTTAATGGAAACAACCTTTAACCATCAATTTGAAGCTGACCTAATTCCAGTGTTGCGTGGTCGCGTTCAAGTCGAAATATCTTCTACAGGTGACAAGGCTGGCATTGTAGGCGCAGCCTTGTTGTCTGCATCCAAGACTTAATTAACTGGTTCGTCTGGGCGCTGTGCAATGATTTGACAGGCTAGGGCGCTTGCATAGGGTAGTGATTGCAAGGCTAGCATGCTCACCCATAGTTCAGCATCTATATTGCCAAAGCCGCGCGTAATCAACATCGCTAAGCTGCAAATAATCAGCAAGACGAGCAAAGTGACTTCTTCAATAATCGGATTAAGAATCTGTAGCTTATTGATGCTGACTTTACCTTTTGCCGTTACTTTAAATACACCGTCTTTTTTAATGATGCCCATCATCACGCCCCGCGCAATCGCATGAGAGAGTCCCAAGCTTGCAAGCGAGGCGCCAAAGATATCTTTCCAGCTGCAATTCATGGTCTTGCGATAAAGCACGGGACCCAATGCAGCTTTAATCCCCAGGAAGCAGAGGATAGGGGTGATCATAATAGTCACTGGCAAGCTAAATGCAGTTGGAAATGCCAACATTGCAACAGTCCAAGCAATTGAGCCGATGGTAAAAATTAGTTGAAGTGCATCACCTAACCAACCAAACCAACCTGTTAAGAAGTGATAGCGCTGACCAAAAGTGAGCGTTGAATCACCTATCAGTTTGGGTAAATGATGTTTAAGGATTTGCATCGCGCCAAAGGCCCAACGGAAACGCTGAGACTTCAAAGCTTTGAAGTCAGAAGGGGTGAGGCCGCGACCAAAGGTGTCGTCAATGTAGCGTAGCTCGTAGCCATTTTCTAGCAGGCGTAAGCCTAATTCAGTATCTTCGCAAATGCACCATTCAGACCATTTGCCAAAGTCCACTAAAGGCTGATGACGAACTAACGTCATCGTACCATGCTGAATGAGCGCATTACGCTCATGGCGGTGATGCATGCCAATACGGAAGAAGCCTTCAAACTCCCAATTGCTCATACGACGGAAAAAGTTGTTTTCCCAATCGCGATGGGCTTGAGGTGCTTGAACTACAGCCACCTTAGGATCCGCAAAGTGCGGTACTAAGTCAGAGAGCCAATCTGGCGTGACTTCGTAATCAGCATCGACTACACCGACCACTTGAGTTTTTGGATTGGTTTGGTCTAGGGCAAAGTTAAGTGCACCCGCTTTAAAACCCGGCCATTGTGGTAAATGGAAGAATCGGAAATTATCTGGCATTTTCGCCATGTATTCTTCAATAGGTTTCCACTTTGTTTCGTCTTTAGTGTTGTTGTCCACCACAATCACTTCAAAGTTTGTGTAATTGAGTTTTGCAAGACTTTCAATGGTGGTAATCACCATCGCAGGTGGTTCGTTGTAGCATGCGAGATGAATAGAGACGAATAGCTCTTGATCTGCAGGAACAGGAACGGCCCGTTTGTAAGCGCGGTTCCATTTGGCCTTAAACATGACTTCACTGAATTCAACACCGTAAATCATTAGTACCGCAGAAGTCAGCCCCATGCCGATAATGAGCGCAATCAGTACTACAAAATCTCGCAGGGTGTAGTAGTAATCGCCAGGCAGATTCCAAGCGACAACAAGTGTGGTAATACATGCTTGTAGCAAGATAGCCATAGAGAAGCGGCCACCCAAGCCCCAATGTCTAAAGCGATAGCCGATAAATAGAATAGGGAAGAAACCTAATAAACTTGCCCATAACGCTTTTTCTTCCCAGCGGTCATCTTTAGGGACTGCACCTTGAAGTGAGTATTTCTCATTTCGCTCAGCATCAAACATACCCCAATACGCGCCAGCCCAGCCTTCAAGCTTTTGTTTCCAAGGCTGGTCAAACGCTTCCATCAAGTAGTAGTCGTAATTTTTATGTGCAGTTTTGGCTAAAAACTCCCGAACGAAACGCGCTTGATTTACATCGGAAGCTTCAGCTGCCCCAAGCGTTGGTCCGTGGCTAGGCCACCCAATTTCAGTAATAACTATCTTCTTTCGTGGATAAGCATCCATCAACTCGTCATAGCGTTGCAGTGCATAATCTACAGCTTTTTCGACAGGGACACCTTCGTGGTAAGGCAATAGATGCACAGCAATATAATCCACATGTTTAACTAACTCTGGATTTTTAAGCCAGACGTGCCAGGGCTCTGCGGTTGAGATGGGGATTGGAGAAGACTTTCTGACTTCATCCAAATAGCTATAAAGCTCTTCTATTGGTAAATCATTACGAAGTAAAGATTCATTGCCAACAATGGCACGTTCAATATGAGGGTAGTTTTTAATCTTTTCTTTTAAAGCGTCCACTTCACGGCGGTTTGCGTTCAAATCACCGCTAATCCAAGCGCCAGCCGTGACTTCAAAGCCCAAATTAGAGGCAAGTGCAGTGACCTCACTGTTCTCCAATGCACCATAAATGCGAATACGGTTAGTGAGCGGTCTTAAGATTTTTAAATCCTTTACCAACTCTGCCGTGCTTGGGTATTCTTTTTCGAGAGGGCTTTGGTTTTCTTGGAAACCACTATAAGCAAAACCATTCACAATAGGTGGTGCATTCATCACTGGCAAAGCGCGGTTTGAAACGCTCCAAATGCCGAAGTGTATGAGTGCAATAACACTCGCAAACAACAACGGTTTTATGTAACGCTTAAAAAATGGGGGCATAAAAGATAGTTTTTCTAAATGATTAAATTACAGATTTACGTTTTGTTGGCCAGTTAGCCCATGCAATTAAGCTGCAAAGGATTAACCAAAAGATTGCCAATGAATTAGTTGGTTCTTTATATAAGCAAAATGCGGCGCTAGCAAATAGCAACGTAGTTAGTATGCGGAAAGCGACGTATCTTTGCTTTAGGCTGTGTTCAAGTAGCCATAAACCTATTGATAGCTGCAATACAGGTAAGACATATAGGCTGACTGCGAAGTCGCGATAACGGCCATCGGTGATGAGTAAGTAGTTTGCACTCAATGCTGCTAGCAGAATAATGCTTAGTGAGAGGTGGCTGATTTTTTTGGCTGTTTTGTTGGCCTTAAAGGCATAGGCGGGGATACTAAATAAGCAAACCAATCCAAGTAAGGCTAAACCGCCAAGCGCAACCCATTCATTTTTCGTACGGCAAGCAGCAAGCAAGTATTCTGATTGTAGAAGTGTCGACATTCCTGCAAGCGCCCCAAGCAGCGTTAGGCTTAACATTTGGCTTTTTGTGCGGATATTGAGAATAAATGCCCAAACTAAAAATAGAAGTGACCCGATAAGCCCGGAATATATGACTGATTGTCCGTCATGCTTTTCTGCCATGTCACCTAGAAAAGGAAATTTAGGTTTGAGGTCAGTATTAAAGATGCCCCAATATCCACCAACAGTACCTTCCAAGCCGCGTTTCCATGGTTGGTCAACCGCTTCAATCAAGTTGTAATTCCAATGTTTTTCATCCGCAACTTTTAAAAAGCTACGCATATAGAAAGCTTGATTGAGCGCGCTAGGTCGGGCACCCTCTCGTTGACGTCCAACAGATGGCCAGCCAGTTTCGCCAATAAGAATCGGCTTCTTGAACGTGCTTGCTAGTAAGTTCATGACGTTTTGAGTGTGATCAATAGCACGTTCAATTGGCTGAGGCTGATCTTCCCAATAAGGTAGGATGTGCACGGTCACGAAATCAACAGAGCTTTCAAGTGCAGGGTGTTTACGCCAAAACTCCCAAACGTCGGCATAAGTTACAGGTACATGGGTTGCTGCTTTTGCACGTTCAATATAAGCCTTCATGGACGCTTCGGACTGCTCGCCTCTTAATAACACTTCATTGCCAATTACCAAAGCTTTAACGGTATCAGGGTATTTGTTAGCTACCTCAATGGCGAGTTTTAATTCTTTTTCGTTAAGCTTTTTAATCCAGCCTATCCATGCCCCAACATACACTTTCATACCTAATTTTGAGGCGGCTTCGGGCACGTAATCTAGGCCTTGCCCCACAGAATAGATGCGTACGCAAGCGAACTGTGTAGATAACTTGGCTAAGTCACTGTCAATTTGTTCGTGAGTGATGAAAGTATTAATGTCTAGTGGGGTCTGGCCTTTGTTGTAATAGGGTGAGTAAGAGACGCATTGTAATTTAGCGTCTGTGGCTAGATTCGGCTCTGGCAGTTGAACAGGCTTGTTTTGATACCATAACCACAGTGAAAGCGTGAGCAATAAAACAAGATTAAAGGCACTAAAGCGCCAAGTAGTTTTCTGTGAAGGTGATGGACTTGAAGTTGTCATAAAATCCTGAGAATAAACCACGCAAATAACGCTTTAAACAAGCTCGTGTGGAGCTCGCTAGCGAAGCGCTTATGATAATCTAGCCAACACTCAAAAACAAAGTAAAAACATAAATTATCGAAAGATAAGGCAGGATATCTACTAAGCGAGTCTGCATCACGCTACAATACCGACTTTGTTAAATTCGCTTAAGAAAATCGCATGAAAAATCTCACGTTAATTGCTTTTTGTCTGTTGTGTATCAATATTGGCGTTGCCAGATCAGAAGAGCAGTTTGCTGGGCCTGATTTTACTGGGGTTTATAGTTGCAAAGGTCAAAATAATAAAGTGGGTGAGTATGAGGTTGTCGCAAGGCTAAAGCTTAATAAAGTGAGTAGCCATGGTGACTTTGGTGTTTATGACTTTAATACCGAAACAGAAAACTCTCTTGTTTATAAAGGTCAGGCAATCGCAAATGGTTATAAATTGGCGCTGACTTTTAATCTTTCAGATGGTCGCAGCGCAGAATATAGTACTGGAATTGCAGATATTCAGAAGGTTTCTAATACACGCTGGGCATATACTAATCACTATTACGAACCAGATGAAAATGGCGGTGATTACGGTTCTGAGTATTGCGTCATGAAAAAGGTTGTTAAAGTAACGAAGCTATCTAAGAAAATTAGAAAATCTTCTGTTGCCCCACCTGCAGTCGGTTAACTATTCGGATTTTTAACTAAACTGAATGCTTTTAATTCCTTAGCGAGTGCATCGCTCGCTAGAACCCCAAACTCTTTTACTCTCGCTGGGTAAATCATATCTTCTTTATTGCCTTGCATTTCTATTGCTGGATGACACATCAGCACTGGCGTGGCTTTGTCGCTTCTCACTTCTTTAAGCCATTTTTTTAAGCGGGCCATGTACTCTTCAGATGTGCCATTAAAACTATAAGCGCCTAATAAGTCACCCGAACACAAAAAGCCTTTTGCCTTTGCTTTATTCTCAAACGAGTTCGATCCTAATGCCCTAATAATAAAACCTTTAATGCCATCTTTAATTGGCGGTTTTGCAATACGTAACCAAGGTAAATTTCGACCATATCGCGATAGCAATATCTCAAGCAAGGCCTCCCTAATCTGAGGTAATTGATGAACATGTTGATGGCCATCTACGTAGTCAGGTGCTGTGCCAATTGCGCTTTCAAATGCGTCCAGTTGTTTGTGTATGTTTTGTTTGATTCGATCTAACACAAGCTGTCGACTAAGGCTCATTAACACTAATTTAGGATGGCTGATAGCCTCACCAAAGTAGGTAAAGTCAAGGTGTAAGCCTATGGCGGCTTTTTTTCTGATGCTGGGTGTGATTTTTTTTGCGGACTCTTCCCAGCGTGGACTCATTGTCATGCAAGAAGTCGCACTTAAGCGGTTTTTTTTAATTAGATCGATAATCGCTAGGTCGATTGCTTCGCTTTGCCCAAAGTCATCTGCACATAAAATTAGCTTCATTTTGTGCTCTTGAATGCCCAAAACTTACTTAAAAGATAGGTGCTCACAGCAACTAATACCATCACAACGCCTAGCAAAAACCAAAATGGAAGCCTGGTGTATTGAAGTGCATTTAAGACCAGGGTTTGGTTGGCTAAAAAGCCTAGTATCGCGACAGATAGAAAACGTGGAAAAGCATGACCATGGCTTGAATCATTTCCAGCAAAACTGAATTTGCGATGACCAAAATAACTGACAGGAAAGGCGGCGACAAAGCCAGCAATGTTGGCATGAGCGGCTGTGAGAAATTCAAAATGCTCAAAACTGACCGCAACGATGTAATGTGTCAGCGCAGAAAGTGCACCGATAACCGTAAACCAAGAAACTGATTTCGTATGGCTATTAGACATTCGACTAGCGGGCATTAAATCAATAAATCTTGTTCAGTAGGCACTTGAGTTTTCATTTTTGCTGTGCGAGATTTTGGCGCTGCTTTTTCCGACTGAGGTTTTACAACTTCAGCCACGATGTAAGAAGGGCGGCCTTTGACTTCGTCGTATACTCGTGCCAAATACTCTCCCAAAATTCCGATGAATAATAGTTGTACGCCTGCAAAAAACATCATGCTGGCGACGACTGTTGGCCAACCAGGAATGGACTCACTGAAAAACATTTTGTCTATGACAACCCAAACACCATAAATAAATGACAGAAAAGCTAAGCCTGCACCAACTGCACTTGCTAGTCTTAGTGGCATGACTGAGAAGCTAGTGACACCGGTCCATGCAAGTTGAGCAAGTTTTATTTTTGAGAAAGTGCTTTCTCCGTGTGTACGCTCTAAAGGAGAGTAGGGAATGCCAATTGATTTGTAACCTACCCAAGCATAAATCCCTTTCATAAAGCGATTGCGTTCTGGAAGGGATAGTAAAGCATTGACCACTTGTCTATCCATGAGGCGGAAATCACCTGCATCAGGTGGAATGTTAATTTGACCGCCTAAGCTCATTGCACCATAAAAAATCTTTGAGCCCCAGCGTTTGAATTTTGATTCAACTGCTCGGTCTTGGCGCACTGCGTAAACCATATCGTAGCCTTCATGCCATTTTTCTAGCATTTGAGCTAATAGCTCTGATGAGTGTTGGCCGTCAGCGTCCATACAAATGACAATGTCACCTGATGCATGTTCCAAGCCTGCTGTGATGGCATACTCTTTACCAAAATTGCGTGAAAATCTAACTAATGTAGTGTTAAGTTCTTTAGGTAGTGCGCGAACCACATTCGCTGTTTGATCTCGACTGCCATCATCTATGACAACGACATCCCAATTAGGGCTGAGCTGCTGAAGGTGATGTGCAATATTTTTAACCGTGCTTGTAATCGCAGCCGCCTCGTTAAAGGCAGGAACAATGACAGTAATGTGTGGATTCGCTTTTCTATTAGTCACAGTTAATCCGTTCTTTCTATTAGTCTTGTGGTGCGGCGTGTGGGCGTCTATCTTCGCCAATCAAATCGCGGCGGTCTTTAACTACGGCGAGCGGCGCCCCCAAGCGTTCGACAGTGCCTATGATATTGCCGTTTAATACTTTGTCGCAATTCATATGCGTGCTTGAGATGAAGAAGTCTGCACGCACCCAGTTTTCGGTGATATTAAATCTTTTATCCAAATAAGCACGCCCTTGGAAAGCTTCAGCACAAACCGCCACATAGTATGGGCCTTGATGCTCTGAGGGCCAATTCTTCTGTTCCGCATCTAAATAATTTTCTAGCATTTTTGAAGCATCAATTAAGCTACTAGACCAATAATCAGCCTCCCAGTGATGCTCAGCTTGCTTAAGATTTTTGCCGGCAAAATGATTGTAATAGACATATTCGTATGGTTTTAATTCAAACAGAATATAGGCGGTATTGAGCGCTAAAGCCGTAGCGGCAATAGCAAAGCTTAATTGCCATTTAGGATGTTGGGATAGTTTATCCCAAGCTTGGGATAAGCCAATACCTGCCAAAACAGCAAGTGGTGGAATGATGAATGTGAAATGTCGAACCCCGTTATATAGAGCAGGGCGGTCATACAGAACAAAAAACAGAGGAAACAAAATAGCAATCGCTAATGAGATCTGAGGTAATCTGTTTTGGAAGAATGGCTTGAGTGTTTTGAAGTTGCGAGGCAAAGAAATGAGCACGATGATGACCATGCTTAAGATGCCGATAAGAAAAACCTCAGGTAAGCGGATAGCTAAATAGTCAAGTAAGTAAGTTCTAGGTACTTCACCAATGCTAACGAAAGTACCGTCAACAATGGTATTCATGTTAAAAGCAAAGTGTGAAAAAGACTTTGCAGCAATCAAAATATGATCTGCGCCCATCAACGCCCAAGGCCAACACAGCCCCATAAGTGCAAAAGCGACTAGACCAGCTGGTAACAGCCCAATAAAAGCTTTGCCATAAAAGCACATTTTTTCTTTGAGGTTTGGTGCTTGGATTAAGCTAGCAACAAAAACTATAAGTAGTAAATAAATGACCGCAAATGCGCCACCAATCCTTAAGCCAATGGCAAAGCCTACAGCGATACCTAATTTAATGCTGAGGTTAAGAGGAATGCGGTCTAGTTTGTTTGATAAGAGAGTTGTGTAATAGAGTGCCCAAGCCATACATGCGCCAAATGAAACATCTTTGGTATGTGTGAACATAGCACCAGACCAAGCGCCCGTAAGTGTGAGTAAAATGGCGGCAAGTAAAGCAGCACGTTCTCCAGCTAATTTTTCGGTCACTTTATAAATGGCCAAAATCCCAGCAAAACCAAAAATCGCTGAAAGTAGGTGGCGAATGTCCCATACCCATATTGGTAATATTTTTTCTAACGAGGCAGCGACTAAATCAAAAAAGCCACCATACAAATAGAGGTTTTTGTAGGTAAATGCCGTTTGGTCTGTGAAGCCTGAACTATAAAACTTTAGGAGCAATTGGCCGTACACATGCTGCACTTGCTCGTCATTACTTATGCCGTACTGTTTGAACGTCAATAGGATAAAAATCCCAAGCGCGCCAAATAGCGCGTATGAAAGCTTTTGGTATAGGCTTGAATTGGATAACTTTGAAGTCATTTGATGACGCATTCTTATAATAAGTCGACCGATTATACAGCGATGTGGTGCTGTTGTAATGCCCATGCCACATGCTCTCGCACCAAGGCTGAAGGGTCGTTAACACGTGATTTAAGCGCATTAATAATTTTAGGTGAGCCAGTTGCGTTTCCTAAACCAATCGCAAGGTTTCTCAGCCATTGCTCATGGCCTATGCGATAGATGGCGCTACCTGCCATTTTTTCATTGAAAGTTGTTTCGTCCCAAGCGAACAAATCAACCAACGAGATATCGTCTAAGCCATGTCTGACTTTAAAGTCATCTTCTTCCGTGATTTGCCCAAAACGATTCCAAGGGCAGGTGAGTTGGCAATCATCGCAACCGTAAATACGATTACCAATGAGCGGCCTAAACTCTTCAGGAATGCTAGTTTTTAGTTCGATGGTGAGGTAGGAAATGCAGCGCCGCGCATCTACTTCGTAAGGCGCCACAATGGCTTGTGTAGGGCAAGTGTCAATACATGCAGTACATGTGCCGCAGTGATTGCCTATTGGTGTGTCGATAGGTAAGGGTAAGTTAGTGTAGATTTCGCCTAAAAAGAACCAAGAGCCTGCTTCGCGTGAAAGCAGCAAGGTGTGCTTGCCTCGCCATCCAAGCCCAGCCTTTTCTGCTAATGCAACTTCTAATACTGGTGCGCTATCGGTAAATACGCGATATTGAAAGTTTTCTACTTGGTGATGCGTTAATTCATTTTGGATCTTGTCACAAAGCTTTTGTAGGCGGCTCCTTAGCACTTTGTGATAATCGCGGCCGAGTGCGTAACGTGAGATAAACGCTTGGTCACTCTCTTCTAAAACGGCTTCGGCACTCTTCGCCTGTGGAGGCTGGTAGTCCATACGCACAGAAATTACGCGCAACGTTCCATTGACTAATTCGGCAGGTTGACTGCGCTTATTGCCGTGTTTTGCCATATAATCCATAGCACCATGGAAGCCTTTTTCAATCCACGCTTGATAATGTGGCTGGGCACTTGCCAAATCGGTATTAGTAATACCTACATGGCTAAAACCCAATGCCTTCCCCCAGTCTTTAATGGCGTTGGCAAGGGTTTGTAGATTGTTGGTTTTGGAATTGTTGGTTTCATCAAACATATGACGCATGATATTACACTTAAGCTAGCCGATGAACAGGCGACCCTAAAACTAGGCGCTGATTTTGCTCGTTCGCTGATTGCTGGCGTGAATGTTTATTTACATGGCGACCTAGGTGCTGGGAAAACCACCTTAGTACGTGGCGCCTTAAACGGTCTTGAATTTTTTGGTAAGGTAAAAAGCCCCACTTATACCTTAGTAGAACCCTATCAAGTCCAGATCAACAAAAAGATGACTAATCTTTACCATTTCGATTTATATCGATTTATGGATGAAGAAGAGTGGGAAGCAGCGGGGTTTAGAGATTACTTTAATCCGCACTCGATTTGCTTGATTGAATGGCCTGATAAAGCTGGAAGTCTAATTCCGCTGGCCGATATTGATGTTTATTTGGAGTTGAGTGGTGAGGGCAGAATTGCTCGCTTAATTGCTAACACAACAGCAGGAAAAGTATGTTTAGAGCACTATCAAGAGTCTTAATTTTAGGATTTTTAATCCTTACGCCAGTATTCGCAAATCCAGCAGTCAATGTGACCGCTATACGCGTTTGGCCGGCGGCTGATTACACCCGCATCACTATTGAAGCCTCTAGCGAAATTAGCCAAAAAATGATGATGCTTAAAGACCCAGATCGCTTAGTGTTAGATTTGGAAGGGGTCGATTTAAATGCAAATCTGAAATCTTTGGCGAATGCTATTTCCCCCAACGATCCCTATATTAAACAAGTACGTGTGGGTAACTTTAAGCCTAATGTAGTGCGTGTTGTGATTGATTTGAAAACACAAATCAAGCCCAACATTTTCATGTTGCAACCAGCGGGACAATATAACCATAGGCTAGTCCTGGACGTTTATCCTCTCCAAGATCCGATTTTAAGTGTGATTGATAAATCCAATAAGCCATTGGAAACAGTGCAACCAGTTGAGTCAAAACCAGTTGCTGAAGTGAAGCCTTTAGAAAACAAGCCTGTAGAACTTCCGCCAGTGATTAACGAGATTAAACCTGAAAAGCCAGAACCAAAACTCACTGAAACGTCAGTCGCCCCAGAAGCGCAAGTTGAAAAGCCAATCACGAATAAACCAGCCACTAATAAATCCGGTCGTTTAATTACGATTGCGATTGATGCCGGACATGGCGGGGAAGACCCAGGAGCCCAAGGTGCCAATGGCTCGCATGAAAAAGACATTACTTTGGGTATCGCAAAGAAATTAAAAGAGCGCATTGATGCAGAGCCCAATATGCGCGGCATTTTGACGCGTGATGGCGATTATTTTATTCCTTTGCATGGTCGTGTGGTAAAAGCCCGCAATATGCAGGCTGATTTGTTTATTTCCGTCCATGCAGATGCTTTTGTACGTCCAGATGCTCGGGGCTCTTCAGTTTTTGCATTGTCTGAGAAGGGTGCAACCAGCGCGTCAGCTCGCTATTTGGCGAAGAAAGAGAATGAGTCTGACTTAATTGGTGGGGTGAGTTTGGATGATAAAGACGCCAATCTTGCTCGCACGCTACTTGATTTGTCGCAAACAGCCACAATCAACGATAGTTTAAAATTAGGTAAGGCTGTCTTGACGCGTATCGGGGAGATCAACACCTTGCATAAAGGCTCTGTTGAGCAGGCAGGTTTTGCGGTACTTAAATCTCCAGACATTCCTTCAATTTTGGTTGAAACGGCCTTTATTAGTAATCCTGAAGAAGAGCGCCGCTTAAATGATGATGGATATCGTGAGAAGTTGGTTGAGGCGATTATGTCTGGTGTTAAAAAGTACTTCTCGACCAATCCTGCTTTAGCTAAAACTAAAGCAACGAATTAATTACATTAAGGCAAATATGAAGCTTACTTTTTTAGGCGCAACAGGGACGGTCACAGGCTCCAAGTACTTACTTGAAGTGGCAGGCAAACGCATCTTAATTGATTGTGGTTTATTTCAGGGCTTAAAACAACTACGCCTTAAAAACTGGGCAAAATTACCGATTGATCCTGCTAGTGTGGATGCGGTGGTCTTAACCCATGCACATATTGACCATACAGGTTATTTGCCACTTTTTGTGCGTAATGGCTTTGCGGGCAAGGTTTATTGCAGTTATGGTACGCGTGATTTGTGTGAGATATTGTTGCCAGACTCTGCCCACTTGCAAGAAGAAGAAGCGCGCTTTGCCAATAAATATGGTTTTTCTAAGCACAGCCCGGCTTTACCGCTTTACACCAAAGATGACGCAGTGAAAGCTTTGGATTTGCTGACGCCAATCGACTTTGAAAAAGATATCAACTTGGGTGATGGGGTGGTGATGCGTCTGTCACCTAACGGACATATTCTTGGTTCAGCATTTGTGCGTATTCACGATACAAAAACATCTATCTTATTCTCAGGTGATATTGGTCGCCCAAATGATGTGTTAATGAAACCACCTACACAGATTAGACAAGCAGACTACCTGGTGATGGAATCAACATACGGTGATCGTGTACACGATAAAACAGATCCTAAAATCAAACTAGCCGCCGCCATAAACCGTACGATTTCTCGTGGTGGCAAGGTCATTATTCCTGTATTTGCAGTCGGTCGTGCGCAAGAGCTTTTATATTACATTCATCTGCTCAAGGCTAAAGGTAGCATTCCTGATGTGCCTGTGTATTTAAATAGTCCAATGGCTGTTGATGCGACAGAAATCTTTAATCGTCATCGTGGCGAGCATCGATTGTCTTCTAGTGAATGTGAGGCGATGTTCCGTACAGCGCATATGGTGAATACAGTAGAACAATCAAAAGCACTTAATGAAAATCGTCATCCGATGATTATCTTGGCCGCTAGTGGTATGGCTTCCGGTGGACGTGTTGTACATCATCTTAAAGCGTTTGCTCCGAACCCTAATAACACAATTCTGTTTGCGGGGTTTCAAGCTGCCGGCACGCGAGGTGCTGCGATGATTAATGGCGCGGATAGCATTAAGATTCATGGAGAATATATCCCAGTAAATGCTGAAGTGTCGTTGATTTCAAACTTGTCAGCACACGCTGATTATTTGGAGATTTTAGATTGGTTGCGCGGTTTTGAATCTGCACCTAAACGAGTCTTTATTACCCATGGTGAGCCAATTGCGGCAGATGCAATGCGTCATCACATTGAAGAAATGTTGCATTGGAACACTTGCGTGCCGGATTATCTTGAGACGGTTGAGCTTAATTAATGACGGCAATTCGTTTACTTCCCAATCAGCTTATTAGCCAGATCGCCGCTGGCGAGGTGGTTGAGCGTCCTGCCTCAGCACTTAAAGAATTGCTTGAAAATAGCTTGGATGCAGGCAGTTCAGAGATTAATGTCTCCTTATTGCAGGGCGGTGTAAAGCAGCTGCGCGTGGCAGATAACGGCAGTGGTGTTCCATTTGATGATTTGGCTTTAGCTTTAACGCGCCATGCCACGAGTAAGATTGGCTCGCTTGAGGATTTAGAAAATGTCGCAAGTTTAGGCTTTCGTGGCGAAGCTTTAGCGAGTATTGCATCTGTTTCTCGTACGCATTTTATTAGCCGACATCCAGATGAAAAACATGCTTGGCGTATAGCCTCTGATGGCAATCATATCGAGGCGCCAGAGCCAGCCGCTTTGGATGTTGGCACCATTGTTGAAGTGAATGATTTGTACTTCAACACTCCCGCACGTCGTAAATTCTTAAAAACAGAAGGTACAGAATTTGGTCATTGCGAGGATGCCTTTAAGCGTGTGGCTTTGTCGCGTCCTGACGTAGGTTTTATGTTGCAACATAATGGCCGCGCTTTAATGCGTTTAAGCGCCTCAGAACCGCAAAAACGCTTTGCTGAAGTGCTTGGCGCAGACTTCACTTCTGAAGCTTTGAGCGTTGATGAATCAGCTGCTGGTTTGCGCTTTTGGGGCATGACAGCTAAACCAACCTTTTCGCGTCATACCCGTGATACGCAATATGTCTATGTGAATGGTCGCTTCGTTCGCGACAAATTGATTTCACATGCCATTCGTCAGGCTTATCAAGACGTGATGCATGGCGATCGTCATCCTGCATTTGTCTTGTTCTTAGAGCTTGATCCAAGCTTAGTCGATGTCAACGTGCATCCAGCAAAAACGGAAGTGCGCTTTAGGGATGGTCAGGCGATTCATCGCTTTATTTTTCATGCGCTTCATAAAGCATTGGCCACGCGAACAGGCGCTTCTAACTTGGTGACTGCGAGCCAAGCACCAAGCAATCCATTTGCGAGTAACGCATTTAATTCGGCTGACAGTATCGCTAGAAATTATCCGACTTTTCAGTCGCAAATGGATTTGCGGGCAAATCAATCGAGTAATGATTTGTACCAAACCGTGTTCGGTGGCATCAAGCAGGAATATCAATCGCAAAGTGCTACCCCGCAAGGTAGTAATGGCGTGCCTCTTGGCGATGCTGTTAGCCAAGCGCTTAAAGACTTTCCTTTGGGTTTTGCAGTAGCACAAGTGCACGGCGTTTATGTGCTGGCTCAAAATAGCCTTGGTTTGGTTGTGGTGGATATGCATGCCGCGCATGAACGCATTATGTATGAGCGTCTTAAAAATGCGCTTGATAGCGAGAGCGTGCCGATGCAGCCATTGTTGATCCCTATCAGTTTTCAAGCGGATAGATTGGAAGTGGCGACCGTGGAAGATGAGCTTACAAATGGCCAAGGTAATCTGCGTCAGCTAGGTTTTGATATTGCAGTACTTTCTCCAACGACATTGGCTGTGCGTGCCGTGCCGGTAATGCTTCAGGATGCTGATGCGGTGGCGCTTGCGCGAGATGTGCTAAAAGACTTACGTGGGTATGGCGGTAGTCGCGCGCTGACAGAACGTCGTAATGAAATGCTTGGTACCATGGCTTGCCACGCCGCTGTAAGGGCGAATCGTATCTTAAGCATTCCTGAGATGAACGCATTGCTAAGAGATATGGAGTCCACAGAGCGCTCTGGTCAATGTAATCATGGGCGTCCAACTTGGTTCCAAGTGACAATGGGTGAGCTTGATAAAATGTTTATGCGTGGAAAGTAGCATGTCAGCATTACCCTCAGCGATATTTTTGATGGGTCCAACGGCCAGTGGTAAGACCGGTCTTGCGGTTGAGCTATATCAGCATCTTCCTATCGAGCTGATTAGTGTTGATTCTGCGCTTGTGTTTAAGGGCATGGATATTGGTACAGCCAAGCCTGATGCTGCAACATTGGCGCAAGCCCCGCACCATTTGATTGATTTAATTCCACCCACGGAAGTTTACTCAGCGGCTAATTTTCGCAATGATGCATTAAAGTTGATGGCGGAGATTGCTGCTCGCGGTAAAGTGCCATTGCTAGTGGGTGGCACCATGCTTTACTTTAAAGCACTTCAGGGTGGTTTAAGCAATCTGCCTGAAGCCGATGTTGAAGTGAGGGCTAAGCTTGATGCGGAGGCCGCGCAAATCGGCTGGCCTGCGATGCATGCCAAGCTTGCTAAGATAGATCCAGCAACTGCTGCAAGACTTGAGCCTGCGGATGCGCAGCGTGTTCAACGTGCTTTAGAAGTGTATGAGATTAGCGGCAAAACCATGACAGAGCTACACCAAGCAACGAGTGGTGGCGATTTGCCGTATCGTTTGCTAAAAATAGCTTTGGTGCCTTCTGATAGAAGTGTATTGCACAGCCGCATTGCTACTCGCTTTGATGTCATGTTAAAACAAGGCTTTTTAGATGAAGTGACCGCTTTGCTAAAACAATATCCTGAGCTAACACCAGAGTTGCCATCCATGCGTTGCGTAGGCTATCGACAAGCATTGGAGCATTTGGCAGGGCAATATGATGAGGCTGAGCTACGAGACAGAGGAATTTTTGCAACTCGTCAGTTGGCGAAAAGGCAGCTTACTTGGTTGCGTGGTATGGATGATAATTTTGAAATAGATTGCTTAAATCCCAAAATGAACGAGTTGGCTTTTAATGAAGTAAATCAGTTTATTAAAAGCTAATTGTTAATTTTTACATGAGGTTTTTAATGCGATTTGCCGCCTCAACACACTCATCTAAACTTGCCACTAAAGCCAATCGAATAAATTGTTCTCCCGGATTGATGCCGTGTGCTTCACGTGCTAAAAAGCTACCGGGCAATACCGTCACATTAAAGTCGCGATACAAACGAATCGCGACTTCAGTATCTGGCATGTCGGTTTTGGCCCAAAGATAGAAAGCCGCATCAGGCATCTCAACACCCAAAGTGTTTTCTAGCATCGGGGTGACAGTCTTAAACTTCTCTGCGTAAAGTCTACGATTTTCAATCACATGATTCTCATCATTCCAAGCTGCAATACTAGCCGCTTGAACAGAAGGGCTCATCGCGCAGCCATGATAGGTGCGGTAAAGCAAGAATTGCTCAAGAATATTAGCGTCACCAGCAACAAAGCCAGAGCGCATGCCAGGTACGTTTGAGCGTTTTGAGAGTGAGCTAAACACCACCAAGCGTGAATAATCGCGGCCTAGTTTTTGTGCGGCCTCTAATGCGCCTAAAGGTTTGATCGCTTCATCAAAGTAAATCTCAGAGTAGCACTCATCAGCGGCAATAACAAAACCATATAAATCAGATAGATCAAATATTTTTTTCCATTGATCTAGGCTCATCACCTTGCCAGATGGGTTGCCTGGTGAGCATACATAAACTAACTGCGTGCGATTCCAAATTTCAACTGGCACGCTATCAAAGTCCATCGCGTGTTGATTCTCAGGTAGCGTGTTCAGGAAGTAAGGCTCAGCGCCAGCTAAAAAAGCCGCACCTTCATAAATTTGGTAGAACGGGTTAGGACAAATTACGATAGGGTTCGCCACTTTTTTGGTGTTAATGACGGCTTGTGCAAATGCAAATAAAGCTTCTCGACTACCATTTACTGGTGCAATTTCCGTTTCAGCATTGAGTAGAGGTATGCCATAGCGACGTGTTGCCCAGTTCGAAATCGCTTGTCTAAGTTCAGGTATGCCAGCCGTAGTTGGGTAGGATGCTAACCCGTTTAAATTATCAATCAGCGCTTGTTTGATGAGGGCTGGTGTATCATGTTTAGGCTCGCCTATCGAAAGATTGACAGGCTTGTGTTCGGCGTTCGGCGTAATACCGCTAAATAAGTCGCGTAAACGTTGAAATGGGTAAGGTTGTAACTTGCTGAGATTTGAGTTCATTTAGCTATTATAAATGAAGCGTCACATCGCTTAAACATTCAATCAACAATTCCATTGATTTAGAAAGTCTATGTTGAGTCATTCATTGTTGGAAAAACATCAAAGCCAATTCGCTGCGTTCGGCCTTCTGTTTGGCGCAGTATGCTGGGGGGTGATTTGGTATCCCTACCGCGTTATGCAAGAGGCAGGTATTTCAGGTGTGACCTCCAGCTTTTATACCTATGTAATAGCCGTTTGTATTTTTGCAGTTGTTTTGCACAAACAATGGCGCGCCGCACTTAATCAACCTAAAAGTGTTATCTGGCTTGCCATCATCGCAGGCTGGACTAACTTAAGTTATGTCTTAGCGATTATTGACGGTGAAGTGATGCGCGTGATGTTGCTTTTTTACTTGTCACCACTTTGGACACTCGTCATGGCGCATTTTTGGCTAAAAGAACGCACCAATAAGCGTGGGCTTGCGGTGATTGTTTTGTCACTTATAGGCGCATTTATTATGTTTTGGCAGGATGGTGCATTACCTTTGCCAAATAACAAGGCAGAGTGGCTGGCATTATCTTCGGGTGTTGGCTTTGCGATGACGAATGTTATTACAAGGCATTCGTCAAACTTAAGCATTACTGCTAAATCCATGGCTGTATGGATAGGCGTGTTATTGATGTCGCTGATATTTATTGTGTTTCAAGATGCACCGTTTCCTAATCCCACCAGCATGAATTTATCTCAAGTGGTTGTGATGATTTTTATCTCATTTTTACTGATGGCGGCAACTTTGTTTGTGCAATATGGCATCACACATATTCCCGTCACTAAAGCTTCTGTATTGTTTATGTTCGAGTTGGTTGTTGCTGCAGTCGCTTCATATTTCTTAACGGATGAAACCCTATCAGTAAGAGAGTGGTTTGGCGGCGCATTAATTGTAGTCGCAGCCTTATTTGCGGCAACGAACGAACAGCTTTAAGCCGATTTATGAGTTTTCCACATAGTTTGATACTGTGACTCTATATCCCTAGTAAATTGCGCTACGTCGAATAATGGAAGTTTCTTATTGTATTTCGTCAATTGGGCTTTAATACGTTTTAACTCAACTGGATTGTTAGAGAGCGACAGGGCTTTGCTTTCGTAGTTTTGCAAAGAGTAGGTGATGAGCTCTTCTAGATTGAACGCCCTGAGTAAGCTTCCAGCAACGCGACTGGCAAAAGTATCACCAGCACAAGTCAAGACAGGCAAGCCCATCCAAAGCGCATCACTAGTTGTGGTATGGGCATTATAGGGTAAGGTGTCTAAAAATAAATCTGCACAAGTTTGCCTTGCAAGATGTTGCGCCATCGTCACGCGCGGCGCGAAGATTAAGCGCTCTTTGTTAATCCCTCGAGTTTCTGCCTCACGAATTAAATTGACCTTTGCCCATTGATTGCACTCTAGAAGCCACAATACGCTGTTAGGCGTTTGCTTTAATAAGCGCATCCAGCAATCAAATACTTCGGGCAGAATTTTGAATGTTTGGTTGAAACAGCAGAACACAAAACCACTTTCTGGCAAGCCGTACTCTAAGCGGTTCTTTAACTCGCCTATTGGACGCTTTGTATCATTTGGCTGATAAGTATTAGGGAGTAATGCTAATTTTTCAGAATAGGCAATTGTTTCAGTTGTTGGCGTAATAAAACCATCGCTGAGAATATAATCAAACAATGGGTTGCCATCTAAATCGCCCATGGTGCCTGGAAAGCCTAGCCAACTCAAATTGATAGTAGCTGGGCGCAATGCAACGATATGACTGCGACTGGTTTGGGTGAAGCCTGTTAAATCCACCAAAATATCAATTTCATCTTGGTTAATCTTTGTAGCGGCATCTAGTGTTGATAGGGTGCGGATATCTACAAAACGATCGAATGCACTTTCAAGGCGCTTACGCTCAGCGCTTTTGTCATCTAGACCGTAGGAATAGGCGTAAACTTCAAAAGCAGTTCTGTCGTGGCGCTCGATTAGTTCAGAAATGAGGGATGCTAAAGGATGCAATCTAAAGTCAGCAGATAAATAGCCTATGCGAAGTTTTTGATGATGAGTTTTATGCTTAAAGGCTAAAGTGCGACCTTGCTCATAGGCAGATTTGTAGCGGTTTTTGAGCCAATTTTTAGCACATTCTTTTTGTTCTTGTGCTGTTGTATTTGGCATAGATAAAAATGCAAAAGGGGAGATTTGCGCCTCTGGCGTATTGCTCACCCAAGCACGAATTTCGCTGATATCTTTTTCTAAATCTTTCCACTCACAAATATGCTGTTTCTGATGAACTAAATGCACTTTTGCGTGATAAAGCTGAGGGTTGAGATCTAGCGCTTTTTGGTATGAAGCGATTGAAGAGGCTAAGTCACCAAGCTCTCGTTGAACGTTACCTAGGTTGTTATAAGCATCTGCATCGCTAGGGTTGAGTTGAATCGCTTTTTGATATTGCATTGCCGCTTCCGCAGCCTTGCCAAGTTCACGCTGTGCATTACCTAAATTGTAATAAAGACTGGCTTCATTCCCGATGATACGAATCGCTTCATGATATGCAGATTCTGCATGTGTATATTGCCCAGCTTGTTGATATTCATTACCTAAAGCTTGCAATGCATGACATAGCGCCTGTTTTAAGTCTTCATCATGCGGGCAATCTTGCAGGATACGGCGATAGCAGGTCGCTGCGTCTTGGTATTGAAGGTTTTCCACATAAGCATTGCCAAGGTTGTAATGGATTTCTAAATCATCAGGGGCAAGCGTCAAAGCGCGTTGCAATGTCTTAATTGCATCGTCCAAACGTCCAGCAGCCTTAAGTGCTAATGCTTGGTTGCTTAAAAAATCAGAATTGTTTGGCTCTATAGAGAGCGCTCCTGCAATGGTTATAACTGCTAAATCATGTTGTTTGTTTTGGTGATAAATAACACCCAAATAATGTAGGGCATCAGCATGTTTAGGTGATGCATCAAGCACCTTGCGATAAAGGGCTTCTGCTTGCGCCAATTGTCCTTGTTGGTGGTGTTGCAGGGCGGATCGATAGGTTGAATTAATATCCATGAGCGAGATTTTACGCTAATTTTTTTGTATCGTTTGCGCTAAGCGCTTTAAGCCTAATTCACGCAGAGCAAAGCGGTTCGGATCTAGTGCTGATAGGAGTGAACAATCAACGGGCGCCGGCTCATTGCAAATAAGGCTAGCGATAATTTCAGCACATAGTGGTGCGTTGACGAGTCCTTTTGCGCCATGGCCTGCATTAATATAAAGCCCATTAAGCCAAGGAAGGCTGTTTGGATGTGCGTTGTACCTAGGCGGACTTTCTTTAAGCTGAGGCACATCTAAAATAGCGCCCGCAAGTGGCAAATAGTCAATTGTTGTGGCGCGGACTGCTGCTCGACCTTGCAATAATTGTGCATCATAACCATCCCATTCGGGCGCAAGTGATTCGAGCATACTCAAGTTGCTTTGATGGTCGACTTCTCTAATATCGGTATTGATGTCGTTGGGTGAAAATGTTGCACCCAAGCAATGCAGTCCTTGTCGTGCAGGACTTAGGTAGCCATCAGTACAAATAACAGTTTGAAGGCTTCTAGTCTTATCAGTTGAAGGTAATAGAGTGATTTGTCCTCGGACGGCTTGCATCTCACAATGCTTGGTTTGCGAAAAATATTGAGCGTCTGTTGCATTGGCAATGATGATGTTTGACGCCTCTGCAATGAGTCCCTTTTTAGAACTCACCCGCCAGCCTTGCGATGTTTTGTCTATGCTCAGCGCTTCAGTGTTGGTTTGTTTCTTAATGTTCGGATGCTTGGTGAGAGACTCACAAAACGAGGCGGGATTAAGCCAGCCAGCTTTCGGTATAAATATGCCAGCATGCTCAATATAAATTCCTGACAATTTAGATGCGTGTGTTTTATCAACCCTATGAACTAATTCTGGATGATCATTAATAACAGCAGCTATTCTTTTTTGCTCGCGTTCATTGAATGCTAGTTGTAAAACACCGCATTGCTGAAAGTTTTCAGGATTTATTTTGAAGTGATTGAGCAGTCCTAATGTGTACAAAAAGCCCTGAAGGGCGAGGGCATTTAATGGCGTTTCCCCACCTGTCAGCCGAGGGTAAAGTACGCCAAGTGGATTGCCAGAAGCTTCTTGGGCCAGTGACGAATGTCTTTCAATTAGCGTGACCTGATAACCACGCCTCATCATTGCCTCAGCGCTAGCAGCGCCAGCAAGTCCGCCACCAATCACAATCAAGGTTTTGCGGTTAGTTTTATCTTGCGTGTTGTTTGCTCCTCCTTGGTATTGACCGAAAAGCATTTCACGTTTTTTACCAAAGCCTGGCGCTTTTGAAACTTCAAAGCCTGCATTCTGCAATCCACGCCTAACTTCACCAGCGCTAGTAAAGGTGGCGAAAGTAGTTTCTGAATGCGAATGTTTGGCCATCGATTCAAATAAGCTTGCCTGCCACATATCGGGATTTTTGGCAGGGGAGAATCCATCTAGAAACCATGCATTAATCACGCCTTTTAATTTAGGTAACGATTCATTTACGTCGCCAATCAATAAGGTAAGCGTTACTTGGCCGTTATCAAATATCAGTCTATGCCATGCTTTGGAGATCAAAGAATATTGTTGAATGAGCGCATCGCTGAGCTCTTTTAGGTCGGGCCATAGTGAAAGTGCGTTTTGTAAGTCATCAATACTCAGCGGAAATTTTTCAGAGCTGATGAAATGGAGTCTTGCGTTGGCAGGTGCAGTTTCCTGCCATAATTTCCAAGCGCAAAGAAAGTTTAAGCCTGTGCCAAAACCTGTTTCAGCAATCGTAAAATGGTCTTCTTTCAAATTTTCCCATCGCGTTTTCAGTTGGTTATGCGCTAGGAAAACATAATGGGTTTCATCTAAGCCGCTATCACTTGAGAAGTAAACGTCGCCATACTTGCTGGAGTAGGGTTGATTTTCGTGCCATTCAAGTTGGGCGTGTTGGATGATCATGCAAGCATTTTAATGGATTTCATTAGATTTTGATGGTAGTCATGCGATATACCAATCTGTATACTATGTTTTTAATTATTATTTATGGTGTTTCATCATGCGTCATATAAGTAAAAGCCTAGGAAATAAAAAATTAGGACTCTTTGCAGTAGTGCTTGGAGCAAGTCTACTGGCGGCTTGTAGCAATGTTCAAAAGCATGATGCCACCACAAACAACATCATTAATTCAGCGCATCAGCAAGGTGCAAATCAAGATTGGCCTAGCTTTGGGCGTGATTATGCCAATAAGCGATTCTCAGAAAACGCACAAATTAATCGTGAAAATATTCAAAACTTAACAACGGCTTGGCAATATAAAAGTGGGGTTAAAGCGGCATTTCAAGCAACACCTATTGTTGTGGACGGAATTATGTACGTTTCATTGCCGTTCAATCATGTGGTGGCATTGGATGGCAAAACAGGCAAAGAGCTCTGGCGTTACAAGCACGACAGACGTGCAGATTGGAATATGTGCTGCGGGCCCGCAAATCGTGGTGTAGCTGTAGGCTATGGCAAAGTATTTATTGGTACTGTGGATGCCCGCTTGATTGCTTTGGATGCTAAAACAGGCAAGAGGCTTTGGGATATTAATGCGGTAGATGCCGACGTGATTACTGAGGGGCAAGATTCACTCAATAAGAACGACCCAAATAAAACCGCCAAAACCACAGGCGGTACAGGTGTTGGCATGGCGATGGCACCTGTTGTTTACAAAGGTAAGGTCATTATTGGTATTACTGGTGTTGGTTATGGGTTGCACATTGATAACCCACGGGAAGATGCGCCGCTAGGCGCTGTGATTGGTGTGACGGGACGTTATGGTCGCCCAGGATTTTTGGCGGCGTTTGATGTGAACACTGGTAAGCGCGTTTGGCAGTTCGACACCATTCCGGATAAAGGTTGGGAAGGGTCATTCAAAGAAACTACCGCTGACGGCATTTCGCTTAATCGCAATACTGATGCTGAAAAAGCCGCCTTACCTAAATTTCCGGACTCAGCACGCTTTGGTGGTGGTTCAGCATGGAGCACTCCAGCAATTGACCCTAACTTAGGGCTCTTGTACTTTGGCACAGGCAATCCTTCACCACAAATGAATGATGTATCTCGCCCTGGGGATAATCTCTACACCGTTTCTTTGGTAGCCTTAGATGCTGATTCTGGAAAGTTGCGTTGGTATTTCCAACAAGTTCCACATGACGTTTGGGGGTACGACATTGCGAGTGCACCAATTTTGTTTAATTACAAAAAAGATGGCAAAGTCATTGAGGCGGTTGGGCAGGCAAGTAAATTAGGTTGGTTTTTTGTGAATGACCGCAAAACTGGCGAGCTTTTAATGAAGTCCGAAGCCTTCGTGCCACAGAAAAATCTATTTGCGAAAGCTACCTTTGAGGGCGTCACCCTTTACCCTGGTATCTTAGGCGGTTCTAATTGGTCTCCAGCTGCAATTGATGAGTCAACGCAGCATGCCTATGTTGCTGCTATTCACGCACCAATCAGATACACCCTTCATGAAACACCTGGTAAAGATGGTGCGCCGCCTATTCGCTATGCGGCATCAGAGCCAGCGGAGGAGCCGCGTTGGGGTGTTTTATCTTCTGTCGATTTGGCAACAGGAAAAATCGCTTGGCAAAACAAAACTGAGCAACCGCTTGTTGGAGGCGTTTTAGTCACTTCTGGCGGATTATTATTTACAGGCGAGGGCAATGGTCACTTTAATGCTTATGATTCAAGCAACGGCAAACTGCTATGGCAGGGCAGTAATGACTTTGGCGTGAATGCACCACCAATCACTTACCAAATTGATGGTGAGCAATATATTGCAGTAGCAGCCGGTGGTAGCTCAATTTTTGGCTATAAGCAAGGCGACAACTTGTTGGTCTATAAGCTAAGACGCTAAACTAATCATCAATCATTTTTAATGTGAGTTTGCTGATGCACTTTGAAACCATAGATATCGTGATTGGCCTTTGCTTGATGCTTGGCGCCGTTTTGTACACGTCAGTAGGACATGCTGGTGCATCCGTATACATCGCCATTCTCACTTTGTTTGGTCTATCAAGCCCAGTGATTAAGCCAACGGCTTTAGTGCTCAATATTTGCATAGCAAGTTTTACGAGTTGGAGATTTGTCAAAAAAGGCTTTTTTGATTTAAAAGTGCTAATGCCGATTGCGATTGGTGCTATTCCTTTTGCATTTTTGGGTGGCTATATCAATGCTCCTAGCCATGTGTACAAGGCGATTGTTGGCGTTATTTTGATTATTTCTGCAATAAGCTTGTTAACAAAAACAAGCGAGCGTGTTGATACAAACGTGCATCAGCCTAAATTTTTCTTGGCAATGGCATCTGGCGCATTGATTGGCTTTTTAGCTGGACTAACGGGTACTGGCGGCGGCATATTTCTATCGCCGCTTATTTTGTTTTTAGGGTGGAGTACCACTAGAAAAACATCGGGTATAGCAGCTGTATTTGTCCTTCTAAACTCCCTATTTGGTTTGGCGGGTAATTATGCTTCAGTCCAAAACTTGCCCCCGCAATTATCCTTGTTCCTTGTGGCAACAATGATAGGCGCAGTAATTGGCACAACACTGGGGATTAAGTTTTACTCTGCTAATGCGATTAAAAAGGCGCTGGCATTAGTGCTTTTAATTGCAGGCCTGAAGTTGTTGTTAACTTAAGATTTTAGATAACAAAAAAGCCGCTATCGATTGATAGCGGCTTTTTCTTGTGTGGCGTCCCCACGGGGATTCGAACCCCGGTCGCCTCCGTGAAAGGGAGGTGTCCTAGGCCTCTAGACGATGGGGACATAGAGGTAAAATTATACTTAAAAACACAGCCAATTTAAAGTCTAAATTAGCAAAAATTCGGTTTCTTTTACTACTGCCGAGGTCTTTTTGGTGGAGGTAAGCGGGATCGAACCGCTGACCTCTTGCATGCCATGCAAGCGCTCTCCCAGCTGAGCTATACCCCCGACAAACCTTAAACTTCAAGACCCGCGAAAAGAGGCGCCATATTAATGAGGCTGGACTTGCTTGTCAACGACTTTCGTCTTTTTCCGCTGACTTTCTTGGTTTTTAGCCTCGAATGTTTGAATTTGTTTCAAATTGCGTTAAATCAACACGCGGTTGAGGTTGCCAACCAGCTTGGCGATGTTCAGCTACGACATTAGTAAAAATGCCGCCACGAACATAGAATTTAGCGGTTAAGCGCATAAATTTAGGGTTTGTTGCAGCAACTAAATCATCCAAAATGCGGTTGGTCACAGCTTCGTGGAAGCAGCCTTCGTCACGGAATGACCATGTGTAAAGTTTGAGGCTCTTTAATTCGACGCATAGCTGATCTGGAATGTAGTCAAGATAAAGCACTGCAAAATCAGGCTGACCTGTTTTGGGGCATAAACATGTAAATTCTGGAATTTCCATGTGAATATGAAAATCACGTTTAGGATTTGGATTTTCGAATGTTTCCAAATCTTTAGTAGGTTGTGCGGTTGGCTTTCCGCCTAATGATTGCGTGTTTGTCATGTTAGAAATCGGGCTTTTAGCGTGAAAAAACGTTATTATACTGTTTAACAAAGCTTATTAAAAAATAATCCTAATTTTGCGTTTAACTCATCTCAAACTTGCCGGCTTTAAATCATTTGTTGATCCAACAACTTTGCATATACACGGCCAACGTGTAGGCGTCGTTGGTCCCAATGGATGTGGCAAGTCTAATGTAATGGAGTCAGTACGCTGGGTGCTTGGCGAATCTAGCGCTAAAGAGTTGCGAGGCGACTCTATGGATGCGGTTATTTTTAATGGCTCATCTAATCGCAAGCCTATTTCACGTGCAAGCGTTGAGCTTGTGTTTGACAATAGCTTAGGCGACGCCAGCGGCGCATGGGCCCAATATGCTGAAATCGCTGTTAAGCGAGTGATTGAGCGAGATAAAGGTTCTTCCTATTACATAAATAACACTGCTGTCCGTCGGCGTGATGTTGCCGATTTGTTCTTGGGCACAGGTCTTGGCGGTAGGGCTTATGCGATTATTGGCCAAAATACGATTTCTCGTATTGTTGAGGCTAAGCCGGAAGAGTTGCGTGTATTTTTAGAGGAGGCTGCAGGCATCTCTAAATACAAAGAGCGCCGCCGTGAAACAGAGCTACGCTTACGTGATACTCGTGAAAACCTAACCCGTGTTGAAGATATTCGCATTGAGATGGATAAGCAAATTACCCGCTTGGAATCTCAGGCTGTCGTGACTGAGCAGTATCATCGACTGCAACAAACCCTTAAACACACACAGGGTCAGCTCTGGCTATTGCGAAAACGTGATGCCAGCGCAATATGGGAGAAGTCGCAGCGTGCGGTTGAGAGGTTGGTCAATGACCTTGAAAGCCAAATGGCGGCTTTGCGAAAAACAGAGAGCCTGCTGGAAACTTTGCGTCAACAACACTACGCAAGCACTGAGGCCGTGCAGGTTGCCCAAACGCAATATTATGAAACCAATGCTGAAGTTTCTAATTTAGAGACGCAGGTTAAGCATACACAAGAGGCTCGTGATAGGCTTAATCTGCAACTTGAGCAAACGGTTGAGCAAACGCTCAAATCAGATAATCTGCGTATCGATCTAGAAGCACAGTTAGCGCAATTAACAATCGAAGCAAAAGAGGCTGAGGCACAAGTTGCTCAATCAACCGATGCTTTAACTCGTTGCCAAGCGGCCTTTCCTGAAGCGGAGCGAGCACATACAGCCTCACAAAAAGCCCATGCTGAAGCGCAGCGTACATTGAGTGATGCTGAGCAAAACATCCGTTTGGAGTCCACTAACGTAGAGCATTTAAGTCGCTCTATCGTTGAGGTGTCGCAGCGACTTGAAAGGTTGATGGCGGAGCAGGCTGGCCTTGTTTTGCCTAATGAGGAAGAGTTAAAAGACAAGCAAAATCAGTTGGCGACGTTACAGTCTGAGAGTGAAAATCTCAATCAGACGTTAGCTAATTTAAAAGCATTAGAGCAGACTCAAGTTGAAGCGCTTAAATCCATGCGCGATCAACAGTTAGCACAAGAGCGCTCTTTAGCGCAGATTGATGCTCAAATCGCTTCACTCAGTAAAATTCAGCAATCATTGGGGCATGAAGCTAAGCTTGATACATGGTTAAGCAATCATCAGTTAAGTGGTTCTGCGAGAATTTGGCAACAAGTAGAAATCCAAAAAGGCTGGGAAGTTGCACTTGAGGCGGTATTAGGTTCTCGCTTAAATGCGCTGATTAATGAGGCGACTGGCAAGCTAACGCCGAATGAGCGTCCACCATCTGCATTGATTATCGCAGAGGCTGCTGAAGTTAGCTCTAGAGGCTCATTAGCCAAGTCTTCATGGAAGGCGATGCGAGAAGTTGTTGATGTGAAAGATAAGCGCGTTGAGGGGCTTCTCGATACCTGGCTTAACGGTGTTTATTTACTCGATGAGGGCGAAAATCCTGATGAGGCGCGTCTGCAGCTAAAATCAAATGAATATTTAGTGAATGCTAAAGGTGATGTGTATGCGCGTCACAGCTTGTCTATTTACGCGGCGCAATCAGCGATGCACGGTGTATTGGAACGTCAACGTGAGCTAGATGAACTCAATAAGCAACAGCCACAATTTCAATCGCAAATCAAATCTGGATTGGATGCAGTTTCATCTCACGAGCATGCTTTGCAAGAGACAAGGCATGCGCATACGGAGCAACAGCAGTCTTTAACTAAACTTACCCAAAATCAACACGCATTGAATATTGAGTTACAGAGATTGATGCAGCAACGTCAGCATGTAATCGATAGGCAAAATGCGATTCAAGCCGATTTGAGCCAACTTGAACAGCGATTAATTGCTCTAAAGGAAGAGCAAAAAACTAAGCAGGGTGCGCTTTTATCCACTAGCGGTTCACTTAAGGATTTGCAAGCCAGAAGAGAGCAAACTTTTAGCGCAAGACAGCGTGCTGAGTTAACCCTAAATCAATGCCGCAATGACTTACAGGTAGCTGAAAAACTAGCACAGGAAAAGATATTTAATGGCAAGTTAATCTCAAACAATATTAATGAGTTAAAAAATAAAATAAATTCACTTGATGAAGAAAAAGCAGCTTTAGTCAATAAGAAGAAGGAAGCTGAAACGCTTTTAGATGCTTCGAAGATGGAAGGCTTGAAAGCTAATCTTGAGGCTGCCATTAGCTTGAAGCAAGTTCGAGAAGCGGCTCTTGCAGCAGCACGTGATGCAATGGCTGGTTCAGAAAATGAGTTGCAAACCAATGAGCGCAACAGAATGCAAAATGAACAAGTCTTGCATCCGTTAAGAGATAAATTGGAGCAGGCTCGACTTCAAGAACAGCAAGCACGTCTTCATTTTGAACAATGCCAATCTGAATTGCTCAATGTGGGTATTGAAGAAGCCACATTGGCACACGAGTTAAGTATGAGCGCCAAAATACCAGATTTTGAAGCGCGTGTTGAGCGATTGACGGGCGAAGTTGAGGCGCTTGGACCGGTTAACTTAGCTGCTATTCAAGAGCTTAATAGTGAGCGTGAGCGCAAAACTTATTTGGATAGCCAAGCTGCGGACTTGGAAGAGGCAATTAATACACTTGAAGATGCTATTCGCCGAATTGATAAAGAAACTAGAACGCGCTTACAACATACTTTTGATGAGGCAAATCGCCATTTCAGTGAACTATTTAGAGATTTATTTGCAGGCGGGCAGGCTAGACTTGAGCTTTTAGGTGATGAAATTTTAGATACAGGAATGCAGGTTTTTGCACAACCGCCCGGAAAAAAGAATAGCACTATTCACTTACTTTCAGGTGGTGAAAAAGCACTTACTGCTTTGGCTTTGGTATTTGCATTGTTTAAGCTGAATCCGGCCCCATTCTGCTTGATGGACGAGGTGGATGCGCCGCTAGATGATAGCAATACTGATAGATTCTGTGCGATGGTGAAAAAAATGTCTGAGCGGACACAATTTTTGTTCGTTAGTCATAATAAAATCACGATGGAAATGGCGCAGCAATTGGTGGGTGTAACCATGCAGGAGTCTGGTGTTTCGCGAGTGGTAGAGGTGGATATGGAAGCCGCCATGCAAATGAATCACGAATTGTTTACATAAGGTAAATTACGTTGCAGTTAATGGGAATATCAATTGAATAAACTAAATGACTTAACCATTTCGCTTTTGGCGATAGGCTTTGGGCTTATCGTGTTAGTTATCCTGTTTAATTGGTGGCAAGAGCGCAAAATGCGAAAAGCTGCCGCAAAGCAGTTTTCATTGTCTCCGGATGATGTGCTAATGGACGACTTTGCTGCTGATGTCTTTGAAGAAACTGCAGTGCTCATCGAACCATCTACGAAAATTAAAGATGTTGTAGACCGATATGATACCGAAGATGTGCATCTTCCTGACGAAGTTGAATTTAAGATTGATTTAGGTGAGTTTGAACACAATGTTGTTGAGGCTGATCACGCTCCTGATAAGGGTGGTATTGAGGAAGCGGATGTTGAGGTTGCGTTGACTGCTGCTCCAGTGCTTGAAACATCTGCTCGTGGCAATTCCTTACCTGAAGCAGTCAGCAAGGATGTTGATTTAACAGCTTTAATATTTTTACCTACGCCAGTCAATGGCGAACGTCTACGCCAATTTTTAATCGGACTCGTTAATCTAGATAAACCTATTTTTGCTTATGGCTTGGATGCATCTCATGTTTGGCATCCACTCACTCGTGAACAAGAAGCTGCTGAATTCACAAAAGCTACTTTCAGCCTTCAATTAGCGGATCGAGCAGGTGCTGTTTCTGCTGAGACTTTGCAACGATTCCAACAAATGATTACTGAAATCGCTTATGAGCTGAGCGCCCAAGTTGAATGGATAGGCACGCAGGAGCCTTTGGAGTTCGCGCAAGCCTTAGATGCATTCTGTTTGGAGGTTGATAAAACTATTGGGTTACATATTCTTAATGGTGCTAGCGGTAGATTTACAGGCACTAAATTCAGAGGGCTTGCAGAAGCGAATGGACTAACACTCAAAGAAGATGGTGCTTTTTATGCTAAATCGAAGAGCGGTCAGTCATCATTCAAAGTTATTAATATGGAGAACAACCCTTTTAATACGGATATGCTGAAAGCTGTAGCGCTTAAAGGTGTGACATTCCAAATGGAAATCGCACTGACTGAAAACTGCACAGAAACTTTTAATAGTATGGTGCTCTTGGCTAAAAACATGGCTCATTCATTGGCTGCAACGCTTGTAGACGACCATCAGCGTGAATTAAACGACGCTAAAATTGAAAAGATTAGACAGCAACTCAGATTGATACAAGTGCAGATGACGGTTAAGGGTATACCCCCTGGCAGCCTTGTTGCACTTCGTTTGTTCGTTTAGCTTTTAAGTATGTCCCAAGATCAGCAATCTCCTTTGCAAGTCGGACTTTTTGGCGAAGAGTCATTAAGTACGAAACCTTCAGATGAGTCTCGTGTTGCTCAACTACGTGATTTAATTCGTTTGTATGACTTTCAATACTACGTACAGGACGCTCCGTCCGTTAGCGATAACGAATATGATGGTCTATACCGTGAGCTTCAATTGCTTGAGGCCAAACACCCTAACTTAGTCACCCCTGACTCACCAACACAGCGCGTTGGGGGGGCACCAGTCAAGGCTTTCAGTAGCATCACGCATCGCGTCGCTATGCTTTCCCTTAATAATGCATTTGGTGAAGAGGAGCTAAGGAGCTTTGATAGGCGTGTACGTGAGGGTTTGGGGTTAAGCCAAGTTAAGTATGCCGTAGAGCCTAAGTTTGATGGCCTTGCCATTACGCTAACTTATGAAAATGGAATTTTTACTCAAGGGGCGACACGCGGTGACGGCTACACAGGCGAAGACGTGACGCACAATCTCAAAACAATCCGTAGCATTCCCCAGCGTTTAAATATTCAAAACCCACCAAAGCTTCTTGAAGTGCGTGGAGAAGTGTTAATGTTTAAAGCAGATTTTGATGCACTTAATCAGCAACAAGAGGTGCGGGGCGACAAGGTCTTCGCAAACCCACGTAATGCTGCTGCCGGAAGCCTGAGGCAGTTAGATCCCAACATTACAGCGACACGCCCATTATCGTTTTTTGCTTATGGTTTAGGGGCTAGTGACGGTGTGCCAGAGTTAAACACGCACAGCGCCTGCATGGACTATTTGGAAAGCTTACGTTTGCCAGTGAGTGATCTGCGAGCAGTAGTGAATGGTGCTGAAGGGCTTTTAGATTTTTATAAAATGGTCGGCGCAAAGCGCTCTGGCTTACCATTTGATATTGATGGCGTGGTTTACAAGGTTAATTCGTTATCGCAGCAAACGGAGTTGGGTTTTGTCTCAAGAGCGCCGCGCTGGGCGATTGCCCATAAGTATCCAGCTGAAGAGGCATTGACTATTGTCGAGGGTATTGATGTTCAAGTTGGGCGCACAGGTGCAATTACACCAGTGGCAAGACTTAAGCCAGTTTTTGTGGGTGGTGTGACGGTCACGAATGCTACGCTTCATAACGAAGATGAAATGCGCCGCAAGGATGTTCGTATTGGCGACACTGTTAGTATTAGAAGAGCAGGGGACGTTATTCCGGAAGTGGTTGGCGTTGTGTTGGATAAGCGGCCGTTTAGCGTATTGCAGTTCACTATGCCGACGGAATGCCCTGTGTGTGGGTCTCATATCAAAAAACAAGAAGATGAAGCTGTGGCGCGCTGTACAGGTGGTATATTTTGCGCGGCACAACGTAAACAAGCCATGATTCATTTCGCTTCACGTAAAGCGATGGACATTGAAGGCTTTGGTGATAAGTTAGTTGAACAGCTCGTTGATAGCAACTTAGCAAACAATTTAGCTGATATCTATCGTTTAGATTTTCATACCCTCGCTAATTTAGATCGCATGGCTGAAAAGTCGGCGCAAAATATTATCGATGCGCTGAATAAAAGCAAAAAAACGACGCTCGCTCGCTTTATTTATGCCTTAGGGATCCGTAATGTAGGTGAGGCGACAGCAAAAGATTTGGCACGTTACTTTGGAAATATTGAGTCTATTCAAAACGCCGGTATTGAGCAGTTACAACAAGTGCCAGACGTAGGGCCGATTGTAGCCGAATCTATTGTTAACTTTTTTGCTGAAGCGCATAACCGAGAAATCATAAACAGCCTGATTGCACCTGAAAAGGAAGGCGGAGCGGGCATTCATTGGGATATGGTAGCGGCACAATCGAATGCTACAGGTATTTTTACAGGTAAGACATTTGTGCTTACTGGCACCTTGCCAACATTGGGGCGTGAAGATGCTAAAGCATTGATTGAGAATGTAGGTGGCAAGGTAAGCGGTAGTGTATCTAAAAAGACGGACTTCGTGGTTGCTGGGGCGGATGCTGGCAGTAAACTCACCAAAGCACAAGAGCTTGGCGTGAATGTGATTGATGAAACTGATTTATTAAAGATGTTGTCTGATAGTGAGTAGTTTATTTTTAAGGGTTAATCGAATGCGTTTTGTATCTATTAGTTTTCTTTTATTAGCCATATTTAGCAACCTAGCATTTGCGGATGATGCTGAGTTAATTAAAAAAATAGCTGATTGTAATCAAATGGTAAAAAATGGAACTCCAGAAAAAGCATTAGATTTCTCCAATCAGTTACTCAAGAAAAATCCAAAGAACCGTGAAGTTGTTTTGTGCAAAGCGCGTGCTCAAATGGCACTTAATCAATATACAGATGCTGTGCCGACACTAACATCTGTCGATCAACTGTCTAATTCTCCAAATGACCATATGATGTCGCTCGCTATGCTTGGCAACGCCTACAAGGGAAATCAGCAGTTTAGTGAGGCAATTGCTAGCTATCAGCAATCTATGGATATCGCAAAAGCGCAAAAGAATAAAAGCTTTGAGCGCATCACATACAGCTTAATTGGCGAGGTTCAGACGCTAAATAAACAATTCGATGAGGCCGTTGCTAGCTACCAAGCAGGTTTGAAGTTGGCGCTTAATGATAATGAACGTGCTGATGCTTTTGAGCGTATTGCAAGCATTTACAATCAAGAACAAAAACACAATCAAGCGATTGAGTATCAACTTAAAGCTGCGCTTGCATATACACATTACGGTGATTTAGATGCTCAAGCCAATGCAGGACTGGAACTAGGGCGCATTTATATGGATGCTGCCGAATTCGAGCAAGCTGAGAAGTCTATTAACAAGATACTTAAGCTTGCTGTTGATAACGGTGGTGCGTATTGGGAAGTGAAAAGTGATTTATATTTAGCGAAACTTAAAATGGCAATTCATCAAAGTAATGAGGCGCAAAAGCTGCTGGAAGCAGCTCAGAAGTTAAATAAAGAAGTGGGGGATGTATATTTGGCAGAAGGTATTGCAGCAGCTTTGAGTCAGTTAAATAAGTAGTTTTTTCAAAAAAAAGTTTAAATTTATGTAATGTTTCTAGAGTTGTGACGACTAAGCTTTAAGCATCAGTAAAGGGCAGCTCAATGTTGATACATAAAAAATCAGATATTCTTTCTTCGGAAATTACCTCAAAAGAAAATTTTGAAAATCGGCGAACCTTGATCAAGGCAGCAGGCGCTTCATTGATTACTGCAAGCGGCATCTTCACAGGGCTTATGAGCGGTAGTGCAAATGCAGCATCGGGAAGACAAAAAATCAATGCGTTCGCAAAATCTAAATATGGCACTGAAGAAAAGTTAACGCCATATGACGATGTCACTACTTACAATAATTATTACGAGTTTGGCACAAGCAAAAGCGACCCAGCCATCGAGTCGCGCCTATTCAAGCCATCTCCGTGGACTGTATCTATTGAAGGTGCGGTTAAAAAGAATAAGCAAATAGGGATAGAAGACATTTTTAAGCTGGCTCCTTTGGAAGAGCGCATCTATAGAATGCGCTGTGTAGAGGGGTGGTCTATGGTGATCCCTTGGATTGGCTTTTCTCTTGCTAAACTAATTCAATGGGCAGAGCCAACCGCCAATGCTAAATACGTAGAGTTTATATCGTTAAATGACGATTTGATGATGCCAGGCCAGCGTATTCATGTGCTTGATTGGCCTTATGTTGAAGGTTTGCGGATGGATGAGGCGATGAATCCGCTGACCATAATGGCCGTGGGTCTTTATGGGGAGGTTTTGCCAAATCAAAATGGGGCCCCGATGCGTCTTGTGGTGCCTTGGAAATATGGGTTTAAAGGCGCTAAAGCCATTGTAAGGATAAGGTTCACGGAAACGATGCCTAAAACATCATGGATGAAGGCTGGTCCAAATGAATACGGCTTTTATGCGAACGTAAATCCAACCGTTGATCATCCGCGTTGGACGCAATCTTCTGAACGTCGAATTGGCGGAGGATTATTTACTCCCCGCATTAAAACGCAGATGTTTAATGGCTATGCAGAGCAAGTTGGACAGTTGTATTCTGGCATGGATTTGATTAAAAATTTCTAAAGTAATATGTCAGTTAAAATAAATAATTCATTGATAATAAATATTAAAGTATTAATTTTTACATTATCAACCATACCGCTATTTAGACTGATTTATCTTGGTCTTAATGATGGTCTTGGCGCTAATCCAATTGAATTAGTAGAGCGCTCAACTGGCACATGGTCGCTAGTGTTTTTAATGCTCTCACTCACCATAACGCCGATTCGTCAGTGGTCGGGAATAAACAGCTTTATCCAATTTAGACGTATGCTGGGCTTATTCATGTTTTTTTATGCCGGCCTGCATATCGTTAGCTATGTATGGTTGGATCACTGGTTCGATTTAATGGAGATTACCAAAGACATTGTTAAGCATCCATATGTGCTAGTTGGATTTACCGCATTTATTTTGTCGGTTCCATTAGCGATAACATCTACCAAGGCGATGATGAAAAGATTGGGCGGGCGCTGGAAGCTTCTGCACAAATTAGTTTATTTTATTGCTGTATTGGCTATTCTGCATTTTCTATGGCTCGTTAAAAAAGATCATACTGAGCCTTTGGTATATCTCACTGTATTTTTATCGCTTATAGCGCTTCGTATGGCTTACAAATATCGGCGCCATATCGATCTAACTGTTCCACAGTAGAAGTGGTATTGCAGATCATAGGATTAAGGTAAATCGATGCGAATATATCATTTAACATAATATACATTATGCGAAGTTATTGGAAGGTAAAAAAAGCCAGCGAATATCGCTGGCTAAATGTAAGCGTTCTGCTGTGCTTACTTGTTATTGAAGAAAGCAATGTTCATGCAACGGCCATTTACAAATGTAAGTTCTGTAAATTTGTATGTTTTGTTTGGTGCGTAATTAACACGGCCATTGTAATACCACATCTCAACATTCACAGGCTTTGATGATTCCTGACCTTTGCCCGCTAACATTGTGTTTGCCCCTGTTGGTTTAACGGACTGTTCCTTTTTATCTGGATTGCCAAGCTTTTCTAAAATAACGGTATTTGATTTTCCGCTAAAACTTCGTAAGAAGTCATCCTCTGTATAGGTTTTAGCTGCATAAGCGTTAATGCTTATAAGGGCGAATATTACGCCTGCGAAAAATGATTTTCTGTTAAGTGTCATGGTGATTCCTATAGTTGTTCAAACAAATGCTAAGGCGCTATTTTATTACAGATAAGCATTAAAAATTTAATTTTAAACCGTCGTATGAAACATGCATATTCTTAGGCAGCTCTTCGCTTAGCTTTTCGTACTCCAAATCATGTGTCATATGAATAAAGTATGTGTTACGCGCTTTAATGAGACTCGCATAAGCAATACTTTGTTCCACATTTATATGAGTGTAATGCGGTTGATGACGAAGGCAATCAAGCATTAAGACTTCCAGTCCATCCAACAAGTCTAGCGAAGCCTTTGGTATGTCAGATACATCGGTTAAATACGCCATATTGCCTATGCGGTAGCCTAATATATCGCTGTAGCCATGTCTCACAGGTATTGGTGTTACTTTAACCCCAAGAACTTCAAATGGTCCTTTAATGGGATTTAGACTAAGTACAGGCAAGTCCCAAAATTCACCTGGTTCACGTATGGCGTATCCAAACTTTGATTGGATGTGTTGCATTGCATCTGATTTACCGTATAACGGAATCTGCTTTTTCTGGATTTGGCAAAACGCTCTCAAATCATCAATTCCATGTAAATGATCGGCGTGGGTATGTGTATAAAGTACGGCGTCAACGCAATTTAAGCTAGCCCTAAGCGCTTGGGTTCGCAAGTCAGGTCCTGTATCAATGAGAATCACTGCGCCATTATCCGTGGTAATAGCTGCTGAGCAACGAAGACGTTTATTTCGGGGATTATCTGATAAGCAGGTTGTACAGTGGCACCCTACTACTGGCGTTCCTGCGCTAGAACCCACGCCTAGCATGGTTAGTTGCATGGCACGGCTCGTTTGAACAAAGTAAAAAAGTTTTGTGTGCTCGCTTCTGTTAGCTCTTCGAGCGAGATATTTCTTAATCTAGCCACTTCTTCTGCCACATGTTTAACAAAGGCAGGTTGGTTAGTCTTGCCTCTAAATGGAATTGGTGCAAGATACGGTGAATCCGTCTCAACAAGAATGCGATCTAAAGGTACGTGTTGTGCTACCTCTTTCAATGCAGTCGCATTTTTGAAGGTTACAATGCCGGAGAATGAAATATAAAAGCCCATTTCAATCGCTCGCATCGCCACGTCTAGCGTCTCGGTAAAGCAATGCATTACACCGCCCACTTCTCGCGCATTTTCTTCGTGCATAATTCGCAACGTATCTTCAGCTGATGAACGGGTGTGGATTACTAAAGGAAGCTTGGATTTAATTGCGGCGCGGATATGTATGCGAAAGCGATCCCTTTGCCATTCTAAGTCACCGGTGAGTCTAAAGTAATCCAGCCCAGTTTCGCCAATTGCGATGACCTTAGGGTGCTGCGCGAGGTCAAATAAAGTTTCGCTAGCAAAAGGCGGTTCGCTTTCGTAATCTGGATGCACGCCGACTGAAGCGAAGAAGTTAGGATATTTGTCAGCAAGCGCTAAGACTTGTGGAAAGTCTTTTAACGTGACCGAAATACAAAGTGCGTGCCCTACACCATTTTCTTTCATGGCGCTACGAACTTCATCAATATTGGCTGAGAGTTCCGGAAAATTTAAGTGGCAATGCGAATCAACTAACATGGTTCATTAAATCGTATGTGTTGGACGGCTAGAATTGATTGAATTACCAAGTAGCGCCTCAATTTTTTCTTTTGATTGTCTGCCGCCAGCATCTTGGTGAAATTGCACGCCTACACCTTGTGGCTTTCCATTCTGTGCGACTGGATTAACCCATACTACTTTACCTGCCACATTCATTTTTTCTGTATCTTCAGGCAGATTAAGCATCATGAAAATCTCATCCCCCATTTTGTAAGGGCGATTTGTTGGAATAAACAATCCGCCGCCAGTCACAAAAGGCATGTAGGCTGAGTACAAGGCTGTTTTTTCTTTAATAGCGAGTGATAGCACGCCTGGCTTATTGATTGCGCTTGTATGTCCTGCAGGAGTAGTTTCTTGTGTGCTCATATCGGCTTATTTAAATATTTGTGTGTAGTGTAAAAACAGGCGCTCTAATTGCAACTCATTATTCAATGGGTGATTTGCACTCTTTTTGGCATCACCAAGCATTTTTTGAAAATCTAACAGTGCTGATAAATTGAGTTGGTGAACCAGTTTTTTAATTACGCCCTCTTGGCTTTGATGATATCTCACTTTTTGCGTGAAATGACAAAGAAGAAGGTCGTATGACCATTTTTGTAAGGCGTTTATGGCATTCTCCATACCCAATGCCAAACATGCTGTGGAGAGGTGAAATACATCTGATTTAGGGCCCGAAGATAGTAATTTACAGATTTCAATAGAGGCAAGTACACCCTCTTCGGCTTCATCTGTTGCCATCAAAGGTGAACCGCCAGCGTAGCTCAACATTACTTCCGCAGCTTGGATGCCCTCTTGCTTCATCCAAGCAAGTGCTTCTTCAGTTGATGGAACAGGCATATCTATCTTTTGGCATCGACTCATAATGGTCGGCAAGATTTTGTGCGCTTGATGGGCAACCAAAATGAAGATGACGTTTGGAGGCGGTTCCTCGAGCATTTTTAATAATGCGTTTGCGGCGGCGGCATTGAGACCCTCTGCCGGATGAATCGCTACAATACGAAGTCCATCACTTTTGTGGCTTGAAAGGCTTAAGAATTCACCTAAGCCTCTTATTTGCTCAATCACAATTTGCGTTCTTTTTTTAGTATTTTTTGTGCTGACTTCATCATCCTTGCTCACATCTTGTTCAGGTGAAATCAGTCGAAAATCAGGATGGTTATCTTGTTCAAACCATCCGCAACTTGGGCATACGCCACAGGCTTGATGCGCTGAATTTACTTGTTCACATAACAAAGCTTGTGAAAGAGAAATAGCAAAATCTAGCTTGCCTATGCCACTTTGACCGCGTAGCAATAATGCATGAGGCAAGCGCTTTTTGTCAGATATCAAATGCTGCCAAATGGATGTTTGCCATGGATAATTTTTCTTAACTATCATAGTGTTGAAATTACACTTTTCACTTCAGCCTTAACATCATCTAAGGCTTGATTTGAATTGATGATGCAGAAACGATTGGGATTATTATTGGCTCTATTCAGATAAGCATTCCGAATTTTTGTGAAAAACTCTTCAGATTCACGCTCAAATTTATCTGGTGTTCTAGCGCTAGCTAAACGTGCCACGCTAACTTCCACTGGCACATCAAACAGTAGCGTCAAATCAGGCTGTAAACCACCTTGCACCCAGGCTTCCAAGTCAATCACTTTGTTTGCTAAAACGCCTCGACCGCCGCATTGATAAGCATAGGTGGCATCAGTAAATCTGTCTGAAAGCACCCATGCGCCTCTAGCCAACGCAGGCTCAATGATTTGGGCGATATGCTCTCTACGTGCTGCAAACATAAGTAAGGTTTCAGTTTCTGGGTGCATGGGCTCTTTTAGGAGCAAGGTTCTTAATTGTTCTCCTAAAGCTGTGCCGCCTGGTTCACGGGTGGAAACGACTTCAACATCTTTTTTTTCAAGTAGTTTGATAATGTCTGGAATATGGGTGCTTTTACCAGCGCCATCCATGCCTTCTAATGTGATAAATTTACCGCGCACGATTTCCACCTAACTGATACTTAATGACCGCGTTGTTGTGCTCTGCAAGACTTGCGGAGAAGTGATGCGTACCGTCGCCCTTCCCAACAAAATAAAGCGCTTTGGTTTCTGCTGGGTGCAACGCGGCGTTGATTGCGCCTAAGCCCGGCATCGCAATGGGTGTTGGCGGCAAGCCGTCGCGAGTATAAGTGTTATAAACCGTATCGCTTAATAAATCCTTTTTGTGAATATTCCCATCAAAGCGCTCGCCCATCCCATAAATCACGGTTGGGTCTGTTTGTAGCCTCATACCTATTTTTAAGCGATTAATAAACACACCAGCTATTTGTGGTCGTTCAACAGCTCTTCCAGTTTCTTTTTCTACGATAGAAGCCATAATAAGTGCTTCGTAAGGCGTACGATAAGGCAAACCATCTGCTTTAGTTGCCCATGCTGTATTTACTTTGCTTTGCATGGTTGAGTAAGCACGCTTAAGAATATCCCTGTCGCTTGTGTTGGGGCTAAAGAAATAAGTATCTGGAAAGAATAGTCCTTCAGGCATGTTTTCAGTTGCGCCAATTTCATTCAATATTTGTTGGTCTGTTTCGCTCATGGTCATATGTTTCACTTTTTCTGAGGCGTTCAACTCTTCGCGCATTTGCGCAAAAGTCCAACCTTCAATAAAAGTGATGCTTGCTTGGGTGCTTGAACCTGATGTGATCATATCTAGCAGTTCTAATGGCGTAATGCCGCTTTGAACTTCGTATATACCTGCTTTTACATCTGAAGCCACGCCAAGCCCTCTAGCAAGCACTTCGAAGCTTATAGCGTCTTGAATGATGTTTTGCTGAGCAAGTTGATGCGTAACAGCTCTAAAGCGGCTTCCAGCTTCGATATCAAAGCTTTCTTTTTCCGTTTTGAGCTGTATGCCCGAGTTGGCAAAATAAATCAGCCATGCCAGCGCTAAAATAACGCAGAGCAAACTCAATCTGATGGTTTTTATGATGAATCGCATCTTAATTAAGCAGCATTTCACGTAATTGAGAATCTAGGCCTTGTTTTGCCCACTGCTTACCGTTAAAGCTCACTACTTGCCATGCACCAAACAAACTGTTGCAAATGATGATTTCATCAGCCTGCATAAGTTTATCAAGTTTCAGTGCTTCTATTTTTACATCGAGATTAAAGCGCTTTGCACTTTGAATAATTCGATCTCTTGCGATGCCAGCTACACCGCATTGATCCAGTGATGGCGTAATGAGCTTTTTGCCAAATCTTGCGAAAATATTGCTCATTGTGCATTCAATAACATTGTCATCACAGTCCATCAACAAGCCATCGGCAATTTTGGTGTCGCTCCATTCCATGCGAGCTAAAACGTTTTCCAAGCGATTAAGATGTTTTACGCCTGCCAGTTTTGTTTGAATGCCAAGTTTTAGCTCGCAAAGATGAAGATTTACGCCTTGCGTTTGATTGCTTAAAGGGTAAGTTGGCGGTGCTAATTTAAGAACAACTCTATTAGCTTGGATTCCAGCAGGTACGGCATAACCACGACTGCTTTCGCCACGCGTCACAATGATTTTAGCGACAGCATCTGTAGTTTGATTAAATAAAGTTTCAATGTCTGATAATAATTCTTCATTGCCTGGGCAAGTTATTTCTAGTGCTTGGCAGTCTTGAGAAAGTTTTTGATACTGTAGCGCCCAATGATGTGGAACACCATTTTTGACAAGAAATGTTCGAAAAACGCCATCACCATAAGCAAGGCCACGGTCAAGCGTAGAAACCCCGGCTGAGGGCTTGCCATTGATTAAGTATTGATTGTTTTGAGCTTCTAGATTCATGCTATTTAGATTGTTCGTCTTTTTAGTGCATTCTCATGTTAAGAACAGCCTAAAGCATGTTTTGAAATCCCGAAAGATTTGTGTCTAGCTTAAATCTTTCGGAATACGAGTGAGCCGTTTGTACCACCAAAACCAAAGTTATTTTTAAGGGCTACATCAATTTTCATATCGCGTGCAGTGTTTGCACAGAAATCCAAATCACATTCTGGATCTTGATTGAAAATATTAATGGTTGGCGGTGAGACCTTATTGTAGATAGAAAGTACTGTAAATACTGACTCTAAACCACCCGCTCCGCCCAACAAATGTCCAGTCATGGATTTGGTTGAGTTTACAACGATATTCTTTGCATGGTCACCAAATGCCGCTTTGATTGCATTGGTTTCGTTTGCATCACCTAATGGTGTTGATGTGCCATGTGCATTCACGAATTGTACTTGGTCAGGATTGACGCCTGCGTTGTTCATCGCATTTCGCATAGAGCGACGAGGACCATCCATGTTTGGTGCTGTCATGTGATACGCATCAGCACTCATTCCATAGCCGATTAGCTCAGCATAGATTTTAGCGCCACGCTTTTTAGCTGACTCATATTCTTCAAGCACCATGACGCCAGCACCTTCGCCAATGACAAAACCGTCACGGTCTTTATCCCAAGGGCGACTTGCAGTTGCTGGATCATCATTTCGACTTGATAAAGCGCGAGCTGACGCAAAGCCAGCAACAGACAGCTCTGTAATAGCAGCTTCTGCACCGCCAGCAACCATCACATCAGCATCACCGTATTCAATCATACGAGCTGCATCACCAATGGAGTGTGTGCCAGTAGTACAAGCAGTGACTATTGATACGTTCGGACCTTTAAAGCCGAACATAATAGATAGATTGCCTGAAATCATATTGATAATCGTGCCAGGAATGAAGAATGGCGATACTTTACGCGGACCGCCTTCATCGTATGTGTCATTGGTTTGTTCAATCAAACCAAGACCGCCAATCCCTGAACCGATAGATACGCCGATACGTTCAGCGTTTTCTTCAGTCGCTTCAATGCCTGAATCTTTTACTGCTTCAATTGCCGCCGCAAGACCGTATTGAATAAAAGTATCCATGCGGCGCGCTTCCTTGGCAGGAAGGTATTGCGAAACATCGAAATCTTTTACTTCACCTGCGACTTGAGATGAGAAATTACTAGGATCAAATTTAGTGATTCTAGTAATGCCAGACTTGCCAGCAATAAGATTAGACCAAGCAGGTTGTACACCGATACCAACTGGCGATACAACCCCTAGACCTGTTACAACGACGCGCCTTTTAGACGCGTTAATTGGCTTGGACAAAGCGACTCCAAGAAATAATGAGAAGTTTAATTACTTAAGGTTAGCTGTGACGTAGTCAATAGCTTGTTGAACTGTTGTGATTTTTTCAGCTTCTTCATCAGGAATTTCGCAGTCAAACTCTTCTTCAAGAGCCATCACCAATTCAACTGTATCTAGAGAGTCAGCGCCCAAATCATCAACGAATGAAGATGCGTTTTTTACATCCGCTTCGTTAGCACCAAGTTGTTCGATTACAATTTTTTTAACGCGTTGTTCGATGTCAGACATCTAAATCCCCTTTTATTATTTAAATTTACCGCTACTAAACTCACGACATTCTAACAAAAAGCGTGAGGAATTCAAAAAACTAAATTGTTAATGGCATTAGGCCATGTACATTCCGCCGTTCACATGCAAGGTTTCACCTGTAATATAGCCTGCTGACGGTGATGCTAAAAATGCTACCGCAGCTGCGATATCACTATCTTGGCCAAGCTTAGCTAAAGGAATGTGTTTCAAAAGTGCTTCTTTGTGTTCGTCTGGTAATGAGCGTGTCATATCAGTATCGATAAAGCCAGGCGCAACACAGTTTACTGTAATGTTGCGGCTACCTACTTCACTTGCTAATGATTTGGTAAAGCCTGACATACCTGCTTTTGCTGCTGCATAGTTAGTTTGACCTGCATTGCCCATGTGGCCAACGACTGATGAAATGCTAATAATCCGGCCTGTTCTTGCCTTCATCATTGGGCGTAACACTGCTTTAGACATGCGATATACCGAACTTAAGTTGGTCGAGATAACTGCATCCCAATCGCTATCTTCCATGCGCATGAGCAATGTATCCTTAGTGATGCCAGCATTATTAACAAGAATGCTTACATCACCATATTGCTCAGCGATTTTTTTTAAAGTGGCTTGAATTTGCTCGTTATTATTTACATCTAACGCAAGGCCGCAACCTTTTACTCCAGAATCTTTCAATGCGGCGCTAATGGCATCAGCGCCATTTTGTGTGGTAGCTGTGCCAACGACAATTGCGCCCTTCTTGCCCAGTTCTTGAGCAATTGCGGCACCAATACCACGACTGGCACCTGTCACTAATGTGATTTGACCTTCTAACATAATTTCACTCCCTCAATATTTATGCTGAGAATTGCGCTTGAGCTTCTGCCAAGGATTCTATATTGGTTAATGCGATACATGGCAATTCAGCCACGATGCGTTTTGTAAGACCTGCAAGTACTTTCCCAGGGCCGCACTCCGCTGAAATTTGAACGCCTTGATTGTATGTACTTTGAATAGTTTCAACCCATCTGACGGGGCTATACAATTGACGTACTAATGCGTCTTTTATTTGACTCACATCATTATAAGCAAGCACGTCGGCATTATGAATTACTGGAATATTAGTTGCTGTTATAGGTACGTTTTGTAAATAGATAGCCAATGCCTCAGCAGCTGGTTTCATCAATGCACAATGCGATGGAACGCTCACAGGTAGTGCTAACGCACGTTTAGCGCCTTTGACTTTTGCTAATTCCATACCACGTTCTACAGCCCCTTTATTACCTGCAATTACTACTTGCCCTGGCGAGTTTAGGTTAACAGCTTCCAACACTTCGCCTTGTGCGCCTTCAGCACAGACTTGACGTACAGTTTCATCATCAAGGCCCAGAATGGCCGCCATTGCGCCAACTCCTTCACCAACAGCATTTTGCATCACCTCAGCGCGATAACGCACTAATGGAAGAGCATCTTTGAATGTTAATGCGCCTGCAGCGACAAGCGCTGTATATTCGCCCAAGCTGTGTCCTGCCACTAGCGTTGGCACTAGAGATGATTGCGCCTGCCAGGCGCGCCATGTGGCAATACCTGCTGTGAGCATTAATGGTTGGGTATTGCTTGTTTGATTGAGTGCTTCGTTTGGTTCTGTGACCATAGACCAAAAATCTTGACCTAGCAGATCCGATGCTTCAGCAAAAGTTTGGCGAACGACTTCAATATCAGCCAAGCCTTGCATCATGCCGACTGATTGTGAACCCTGACCTGGAAAGAAAAACGCAAATTTCATGTGACCCTCTTAATACTTCATCAAGACAGAACCCCAGGTGAATCCACCACCAAAGGCTTCCATTAAAATTGTTTCGCCACGTTTGATGCGGCCATCGCGAACTGCAACATCAAGCGCCAAAGGAATAGAAGCTGCTGAGGTGTTACCGTGTTTATCAACGGTGGTCACTACCCTATCCATACTCATGCCAAGCTTCTTGGCTGTAGATTGTAAGATGCGAATATTCGCTTGGTGAGGCACCAACCAATCAACATCTGATTTTTCTAGGCCGTTCGCCGCAAGCGTGTCGTCAACAATGGCATCTAATGTATTGACCGCCATTTTGAACACGGCGTTACCCTCCATCAAGATAGTCTTGCTTCCTTCTTGGTTGGAGACGCCTTGAGGCACCATTAGCATATCTGCATAATTGCCATTCGCATGTAAGTGGGTGGATAAAATGCCATGCTCATCACTTGCTTGAAGAATGACGGCACCGGCACCATCTCCCCAAAGAATGCAGTTGCTTCTGTCTGTCCAGTCAGTAATTCGAGACATTGCATCTGCACCAACCACCAGAGCGCATTTAGCTGCGCCCGCTTTAATAAAATTATCTGCGGTCGCTAAAGCATAGACGAAACCGCTACAAACTGCCTGTAAGTCAAATGCTGGACAATTAACGATGCCTAGTTTTTGTTGTAATAAACAAGCCGTGCTTGGAAAGGTTCGATCAGGTGTCGTTGTTGCAAGAACAATAAGGTCGATAGATTGGATGTCGATATTCGCAGCTCTAATCGCTTCTTTAGCTGCTTCTAAAGCCATGTCGCTTGTGTGTTGACCTTCGGCGACGATGTGGCGCTCACGGATGCCTGTGCGAGTAAAAATCCACTCATCTGTAGTATCAATTGTCCGCTCAAGTTCTGCGTTAGTAAGTATTCTTTCGGGCAAGTAACTGCCGGTGCCCGCGATACGTGAATGCTTCATGCAAGAACTTTCAAATAAGTTTGGTTTTGACAAGGAATCATATTTTTAAACATGCTAGATGACAAGTTAATTTGTCACTGTATTTGGTGTTTCAGATTGCGCGTGTTCAAGTGCTAATTGTTCTGAGATGTGCCCCAAAACACCACTTCTAGCCTCTTCAACCGCTTTAATGATGGCATGTCTAAATGCAAAAGCATCAGCGCCACCGTGACTTTTTACGACAATTCCGCGCAAACCTAAAAAGCTAGCACCGTTGTAGCATCTTGGGTCTAGGCGTTTTCTAAAGGCGGAAAGCACGGGCATTGAAATCAAAGCCATTAGCTTAGTGATTGGATTTTTTTTAAACTCTTCCTTTAAAAAGCCACCCATGAGATTTGCAAGACCTTCAGAAGTCTTGAGAGCAACATTACCTACAAAGCCGTCACAAACAACTAGGTCAGTTGTGCCTTTGTAGATATCATCACCTTCCACGTTGCCGTAGAAGTTTAAATTGCTCACTTTAAGTAACTCAGCAGTTTGTTTAACGACTTCATTACCCTTGATATCTTCAGAGCCTATATTTAGCAAGCCTACTGTTGGCTTTGGTTTATTTCTAACACAAGACACCAACACGGAGCCCATGATGGCAAATTGCAACAAGTGTTCAGGTGTGCAATCAGCATTTGCGCCAAGATCAAGCATATGAGTCATGCCAATCTTGCTCGGTAAAACGCCAGCAATGGCTGGCCTATCAATGCCCGGAAGTGTTTTTAAAACGAATCGTGCTGTGGCCATTAAAGCGCCAGTATTGCCAGCACTTACGCAAGCGTCAGCTTCGCCATCCTTAACTAAGTTAATGGCGACGCGCATTGATGAGTCTTTTTTGTTTTTAAGAGCGCTTTGGGGAGATTCATCCATCATGACAAGTTCACTTGCATGATGAATACGCATTCTAGAATTGGACTTTGCTTTGTTAGCGCTAAGTTCTGCTTCAATCGCATCACTCAGACCAACTAAGATGACGTTGATATTGCTATCTTGTTTTAACAGCTCTAATGCGGCGGGGACAGTGACACGAGGGCCATGATCGCCACCCATGGCATCGATAGCAACGGTGATATCCATGCTTTAAAAATAAACCTTAAAACAAGCAATGAAATCTTAGGAAATAAGATTTCATACTCGCTTCAATCGCTAACTACTCGCCTTTAGCCGGCAATACTTTACGGCCACGGTAGTAACCGCTTGGGCTTACGTGGTGACGTAAATGCACTTCACCTGTTGTTGGCTCAACAGCCAAAGGTGGGTTCGTTAAAAAGTCATGTGAACGATGCATACCACGTTTAGATGGTGATTTTTTGTTTTGTTGAACAGCCATTTCTTACTCCTAAATATAATCTAACTTTTTACAACTTTAAAATCTCGCAATGCTGCAAAAGGGTTTGGAGCTTTAAGCTCGTTCACTTCTGCTTTTACTGCGCAATCTTTAATCTCGTGTTTTGGTGCATAAGGTAAAGCGAGCAAAATCTCATCTTCAACTAATTGCAGCACATCCATATCTGCTTCAGCAACTAAGTAATCATGATCCTCAACATCATCTTCTTCAGGAGGGATTTCTGATTCATCTTTTACCAAAATAAACTCAGAGCTAATATTCAAAGCAATCATCATAGGCTCCAAACAGCGCTGACAAGGTACGCCTATATTGCCTGTTAGGCTTAAATGCAACCTGGCTTTTTTATCAGCAGAAAACTCACCAGATAGGCGCCAATTAAGGCTTTCGGTCTCGGGAGTGAGTAAATCTTTAGCTCTTTGCAAATCTGAGTGCGCGATTGTATCACGAATCTCGAGAGATTTTCTTGCAAATTCAAGGCTATTGATGATGTGCTGTGCAGTCATAAGGCGCGCATGATATAATTAAGCTGTGGTTATGTCAAAAAACTAACCGATTTAACCGTTTATTTTTAACATCTTTAAACTCTTAACATTCAGGTTCAGTAGTGATAAAAAAAATTCTAGTTGCTAATCGCGGCGAAATTGCAGTGCGTATTGTTAGAGCATGTTCGGAAATGGGCATTAAGTCCGTTGCGATTTACTCTGACGCTGACCGCCACGCATTGCATGTCAAAAAAGCAGATGAAGCTTATAACATTGGTTCAGATCCAGTCGTTGGCTACTTAAATGCTCACAATATCGTTAATTTGGCCGTTGCGTCAGGTTGTGATGCTTTACACCCAGGCTACGGCTTTCTTTCTGAAAATCCAGAGTTAGCTGAAATCTGCGCACGTCGAGGCATTAAGTTTATTGGTCCTGATGCAAGCGTGATTCGCCAAATGGGCGATAAGATTCAAGCGCGTAATGCGATGGTGACTGCTGGCATTCCCTGCACGCCAGGCAGCGATGGCAATCTAGCTGATCTTGAAGAGGCTCGCATTTTGGCCGCTAAGATTGGTTACCCTGTTATGTTGAAAGCAACTAATGGTGGTGGTGGCCGAGGCATTCGTCGTTGTAACGATGAAAAAGAATTGCTTGGTAATTATGATCGGGTGATTTCAGAGGCAAGCAAAGCTTTCGGCAAGCCTGAAGTTTTCTTAGAAAAGTGCGTTGTTAACCCACGCCATATTGAAGTGCAAATTATTGCTGATAGTCACGGTAACGTTATTCACCTTTTTGAACGTGACTGTTCGATTCAACGCCGCAATCAAAAACTGATTGAAATTGCGCCATCTCCTCAATTAAGCGATGCGCAACGTGAGTATATTGGTAACTTAGCTGTTAAAGCTGCTAAAGCAGTTGGCTACGAGAATGCAGGTACTGTTGAGTTCCTGCTTGATTCAGACAACACCTTTTACTTCATGGAAATGAATACCCGATTGCAAGTTGAGCATACTGTGACTGAAACCATTACGGGCATTGATATCGTTCAAGAGCAAATTCGGATTGCGGATGGCCAAGAGCTGCAATATAAGCAAGATGAAGTGAATTATCGTGGTTTTGCGATGGAATTCCGCATTAATGCAGAAGACCCTAAAAACGATTTTCTTCCAAGCTTTGGTAAAATTACACGTTACTATGCGCCAGGCGGTCCTGGTGTTCGTATGGATGCTGCGATTTATAGTGGTTATGTTATCCCACCCTATTACGACTCAATGTGCGCAAAGCTTACTGTTTGGGCCTTAGACTGGGATAGCGTAATTGAGCGCGGCCGCAGAGCACTGAATGATATGTTGGTTTATGGTGTTAAAACAACAATTCCATACTATCAAGAAATTTTGAAGCACCCTGATTTTAGAAGTGGCGAATTTGATACTAGCTTTGTAGAATCACACCCAGAGCTAAACAATTATGCAACCGCGTTCCCTCCTGAGTTAATTGCCGCAGCGATTTCTGCCGCAATTGCAGCTCACGAAGGCATTTAATTCATATCAACCAATCAATAAAATAAGTTAAATATATGGCACAAGTTCATGTTTCTGAATTAGTTTTAAGAGATGGTCATCAATCTCTCATCGCAACCCGTCTTCGCACAGAAGATATGTTGCCTATTTGCTCAAAACTAGATGCGATTGGCTTTTGGTCACTTGAAGCATGGGGTGGTGCTACATTCGACACCTGCGTTCGCTACTTGAAAGAAGATCCATGGGAGCGCTTAAAGAAGCTGCGCGCCGCCCTACCGAATAGCCGCATTCAAATGCTTTTGCGTGGTCAAAACTTGCTTGGCTACCGTCATTATTCAGACGATGTTGTGCGTGCGTTTGTAAAACAATCAGCAGATTCAGGTGTGGATGTGTTCCGTGTATTTGACGCTATGAATGACATTCGCAATTTGCGCGTCTCTATCGAAGCCGTTAAGAAGCATGGTAAGCATGCTGAAGGCACGATTTCATATACAACCAGCCCTGTGCACGATATCAATTACTTTGTTGAAATGGCCAAACAGCTTGAGTCTATGGGTTCAGACACTATTGCAATTAAGGATATGGCTGGTCTGCTCACGCCACAAAGCACAAGCGATTTAGTCAAAGCGATTCGCGCTGCAGTTAAGCTCCCTATTCACTTGCATAGCCATGCTACATCAGGGTTGGCAAGCATGTGTATGCTAAAAGGTGTTGAAAATGGCGCAACTATTATCGACACATGTAACTCCTCATTCTCTGAAGGTGCTAGCCATCCTACAACTGAAAGCTTGGTCGCTGCGTTGCAAGGGACAGAATATGACACGGGCTTAAGCTTAGCCGCTCTTCAAGAGGTCACAGCATATTTCCGTGAAGTACGCAGAAAGTATTGGCAGTTTGAAAGTGAATTCACTGGTGTAGATACTCGCGTATTAGTTAATCAGGTTCCAGGCGGAATGATTTCCAACCTTTCCAATCAGTTGAAAGAACAAGGCGCACTAAATCGCATGGATGAGGTGCTAGCTGAGATTCCACGTGTGCGTGAAGACTTAGGTTTTCCCCCACTTGTTACCCCAACATCTCAAATCGTTGGTACGCAGGCAGTACTTAATGTCATGACAGGTGCTCGTTATAAATCTGTTACCAATGAAGTTAAAAACTACTTCTTGGGCCAATATGGCAAAGCACCAGCATCAGTTAATGTTGATATTAGAAATATTGCTGTCGGATACGATGCGGAAGTCATTGAATGTCGCCCTGCTGATCTGCTTGAAGATGAAATGGATAAATTACGCCAAGAGTCTGAAGCTTGGGCAATGACAGAGGAAGATGTGCTGACTTATGCCATGTTCCCTGATTTAGCAAAAACATTCTTGCAAGAGCGAAACGCTGGAAGCTTGAAACCAGAACAACTGCTATCAAAAGACGCTGTTTCAACTAATGACCCAAGATATGCACCGAATGAGTTTAAGGTGACATTACATGGCGAAACATTCCACATTAAATTGACTGGTAGCGGTCATGCTGGAGAAGAGCAACGTCCCTTCTACGTCTCGGTTGATGGCATTGCGGAAGAGGTGATTGTTGAAACACTAAGCGAAATCGAAGTGAGTGGCGGAAAATCAAATGGTAAAAAGAAAGCCGCAGCCAAGGTTGGTGCTAGCGGACGTCCACGCCCATCACATGAAGGATGTGTCACAACGGCTATGCCTGGTAGCATCGTTGATGTGAAAGTAAAAGCCGGCGACAAAGTGAATGCTGGTGATGCGGTGCTTGTGATTGAAGCGATGAAGATGGAAAACGAAATTCAAGCGTCTGTGAGCGGTGTTGTCGTCGCTGTTCACGTCAAAAAAGGTGATACCGTTACACCTGACGAATCGCTGCTAGAAATTCAACCTGAGTAATACTATTGCTCAGAATTAAATGAGAGCCGACAGTCATTCTGTCGGCTTTTTTATAGGCTTTACTCGTATGCAGAAAACATTAATCCTAGCCTCATCCTCCCCCTACCGCCAGGAACTGTTGGCAAGACTAGGCTTGCCTTTTGAGTCTATATCCCCAGAGATAAATGAGTCCCCTTTGAATGATGAACAACCTCAGGAAACAGCACTCAGACTTGCACAACTAAAAGCAAAAAAGATTGCTGAGACGCATCCATGTGCATTAATTATTGGTTGTGACCAAGTAGCGACACTAGATGGCATTCAACTTGGTAAGCCAATGAGCTACGAAAATGCTCTCAAACAGTTGCAATACCAACGTGGCCGTCGTGTGACCTTTCACAGCGCATTATGTTTATATAATGCGGCTACGAAGCAAATGCAAGCTGAGGTTGTACCTTACGATGTGGAGTTTAGAAATCTCACTGATGCACAGATTGAAAACTACTTACGCATAGAAGAACCCTACAATTGTGCAGGAAGCGCAAAATCTGAGGGCTTAGGTATCGCATTAATATCCTCTATGACTGGTTCAGATCCAAACGCATTAATAGGTCTGCCGCTTATAAAGCTCATCACCATGCTTCAAAATGAACAAGTTTATGTCATTTAAGCTTACAAATAAGGCGAATTAAGATGGTTCTCGGCACTCTATACATGGTTCCAGTTACTTTAGGTGACGACAATCTTAGCAATGTCATTCCTGCTGATGTAATTAAGCATGTACAAAATTTGGAATATTTCGTGGTTGAGAATGAAAAAAGCGCGCGCCGCTTTTTAGGCTCAGTTAAAACAAACAAGCCAGTCCGAGAACTAAACTTCCAACTTCTCAACGAACATACCGCTGAAAAAGACTTGCCTAACCTAATTACTCCATTACTAGCGGGACACAATGTTGGGATGTTGTCCGAGGCAGGTTGTCCAGGCATTGCAGATCCAGGAGCATCGTTAGCTGCCTTGGCTCATCGCAAAGGCATCAAAGTAGCACCTTTAGTTGGCCCATCATCCATATTATTGAGCCTAATGGCATCAGGTCTCAATGGTCAACAATTCACTTTTTTAGGTTATTTGCCAAGCGACAAGACTGCTCGCGTTAATAAATTAAAAGAGCTAGAAAAGCATTCACAACGGCTCAATGAAACGCAGATATTCATTGAAACACCCTACCGTAATCAACACATGCTAGATGATATATTGGCAACTTGTACTGGAAACACAAAATTGTGTATCGCTAGAAACGTAAGTTTAGAGACTGAATTTGTTGTCAGCAAAACGATTGCTGAATGGAAAAAAAGTGGGTTACCTGATTTACATAAGCAACCCACTGTATTTTTGTTGTTAGCTTAAACCTTCTTTAAGAAGCAGGTTTTTAATACCAAACCCTTAACCTTTTCTACATTACACTCAACCTCTTCAGGGTCGTCGGTTAATCGGATATTTTTAGCGACTGAACCTCGTTTTAAGGTCACTGATGTGCCTTTCACCTTCAAGTCTTTAATCAGTTGTACTGAATCCTCATCGTTTAAGATATTGCCATTACTGTCTTTGGTATCACTCATTAGTTTCCCCTTTATTTAATATTTTTTTAACTGGTGCGTAGCTTTTGCGATGAATCGACAATACGCCATGCTTTTCGAGCATTTGCATATGTAATGGGGTTGGGTACCCCTTATGTTTAGCGAATCCATATTTTGGATATAACTTATCTAGTTCATATAAATCTGCATCTCTTGCGGTTTTAGCAAGAATAGAGGCTGCTGAGATAGTGACCTCTTTACTATCGCCTTGAACAATCGCGCGCATAGGTAGCGAAAGCTTAGGGCAATGCAACCCATCAACCAAAACTTCGGTTGGCATGATACCTAGCGCCTCGACCGCTCTTTTCATGGCTAATAAGCTAGCTTGCAGGATATTAATTTCATCAATTTCCTCTACGGTACTACTAGCAATAGCCCACGCTAAGGCTTTAGCTTTAATTTCAATCGCCAAAGCATCACGTTTTTTTTTCCGATAGCTTTTTAGAGTCGGCTAGACCTGTGATTGGATTTTTTGGATCAAGAATAACTGCAGCAGCAAACACAGCGCCAGCTAAAGGACCTCTCCCCGCCTCATCTACCCCGCAAACAAGATCTGTCATCATGTAAGATAAGCCAATACAGCTTGAGCTGCTTTCTCTTCGTTATTCTGACGTAGCATTTCATGCATACCAGTAAACTCGATGCGAATGTCATCCATAATGGCTTTGTCATTCACAATGTTGAGGATGGTTTCGGCCAATTTTGTTGGATTAGCGTCATCTTGAAGTAGCTCAGGCACGACAAACCGCTTCGCTAAAATATTAGGAAGCCCAACATAGGGCAAATAATTCATACGCTTCAGAATTGTCCAGCTAAACCAAGGCATACGGTATGTAATTACCATTGGACGCTTTAATAATGCAGCTTCTAAAGTAGCTGTGCCAGACGCCACAACTACAAGGTCAGAGGCCTGCATGGCTAAGTGTGCGTGACCAAATAAAATCTTAAAATGTGGATGATGTTTTTCACCAGCTTGATTAATGCTCGCATAAAGAACCTTTTCAAAAATAAGGCGAGTTTCTCGCGTAATAAGCGGCACTAAAAATAAGGCTTCCGGTTGAACCATGCTGACTTTTTTGGCTGTTTCTACATACAACTCTGCGAGTTGTTTTACTTCACCTACACGACTTCCTGGCAGCATCGCAATAGTGAGGCTTGATTTAGGAAGTTTTAATAAATCACGCGCCTCTTGCACGACGGGATATAGTGGAATTTCATCCGCTAGCGGATGACCAACAAACGTTGCCTTTACTCCATTATCTTCATAAAGTGCAGGCTCGAACGGAAATAAGGCAAGCATATGATTAACCGCGCGCTTGATTTTACCCATCCGCCCTTTTCGCCAGGCCCATATTGACGGACTGACATAATGAATGGTCTTAATGCCCTTTTTTTTGAGTCTTTTTTCTAATGAGAAATTGAAGTCTGGCGCATCGATGCCTATAAATATTTGCGGCGGGTTAGCAATAAAGTGATCGCCAAGACTCTTGCGAATTCTGAGTAATGCAGGGATTTGTTTTAGGACGTCAAAACCATAACCATGCAAAGATAGCTTTTCCATTGAATACAATGATTTTGCGCCTTCAGATATCATTTTAGGGCCGGCTATCCCTACAAACTCAATATCTGGTCTATGTTTTTTTAATGCACGAATTAATCGACTACCAAGCAAATCACCAGAAGCTTCACCTGCAACAATACCAACAGTTATCGCCATAGCAAATACCTAATTAGCGAATGATGCCACGAGTTGACTGATTTAAAAACTCTATTAGCACAATCAACTCAGGTGCTTTTGTGGCCTGTTGTGTAAGGTCAACTTTTGCCTCATCTAAAGTCAAGCTTTGACGATATAGCGTTTTATAAGCCCGCTTGATATTGGTGATGCTATCCGCAGAGAAGCCTCTTCGTTTGAGGCCTTCAACATTAATGCCATGTGGATTTGCATCATAGCCAGAAGCTGTGACGTAAGGTGGAATATCTTTGAATACTACAGAGCCAACAGCCGTAATCACATGTTGCCCAATTTTGCAAAACTGGTGGACCAAGGTAAAGCCACCCAGTATTGCGAAGTCATCCATATCAACATGACCTGCTAATGAAGAGTTATTAGCCAGAATAGTATTGTTGTTCACATTGCAATCGTGCGCAATATGAACATACGCCATAATCCAATTATTATTACCAATTTTAGTAACGCCTTTATCTTGGCTAGTGCCGCGATTAAAGGTGCAAAACTCACGAATGGTATTGTTGTTACCTATTTCAAGCCGGGTAGGTTCACCTTGATACTTCTTATCTTGAGGAGCCTCACCAAGTGATGAAAATTGAAAGATCTGATTATCTTTACCGATGCTTGTGTGTCCAGTAACAACCACATGAGAGCCAATACTAGTTCCGCTATCGATCTTTACATCTGGCCCAATAATCGTATAAGGCCCAACTGTCACATCATCCGCAAGCTCTGCTTTTGAGTCGACAATTGCAGTTGGGTGAATATTTGTACATGCCATATTTGAAATGCTTATTCGATTTCTTTAAGAATGCACATCATTTCAGCTTCAGCTACGACCGCATCGTCTACCAAAGCAACGCCTTTGTATTTCCAAATCCCACGAAGAACTCTATCAATACTCACTTTTAAAATGATTTGGTCGCCAGGCGAAACTGGCTTTTTGAAGCGGGCGTTATCAATCCCTGCGAAATAATAAACAGCATCATCTGTTGGCTTTGCATCCATCGTTTTAAATGAAAGAATTGCTGCTGCTTGTGCCATTGCTTCGATAATAAGAACACCTGGCATTACTGGATGATATGGGAAATGCCCTGGGAAGTATGGCTCATTAATACTAACGTTTTTTACAGCAACGATTTCTTTTCCCACTTCTAAGGACAGCACACGGTCAACTAGCACAAATGGATAGCGATGAGGTAAATGATCCAATATTTGGTGGATGTCCATACTTGTATCTGCATTATCAGTCATTTTTTACCTTATCTTTCAATATTAGTTCTATGTTCAATTTGTTAATTTCAATTCAGCTACTTGTTGTTCTAGCTTTTTTAACTTTTCATTTAGCTCTGTTAAGTGTCGCAAGTTAGCTGCTGTTTTTAACCATTCATCATGCGTTTGAAATGGCATTAGCGCTGTATAAGTGTCTACTTTCTTAAGCGATCTTGTAATCATACTACCTGGCGAAATTGTCACGTTATCGGCAATTTCTAAATGACCTAGTATCATTGCTGCGCCGCCGATACGGCAGCGCTTTCCTATTTTTGCACTGCCTGCAATGCCAACACATCCAGCAATCACAGTATGCTCACCAATCACGCAGTTGTGACCAATCTGAATGAGATTGTCGAGCTTTACACCTTGTTCAATGACCGTGTCATCAAGCGCCCCTCGGTCAATAGTTGTGTTTGCTCCAATATCTACATTATCAGCAATCAACACACGACCAACTTGTGGTATTTTTACCCAAACACCCTCTTGGTTTGCATACCCAAAACCATCTGCACCAATCACGGCGCCTGCGGCAATATTACAATTGGCACCAATTACGCAATTTGAGTAAACGGTGACGTTAGCCTGAACCTGAGTATTTTTTCCAATAACGACATTGTCACCAATAAAAGTACCAGCCCCTATCACGACCCCTTCTTCCAAACTTACATTGTGACCAATTACAGCTTTAGGGCCAATAGTGCATGTTGCTGACACTTCAGAACCAATACCAACTATTGCGCTATCATGAATGCCATGCAAAGCAACGCTTTTAGGGTTTAATAAAGCTGAAACTTTGGCAAAATAAGCATAAGGGTTATTTGTCACTATCATAGGCAGAAGGCTAAAAGCTTTATTCTCTTCAGCCAATATAACCGCACTCGCTCTAGTATCTGAGAGACTTTTTCGGTATTTGCTGTCAGTTATAAAAGTGATGTTACCTGGCTCTGCATTTGTAATCGAAGCTACGCGATTAACACTAATGTCATCACCAATTAGCTCTCCACCAAATTGTTGAACTAATTCTTTTAGTGTGATGCTCATACAATCAAAATAACCATTAACAACGGCCGATTATTTCTTACCTAAAGACTTCAACACTTTGTCGGTGATGTCGATTTTTTTGTTTGCGTATGCTACACCGCCGTACACAACCAAATCGTAACCTTCTGCTTCTGAAACGGCTGTTACAGCTTTATTAATTCGATCTTGCAACGAGCCTAACTCTTCATTTTTACGAAGGTTCACATCTTCACGCAATTCGCGCTGTTTACGTTGAAAATCGATCTTAAGGTTAGCTGAATCACGCTCTTTGTTTTTTCTATCAGTATCAGACATGGTCAAAGCATCTTTATCCAAAGAAGTTTCGATGTCTTTAATTTGCTTTTGCAAGCGTTCTAGCTCCTGAGTGCGTGGGCTAAACTCTTTTTCCAGCTTCTTCCCACTTTCAGCTGTTTGTGGTGCTTCTTGTAAGATTTTATCTACTTGAACATACCCAATTTTAAGTTCGGCCGCATTTGCATTGAATGCAAATCCCATCAAACCTACAACCAATAAACGACTTAATAATTTACTCAATTAAAATCTCCTAGTGTCTATCTTGCTAATTAAAATTGTGAACCCAATTGGAACTGGATGATTTGTGTTCTGTCTGTGACTTGTGGATTAAGCGCTTTAGCAAAAACCAACTTAATCGGTCCGAATGGGGAATACCAAGCAATACCAGCGCCAATGGAGTACCTTATATCCGCTAAACTGTTGGAGCCTGTCGTACCAGCAACATTAGTGCCTGCAACGCTACCTGCATCTAGGAATGTGCTTAATCGTAATTGACTAGAGTCTTTCATGCCAGGCACAGGGAAGAAAATCTCCGCGTTACCTAATACGCGCTTTGTGCCTCCAGTGTAATAGCCTGGATGAGTTTGTGGATTTCCTGAAGAGTCAGTATAGTTTTGAGGACCTACATAGGGGCCTATGGCGCTTGTATCATATCCGCGAACAGAGTTTACGCCACCAATGTAAAAATTCTTAAAGAATGGAAAATCTTTTGAACCATAGGTATCTCCATATCCAGCTTCACCGTTCAACATAAGCGTCATATTGGCACTCAGCGGCTTGTACCATGAATGTTTATACTCAACTTTATAGTACTCGAGATCTAGACCTGGTAAGCCAATTTCTGTTGAAAGTCTTTGATACCCACCCTCTTTAGGGTATAGCGTATTATCTCTAGTATCATGAGCCCAGCCAAGATTTAGCATCCAAGAGTAATTACTGCATCCATTTGTATTTCCAGCACAATAGTTCACATACATAAGTGGGCTAGTAGGATCAAGAGAAACATCAGTGTAGTCGAATGTTAAGCCGGCACTTACAGAATCGCGCTCGTTGAGTGGCATGCCAAAACTAACCCCGCCTCCATATGAAGATGTTTTGTAAGTGCCAGTTCCCAAGCTTGTAGTATCAACATCACGACGATAAATATTAAAGGTTCTACTAATACCGTCAGGTGTGAAATATGGGTCTGTGTAAGACAATGAATAAACGGTATTCACTTTACCGGTATTGACTTGTGCAGATACACGGTTACCCGTACCTAAGAAGTTATTTTGATTGACAGTAACGCCCAACACAATACCTTCCGCGCTGGACAAACCGGCACCAAACATAATGCTACCTGTTGACTTTTCTGTGAGGCTAACATTTACGTCGACTTGGTCAGATGTGCCAGGAACAGCAGGCGTTTCAAGGTTCACATCAGAGAAGTATTGCAAACGATCTAGACGTTGCTTAGAGCGTGTAATTTTGTCAGCCCCATACCATGATGATTCCATTTGACGCATTTCTCGTCTAACAACTTCGTCGCGTGTTCTTGTGTTGCCAGCTATATTAATACGGCGCACATAAACGCGACGACCTGGATCAACCATAAAGGTAAAAGCTACTGTATGGTTTTCTTTATCGACTTCAGGCACCGCATTTACGTTTGCAAAGGCATAACCTTCATTGCCTAGTCTGTCGCTCATTGCCTTGGTTGATGAGGTCACTTTTTGTCGATTAAAAGTATCGCCCGCATTCAATCCAATCAGCTTGCGTAGCTCATCTTCTGGAATGATCGTATCACCAGCCACTTTAATACCAGTGACCGTGTATTTTTCACCTTCAGTAATGTTAGCCGTGATGTATATATCACGCTTGTCTGGCGAAATAGATACTTGGGTTGAATCAATATTAAACTCTAAATAGCCTTGGTTCATGTAGAAAGAGCGCATAGTCTCTAAATCTGCAGTAAGCTTTTGTTTAGAGTACTGATCGTTCTTACTCCACCAAGTCATCCAATCAGGTGTCGATAGCTTAAATTGTTCGTGCAATTCATCTTCAGTGAATGCCTGATTACCAACGATGTTAATGCTTCTAATCTTTGAAACTGCGCCCTCTTCAATTTCAAAACGAAGACCAACACGATTGCGCTCTAATGGGCTCACTGATGCCTTAACGCTTGCCCCATACTTGCCTTGCGCCAAGTACTGACGCTTAATTTCTTGCTCTGCTCTGTCAAGCATAGACTTATCAAAAATAAGTCCTTCAGAAAGGCCAATTTGCTTAAGGCCTTCTTTCATTTTGTCAGTTGGAAATGATTTATTGCCGTTGAAAGTAATTTGAGCTATCGCAGATCGCTCTTGAATCGTGACAACCAAAACATCTTGATCTGCCTCAATGCGAATATCTTTGAAAAATCCTGTGCCATAAAGCGATTTAATGGCTTGCGTTGCCTTTTCGTCGTCCATGGTTTCGCCCACTTTGACAGGCAAATAGCTAAACACCGTGCCAGCTTCAGTACGTTGAATACCTTCCACGCGAATATCTTTTACAACGAAAGGTTCCATCGCAAATGCACTTGAAGCATAAAGTCCAATCACCGCTAACGGTAACTGCTTCAATTTAGCACGTAATTTTTCTTTAAAAATCATTAGGCTTAGCCCACTATCAATCTATTAATATCGTTATATAAAGCACATACCATCAGCAATCCCAAGATTGCAAAGCCAATGCGCTGACCAACTTCCATCGTTTCCTCAGAAACTGGACTGCCCTTTATCAATTCAACCATATAATACAACAAATGTCCCCCATCCAACACAGGGATTGGCAGTAGATTTAAGACGCCAAGGCTAATACTAATAACTGCCAAAAAGGCAATGAATGCATTTATACCCAACTGAGCACTTTGCCCAGCATATGTGGCAATGGTGACTGGTCCACTGATGGACTTAATTGAGATGTGACCAGTTAACATATTAGCTAACATTTTCAGGCTAAACGTAGCAGTTTCATAAGTTTTTTGAATCGCCCGAACAAGCGCTTCTGAGGGTGAGTTATGAATGGTGACGATGTAATCTTTCATTAGGTTCTCATTGAGCAACACTGCTGCGCCAATTTGACCTGATATTACGCCGTCTTTAGTGATTGCTTGCGGGATAAGATCGATCGATTTTTTTTGATTACCACGTTCAATGCTTAACTTTAGTTTTTTGTTAGGACTTGTTTGTACTAACTTAACTAGCGTTTCCCAATCATCTATTACAAGTCCATCAACATTCAAAACCTTATCGCCAGCATTCAACCCTGCTTTTGCAGAAGGACTATCTTTGATTATAGATCCAATCACTGCAGGCACTTTAGGATGATTCGGCTTAAGCCCCAGCTTATCTAAAAAGTTAGTATTTAAATCAGACTCTGTAATGCCAGCTAATTCTAATGTGCGGATATGTTTTTGTTGAGATTTATCAATTGTTTCAATCTCAACGTAAGGCTTTTTAAAAACGTTCCGAATGATTATCCACTGAACGTCTTGCCACAATTTAACGTTTTCACCAGCGACTTTTATGACGATATCACCTTGATGTAACTGTGCAATTGCTGCAGGAGAACCCTCTTGAATAGAAGCTAAAATGGGTTTAATGCCCGTCGTGCCTTGAAGCATCAAACCCCAATACAAAGCAACAGCAAGCAAAAGATTGGCAATCGGGCCTGCTGAAACAATAGCAATACGCTTAAATATATTTTGACGATTAAAGGCGCGACTTATGTCGTTTTGATTTATTGAAGATTGTTCATCTTCTGAAAGTTCGCGCTCATCCAACATCTTTACAAAACCACCGAATGGCAAGGCCGAGATGATAAATTCTGTTTGGTCCAGCCCAAACCTTTTAGAGTAAATTGGTCGCCCAAAGCCTAAAGAAAACTTGAGCACCTTAACACCACACCATCGGGCTACTTGAAAGTGGCCATACTCATGAATAGCAATTAAAACAGCTAAGGTAAATACAAAAGCAATCAGAGTAATCATGAGGCGCGTTTTACCCATTCCTCAGCAGCAATTCGTGACTCTTGATCTGATTTAATCAACATTTCCAAGTCGGTTACAGCCTTGATTTGACTATTTTCCATCACTGATTCAATGAGTATAGGGATATCCGTAAACCTGATTCTTTCTTTGATAAATGCTTCAACAGCGATTTCATTTGCAGCATTCATAATCGCGGCCGCATTGCCGCCAACTTTTAAGGCATCAAACGCCAATCTTAGACATGGAAATTGTAGTGTATCTGGCGCTTCAAAATCTAAACGTGCAATTTTGAATAAATCAAGCGAACTAACGCCACTTTGCAGGCGATCTGGATAACCCAATGCATAAGCAATCGGAGTGCGCATATCAGGGTTGCCTAGCTGAGCTAGAACCGAGCCATCAACATACTCAACCATAGAATGGATAACGCTTTGTGGATGCACCACCACTTCGATTTGTTTTGCAGAGGCATTAAATAGCCAATGCGCTTCTATAACCTCCAAGCCCTTATTCATTAACGTTGCAGAATCAATCGTAATTTTTGGCCCCATCACCCAATTAGGATGATGCAAAGCCTGCTTTACCGTGACCCGCTTAAGTTCTTCACCGCTTGCTTTGCGGAATGGACCACCCGAGGCGGTTAGAAGTATCTTTTTAACGCCTCCATCCTCAAGATTTTTGCGTTTATCGTGAGGCATCACTTGGAATATCGCGTTATGCTCACTGTCAATTGGTAGGAGTGTTGCCCCACCCACTTCAACGGCTTGCATAAAAAGACTACCCGCCATAACGAGCGTTTCTTTATTGGCTAACAAAATACGCTTACCAGCCTTCGCGGCAGCAATAGAAGGTTTTAAGCCCGCAGAACCAACAATCGCCGCCATCACAGCGTCGACATCCTTATGAGCGGAAACAAACTCTAACGCGGATAAGCCATTAAGAACTTCGGTAGCGCTTCCTGCTTGTTTTAATTTCACTGACAACCGTTCAGCGGCCTGCTCTTGTAGCATCACTGCATAACGAGGATTGAATTTCTGACATTGATTAAATAAAGCATCAACGTTTTGATTAGCAGTTAATGCAAAAACTTCAAAGCGATGAGGATGCTGTGAAATAACATCCAAAGTATTAACGCCTATGGTGCCAGTTGCACCAAGTATGGTGACTTGTTGCAAGCTAGGCATGAAATACAACGGCTTTTATATACAAATAAAGATTGTAATAGATAGGCAAAGTTAATAAGAACATCACCAATGGCAGACTTGATGTTAAGCCATCAATTCGATCTAAAACACCCCCGTGTCCAGGAAGTAAATTACCGCTATCTTTAATACCAGCTTGACGCTTAATAAGCGATTCAAATAAATCACCCATGATACTGAGTATCAGCACACCCCAAAACACTAGTACAAACCAATAACTTTGATGGGTAAGATATGAAAGCAAAGCTGCGTAGATTGTGATGGCAACAAATGCCCCAAGTACACCCTCCCAAGTTTTACCTGGGCTAATCGATGGCGCTAGCTTGTGTTTACCAAAATGCTTTCCTGCAAAGTAGGCCGCGCTATCTGCAATCCAAACCGTCATCGCAAAAACAACTAACAATAGTGGGTTAATCTCACGGAGCGCGATTAAAGTTAAACCAAAAGGAATAATGGCGATTAAACCAAGTAACGCCATGATGAAGCGATTGTTGATTTTAGGAGTAAAGGCTAGCAAGAATGGGACTACCAAAAGCCAGAATGTCGCTGAAGCTAGCACCCCCCATATAATTACGACTTGCATTGATTGTGGGGTGTAAAGGATCACAAATAAACCCAAAAGCAATACAAAAGCGCTATAAATAAGACTTAACGCCTTATTAAACTTGGACATTCCTGCCCATTCCCATGCGCCTAATGAAGTAACTGCAAGAACTAAAAGCCCCCAATACAAAGGTGGCAAGTAGACAAAGGCGGCGCCTATGCTTAAGAAAAGGACTAAGGAGGTAATTAGGCGGGTTTTAAGCATTTATGTGTTTGCCAATTGTTCACTGGTGCGTCCAAAGCGACGCTCCCGTTGTTGATAGGATTGAATGGCGAGTTTAAAAGCATCGTCATCAAAGTCAGGCCATAGCGTATCTGTAAAATACAACTCGGAGTAGGCTAATTGCCAAAGCAAGAAGTTACTAATACGTTTTTCGCCACCTGTTCGAATAAACAAATCCGGTTCAGGAGCAAAATACATAGATAAGTGAGGGGTTAAGTGTTCTTCTGTATAACATCCAATCAAATTTGGGTTTGCTTTTTGCATCGCATTAACAGCTTGAAGCAAATCCCATCTGCCGCCATAGTTGGCTGCAATCGTGAGTGTAAGGCCTGAATTTTTTGCTGTTAAATGCTCAGCGGCTAGTATTTCAGCACATAATGCATCATTAAAGCGTGTGCGGTCACCAATCATCATAAACCGCACATTGTTTTTATGTAACTTAGTGACTTCTTTTTTTAGGGCTTCCATAAACAAGCCCATAAGAAAACTTACCTCCTCTGGAGGTCTTCGCCAATTCTCGCTACTAAATGCAAATAAAGTAAGATATTCAACCCCTATATCAACGCAATGCTTAATCATGGTGCGAACAGTCTCAACACCAACTTTGTGACCAGCTATGCGAGGAAGGAAGCGTTTTTTAGCCCAGCGCCCATTCCCATCCATGATGACAGCAATATGGCGCGGAACCTGAAGCACTTCAGGAATGGAGTTTGTCGAGCTCGAGAATAGGCCCAATTAAAACTCCATATTAAGTAAAAACTTCAGCATTTAAATATGCTTAAACAGCCATTAAGTCTGTTTCTTTGGCCTGCAACATCTTATCGATTTCAGCCACATTTTTATCGGTGATTTTTTGAATTTCATCTTGTGAACGACGTTCATCATCCTCACTGATTTCTTTATCTTTAATGAGCTTTTTTAAAGCATCATTTGCATCGCGACGAATATTACGTACCGCAACTTTGGCATTTTCACCTTCTGTACGGACCACTTTAATTAAGTCCCTGCGACGTTCTTCTGTCAGCATTGGCATCGGCACACGAATTAAATCACCATTAGTTGCAGGATTTAAGCCCAAATCTGCATCTCGAATGGCCTTTTCAACCTTACCTATCATAGGCTTTTCATAGGGCTGTACGTTAATGGTGCGCGCATCACCTAGCGTTACGTTTGCTACTTGATTAACCGCTACCATAGAACCGTAATATTCAACCATGACGTGATCTAATAGGCCTGTATGAGCGCGACCCGTTCGCACTTTACCCAAGTCGTTTTTAAGTGCTTCTAGCGACTTTTGCATTTTTTGTTCTGCATTAGATCTAATTTCAGCTAACATTTATTTCTCCTTACTAATAACTTACTGGATGACATCTAAAGACCGCTTATAAATCTAAGCTAACACTTTCGTGCCTTCATCTTCACCCATTACAACACGCTTCAATGCGCCTTGCTTGAATATACTAAACACGGAAATTGGGAGCCCTTGGTCGCGACACAATGTCAAAGCTGTTGCGTCCATGACTTTTAGATTCTTTCCGATCGCTTCATCAAATGAAACTGTGGTGTAGCGCATAGCATCAGGATTTGTTTTAGGATCATCTGTGTAGATACCATCTACCTTGGTCGCTTTAATGACAATCTCAGCGCTAATTTCAAGACCTCGTAATGCGGCGGCTGTATCTGTTGTAAAGAAAGGATTGCCAGTACCAGCACCAAAAATTACGACACGACCCTCTTCTAAATAACGAATAGCTTTGCCTCGAATATAAGGTTCTGCAACTTGTTCGATATTAAGTGCTGATTGAACACGACTAACCAAGCCGATGTGTTTCATGGCGTCTTGAAGAGCTAAAGCATTCATGACTGTGGCGAGCATGCCCATGTAATCTGCAGTGGCTCTATCCATACCTTCAGCCGCTGGCGCAACGCCTCGGAAAATATTACCGCCACCAATAACAACAGCAACCTGCACACCTAAATTAACGACTTCTTTAACTTCACCAACAATACGATTAATGGTGGCACGATTAATGCCGTAAGCATCATCCCCCATGAGGGCCTCGCCAGAAAGTTTTAATAAGATACGTTTATATTTTGGCGTTTGTGCAGACACGGTATAAAACTCCTGTTCTATTGTGCAAAACGATGACGCCAAGCTCTCCTTGGATATCATCGTTTTGCGAGTTTACAACATTGTGCAGCTAAAAATCTGCTGCGCAATTATTTTTTACAGCTTAGCGGCAGCAGCTACTTCGGCAGCGAAATCCGTCACTACTTTTTCAATGCCCTCACCCACAGTGTACATCGTGAACGAAGCTACAGAAGCGCCTTTTGATTTCAACAACTGCTCAATCGTAACCTTGTCGTCTTTAACGAAGTTTTGGCTAAGCAAAGTCACTTCTTTCAAGAATTTCTGCACAGTACCGTCAGCGATTTTTTCAAGCATTGCATCTGGCTTGCCAGCTTCTTTAGCCTTTTCAATTGCAACGCGACGTTCAGCTTCAATCAAAGCGGCATCAACACCGCTAGCATCCAATGATTTTGGTTTTGCAGCCGCAATATGCATAGCAATATCTTTACCCAGCACATCATCACCACCAACAACGTCAACGATTACGCCAATTTTGCTTCCGTGAACATAAGAAGCCAATTTGCCTTGAGCAGCTAAACGAACAAAACGACGTGGTGTGATGTTTTCACCAATTTTACCAACCAATTGTGTACGAACATCTTCTGCAGTGCTGCCATTCATAGGCAAAGCTGCAACAGCATCGATATCTGCTGGATTGCTTTTCTCAACAACAACAGCTAACTCTCGCACGTAAGCCAAGAAATCGTCATTCTTTGCACAGAAATCTGTTTCGGAGTTAACTTCAATCATTGCGCCAGTTTTACCATCAGAGCTGATGCTAACGCCCACTGTACCTTCTGCAGCAACACGGCCAGCAGCTTTGCTTGCTTTATTGCCAAAACGAACACGTAGAATTTCTTCAGCACGGTCCATATCGCCGTCAGCTTCTGACAGTGCTTTTTTACAATCCATCATCGGAGCATCAGTACGCTCACGTAATTCTTTTACCATTGATGCGGTAATTTCAGCCATTTAAAACTCCTTAAATATAGTCTTGGCCTAAGGGCGAGTTCACTTAAAAGCCATTTCATTCAAAAGTATTAGATACAAAAAAAGGGGCCTGAGCCCCTTTTTTATGGGGTATTACTCTGCCGCAGCTTCTGCAACTGGTTCTTCGTCTGCAGATTTAACAATCTCAGCGATGAACTGGTTGCGACCTTCTAACACAGCATCAGCGATACCACGAGCGTACAAACGAATTGCACGGCTTGAGTCATCGTTACCAGGGATAACGTAAGTGACGCCATCTGGTGAGTTGTTTGTATCAACAACTCCGATTACTGGAATACCAAGCTTAGCTGCTTCTGTTACAGCACCGCTTTCGTGACCAACGTCAACGATGAAAATAGCATCAGGCAAACCGCCCATTTCTTTAATACCACCGATAGAACGTGAAAGTTTTTCAACTTCGCGTTTGTAGCCTAAAGCTTCTTTTTTACCGAATTTTTCCAAGCTACCGTCTTGTAGCATTGTTTCGTAGTCTGTTAAACGTTTGATTGATTGTTTAACTGTTTTGAAGTTAGTCAACATACCGCCTAACCAGCGATGGTTAACGTATGCACAGTTTGAACGAATCGCTTCTTCTTGCATGATGTCACGTGCTTGGCGTTTTGTACCAACGAACAAAATGCGACCCTTGTTTGCTGAAAGTTGACGCACATACTTCAATGCATCTTCAAACAAAGGCAATGTTTTTTCTAAGTTAACGATATGGATTTTGTTGCGATCGCCAAAAATGAAAGGTGCCATTTTTGGGTTCCAGTAACGGGTTTGATGGCCGAAGTGAACTCCAGCTTCTAACATTTCACGCATAGTAACGGACATAAAAGTCTCCAGTAAGGGTTATAGCTCACATGCTCCCAACAACATTCGCCTAAGCGAACACCCTGTACGAGGAGCATGATGTATTTAAAAAATTATTGATGCAAAATTTGCAAAAATTAATTAAGCAAGCTAAGTAATTAATAAAATTGATTAAATCTTGTAACTCACCAAGAGTTTAATCATTACCGCTTTGCTGATTCCTTACCAGCTAAACGGGTGCAGTATGCTACCATAAGCACATCTCGAAACTCAAGGAAAACCTTAGCCTGAATGGCTTTAAGTTAGAACTATGGCAATTACGATTAAAAACGAACAAGACATTGAAAAAATGCGCATTGCAGGCAAGCTTGCTTCTGAAGTGTTGGATTTTATTACTCCTTATGTAAAGCCGGGAGTAACAACCGGGGAGCTAGACAAGTTATGCCACGATTACATGGTGGAAGTGCAAAAGACTATTCCCGCGCCACTCAACTACGCTCCTCCCGGTCATGTCCCTTACCCTAAATCCATTTGCACTTCTGTGAATCATCAGATTTGCCACGGTGTACCTGGTGAAAAAGTGCTTAAAAATGGTGACGTGGTGAATCTAGACATTACAGTCATTAAAGACGGTTATCACGGCGATACCAGCCGCATGTTTTATGTTGGCGAACCATCTATTCAAGCTAAACGCTTGTGTGAAGTAACTTACGAGTGTATGTGGCTAGGTATTGCAAAAGTGAAGCCTGGCGCGACTTTGGGCGACATTGGTTACGCAATTCAATCTTATGCTGAAAAGAATGGATTTAGCGTAGTTCAAGAATTTTGCGGTCATGGGATAGGCAAGAAATTCCATGAAGATCCGCAAGTACTTCATTATGGTAAAGCAGGTACAGGACTTAAATTGCAAGCAGGCATGATATTTACTATCGAACCAATGATTAACGCAGGTAAGAGATTCATCAAGCAATTGGGCGATGGTTGGACAATTGTCACTAAAGATCATAGCCTCTCCGCTCAGTTCGAACACACCATTTTAGTTACTGAAAATGGTTACGAAGTGCTAACCGTATCAGAAGGTGCGCCATTGGCGCCTAGTTTCATTAATAACTAAAACACACAATGCAACTCAATCAAGAACAGAGCCAAGAAGAAAATTACGCGAAATTATGGCGCGACAGCCTAAAGCATAAGCAGGCTCTGCTTCGCGATGATTTTTTTCAGCACAAAAACACCCGTAAGCTACTCAAACAACAATCCAAGCTTGTTGATGATGTACTTCGGCAGATTTGGCTTCAGTTTGAATTAAGTAGCTCTGTAAGCCTTGTCGCGGTTGGTGGATATGGCCGAGGTGAGTTGTTCCCCTACTCTGATGTTGATCTACTTATTTTATTGCCCAATAGCTCTGATGCCAGCCTAAATCAACGAATTGAGCGTGTGGTGGGCTTGTTTTGGGACATTGGTTTGGCCGTTGGGCATAGTGTTCGAAATTTAGATGAGTGCATTACAGAAGCAAAAAAAGATGTAACCGTTCAAACCAACCTGCTTGAATCCCGCTTAATTATTGGAAACCCATCTTTATTTTCAACCTTTCAGGCAAAAATGTCGGGGGCTATGGATGTTAGCGCTTTTTTTAAAGCAAAACTTCATGAACAGGAGCAACGCTACTCACGCTTTGATGATACGGCATACAACCTAGAACCTAACATCAAAGAAAGCCCGGGGGGCTTGCGAGACTTACAAGTTGTGCTGTGGATTTCACGCAGCCTAAACCTAGGTAGTAATTGGAAAGACTTGGTAAAGCAAGGGTTGATTAGCCAGTCCGAACTTAGACAAATTGCTAAGCATGAACAACATTTACAAATGTTGCGTATTCGTTTGCACTACATGGCCAAACGCCGAGAAGATAGACTAATTTTTGACTTACAAAATGCGCTTGCTGAAAATTTAGGGTTTAGTAATACCAAGCGTTATCGTGCCAGTGAGCAATTAATGCGCGACTATTACACGAGCGCAAAAGCTGTTGGCTTATTTAATGAGGTGTTACTCAAACTGCTCAAAGAGCTGGCAATCCCTGAAGTCATTGAAGTAAAACCTATCAACGCTAGATTTGAGTCTTACAATGGCCTGTTAACTGCAAAATCTAACACCCTACTTCAGCGCAATCCATCATGCATTTTTGAAATGTTCTTGTTACTACAGCAACATCCTGACTTGACTGGCATTAGCGCAACATTGCTACGCACATTACAACGTGTAAAGAACTTAGTAAATCGAGACTTTAGACAAGACCCAAAAAACAAAGCATTGTTTATCGAGATGCTTAAACAGCCTAATGGAGTGACCGACACACTCAAGCGTATGAATCGCTATGGTGTTTTGGGCAATTATATTCCAGCGTTTGGGCGAATTATTGGTCAGATGCAACATGATTTATTTCACGTGTATACCGTCGATGAACACATACTGCACGTGCTTGGTAATTTAGAACGCTTTTCAATTAAAGCATATAGTCATGAATTCCCCCTATGTAGCAAACTATTTGCAGCTTTTGATGCACCCCACTTACTTTACCTGGGCGCCCTTTTTCACGACATTGCAAAAGGACGTGGCGGAGACCATTCACAACTAGGCACATCCGACGCCAAGCGATTCTGTAAACAACATGGGCTGAGTAAGTCAGATGGGCAATTGGTCGCTTGGATGGTGAGTTTGCACCTCACCATGTCAAGCACTGCTCAAAAGTCTGATTTATCAGATCCGCAGGTGATTGAGGGCTTTTCGTTGCTAATGAAAGATGAGCGCCATTTAACAGCGCTTTACCTGCTTACCGTTGCTGACATTCGCGGTACAAGCCCAAAGGTTTGGAATGCATGGAAAGCAAAGTTGCTTGAAACTTTATATTCAAGTACACAACGTCTAATGGTGGGGGATGCTGGAGGATTGCAAGATGAAATAGCGTCCAGAAAAGCTGATGCTAAAGCAACACTTAGTCATTACAGCATTTTGGAGCGCTCATATTTGCCGCTATGGAGTAATTTAGGTGAACAGTATTTTCTTAGGCATACCAGCCAAGAAATCGCTTGGCATAGCAGACTTCTATTGAGACATGCCGACACCAAAGATCCTGTTGTTAGAGCACGTTTGAGTCCTGCAGGCGATGGTATTCAGGTGATGATATATACACCAGACCGTGATGATTTATTTGCGTGCATATGCAGCTTCTTTGAGCGTATTGGCTACACTATCTTGGAAGCTAAGATTTATACCTCTAAAAACGCTTACGCTTTAGATAGCTTTTTAGTTTTAGATCAAAGTGATAAATCAGTAAGTTATCGCGATTTGTTGAATTATATTGAATATGAATTGAGTGGTAGTTTACGCAGCAATCTGTCACTCAGCGCGCCTACGAAAGGCCGACTAAGCAGGCAAGTCAAACACATGCCGATTAAATCGAATGTAACGGTAGAGAGCCTCCGAGGCACCAACAATCACAAAATTGAGATTGTTGGTGGAGACCGCCCTGGCCTACTTTCAACCATTGCACACGCTTTTTTAACGAATAAAGTTCAAATTCAAACTGCGAAAATAAACACATTAGGAAAGCGCGCTGAAGATGTTTTTTTAATTTCAGGGAAAACTGGCGTTAAATTAAGCGAAGTTGCAATTGAGACGCTAAAAAAAGACCTGATAGCCAGCTTCAATTAAAAGTTTTAGGCATCAAAGCTATAAGTTCTGAAGGGTGATCAATTGCAAAATCAGCACCCCATGTCGCTGGCTTATCAGTAGTATCGATATATCCCCACAGCGCGACAACAGTCTTCATCCCTGCTGCATTACCCGCCTCAATATCTCGCTCTGCATCACCCACATATAAACAATCCTCAGGTTTTACCAATGACTGTTCACAAGCCATGAGTAAGCTATCTGGGGCTGGCTTAGGAAGTGCCGCGTCATCTCCGCAGACTAAGCATGCCATGGTCGTACGTAATTGCATGGATTCGATTAATGGTGCGGCAAAACGTCTTGGTTTATTTGTTACTACGCCCCATTTAATATCGCTTTTTTGAAGATTTGCTAGGAGTTCGCCCACGCCATTAAAAAGTACGGGTGAACGCGTAAATACTTGGTCATATAAATCCAAATATTCAATCCTCATCGTCTCAAAAGACTCATCTTCCGGAGTTAAACCAAAACCGATATTGAGCAATCCTTTTGAACCATGAGAAGCAAAAGGACGAATTGCCTCTATAGGTAAATGTGCCAAACCATGGAGCTCGCGTTGCAAATTGAGTGCATAGCCAAGGTCAGGCGCAGTATCAACAAGCGTTCCATCGAGATCAAATAGAATCATATTAAGACTTGATTGTATGAATGAGGTAATTTACGGAAACGTCATCGCTCAATGAATAATGGTCGGTTAATGGGTTGTAGCCCATGCCTTTCAGTTGGCAAACATTTAAACCGGTATGGCGTGCCCAAGATGAGAGCTCCGATGGTTTAATTAATTTTTGATACTCATGCGTACCTTTTGGAAGCATATTAAGTACATATTCGGCACCAATCACTGCAAATAAGTACGCTTTGGGATTGCGATTAATGGTTGAAAAAAAGACTGAGCCACCAGGTTTAACCAGTTGAGCACAAGCACGTACAATCGCTTCGGGATCAGGCACATGCTCTAGCATTTCCATACACGTCACTACGTCAAAGCTTAATGGCTGTTCTTTAGCTAAATCTTCAGCGGATATTAAACGGTAATCAACCTTTGAGCCTGATTCTAGCTGGTGTAATTTAGCAACCTTAAGTGCTTTATCACCCAAGTCTATACCTGTAACATCTGCACCCCTCTCAGCCATAGACTCTGACAGAATTCCACCGCCACAACCGACATCTAAAATACGCTTACCTTGAAGGTTAACCAAACCATCAATAAAGTTTAAGCGTAGCGGATTAATCGCATGCAATGGCTTAAATTCACTGGTTTTGTCCCACCAGCGATGCGCAAGGTTTGCAAACTTTTCCAGTTCTGCCGGATCGGCATTTATGCTTTGTGTTGATTCAGTTTCGATTGCCATAACAATGCAATTTCCTTTAATTCATTAGGTTCAATATTGGCATACAAGCCAACTTGTTGATTTGACCGTTCAAAACGCAAATCTCCCGCCACCCAAACATGGCTTACATGCTCTCGACCACAAGCATATATCAGATGTGATAGAGGGTCGAAGCAGGGCAAAGTTTCAACATCAGAAATTCTTACAGCAGTTAAATCAGCGAATTTACCAACTTCAATTGAGCCGATTTGGTGATCCAAGCCTAATGCTCTAGCGCCATTGATAGTCGCCATTTCCAAAGCTTGTGACGCTGGAATACTGGTTGCATCCTCAGTCCTTGCTTTGGCTAATAAGGCGGCCAGGCGCATTTCAGCAAACATATCTTGCCTGTTATTACTTGCAGCTCCATCCGTACCTAAGCCAACGTTTATACCTGTGTTTAGCATCTGATTAACTGGGGCAATACCACTTGCCAGTTTTGAATTGGAGCTTGGACAATGGACCACATTAGCGCGATACGCAGTTAACAAATCCAAATCTTCATCATTAATTTGTACGCAATGTGCTGCAGAAAGATTGGGGCCTAAAAGTCCCAAATTTGCCATGCGCCTAATAGGACGAACACCAAAATTTTTAATACTCTCAGCAAGCTCTGTTTTTGTTTCATGCAAGTGCGTATGAATACCTAAACCCAGCTGCTCTGCATAGGTAATGACTTTTTCAAATGTTATATCAGAAACAGTATAGGGCGCATGCGGCGCCAAGCTTGCAGACAAGAAGGGATTGCCACGCCAAGCATCACGAATTAATAGGCCTTTTTCGATATAGTCATCAGCGTTATTGGCGTAGTTAGTTGGAAACTCTAAGACCACCAAGCCTAGCTGAGCACGCATCCCAGCTTGCAAAACAGCTTCTGCCGTTGCTTGCGGATAAAAATACATGTCATTAAAGCAAGTCACGCCACCAGCCAGCATTTCAGCACAGCCAAATAAGGCACTATCGCGAACGAATTTTTCAGAAACAATTTGCTGTTCAGCAGGCCAAATGTGATTTTGTAACCAGGGCATTAAAGGAATGTCATCTGCCAAACCACGCATAAGTGTCATCCCAACGTGAGTATGCAGATTAATCAATCCTGGAATCAATAAATGCTCATTAAGCACAACCGATTTATTCCCGGCGTATTTTTCCTTTGCGGCTTCTATAGAAAGGACATCGACAATGACTCCTTGGTGAACAACAACAGCGTGATTTTCTAAAACTTGATTGCTTGGATCCACTGGCACAAGCCATCTAGTCTCAATCATTAAATCTACAATTATTTTGCTTTTATCAGTCATATCTCTCACGTAAGGAGCCAGTACTTAATAGTGCCTTTAATTAAAGCATATTTAGCTATTTAAAGCCTATTCGAAACTTGTATTAATTCAACATCTTTTTAATATTGAGGACTTTAATTGGATCCAAGCCCAAAACTCTTTTGTTTTGCTCACACAATGCTCCACGAAAACCCAAGTAAGATGGTTCGGCCCTGCAAAGATCCTCAATGTGGCTTAGCTGAATAGAACCAGCCAATCCCGTTTCAAGACCTAATGCAGAGGCGCGAACCACAAACGCTTTCAGATCATTAACATTCAAATAACTTAGTAAATGACCGTTATTTTTATTTGCAGTGTCCAGCATCGCGCCGTAAAAACCTGATTTAGCAATGATGGGTAATAAATCAAAATTAGGTTTTTCATCTGCAAACAATACTGCAACAAGCTTACTTTTTGAACTCAAAGGCTTTAATGCATCAAGGCATTCCATATGATGCGCTGGGTCAAAGAATCCAATCTTTACAATATCAACGCCCGTTTCAAGCATCTTTTTTGTTGCTTTAGCAATTAAGCTAGGGTCCATTACTAAGTCACCTATCGTCGCACTTACAGTACTGCGGTGATTAATTTCAAGCACAATATCTTTTATTAACTGATGCTCTAGCGCGCCCAATGCCCCTTTAGCAGGGTTTTTGAGGTCTATCATATCAACACCAGCATCAAGAGCGATTAAGGCCTCTTCGACGCTTGTGACACTTGCTAACATTTTAATTGGCGAAGATTTAGGCAATATTATTTCCCAACAATTGCGTGCGATGATTTTCGACGGCCTCAACCAACCAACTCCATGCTTCTAATTCATTATCACTTGCGGTTTTTTTAATCGTTATAGAGAGATACTCCATTTCGGAGGTGATTTTTTCTATGGACAACATATGCAAACGGCTGACAAGGACACTCAACTCAACAACTGCTGCTTGCGCGCGATTGAAGCCTTGGAAAGGTTTAAGCATTTCTTCTTTGAGTTTGCTGAAATAAAGCTTGGGACGCTGAACATCATCTTCAACTTTTTCAAGTTTCAATGATTGATACGAAAGCGTGGATTGGAGTATTAACGCTCCCACCCTATCCTCAACAAGCCAATTGCGTCTGCCAGTTAAGGCACCTGCAAACACTCGCACATCATCAGTTGCATTGACGGTTGCACGACGCCCGCTCAGCAAATTGTCTAGGCTGGTAGACGGCCTAAAAGGTGCGATTAAGATTAAGCCGTCACGCTCACGAATACCAAACGGCGCAATATGTGGTGTTCCATCTTCACACTCTGTGATGAGGATGATTTCGTTAATTTTTTCTGACTTCTTATCAATAGTGCTCATGACTTTTGCTTCTTTTCTTTCATTGAAGCTTCACGATGAGCAGTTTTACCATCAGAGCTACTGGCGAAGGTATTAACACCCCATGCCAACTCTTCATCTTGAGTGTAGCGCTTTTTAAGTTGCCAAGCGATTTGCGCTCTTGCAAGCTCCACGCCTAAGTAGAACGCATGGGACGCGTCATCTTCAACCTTCAAATGCGGGTATAACTTAAATGGATCGATATTGCTGTATAAGCCATCCCGGTTGTAAATATGCACGCCCTCTTTGCTGACTTGAATTCTAAAACTTGGGTCTTTGATTTGAGCTGCGAATTCTAAGATTTCTTCAGGCGTATAAGTGAATGGTCTACGGTCATGCAAACTTAACAAACCTGCCGTGTAATCACGAGGCAAGCGATTTTCTTCACGTGCAGCAAACATCATGCGCCTAGCAACATCAGCTTCAGAAACCGCATTAATTGCATGCGGACTAACAGAAGTTGCTAATACAGCATTGATATTGAGCTCACTAATGATGCCAAACAATATGGCATTAATACCGGTGGTATCGGCATCAGTAAGCTCTGTAATATTACCCACGCCCATCATAATTTGAATATCGGAATAACGTTTACGTAGCTTTTGGTAACGAACAATGGACTCTGTAAATCCAAAAGGAATAGGGTCAAGAATGGCATCAGCAATAAATGGTTTAGCGATTTTTTGCATACCTTCAATTGCACGATATAAAGACGGCAAGCTGCCTGATTTTGCGGGTATTAATACTGGTATAGCATCTACTTGCTCAGCAATCCACAAAGTATGTTCGGTTAGGCTAAGTAGATAATCTGCACCTAATTTGCCAGCAAGCAATAAGTCATCCGCGTTTAAAGAATCAACACTCACCTTAAAACCAGCCGCTTTGAGCGATTTAATTGCATCAGCCAAATGTGGAAACGGTGTGTTTGGCAAACAGCCTAAATCAATGACATTGGCACCCTGTGCTTGAAAATATTCAGCACGCGCCAATATAGATTCGACACTTAATTGCGGCGCATCGACGATTTCAGCAAAAATATTGACGTCATATTTCGATAAGTCAGGAGCTTTGCCACCGTGACCAAAGTATTGTGGTAAGTCTTTTAAGTCCACAGGACCGCGAGCAACAGGCACGCCATATTTATCTTCAAGTATCGTTAGGTCGCCACAACAAAGCCCTGGCACAATTACTTTGCTAGCATCGCCAATATCAGGTAAGCGTCTAGCAATCAATTCAGGAGTCATGAGTGCGGCAACGGATACGCCTATTTGAGTAATTCGATACTTGAACGGAGCTGGCTCTATACTTGCTAATACTTGATGCAAGCTCTTCTCAGCCAACTTGCCTGTTAAAAAGAGGAGGCTTTCAGACATGCTAATCTTGCCTGAATAGCAGTGTCGAGTTGCTGCATATTCTCGACCACTGTTGTTTCCTCGAAGGTTTTGAGTTTGTCTGTGTTTTCCAAGTCAACACGACGCGGATAAACCTTCACCATATTGTCACGTGGAGCCTCAGATTCAAGTTCAGCTTCTGTGTCGCAAGCAAAAACAATAGTAGGAACGCGGCACTTACCTGCTTGTGCAAAGATATTGGTGACTAAATTATCCGAGATGCCATAAACCATTTTTGCGACTGTATTTGATGTCGTAGGAGCAATCACCACGGTGTGATACGCGCCTTTATAAAACAGCTCAACAGGCACTGAACTAGCAGTTTTGTCTTGATAGACTTTGCCAACATTATGCTTGTAGCCATATTGCTGAAGGATTTCAGCTGCTGCTTTACTTAGAAATAAATCGACATCTTCCAGCTTATCGAAAATGCCGATGCACTCACGTAAATAATGACCTGAGCCCGTTAAGGCCCAAGCCATGCGCTGTTTTTCAACTGGTTTCATTAAAGCCCGAATGGGTGGCGTAAAACAATAGTTTCATCGCGTTCTGGGCCTGTTGAAACGATATCAACTGGCACTTCACATAGCGTCTCTAGACGCTTTAGATAGTTACGTGCATTGACAGGCAGGTCTTCCCAGCGGCTAACGCCAAAGGTGTTTTCGGTCCAACCAGGCAAGGTTTCGTAAATTGGTTGGCAACGCGCAACATCATCTGCACCAACTGGCAACATATCAACCGTTTTACCGTCGAGCTTATATCCTGTACAAATGCGAAGCTCAGAAATCCCATCAAGCACATCTAGCTTAGTGATACACAAACCTGATAAACCATTGATGCGTGCAGAGCGACGAAGTGCGGCCGCGTCAAACCATCCACAACGACGTTTACGTTTAGTTACTGTACCAATTTCTTGGCCCTTCACAGACATTTGTGTGCCTGGCGCACCTTCAGAATCAATATCCAGCTCACTTGGAAATGGGCCACCACCAACACGCGTCGTGTACGCTTTGGTAATCCCTAATACATAATGCAACATGCTTGGACCTACCCCTGTTCCAGCGGAAGCCTGGCCTGACACACAATTGCTTGATGTCACGTATGGGTACGTGCCATGGTCTACATCCAACAGTGTTCCTTGTGCACCTTCAAATAAGAGATTTTGACCTGCTTTATTTGCTTCATATAAAGCAGCTGAAATGTCCGCCACCATAGGCTTGATATGTTCAGCTTTAGCTAATGCTGAGTCGAACTGCTGATTAAAATCAACCGCCTCGGCGCCTAAATAGTTTGTCAGGACAAAATTGTGATAATCCAATACGTCGCGAAGCTTTTCACCAAATTGGTCTGGATAAAATAAATCGTAAAGACGTAAAGCACGTCTAGCTACTTTATCTTCATAAGTCGGACCTATGCCCTTACCTGTAGTACCAATTTTTTTATCTGCACCACGTTTAAGTTCACGCGCCACATCTAAACGAACGTGATAATCCAGAATCAATGGGCAGCCTGGACTCACTTTAAGACGGTTTTTAACTTCCAAGCCACCGTCTTCAAGCTCTTTAATTTCTTTAAGTAAATGTCCAGCGTCTAAAACAACGCCATTGCCGATATAGCAATTCACACCTGTACGAACAATGCCTGATGGCACTAAGTTAAGCTTATAAACACGCTGTGCATCACCCTGACCCACAACCAATGTATGACCAGCATTATGACCACCTTGAAAGCGTACAACGCCCTGCGCATGGTCAGTTAACCAATCAACGATTTTCCCCTTACCTTCATCGCCCCATTGCGTGCCGATAACAACAACATTTTTAGCCATAATCTACCTAGTAATATTTAAGTGCTTTTTATAATTTTGTACTGCTAATTTAGTTTAATGCTACGCAGAAACTACTTGCCATTGCCCTGTTTGGTTAACTAATTTTCTATCGCAATTCAGTTCTGCAATATGCCCATCATGGCCTGGTAGCTCTTGAACCACTTTCTCACCAGATGCTCTTAATGAGTTAATTTTATTCAACAAAGACGCTTCTTTTCCATAAGGGGCGAGAATGCCTTTTTTCACCTTTAAGGCTGGAAGTGCTTTTACCAAGCCACGCAAATCTAAGCTAAAGCCTGTTGCTGCACGAGCGCGGCCAAAGACTTGTCCAACTTCATCATATCGGCCACCAAATGCTAACGGGCCTGAACATCCTTGTGCATAGGCTGCGAACACCATTCCGCTATGATAGTGATAGCCACGAAGTTCTGCTAAATCAAAACTTAAACAAACGCCCAAATCAGCCAACTCCTCGGTAACTTGGGTTAAATCATTTAACGCTCGTGTAATTTCATTTGTTTTTGGTAAATCTTTAGCAGCGATAGCCAAAATGTCTGCATCACCATTTAACTCAGTTAATCGACATAAAGCTTCACGCGTTTCAGCATCGAAATCTTGAGTGAGTGCTTTTACTTCTGTTTTGTCTTTGCTTTGCAATGCTTGGTAAATAGAATGTTTTAGCGTAGCGCTTGCTTGTACTTTGCTCATTAAGCTATCAAAAATACCCACATGGCTAAAATCAATCTGTAATGCCTTAACCCCAGCGGCTTGAAGCGTTTTAATCATCAAACGCTGAATCTCAATATCAGCTTCTATACCAGCATGGCCAAACAATTCTGCGCCTAACTGAATAGGCTGACGCGTCTGTGCCAAACCATCAGGATTGGTTCTTAATACGCTACCTGCGTAACAAAGGCGTGTCACCCCTTGATTATTTAGCATGTGCGCATCTATGCGCGCTGCTTGTGGCGTAATATCAGCACGGACACCCATTAATCGACCTGTCAGTTGATCCACAACTTTGAAGGTAGCTAAATCTAAATCATGCCCCACACCGGTAATGAGAGACTCTAGATACTCCAACATTGGCGGCATGACAAGTTGATAGCCATGCACATCCAACATATCCAACAATGATCTACGTAAAGACTCAATTTGCGCAGCTTCAGCAGGCAAGACGTCTTCAATATATTCAGGTAGTAACCAATTACGCATAAACACTCAAATCAATTATTTTTTAGCGCCAGAATTGCGCATGTATTTCAAAAAGTCCGAGCTGGGCTCAAGCACCATGACATCACTCTTATTCTTAAAGCTGTTACGGTAGGCTTCCAGGCTACGATAAAACGCATAGAATTCTGGACTCTTACCATACGCGGCAGAATAAATTCCAGCCGCGGTTGCATCGCCCTCGCCCTTGATTCGCTGGGCTTCTTTAAATGCTTCAGCAACAATAACTTCACGTTGCCTATCCGCATCAGCACGAATCTTTTCAGCTGCAGCTGACCCTTCCGAACGTAACTGATTGGCGACACCCTTACGCTCAGCTTCCATACGGTCATAGACTGAATTGCTCACATTCTCAGGCAAATCAACGCGTTTGATGCGCACATCCAATACTTGAATACCTATTTGACGTGAATCGCGGTCTGCGCGCTGACGGAGAATTTCCATGATTTGGCTTCGCTCACCTGACACCACATCATGAATAGTGCGTTTACCAAACTCAGCACGAAGACCATCATTCACAGTTTGAGATAAACGACGTTCAGCCTGAATTTCATCACCATGCACAGAAACATAATATTTTTGCGGGTCAATGATGCGCCATTTAACAAAGGAATCTACCAGCACATTTTTCTTTTCACTGGTAATAAATCGATCTGGCTCTTCCCAATTAAGAGTCAAAATACGATTGTCGAAATACACAACATTATCAATGAATGGTGCTTTTAAATATAAGCCTGGTGTTTTTTCAATCGCCACAACCTCACCCAAACGTTTAACCAAAGCATATTCGCGCTGATCAACTGTAAAGACTGACGCGCTGATTAAAATAATCGCTATCAACAAACCGATAAGTACTACACCTAAATTTCTCATCTGCTCTCTCACTTTTATCGGCTATCACGGTCGCGGGTTCGTGAATCATCACGTGCCCTAGCATCCGTGTAGGTATTTGGTGCAACCGTTGGCGTCGCATTAGGTTGCGCAGGAGGAGTAACCGCTGGAGTAGCTGGAGGCGCATTAGCGCCTGTCGTTGCCATCAATTTATCTAAAGGCAAATACAGCAAATTACTACCATTTTTTTGATCAACGATTACCTTACTTACGCTAGACATAATTTGCTCTTGGGTATCCAAATACATTCTCGAACGCGTTACTTCTGGCGCATGTTGATATTGGGCTAAAATTTGATTAAAGCGACTCACATTACCTTGCGCCTCATTTTCAACACGCAATTTATAGCCAGCAGCCTCTTGAAGCAACCTAGAAGCCGTGCCACGCGCTTTAGGAATTACGTCGTTAGCATAAGCCTGACCTTCGTTCTTTTGACGCTCCAAATCTTGCTTGGCCTTTACAGCATCTTCAAACGCCGCTTGAACTTGCTCTGGTGGTTGAGCATTTTGCATTGTGACACTTACCACGTTAATTCCTGTCTTATAGCGATCCAATACTTCTTGCATAAGCTTTTTAGTATTAATCGCGACTTCATCGCGGCCTTCATATAGTGCAAAGTCGAGCTTACTTTTACCCACTACTTCACGAATGGCTGTTTCAGCAATGCCACGCACCGCTTCTTCAGCACTACGGTTATTGAACAGGGCATCTTCTACATTTTTGAGGTTGTACTGAACGGCGAATTGCAAATCAATAATGTTTTCATCATCCGTCAACATCAAAGACTCGTGTAATTCTTTACTTCGACTACCACTGCCTTCAGAAGAGCGATATCCAATTTCAATCGTACGAACTTGTTCCATATTGACGACTGTTACAGATTCAACAGGAAAAGGCATGTGCCAACGGGGACCGGGTAAAGTCGTTTCAACGTGCTTACCGAAGCGCAATACTACTCCTCGAGAGCCTTGATCAACGATGTAAAAACCTGTTGCTATCCAGACCAATAAAATTAGGCCAAAAATAGGAAGAATAGCAACACTCGGTCTATCGTCTGATGAACCGCTAGGAGCAGTTTTTTTGCCAAAAAAGGCGTTAATTTTGCGGCTAAATTGGCGCATTACCTCATCCAAATCAGGCGGGCCTTCATTGTTGCGATTGCCCCAACCAGGATCATTTGCCATTAAAAACTCCGATAAATCAATAAATTAAATATATGCAGCTTCTGATGTGCGATATTCATAAAGGCTTTGCTGATGCTCTTTTAAAGCTTGCTCTAAATACTGCAAACCATCACCAGTTTTAGCTGAAATGAGTATTTTGCAAATTCTACCATATTCATCGCGCTCCAAGCCCGCCTCTAACCCCGCTCGATCAATTTGATTCATAACCAATATCTGCGATACTTCTTGCGCACCAATTTCACCTAAGACCTTATTAACCTCAGCGATTTGCTCATCGCGATTCGAACTTGCTGTATCTACGATATGAAGCAACAAATCAGCCTGAACGGCCTCTTCAAGAGTTGCGCCAAAAGCCTCAACTAAAGCATGAGGTAGATGCTTAATAAAACCCACAGTATCTGAAATCACCATAGGGCCGCCATCTGGAATGTAAAGCTTACGTGAAGTCGTATCCAAGGTTGCAAACAATTGATCAGCCGCAAGCACTTTAGACTGCGTCAATCGATTAAACAATGTGGATTTACCTGCATTGGTGTAACCCACTAACGAAACGGACATGACTTGAGACCGCTTACGTGAGCGACGCTGCATACCACGTTGCTGTTTAAGCTTTTCAAGCTTTTCACGAAGTTGTTTCACGCGAATACGCAGCATTCGCCTATCAAGTTCAAGCTGCGTCTCACCAGGTCCGCCACGCACACCAATGCCGCCTTTTTGACGCTCCAAGTGAGTCCATCCACGAACCAAACGTGTTGACAGGTGTTCGAGCTGAGCTAACTCCACCTGCAACTTACCTTCATGACTTTTGGCGCGTTGTGCAAAAATATCGAGAATTAAACCTGTACGATCTGCAACCCTACATTCAAGTAAGCGCTCTAAATTGCGCTGCTGGGATGGACTAAGGTCGTGATTAAATACCACTGCGCGTGACTCTGTCGCTTTAACCATTTCAGCGAGTTCTTCTGCTTTGCCAGAACCGATAAAGTATTTAGCATCTGGCTTATCACGCTTACCTTCAACGACACCTCGAATCGAAATGCCAGCACTAATAGCGAGCTGTTTAAGCTCCTCTAAGCTTTCCTCGTAGCCTCTATCACCAAAGTCCAAGCTCACCAAAATGGCGTCGCTACTTCCCTCTGGACGATCAAGCATGACAAGGAGTCATCGAAAAATGAACCATTAATACAAAAACATTAAACACCTAGATTATTCTTCATCTGCCCCATGCGGGATAGTCACTGCACGACCTGGAACAATCGTAGAAATCGCGTGTTTATAGACCATTTGCGTTACCGTATTTTTCAACAAGATGACGTATTGATCAAATGAATCAACCTGCCCTTGTAACTTGATGCCATTTACGAGGTAAATTGAGACTGGCACATGTTCCTTGCGCAAAGCATTTAAAAATGGGTCTTGTAACAACTGCCCTTTAGGATTCATGTTTTCACCTTTTTCTTGGTAATGAAATTAATAATAAATAAACTGTAATGCTATGACTATGAGTATATGCCGTTCGTTCTCATTGCAATTAAATATGTTTAAGCACAAAAAGCCGACATACGCTTCAGCGTTTCTTCCTTGCCTAAAAGCTGCATCACCGCATCAACACTTGGTGATTGACCACCGCCAGTCACCATGACACGCAGCGGCATGGCCACCTTAGGAAACTTCAATTCATTCTTTACAACGGTTTGCTCAATCACATGATGGAGGGCTTCAACCGTCCAATCAATAGATGCAAGTTCAGCGAGCATCGCTTTCATAACAGGCATAATTTCTGGTGTTAAATGCTTTTCAGCTGCAGCCGCATCAAGCATAGGCTGGCTGTAGAAATATTCAATGCTGTTAGCAAGCTCATTGAGGGTATTTGCACGGTCACGATAAAGTGCAATCACCCCATTTAAGTCAGCGCCACCTTCAGTTTTAACACCTTTAGCTGAGAGTCGCTTTTTAATATCTTCACCCAACACGTTTAAGTCAGCTTGCTTAATGTAATCTGCGTTAATCCAATTTAGCTTCTCAGTATTAAACTGCGCGGCTGATGGCGTGATGTGGTCTAAATCAAACCACTCACAGAACTGATCCATGCTGAAAATTTCATCATCACCATGCGACCAACCTAAGCGAGCAAGGTAATTCAACACAGCTTGTGGCAAATAGCCATCTTCGTCATATTGCATCACGCTTACAGCGCCGTGACGTTTGGATAGCTTCTGCCCATCATCACCCAAAATCATCGACAAGTGTGCGTACTGAGGAATCGTCGCACCAAGTGCTTTAAGCATGTTGATTTGGCGAGGCGTGTTATTCACGTGATCATCACCGCGAATCACTTGAGTAATGCCCATTTCCCAATCGTCCACTACCACACAGAAGTTATAGGTTGGTGTACCGTCACCGCGAGCAATAATTAGGTCATCCAATTCTTCGTTTGAAATGGCAATATGGCCTTTAACCATATCACTCCATTCAACCAAGCCGGTTTTAGGATTTTTGAAACGAACAACCGGTTGAATGCCCGCAGGAACTTCTGGAAGTGACTTTCCTTCCTCAGGTCTCCAACGACCATCGTAACGAGGCTTTGCACCTTCTTGCATCTGACGTTCACGCAAGGCATCTAGCTCTTCTTTGCTTGAGTAACAGAGGTAAGCGTGGCCTTCGGACAACATTTTTTGGATGATTTCTTTGTATCGATCCATGCGTTGCATTTGGTAGAAAGGACCTTCATCCCAATCCAAACCCAACCATGACATACCATCTAAAATCGCTTGCACAGCTTCAGGAGTTGAGCGCGCTACATCAGTATCTTCAATGCGAAGAATGAACTGACCTTTATGTTTGCGAGCATAAGCCCATGAGAATAAAGCGGTACGCGCACCGCCAATATGTAAAAAACCAGTAGGACTAGGGGCAAATCGGGTACGAACAGTCATTATTTTGATTATCTTTGCGTGAGTTCAATGATTATAATTTATTGAAGATTTTATCATGCCAGCTATAGAGGATGAAGCAATGACAAGTTGTTTAGCCAAAAAAGTCTAGCTGTGATTTGACTACTCGTGCTTTAATCTGCGCTGGTTTAAAACTGATTAAGAACAATATGCAACAAGATCTAAGCAACATTATCGGCTACAGCGCAGCTTTTCTCACCACGATCGCATTTGCCCCACAAGCTTACCAATCATGGAAAACACGGAACCTTGAAGGCATTTCATTACCAATGTACAGCCTTTTCACCACAGGCGTTGCTCTTTGGTTCTTTTATGGATTATTTATCCATAGCATGCCTGTGATTCTGGCTAATGCCATTACGCTAGTGTTATCTGCCATAGTACTTCTATTAAAGATTCAACAAGTACTCAAAAAGTAATTATTTAATCGGCAAAGCCACCCAGCCTCCACCAAGCGCCTTAAACAACTCGACGGTTGCAGTTAGTCTTGCTTGACGACTTTGCACATAAGCAAGTGAAGAATCATTAAACACCCGTTGCGCATCGAGGACTTCCAAATAACCCGTATAGCCAGATTTATAACGATTGTTTGCAATTTCCAACGCATTACTAGCCGATGATTGGCTTGCATTAAGCGCTGCCTCACGCTCTGTGTTTTGACGCAAATTAACTAAAGCATCGTTCACTTCAGTAAACGCGTTCTGCACTGCGCGCTCATAACTTGCCAATAATTGCTTTTGCTCTGCAGTTGCTTGGTCAACTTTAGAATTTAAACGACCAGAGTCAAACACTGGAAGATTTAAGCTCAGACCACCATTCCAAATTCCTGCTGCAGATTTCAGGACATCGCCTAAGTCTTTACTTTCACCACCAAAACCAGCAGTGAGAGAAATGGTCGGAAATAAAGCGGCCTTAGCTACCCCAATTTTGGCATTCGCAGCGATTAAATTTTGCTCGGCTTGACGGACATCGGGACGCGCTTCCAATAGCGATGATGGCAAACCAACTGGCGGCACAGGGGGAATAGGTAATCCGTTAATATCACCTGAAGAAATCTTTAAATCCAAATCACCAGTAAGCACTGCCAATTGATGCTCAATGATCGATCGTTGACGTGTTAAATCAGCCAGTTGTGCTTTAAGATTATTGTAAGCAACTTCAGCTTGATGTAGATCTAGCGCAGAAGATACACCACCCTCTAAACGACGTTGTGTCAAGGCTAGGCTATCTACACGACTATTCATACTCGCCTTAGACAATTCAATTTGCGCTTCCAAACTACGCAGTAACAAGTAGTCGCCTGTAACCAAGCCTTTAAGCGACAAATCAATCGTGTCTTTAGCAAATCTTGAGCTTAAAGCTTGCGCTTTCGCTGACTCTTGCGCACGTCGTAACTTACCCCAAAAATCTAATTCAAAAGTTGTGCTTAATTTAACGTTGTAGTCGCTTCTAGTTGGACTAGTGCCAAATAAAGGTGTAGCACCCAACTCAGTAACTTTGTAACGACTTGCACTTGAGTCTAAATTTACTTGCGGAAACAATGCTGCGCCAACTTCACGCATATAGCCATCAGCCTCTTCAATTCGTGCTGTGGCAATTTTAAGGTCGGTATTATTTTTACTGGCTTTTGCAATTAAGTTATTAAGCGTTTCATCGTTATAGAGCGTCCACCACTGATTGCTTATCACCTTTTGGTCTTCAGAGGCTTGTGCTTCTTGATAAGAAGATGGCAATGCTTGCTTAGGCCTAGCGTAATCTGGGCCTACCATCTGACAAGCCACCAAGCTTAATGCTGGCAACGCTAAAGACAATCTAATTAACTTTTTTAATTTCATTGGGCTTCTTTCTCTTGCGACTCTTCAACACCAACATGGCCATGCTGCCTCACGTGCTTACCGCTTAACCATGTGAAGAATAGAGGAATAAAGATGGTGGCAATAAACGTGGCTAAAATCATGCCGCCAAATACACCTGTACCCATTGAACGGCGTGCTGCAGCACCAGCGCCTGATGCAACAACGAGCGGAAGTATACCTAACACGAAGGCCATCGACGTCATCACAATCGGTCTAAAGCGCAACCTAGCAGCTTCAAGCGCAGCCTGAGCAACTGGCATCCCCTCCTCCATTTTTTGCTCGGCAAATTCGACAATCAGAATCGCATTTTTGGCTGCCAATCCAATCAATGTAATTAAACCAATTTGGAAGTAAATATCATTCGGCATTCCACGAAGTAGAACTGCTAACAAAGCGCCTGCAAGTGCAAATGGGACTGCCATAATCACTGCTAATGGTAACGCCCAGGTTTCAAACTGCGCTGCCAAAATCAAGAAGACCATAATAATGGCGAAACCGAAAGCAAAAAGTGCTGCTGAACCGGTACGCTTTTCTTGGTAAGCTTGCCCTGTCCAAGCGATTTTATAGCCCTCAGGTAAATTTTCTTTGGCAATCCGTTCAACCGTTTTAATTGCATCGCCAGAGCTCACGCCTGGCGCACCACTGCCAAAGACTTTTGCAGAAAGTAAGCCGTTATAACGCTCCAACTGTTCAGCGCCAACGATATTGCTAACCTTGCTTAATGCTGAAAGTGGAATCATGTTGCCGCCTTGGCTGCGAACATATACTTTACCCAAATCTTCTGGGTGCATACGAAACTCTGGCTCCGCCTGCAATTGAACCCGATATGTTCGGCCGTTACGATTGAAGTCGTTCACATAAAAAGCGCCCATTGTGCTTTGTAAAGTCGCGTAAATATCTGCAATATGCACACCCTGTGAAACCGCTTTTGCTTCATCTACCTCAATTAAAAGCTGAGGAACTGTTGGACGGAAGAATGAATTTAAGCCTGTTAAAGTTGGCTCAGCACGCATGGCATCAATAAAGCCATTCATTACAGCTGCAAGCTTAATCGGATCGGTATCACGCTGACTTTGGACATATACTTCAAAGCCTCCTGCAGACCCCAAACCGCGAATCGCTGGGGGATTCACTGCAATAGCTAAGCCGTCAGGCTGACTCATACCAATACCAAATAACTTGCCAACAATATCGGTTGCACTCGTTTCGCGCTCTTTCCAATCCTTTAGTCGCACAAACATGGTCGCAGAATTGGTTTTATTTGCACCGGTAAGCAATTCAAAACCATTTACCGCAAACTCATGAGCTACTGCTGGGTCATGTGCAATCGTAGACCTAATCGATTCTGTAGTTTTAGATGTACGGCTTAAAGTCGCCCCGTCAGGCATGATAACCACTGTTACAACATAGCCTTGATCCTCAGCAGGCACAAAGCTTCCTGGTACCACTCTAAACAGCGCTGCGACAATCACAACAATTACGGCAAAAACCAAGCCGCCGACGATTTTGTGCTTAAGTGTTTTATTGACTGTGCCCGTGTAAAAACTGGTCATTCGTCCAAAGCCATGATTAAATTTTCTGAAGAACGCATTTTCATTGTGGGACTTCTTCAAAATCATGGCGCAAAGTGCTGGCGTCAGCGTTAGTGCAACAATGCCTGAAATCACCACAGCGATTGCGATTGTTACTGCGAACTGCCTATACAGCTCGCCTGCGATGCCACCTTGGAATGCCACAGGCACGAACACCGCACATAGCACTAACACAATCGCAACTACGGCGGCAGACACCTGACTAATTGACTTGATTGCCGCAGGCAAAGGCGCCATATTTTCTTCAGTCATTAAGCGCTCTGTGTTCTCAAGCACCACAATTGCATCGTCCACCACGATACCGATAGCCAAAATCATGGCAAACAAGGTCAGCAAGTTAATCGAGAAGCCGAAAAGATAAAGCCCTGCAAAAGTGCCGATTAAAGAGATAGGCACAGCAATGATAGGAATCAGCGTTGCGCGCCAGCTTTGTAAGAATAGGAATACCACCAACACAACCAATACCAAAGCTTCTGCAAAGGTATGGAATACCTCGTTAATGGTCGCTTTAACAAAATCACTTGTATCATAAGGTATAGTGTATTGCATTCCTGCTGGAAACTCAGCTTTGAGATCATCCATCTTAGCTTTGATATTTTTAGCGGTATCAAGCGCATTAGCCCCTGTTTGCAAGAAGATCGGAATCGCCACACCTGGTGTGCCATCAAGCGTTGAAGCCACATTGTAGTTTTGAGCGCCGAGTTCAATACGGGCAACATCTTTCAAATACAAAACACCATTAGGTCCATCAGCTTTAATAATGACGTTACCGAATTGCTCAGGATCAATTAGACGACCTTTTGCTGTCACGGTGTAAACCAACTGCTGAGAGGAAGGCGCTGGATCTTGCCCAATCTTGCCTGCAGCATATTGATTGTTTTGTGCTGTAATTGCATTGGAAATATCCGTAGTGCTCACACCAAGTTGAGCCATGCGATCTGGGCGAAGCCAAACCCGCATTGAATAATCTTGTCCACCAAAGATTGTAGCGTCGCCAACACCCTTAACGCGCTTAATCTCATCCATCACATTAAGTGTGGCGTAATTGCTTAAGAATAAACGGTTATGCGCTTTATTTTTTGAAGTGAGCATCACCACAAGCAAAATATCATTCGATTTCTTTTGAACGATTAAGCCGTTACGACGCACTTCATCGGGTAAGCGAGGCGTTGCTATATTGACGCGATTGCTCACGTTGAATGTTGCCTGGTCAACGTTTGTACCAATCTCAAAAGTGGCTGTAATCACTAAGGTTCCGCTGGAATCAGCGCTAGAGTTGAAATACAGCAGATTATCAACACCGCTTAACTGCTCCTCGATTGGCGCAGCAACGGTTTTGGATAATGTATCAGCACTTGCACCTGGGTAAACCGCTGTGATTGTGACAGTTGGTGGTGCGATTTGTGGATATTGAGCGATTGGCAGTTTAAAAGCAGCAGCCAAGCCAGACAGCACAATAATAATAGATAAAACCGAAGCAAAAATTGGCCGCGTAATAAAAAATCGTGTGAAGTTTTTCATATTCGTTTACTTAGCTTTAGCTGGATTAGCGGCAGGCATTGCTGTAGCAGTGCCAAACGGATGAGGATTCACTGGCGCACCAGGACGCACTTTAATTAAGTTATCCGCAATGACTTGGTCGCCTTCTTTTAGGCCTTCAAGCACTACCCAATCATTACCTAACCAACCGCCCTCTTTAATTGGACGGACGGCCGCAACAATTTTGCCTTCTTTATCTTTATCGGCAACAAATACAAACTTGCCTTGATCGCCAGTTAGGACCGACGTTTGTGGAATCAGAAAAACGCCATTTCGAACACCTGTTGTAATACGAGCCCTTACAAACTGACCTGGCAATAATTGATGGTCACTGTTCTCAAAGGTCGCTCTTAACTGCTGGGTCCCTAATTGAGGATCGATTTGGCTAGCAGAAAAATTAAGCTTGCCTTTTTGCTTGTACTCGCTGCCATCAGGCAATACAAGCGCAACCTCTTTCACATTTTGCTCAGTTAAATGGCCGCCCAGCGCCTTTATTTCACTATCAGACAGACTGAAGCGCACCCAAATTGGTGAGATTTGAGAAACCGTTGTTAATAAGCTTGTATTAGGCGCAACCAATGCACCTTCTGAAAATTGAAAGCGTCCAGAAACGCCTGTTAGCGGCGAAGTCACATTCGTGTATGAAAGGTTTAGTTCAGCTTCTCTTACATTCGCTAACGCTTGCTGAAGATTTGCTACTGAAGTTGCTTTGTCGCTCGACGCATTATCATATTCACGCTGGCTAATTGATTGACTCGCAAGCAAACTATGCAAACGAGACTCCTCACGCGCTGTTTGTTCGACTCTTGCTTGCTGAGCTAGATAAGCGGCTTTAGCTTGTTGCAGTGCGATTTGATAAGGCGCCGGATCAATTAAAAACATTGTTTGACCTGCTTTTACTGAAGCACCTTCGTTATACATACGCTTTAATAAAATACCGCCAACGCGCGGACGAATTTCCACTTCTTTAGCGCCTTCAGTTTGCGCAACAGCCTCAGCCGTAATTGGCACACTGGTTGATTTCACTGAAATCACACCGACAGGCATCACCACGCCAGCACTTTGGGGCGCAGCCTCTTCTTTTTTGCCACAAGCAACCAATACAAAGCTTACGACTACGCAAATCAAGAGGAAATGCGAAAAACTTGGTTTGGCGCTGCGTTTAAGAAATAAGGTCTGCATTGATAACTCCATGTCTTTTAAGGGAATAATTAATATAATGCTTGTTTACATACAAAGTTGTATGTATATTATATAGAAACATGCCCATATGTAAACGTGTTTTAATCGATTAAAACACCATGTTATACAAAGGGTTAATATTGAAAATATGGCAGTCAACTTCGGAAACTAAAGGCCATGGTTAGACAAACCAAAGAAAATGCAGAAATCACAAGGCAGCGCATCATTGATGCGGCACGCGAGGTATTTTTATCTCGCGGCGTAAGTCGAACCAGCATGGAGCAAATTGCTGCACAGGCAGGTGTGACAAGAGGTGCTATCTATTGGCACTTCAGTAACAAGACTGAATTGTTTAGCGCCCTACGCGAGCAAGTCATACTTCCCCTGATTGACAGAATGGATGAAAGCCTACTTGTTGAAAATAATGATGACCCCCTTGGTCAAATCGGCAAATTTCTAAGCGGCACTATCGATGCACTGAATGAGTGCTCTTATACGCGCCAAATCTTTGAAATCATGATGGTCAAGTGTGAATACGTAGAAGAGTTAACAACAGTGCTCGAACAAACATTATGCAATTGCGAGCGTATTACAAAAAAAATTGAACAACTCTACGAACGTGCAAAGACAAAAGATCAACTAAAGCCTACAGATTCCCCTGCCATCCTCGCAATGGATACGCATTTATTCTTTAGCGGACTCATTCATTTATGGGTGAAAGACTTAGATCATAAACACTATCGAGATCAAGCTACCGAATTAATAGGTAACCACATCAATTTGCGTAGAAAATAAGCCCCGCATGGCTTATCATAGCGACCTTGTTTAAGTCGCACCTAAGAAAGAATCTTGTGCCAAATTTCATTGTCGCCGCACTCTATAAATTCGCAAAACTAAACGACTACCAAGCCATTCAGCCGAGCTTGTTAGATTTTTGCGTTGCTCACAACATCAAAGGCACATTGCTGCTGGCTGAAGAAGGCATAAATGGCACCGTTGCCGGCAGTCGCGCTGATATTGACGCGCTTATCCAACACCTTAAACAAGATTCCCGTTTAACCGATCTTGAGCATAAAGAGTCATACGCAGATGAAATGCCGTTTTACCGAATGAAAGTTCGTGTTAAAAAAGAGATTGTGACTCTAGGCGTAAAAGGCATTGATCCAAATTACAAAGTCGGCACTTATGTAAAGCCTAAAGACTGGAATGCATTAATTTCTGATCCTGACGTGATACTCATTGATACTCGCAACGATTACGAATACGACATTGGCACATTCAAAGGTGCAATCGACCCTAAAACCACAACATTTAGAGAATTTCCTGACTATGTCAGCAAAAACTTAGATGCCAAGCAACATAAAAAAGTCGCTATGTTTTGTACTGGTGGTATTCGCTGTGAAAAAGCAAGCTCCTACATGATTGAACAGGGCTTTGAAGAGGTATATCACTTGCAAGGTGGCATCCTCAAATACCTTGAAGAAGTACCGAAGGAAGAAAGTCTATGGGAAGGCGAATGTTTTGTGTTTGATCAACGGGTTTCCGTCAAACATGGCTTAGAGATTGGTGATTACGACCAATGCCATGCTTGTCGACATCCACTCTCGCCAGTAGAAATGCAAAGCGACCAATATGTCGCCGGCATTTCATGCCCACACTGCTTTGATAAGCTCTCCAAAGAAAAACGCATCAGCGTGACTGAACGCCAAAAACAAATAGCGCTAGCCAAAAAACGTGGCGAAGCGCACATTGGCAAAGTTATTACAAAGAAATAACAATAAAACCTCATACACCACATAAGAAAACATAATGCAAGATATTGAATTTATAATAAATACAGAATACGTTGAACTATGCAATTTGCTTAAGTTAGTAGATCTAGCCGATAGCGGTGGTCGAGGCAAAGCAATGGTGGCTGAAGGCCTAGTAAAAGTGGATGGCGAGCTAGAACTGCGTAAAACAGCAAAGATTAAACCTGGTCAAGTCATAGAGTGTGAAGGCAAGCGCATATTAATAAGCATTGACCCCAGCGCTGAAATCAAGCCACCCAAAGTCAAAGCTCCTAAAGTGCGTGGCAAAGGACAGCCCAACCGCCGGAGTGGCGCCGCTCCAAGACCTACAGGCACAAAGTCTGCAAAAAAGACTAATGCAAACAAGGCTAGCAAAGACACGGAGAAGAAGTCTCCATGGCACTAAAATCCACCATCTACAAAGCTGATCTTCAAGTGTCCAACATGGACAGCAATTACTATGCAGCACATAGCTTAACGCTTGCCAGACACCCCTCTGAAACCGAAGAGCGATTAATGGTAAGACTCATTGCTTTCGCATTGTTTGCAAGCGAGTCACTCGTCTTTGGTAAAGGCTTGAGCGATGATGATGAACCTGACCTATGGCAAAAAGATTTGACAGGTGCAATTGAGCTTTGGATAGAAGTTGGCTTGCCAGATGAACGCGTTCTTCGTAAGGCTTGCGGGCGCTCAAACCAAGTAGCTTTAGTGCTATATGGCGGCCGTACCGCAGATATGTGGTGGGATCAAAACAGTAAAGCTCTGCTCAAGCTGGATAATTTAACTGTGATAAATTTACCCAGCACAGAGGATCTAGCGGGCGCAGCTACGAGAAACATGAATATCAGTTGCACGATTCAGGATAACGAAATGCTAGTGACGCATGATGCTGGAAGCTTCACGCTTTTGCCTACAATATTAAAAGCGTTTTATTAAGACTGTTTCTCCATAAACTCTTTATAGATATTCCGCTCTTTTAAGCATTCATGGCTTGTTTTGTCAGTGCATGTCTCTCTTAGCTTGCAGAAACAAGTTTTAGCCATCGTTTCCTCCAAAAGACTCAATGATGTTTGGCTTTTTTCTGATTGTTGATTCATATCTTTTCTTGCTTTCACTTTGATTATCAAACTTATCCAACTCTATCTTTTTTCAGAGACTGAAGCCACCAAAATAGTTCAAGCATTAAATTCGATGCCAAAATAATCAAACATTCTTGGTCACAAACACGCTAATCAGCGTGACACAAGCCAGCTTATTAGGCAAAATACTACCTTTACCAATTTAGCTTTTAAGTGATGTAGCCAAAAATAATCACACAAAGCCTAACACTCTGAAAACAAAAATATTTACGTATATTTAATGGTGGAAATTGAAAAAACGTAGATAGATGGAGAGATTCTTTATGTCAGCCCATGTAATTCCTTTCGAAAACCTGCGTAACGTTGATGTGCCTTCTGTAGGCGGCAAGAATGCATCACTTGGGGAAATGATTTCGCAGCTTTCTGCAAAAGGCGTTCGCGTACCAACTGGCTTCGCGACTACTGCCGATGCATACCGTGAGTTTTTGGCACAAAATGGTTTAGATGCCAAAATTGTTGCGGCACTCGAATCACTGAACGTGGATGACACCATTGCTTTAGCGAGCTGTGGCAAACAAATTCGCGAATGGATTATGGCTGCACCCTTTCCTGCAGCGCTTGAAAAAGCAATTGAAGATAACTACGAAACACTGACAGCAAAATCAGGCAACGGCGCGACATTCGCTGTGCGCTCATCTGCAACAGCAGAAGACTTACCTGATGCTTCATTCGCGGGCCAACAAGAATCTTTCTTAAACATTCAAGGTCTGGACAACATTCTCCACGCAATTAAAGAGGTGTTTGCCTCTTTATACAACGACCGTGCGATTTCTTACCGCGTTCACAAAGGTTTTGTTCACGCTGATGTAGCTTTATCGGCTGGCGTTCAACAAATGGTACGAAGCGATATCGGCTGTGCTGGCGTGATGTTCACTATCGACACTGAATCTGGATTCCAAGATGTTGTGTTTATCACCTCGTCTTATGGCCTGGGTGAAACTGTGGTTCAAGGCGCTGTGAATCCTGACGAATTTTATGTACACAAACCACTGCTTGCTCAAGGCAAACCAGCAATTGTTCGCCGCACCATGGGTTCTAAACTCATCAAGATGGTATTCAGTGATGCGACACAAGCGGGCAAAAGCACTCACACTGTTGACGTTGACGCTGTGGACAGCGACCGCTACTCACTCACTAATGACGACATTTTGGAATTAGCACGTTATGCGATGATTATTGAATCGCACTATGGCTGCCCAATGGATATTGAATGGGGTAAAAACGGCGTTGATAACAAGCTGTATATCTTACAAGCACGTCCTGAAACAGTAAAATCGCAAGAAGCGAATAACAACGTTACAGAAACATTCACCCTAGAAAAGCATGCTGCTAAACCAATGGTCGTTGGTCGTGCTGTTACACAAAAAATCGGCACTGGCCCAGTACGTATAGTGCTAGACCCTGCTGAAATGCATTTAGTACAACCAGGTGACGTATTAGTGGCTGACATGACAGACCCTAACTGGGAACCAGTGATGAAGCGCGCTAGTGCTTTGGTCACCAACCGTGGTGGCCGTACTTGTCACGCTGCAATTATTGCGCGTGAGTTAGGCATTCCAGCAATTGTGGGCTCTGTCAATGCAACTGACGTATTACGAGAAGGTGAAGTCGTCACCGTATCATGTGCTGAAGGCGAGTCAGGCTTCGTATATCACGGTGCCCTTCCGTTCTCAGTGAGCACACAAGCAACAGCTGCACTCAGCAAACCACCATGCAAAATTATGATGAACGTGGGCAATCCGGACATGGCCTTTGGCTTTGCTAAAACGCCTAACGATGGGGTTGGCCTTGCACGTTTAGAATTTGTAATTAACAACATGGTTGGCATCCACCCAAAAGCAATTTTGAATGTAGATGCAATGCCAGCGCCAATGCAAACCATCATCAGAAGTCGTGCACGTGGTTATGCAAGCCCTACAGACTTCTACATTGACAAGGTTGCTGAAGGTGTTGCAACGATTGCCGCTGCTTTCTATCCAAAACCAGTGATTGTACGTACCTCTGACTTTAAGTCTAACGAATACAAGAAATTAGTGGGTGGCGATATTTACGAGCCTGATGAAGAAAATCCAATGATTGGCTTCCGCGGCGCTGCTCGTTACATGGCAGAAGACTTTAAAGAGTGCTTTGCGATGGAATGTAAGGCAATGAAAAAAGTTCGTGATGAAATGGGCTTGGTCAACGTTGAAATCATGATTCCATTCGTTCGTACTTTAGATGAAGCTAAAGCTGTGACTGAAATATTAGCGGCTAACGGCTTGAAACGTGGTGAGAATGGCTTACGCCTTATCATGATGTGCGAAATTCCTTCAAACGCACTTCTTGCTGAGCAATTCTTAGCCTACTTCGATGGCTTCTCTATTGGCTCTAACGACTTAACGCAATTAACACTCGGCATGGACCGTGACTCTGGCATCTTGGCTGACGGCTTTGATGAACGTAACGATGCTGTTAAAGTGTTGCTACGCATGGCGATTAGCACTGCAAACCGTTTAGGTAAATATGTGGGTATCTGCGGCCAAGGGCCATCAGACCATCCTGACTTTGCGCAATGGTTAGTAGAAGAAGGCATTCAATCCGTGTCATTAAACCCTGATACTGTTGTTGCCACTTGGCAGAAATTGACGCAAAAATAAGCTTCAAATCTCGTGAAACGCTCAGCATTATTTATTTCCGACAGCACTGGCATGACTGCCAGTGCATTAGGGAAGTTGCTTGAGCATTTTCCGCACACCGAATTTACCCACGTCCGTTTACCATTCACCGATACGCCAGAAAAAATTGATGCAGCAAAGGCAGCCATAGCCCGCGCCACAGAGCAAGATGGCATCCGCCCTGTAGTCATTATGTCTTTAGGCAATAGTCAGTTAAGAAACTCGCTTAAAGAAACTGATGCGTATTTTGTTGACTTGTTCAGCACATTTATCGACCCATTGGGCGTTGAACTTGGTGAACAACCATTAACGGGCTCTGGTATTGCTCACGGAGCAATGGGGAGCAACTACGCTGACCGGATGGAAGCCATTAACTTTACGCTCAACCATGACGATGGCATGACCAACAGTGGCTTAGAAGAAGCCCAGGTAATTTTGGTGGGTGTTTCACGTTGTGGAAAAACCCCAACCAGTATTTATTTGGCAATGCAATTTGGCATTAAAGCAGCTAACTATCCACTGATCCCTGAAGACTTTGAACGAGGCAGCTTACCAGCAGCCCTAAGAAATCATATACACAAGATATTTGGCTTAACGATTAAGCCTGAGCGCCTGCACTCCGTGCGAAGCGAAAGAAGACCTGACAGCAAATACGCATCGCTTGAAAACTGCAAACAAGAAATTGCGACAGCTGAAGGTTTGATGCGCAATGCTGGCATTACTTGGGCAGATTCAACCAGCCGTTCTATCGAAGAACTCTCTGCAATCATCTTGCAAAGACTTGGTATTCAACAAAAATAAAGCTGAATAGGCTTTATCTACTAGAAATTTCCTGAAATGCCTGCAATCAAAGGCTGCTCATCCATCAAAGCAATCTGCTCACGTAGTTCTAATATCCTGTCCTGCCAATACTGCTGCGTATTAAACCAAGTAAACGCAACTTTAAATGCTGGGTCATCCCAACGCCTTGCAAGCCAAGCCGAGTAGTTAATAAGACGTAATGTTCTTAAGGCTTCAATTAAATGCAGTTCACGCGGATTGAAGTCGTAAAAGTCTTCATAACCCAAAAGTATTTCATTAAACTGCTTTTGCATTTCATCTTGCTCGCCAGAAAGCATCATCCATAAATCCTGAATAGCGGGCCCCATACGACTATCATCAAAATCCACAAAGTGCGGACCCGCCTCCGTCCAGAGTAAATTCCCCATGTGGCAATCACCGTGTAACCTAAGCATCGCAACATCACCCGCTCTATCGTAACAACGCCTAACGCCATCTAAAGCTTGGTCAACAACACCGCGATAAACAAATTCAAGCTCTTTGGGCATCATGCCTTCATTGAGCAAATATGCACTAGGCTCTTCACCAAAAGTCTCGATGTTTAAGTTTGGCCGATGTTTAAAATCACTCAACGCGCCTACGCTATGAATACGTCCAATAAAACGCCCTATCCATTCAAGCACGCCTTCTTGGTCTAACTCTGGCGCACGACCACCATGCTTAGTAAAAATAGAGAAACGAAAGTCTTGGTAAGTGAATAAAGTCTTGCCAGCGATTGATGTTGGGGCAACTGCTGGAATTTCTGAATCAGCCAAAGTCTTAACAAACTCATGCTCTTCAAGTATCGCGGCATCACTCCAGCGATTTGGGCGATAGAACTTTGCGACAATAGGTGAAGCATCCTCAACACCGACTTGATAAACACGGTTCTCATAGCTATTGAGCGCAAGCAAACGACCATCTGTAGCAACACCTACCTTATCAATCGCATCAAGGATAATATCAGGAGAAAGATTTGAAAACGGGATGGTAGTTTGAGCCATCCCGCATTTTACAACGTATTGTAACTTACTTAAGGAATGGTTTAATTTTGCCCATTATTTCATCGGAAGCAGGATCAATATCACTACTATAAGCATAGACCTGCTTGCCGCCAGGCAATATCACGTACTTATAGAAATTCCACATGGGTGCTTGCTTGGTAATGGCAATCAACTGCTTGTGTAGCGGGTTAGCATTAGGGCCTGTCACCGATGTTTTAGTAATCATCGGGAATTTAACCGAATAGGTATTAATACAAAAATCACCAACCTCTTTATCTGTTGCTAGCTCTTGTCTAAAATCATTTGAAGGAAAGCCAACCACCAACAGGCCTTTTGATTGGTAGCGCTTATACAAGTCCTCTAGTGTTTCAAATTGTGGCGTAAAGCCGCATTTGCTCGCAGTATTCACTACAAGGATAGGCTTATCCTGATAATCACACAGATTAATCTTACCGCCCTGTAGGGTCGTAAATTGATGGTTGTATAAATCAGGGCATGCAGCAAAGCTAGCGCTAGATAAAGTCATCATTAAAATCCCCAAGCAAGTTTTCAACATATTGTTATTCCTTGAAATTAAAACCAAAAGAGTCACTAATCGGACTAAAATTAAGCTAAATGGTTCATTAAAGAGATAGAACAAGGCTTGTAGATAAATGGGCTAGAAGCTAATATTCGGTCATCGATTGAAAAGAGGTGCGTTGTGGATATTTATGTTGGCGAGATATATGGCAAACAGACCACGGGCAAGTTTGTGATGTACAACGTGGTCAAGGTGAGCAAAAGCGTCATCACCCTTCAAAACATCGATAACCCATTAAGCCTTTTTGAAACAACTTCAGAAAAACTGACATCTTCAGGCTATATCCGCATTAGCCAAACACCTTATATTGATCTAGATGCTTCGACACCTAAGCGACGCAAAGCAACAAAAAAACCATCGCGTTGTCCACTGACTTTCGATTTTTTGGAAGACCGCGCAGACAGTGAGCGGCCTACCCCTATCATGCCGGACTTATTTAGCGCTTAGTCTTGAGGTGGACCACCCCAAAGGTCGTGCCCATCAGCATCGTAAATTTGCACCTCGACGAAATCTCCAGGGGTTAAGCCTTCAGCATCTACCAAATACACAACTCCATCAATTTCAGGCGCATCAGCCTTAGTGCGGCCAATCGCTTCAATGTTGCCTTCTTCGTCTTCCACAATCTCATCCACAAGCACAGTTTGCATGGTGCCAATTTTAGATTGAAGCTTAGCGGCACTAATACGCTCTTGGACTTCCATAAAGCGCGCCAAACGTTCTTGTTTAACCTCTTCAGGCACTTGGTCTGGAAGCGCATTAGCTGAAGCCCCATCGACCGCAGAATAAGTAAAGCAACCGACGCGATCCAACTGCGCTTCTTCTAGGAAATCGAGCAACATTTGGAAGTCGTCTTCTGTTTCACCTGGGAAACCAGCAATAAAGGTACTTCGCACTGTAATATCAGGACAAATATCACGCCAAGCCTTGATGCGAGCCAAGTTATTTTCACTACTTGCTGGGCGTTTCATCGCTTTAAGAATGCGCGGGCTAGCATGTTGGAATGGCACATCTAAATAAGGCAAGATCAAGCCGTCAGCCATTAAAGGAATAACTTCATCCACATGCGGATATGGATAGACATAGTGCAAGCGCACCCAAACGCCCAATTCACTAAGTGATTTTGTGAGTTCAGTCATGCGCGTCTTGACTGGGCGACCATTCCAAAAACCGCTTCGGTACTTCACGTCCACACCATAAGCAGAAGTATCTTGAGAAATAACGAGAATTTCTGAAACGCCCGCATTGACAAGGTTTTCAGCCTCATTCAACACTTCACCTACTGGACGGCTCACCAAATCTCCACGCATGCTTGGAATAATGCAGAAGCTACAACGGTGATTACAGCCTTCAGAAATCTTTAAATAGGCATAATGACTTGGCGTTAAACGCACACCTTGTGCCGGTACCAGATCGACATATGGATCATGCGGTTTAGGCAAATTAGCATGGACAGCTGTCATTACTTCTTCAAGCGCATGCGGGCCTGTCACAGCAAGCACACTCGGGTGTGCCGTTTGCACAACACCGCTTTTCGCTCCCAAGCAACCAGTCACAATCACCTTGCCATTTTTGTTGATGGCTTCGCCAATTGCATCAAGTGATTCTTCAACTGCGCTATCAATAAAGCCACAAGTATTCACCACCACTAAATCAGCATCTTCATAAGTGCCCGATATTTCATAGCCTTCAGCACGCAATTGGGTAAGAATACGCTCTGCATCTGAGCCAGCTTTAGGGCAACCGAGTGAGACGAAGCCCACTTTTGGTGTATTGTTTGAACTCATGAAAATTAACCTACTTAAATATTAAAAATGTACATCATTGCAATCGCTTGGCTTTACGTCACCTTCTTAATGGCAGCTACTGAGCCTAGTTTTACTGCAGGCATCTTAACTTTTTTCTTTTACGGTTTAATGCCATGTGGATTGCTATTGTGGATTCTAGGTGCGCCGCAACGTAAACGTAAAAGAGCTTTACTCGAGGATAAACTTAGTCAGCCAGATAGAGCCAATTCCCAAACCGATTAATCCGACCTGCGCAATGGTTGCTTTAAGCTCAGTGCGCTTATGCAAGCCAGGGATTAAATCAGCAACCGCCACATAAAGCATACTTGCGGCAGCTAAACCTAAAATAGTCGCAATCCAATGTTGTACCGTTTGCAAGGCAAAATAGGCCAGCACACCGCCAACCACCGTCGCCAAGCTCGAAAACAAGTTAAACAACAACGCCTGTTTTTTGCTATATCCAGAATGAAGCAAAATTAAGAAGTCTCCTACTTCTTGCGGAATTTCATGGGCAATAATCGCCATCGCAGTAACTGCACCAAGCCTAATATCAATCATAAAAGCTGCGGCAATTAAAATTCCGTCAACAAAGTTATGGAAAGTATCGCCCACCATAATCATCATGCCGCTGCGGCCTGAATCATGGTGATGTCCATGAGAATGAGGCTTAGCAATTGATGGGGCTTTTTGTGTTACCACTTTAAATTTGGTTGTATGTGACTCTGCGTGATGTTCTGCATCATTTGAAGGGCAATCATCCTCTGTATGCATGGCATGGGCTTCGCAATGCTCGCCGTGACAGTGACGCCACAACACCAACTTTTCCAGCACAAAGAATAGCAATATACCAAACAGCACTGTTGCAGCCATATTTTCAACACTGCTCGCCTCGTGAAAAGCATGCGGCAATATCTCTAGAAATACAGCGCCCAGCATTGCACCGATTGCATAGCTAATCAGCATTGGTATCCATTGCGTACGGGCATTAAGCGCTACAAAGCCAGCGCACATGACACTAAGTGCACCACCGAGCAAGCTAGCAGAGATAATCCAAGTTAAGGTAGGTATGTGTGAATTAAACATTTATTTTGGGGTCTTTTTTAGGTGTATCTTAGTATTGATCTAATATTATAAACGAGGTGTCAAGCCTTACTCACTCGAACCAAATCATTGTGGCCATCCGACCTGTAATGCCATCGCGTCTAAATGAAAAATACTGGGATGAGTTGCTGTATGTACATTCGCCGCCGCCATATATTTTACTCACACCTTGCTTATTCAAACGTTGTTTTGCAAGCAAATACAAATTCCCTAGCCACTTTTTACCAGCGGATTTAAAAGCATCCTCAGCTTGAGCATGCTTTGTAATAAAAGCCTCTCTGACTTCACCACCTACTTCAAAAGCATCCGGTCCTATCGCAGGGCCTAGCCAGGCCATTAAGTTTTCTGACTCCTCACCGATAGCGTTAATGGTCGATTCAATTACGCCATCACACAAACTACGCCAACCTGCATGGATAGAAGCAACCGCGGTTCCTTGCTTATTACACAGCAACAGTGGCAAGCAATCTGCTGTCATGGTCACACAAACCACATTTTTGTTTTTACTAAAAGACGCATCAGCATCTTGAATACCCGAGCTTTTAGTAGCATCTATGACATCAAAACCATGCACTTGATTAAGCCATACAGGCTCGGAAGGCAAATATTCGCGCAATAATTGGCGATTTTTATCTACTGCCCAGCCATTATCTTGCACATGCGAACCAAGATTAAAGCTGTCAAAAGGCGCAACGCTATACCCACCATCTCGTGTCGTTTGAATGGCTTTAACATTGGGTGGCGCTGGCCAGTCTGGAATATAGAAACCCTTACTCAATGTCCTCTTCACCTTCTTCAAGCGACTCTAAATCAGCATCCAACTCTTCTTCTTCATCGAAATCATCATTTTCGTAATCTTCATCTGACAAATAAGGATCTTCACTAAACTCAAACGGCTCCTCAAGCGGTGCGTCTTCATGACGCATGGCTTCTAGCAAAGCCTTCATGTCATCAGCTAATTCGATTTGCCATTCCATCGGCTCGTTAGTTGCAGGATGGATTAGGCCTAATTTGATAGCATGCAATGCTTGTCTATCAAAGCCTTGAACAAAGTCTTTGAGTGTTTGTGTCATCGCTCTTAGCGGGATAATACCTTTGTAGCCATAAACCAAGTCGCCAACAATCGGTGCTTTTAAAAACTGCATGTGAACGCGAATTTGATGCGTGCGTCCAGTCTCTAAGTTACAACGCATATATGTATGGACTGCGAAGCGCTCTAAGACTTCGTAACGTGTCACCGCTGGCTTACCCATCTTATTAATCGCCATCTTGGTTCGAGAGTGCGAATGACGGCCAATTGGCTGATCAATCTTGCCATTACGCCATACCTGCCCCCACACGATGGTGCGATACTCACGTTTAACTGTCCGAGCCTGTAACTGACGCACAAGACTAGTTTGAGCGGCTAATGTTTTAGCCACCACCAACAAGCCGCTGGTATCTTTATCTAAACGATGCACAATCCCAGCACGAGGTAAGTCTTTTGAATGGGGAACATGGTGCAAAATAGCATTTAGTAAAGTTCCATCCCAATTACCAGCAGCTGGGTGAACGACCATGCCAGCCGGCTTATTTATCACTAAGATATGGTCATCTTCATAGACAATATTTAGTGGAATATCTTGCGCAATAAATGCACTCATCTCTGGTTTTTCTTTGGCATGGACGAGAACATTTTCACCACCCCATACTTTACCTTTAGATGTACTTGCCTCGCCATTCAACGTCACCAAACCCTCTTTAATCCAAGCTTGCAGGCGCGAACGAGAATGCTCTGGCAACATACGTTGCAATGCTTGATCTAAACGCAATCCTCCCAAATCTTGTGGGATAATAAGAGCAATAGGTGTGTTTTGTGTCATCAGTTATAATCAGCTTAAAGTTAAATCAATCAAATTTTTTAGGTATTCAAACAAATGAAATACAGTTTAGCGTTTTTTGTAGCAATATGGCTCACAGGTTGCAGTATTTTTGGTGCGCCAACAGAACTTGATGAAACAAAAAACTGGCAAGCAGAGCGTATCTACCAAGAAGCTGACACCAAAATGCGTGACCGCGACTACGAAAAAGCCATTAAGTATTTCAAAATCTTAGAGTCTCGCTATCCACACGGAAAGTATGCTGCACAAGCACAATTAGAGACAGCTTACGCTTACTACAAAAAGTCAGACCCTGTTTCATGTACTGCAGCGGCTGAACGCTTTATCAAGTTACACCCTAACCATCCTAACGTTGACTACGCTTACTACATGCGTGGCCTTGCAAGCTTTAATGAGCGCGGTGTTGTTGACAAGCTCACTAGCCAAGAAATTAATGACCGCGATCCCAAAGCAATGAACGCTTCATTCCTAGCGTTTAAAGAGCTAATCACTCGCTTCCCTGAAAGCCGATATGCAAAAGACAGTGCACTACGCATGACTTATCTTGTTAACGCACTTGCAGCGCACGAATTACACGTCGCTCGATATTATATGAAGCGCCAAGCTTACCTAGCTTCAGTTAATCGTTGCAAATACGTGCTTGAGAACTACCCACAATCAACAAGCCTAGAAGAAGCCTTGGTAATTATGGTGAGTGCTTATGATTTCCTAAATATGCAAGATCTCAAAGAGGATGCCATGCGCGTTCTAAAAACCAACTACCCAGATAGCAAAATGCTTGGCAAAGGCGTGCCTGAAGACGAACGCGTTTGGTGGAAATTCTGGGATAGCTTATAAAACTTAACTAAATCCAAGTAGTACAAAAAATTAAGCACCGCGAAATTGGCGGTGCTTTTTTATTGCCACTTTCTTTAATTACGGTCTCTTTTTCTTAGGCGATCTTTTCGCAATCTCAAGCCAAGAAGCTTTGTGCTTACCTTGCTTCGCTTCATCATTCTTACGCGCATTCAATTCAGCACGCTGAGCCGTTTTACGACGACGCATACTGACAATCCCCTCGCCTTGAATACGCTTGTCTGGCTCAGCAAAAGGGTTATCCCCTTGATTAAACTGCACTCTCAAAGGTGTGCCTGTGAGTTGAAATGTCTTGCGGAATACCCCTTCTAAGAAACGCTTATAGGTATCTTTGACACCGTCAACGTGATTGCCGTGAATCACTACAATTGGTGGATTACTGCCACCTTGATGGGCATAACGTAACTTAGGACGAATACCCTTACTAATTGGTGGCTGATGTTGGGCAATTGCATCAATCAATACACGCGTTAATTGTGGCGTTGAAAGCTTAGCCATTGCGGCTTTGTAAGCGCCATCCACTGATGTGAATAATTCTGGCAAGCCTTTTTTGCGTAAAGCTGAAATGTAGTGAAATTTTGCGAAGTCTAAAAATTGAAGCTTACGGTCAATTTCACGCTTAATCCAGTCCCGCTCATCCTCTTTCAAGCCATCCCATTTATTAATGGCAACTACCAAAGCACGTCCAGTTTCAAGAATGTAAGCAGCAACATGCGCATCTTGTTCTGTGATGCCCTCTTGCGCATCTACCACCAAGATAGCTACATTCGCCTCTTCAATCGCTTGAATGGTCTTGATGACTGAAAATTTCTCAATTGCTTCGAATACCTTGCCGCGCTTACGTACACCAGCAGTATCGATAATCGTGTAATGCTTGCCGTTCTTCTCTAAATCAATATAAATAGAGTCACGCGTTGTACCTGGTTGGTCAAATGCAATTACACGCTCCTCACCAAGCAAAGCGTTAACCAACGTTGATTTACCAACATTTGGACGACCTACAATCGCGACTTTTGGGGCATCCTCTTCATTGAATGGCGCAGCTTCTTCAGGATCAGCAAATGGCTCAAGGGCCAACTCAACTAAATCACGCACACCTTCTCCGTGAGCTGAGGAAATCGATAGTGGATCACCCAAACCTAATTCATGAAATTCCGCACTCACAACAGCGCGTTGCATGCCTTCTGTTTTATTCACAGCAAGTAGAACTGGTCGCTGGCTTTTACGCAGACGATTAGCAATGACTTTATCTTGAGGACTAACACCTTGACGGCCATCCACCACAAAAATAATAACATCGGCCTCGTCAATCGCTAGCAAGGTTTGACGAGCCATTTCTTTCATGATGCCTGAGTCTGCTGTCGGTTCAAAACCGCCTGTATCAACTACTAAATAAGGCTTGTCACCGCCAACACCACGGCCGTAATGGCGGTCACGTGTAAGACCTGGGAGGTCAGCTACAAGCGCATCTCGGCTTTTGGTAAGTCGATTAAAAAGAGTTGATTTGCCGACATTTGGTCGGCCTACGAGAACAATGGTGGGTAACATAACTACTTAATTGAGATGGCGTAAATGCCACCTTTACGGGTTTGTGCGACGACTGTGCTAGAACCTACAGCTAACATTTGCGGCATAATCGCAGAATTATCTGTCTGCAATCTTGCAGAGAAACTACCATCTTCACGACTTAAAAAGTGGACATAACCTTCAACATCTCCAACAGCAATTAAACTGCCCATAGGCAATGGCGCTGTCACACGGCGCTGTTTTAAATCACCTTGACGCCAGAAAGTTTTACCTGTGCTGTAATCCAACGAGTAGATTGCGCTTCCAGAATGAGAAACAAACACTTTGGCATCTTCAGCGCCTAAGCCTGTATAACTTGATATATCACGCGCCCATGCAATGCGACCTGTGGCACGATCAATTGCCGCAATTTTTCCTTGATAAGCAACTGCATAAACCAAGCTACCATCCACTACTGGCAAACTCGTAATGTCAGCAATACGCTCAATTTCTGTTGTGCCTTTAGGTTGTGCCACTGACACTTCCCAAATTACTTTACCATCTTCCACTCGAAGTGCAATCAGCTTACCTCCAGCAAAGCCTGCGTAAGCCGCACCCCCTTCAACGGCTACGCCAGCACTACTCCTCAAGGATAAAGCAGGCGTTGCACGTTCATACACCCATTTTCTCGCGCCATCGGCGACATTTAACCCATAGATACGGCTATCACCGCAGCGCACGACGACAACATCATAACCAACTTTTGGCGCACTCAATACTTGACTGCTTACTTTAGATTTCCAAAGCAACTTCCCTGACAAGTCATAAGCCAACACATAACCCTTATTTGTGCCAAGCAACAACAAATTAGCTCCAAGGCCAACGCCGCCAGAAATAGGCTCACCTGTATTGATGCGCCAAGCTTGTTTGCCATCAGCAACACTCAGTTTAGCGAGCTCACCGTTGGCACTTGCAGCATAGATAAAGCCGTTATCTGAAACCGTTGTGAAATCAGCATCAAAACTATCGCCTAGATGCGCACTCCATAACACTTTCACTTGCGCAGTGGTTTTAATCTCGTTTAATTCTGAAGGTGTTTCATTGCTCTCACGACCAAACAGGCGCTCTGACAAATCATCTTTTAGATCCGTCATAGATGAACATGCACTCAGCGCAAAAACGCTTAGTAGCAACGTTATTTTAAGGAATCTCAACACTAGTTCCCCAGCGCTTCTAATTTATGTTGTGTAAATTTAATTAAATGACCTTGTGCATCAAGCTTTTCAAGCGCTTCTTTATAAGCTGCTTTCGCTTCTGCAGTCTTACCTTGCGCAACCAAGACATCGCCTTTTAGGTCAGCAAACAAGCCATCAAAACCTGTTGTGTGCTTTTCAGCCAACGTTTTAAGCGCGCCAGCATAATCTTTTTCTTCCACTTGTAATGAAGCCAACTCAAGCAATGCCATCGCTTGAATAGCGTCTTCTTTAGCATGTCCAGCCGCCCATTCTAATTGTGATTTAGCGCTTTTAAATTCTTTGGCTTGAAAATTAGCTTTAGCCGCAGTCAACGCTGCACGGCCTGCATATGGCGTGCTTGAGTATTTATCCATCAACTCGCCTGAAAGGGATTGAATTGCTTTTAAGTTTTTAGCATCTGCAATATCAAGCTTTACCAAGTTTTCATATTGCGTAGAAGCCTTCAATGATTGTTGAGTTTGATAATAGTGCCATCCTTGATATCCCAAGTATGCAACTACCAAAACTGTCACCAATGTCACAACTTTTTGACCATGCAGTTTCCACCAAGCCTTAAACTCGTCTAACTGCTCTTGTTCTTCTAAATCGTATGCCATGCTTATTTCCTAAATTGCTTCTATTAATTAAATTCTGTTAATCAAATGCTCAAATTTCCTAAAGCCGCCTCTTATGCTACATGTCTCTTTTGCCCAGGAATCGCTTTAAGCAAGTTCTGAGTATATTGCTGCTTGGGAGATTCATAAACCGCTTGAATACTTCCCGTCTCAACAATTTTTCCTTGATGCATCACCGCTATTTCATCCGCAATATGACGAACTACGCGCAAATCATGACTAATGAAGACATAGCTTAATGACATCTCCCGTTGTAACTCTTTCAACAACAACAAAATCTGCGCTTGTATCGACACATCCAACGCGGAAACTGGTTCATCACAGACGACTACTTTTGGTTCAAGTACCAAAGCACGTGCAATTCCGATTCGCTGACGCTGCCCGCCTGAAAACTCATGCGGGTATTTATTCATATCTGATTCGGCCAATCCAACACGTTTAAGCATTTTTAATGCTTTTTCGAAACGCTCATCTTTATTGCCTAAGCCGTGAATTAACAAGCCCTCTTCTACAATATCACCCACCTTCATTCTAGGGTTAAGTGATGCAAACGGGTCTTGGAAAATCATTTGCAAATGACGACGCTGCCGTCTTAATTCACTTGCGGGCAAATCTGCCAAATCACGGCCTTGGAAAAAAACCGAACCACCATCCAAGGGTTGCAATTGTAACAGACATCTCGCTAACGTGGATTTGCCACTGCCAGATTCTCCAACCACAGCCAAAGTGCTGGCATGTCTTAATTCCAAGCTAACATTATCTAAGGCTTTGACTTGTGTCGTACCAAAACCAAAACGACCAGACCGTTGCGTATAAAATTTATTGAGGTCACGCGCTTTTAAAATAAACTCACTCATGCTGGCACCTGTTCATTGTTAAGCCACGCATAATCAATCGGCTTCAGTGGCTTTTTTCCTTCAGCATCTGGCACACAATCCAACAAAGCTTTTGTATATGGATGCTTAGGCTTACTTAAGACTTGAGAAACTGACCCAGCCTCAACTACTTCGCCGCGGAACATCACAACAACATCGTCAGCTACATCTGCTACAACGCCAAAATCATGGGTGATGAGCAACATTCCCATGTTCATGCTAGTTTTTAGATTGTCGAGCAAACTTAAAATCTGCGCCTGAACTGTTACATCTAGCGCTGTTGTTGGCTCGTCCGCAATCAACATCAGAGGCTCGCAAGCAATACTCATCGCAATCATCACACGCTGTCTTTGACCACCAGATAACTCATCTGGATAGCTATTGGCACGATGGGCTGGAATGCCTACCTGTTCTAGCAACGCAGCCACTTTTGCTTTTAATGCATCACCTTTAAGCCCTAAATGGACAGTGAGCGGCTCGCCTATTTGAAAACCTATCGTCAACACAGGGTTGAGTGAGGTCATTGGTTCCTGAAATATCATGCCGATTTGGCGACCACGAACTTTGCGCATTTCTTCAGCACTTAAGTCCGCTAAATCTTTGCCTTGAAATAAAACTCGACCATTTGTTCTGACTAATTGTTTTGATAACAAGCCCATCACTGAAAGTGCTGTTAAGCTCTTACCACTCCCCGACTCCCCCACCACGCAAGTGGTCTTGCCTGGCTCAATTGAAAACGACACATTACTGACCAGCATGCGACTAGTCGAATTAGCTGGGCAAATTGTCAGTTCTTCAATCTTAAGGAGTTCGGCCATATCACCTATTTAATGCGTTTTTAATAAAATAATCGCTTGTGCCAAGTCCACTTTCACTTGTTCACCCGCACCTAACATCGGTTTTACTGCAATTTCATTCGCTTGTACTTCATCATCACCTAAAATCAGTGCAAATCGCGCACCACTTTTATCAGCCTTTTTCATTTGCGACTTAAAGCTACCACCACCAGCATGAACAACGACTGATAAACCTGCGTCACGTAAAGCTTCAGCAATCATCGCTGAAGCTGCTTGAGCTAACCCACCCACGTTCACTAAGTATGCATCAGGGTTAGATTCGGCACTCACGCCATACTCTTGCATCAACAAAAATACGCGCTCCAAGCCAATACCAAAACCACAAGCTGGTGTTGTATCACCGCCCAAACGAGCTACTAAGCTGTCGTAACGACCGCCGCCAGCAATCGTGCCTTGGCTACCAAGCTTGGTCGTCACCCATTCAAATACGGTGCGGTTGTAATAGTCCAAACCGCGCACCAGTCTAGAATTGAGTTTATAGGCAATACCAACAGCGTCTAATCTTTTACACAGACCAACAAAGTGCGCGCGAGTTTCATCACCCAAGTGATCGATAAGTTTGGGCGCACCTTCTATCATCTCTTGCATACGAGGGTTTTTACTATCCAAAATACGGAGCGGATTGCTATGTAATCGACGTTTTGCATCCTCATCAAGCAAATCTGCATGTTGCTCAAAGTAAGTAATTAATGATTTTCTAAATTCCGCACGCTCCTCCGCATCACCTATGCTATTGAGCTGTAACTCAACGTCAGCAATGCCAAGCGCTTTCCACAATCGCGCTAGTAAAATGATTTGTTCTGCATCAACATCAGGCCCCTCAAACCCAAAGGCTTCCACTCCGATTTGATGGAATTGACGTTGGCGTCCTTTTTGAACGTTTTCGTGTCTAAACATCGGACCTGTATACCAAAGGCGTTGCGGACCATTGTAGGTAAGACTGTGCTCAACGACAGCTCTTACACATCCGGCAGTGCCCTCCGGGCGTAAAGTAAGTTTGTCACCATTCAATGCGTCCTCCCATGAGTACATTTCTTTTTCAACGATATCCGTGTGTTCACCAACACTACGAATAAACAAGTCTGTAGGTTCAACGATAGGCATACGAATATTGCGGTAACCATATTGGCTAAGCACCAAACGCGCTGTGTCTTCAAGCTTTTGCCATAGCGGCGTCATTTCAGGCAGGATGTCGTAAAAGCCCTTGATGCTTTGAAATTTAGTGTTTTTAGTTTGTTGCGTCATAAATACTTAAGCGTGTGATTAAATTGAGTGAATCTGAATGGTTTTTGATTGAGTGCGCAATTTGCCACCTTCGGCGTAATTTTGTGCAACATACTGTTCAACGATAGATTGAAACTCTTGCGCTATAGCGTCGCCTTTAAGCGTAACCGTCTTTTCACCATCGACAAACACGGGAGCGACTGGCACCTCACCTATACCCGGCAAACTGATACCTATGTTGGCCAATTTTGACTCGCCTGGGCCATTAACAACACAGCCCATTACAGCAACACTCATGGACTCAACACCAGGATATTGCTTCCGCCAAACAGGCATCTGCTCACGCAAATAACGCTGAATATCTTGTGCCAACTCTTGAAAGTAAGTCGATGTGGTGCGACCACAGCCAGGGCAAGCGGTGACCAAAGGCGTAAATGAGCGAATTCCCATTGTTTGCAAAATTTCTTGCGCCACAACCACTTCTTTAGTGCGAGACTCACCCGGCTCTGGTGTCAAACTAACACGAATGGTATCGCCAATGCCTTCTTGCAAAAGTAATGAAAGTGCAGCGGTTGAAGCAACAATCCCTTTAGAGCCCATACCAGCTTCAGTGAGGCCTAAATGCAATGGATAGTCGCAACGCTTAGCCAAATCACGATATACAAGCACTAAGTCTTGCACATCGCTCACCTTACATGAAATGATGATTTTATCGTGCGCCAAACCTATACATTCTGCTTGCTCAGCACTTTCCAACGCAGATTGAATTAACGCTTCACGCATTAATGCATCAGATGACAAAGGATTTGAAGATTTAGCATTTGCATCCATCATCTTCGCCATTTTTTCTTGGTCTAAACTGCCCCAATTCACACCGATACGCACGGGCTTATCGTATTGAATAGCAGTTTCTATCATGGCCGAAAATTGGTCGTCTCGCTTAGAACCCTTACCAACGTTGCCTGGATTTATACGGTACTTCGCTAAGGCTGCGGCACAATCTGGATAGGCACTCAATAATTTGTGACCGTTGTAATGGAAATCTCCAACGAGCGGCACTGAACAACCTTGTGCGTCAAGTTGCTGGCGAATACTAGCAACTTGCGCCGCGGCTTCAGGGGAATTAACAGTAACACGCACAATCTCTGAGCCTGCTTGCCATAGCTCAATAATTTGCTTTACTGTTGAAACAGCATCTGCTGTATCTGTATTGGTCATAGACTGAACAACGACAGGCGCATTTCCGCCAACAGCAATGTTGCCTATCAAGACTTGCTGGCAAGCGCGTCTAGCAAGACGTGAATTTGAAACACTCATTAATGCTCACCCACCGCAATACGCGCCATATTGTTATAGGTGCTTGGCGCCAAATCAATCGTTTCACCATTAAAAATCACTTGAGTAGCACTTGCATTACCGATATGGAATTTAAGTGGTGGAACGCCCTCCACATACTCTTCAGTGCCTGCTTTGGCTAATTTACTAAATACAGTTTTACCATTTTTATCCTGCACTCCAATCCAGGATGAACCCGTTAGCACAAGCTTAACTTTGACAGATCCAGCCGCAACAGTTTGTGTTTTAACAAGTTCGGATTTTGCTGAATCAGACTTCAGTGAATCAACAGCCTGGGCTGGATCTTTAGGCTTTTCAGTTGGAGATTTAACATCTGACTTTGGTGTTACATCGATAGTTTCCTTAGCTTTGGGCAAAGCAATTTCAGTAACTATAGATTCATCATTGGCTTGAGTTTCACGCTCGGCAGCGGGCAAGGCAGCTTCTGGCAAAGGTTCTGATGTTGCACTATGTTCAACACTAACCACTGGCGTTTGATCATCGACTGCATTAGTGTTGCTTTGATAAGCCCAAATCTTATAGGCTACCCATACAATCACAGCAACAATTAATAAACCACCTAAAACTAATACTGCAAACTTACTAAAATTACTATCGCCTGACTTAACAATGGCATCAGCTTTGTAAGTAATGGATTGTGATTGGTCCTGCGGGAACATTCTAAGATGCGCATCAAGCAAAGGCTGAGAATCCAGATTCAAAATCTTTGCATAACCCTTAATAAATCCTCGTGCAAATATCGCACTACCAAAGACACTAAAATCATCAGACTCTAAGGCATTGATTTGTTGATCGCTTAAACGTAAACGCGAACAAACTTCCTCGACACTTAATTTTTGCGCCTCTCTTGCATCACGCAAGACTGCTCCGATTAACGAGTGACTAACCGCCTCTTGATCCATCATCAACTCCCAGATAATAAGGATTGTGTTTGCGGCGCATCAGGATAATTTCTCCTCAGCTCAAGCGCATAGCTTGATTCCGCATCTTTATTGCCTAATTGACGCTCTACTCGCACCCCTAACCATAGCATTTCAGGCGTAGGGTTGTTTGCTAATGCATTACTCATCGTCTGTTGAGCACGGACGTATTGCTTTTTATCAAAGTAAATCTTTGCAAGCTGATATGCCGCATTATGTAATAAAGGTTGATATTGCAGCGCTAAGCTGAAAAATTGCTCAGCACCATTCACATCGGATTTCTTAAGTGAACAATAGCCAGCATTTGTGTATGCGACAAAAGGCGTAACATACAATGGGTTATTAGCGGCCTCTTGAAACTGCACAATAGACTCGTCAAAACGGTTACGTGAGCAAAGGAACGAGCCATAGTTGTTATGCGCTTCCGAGTTTTTTACATCTAAGGCAATCGACTTTTTGAAGTTGATCTCAGCTTTTGTGTCTTCCTTAATTGCAGCATAAGTCATGGCTAAGCCGTTAAATCCAGATGAGTAAGTAGGATCAAATTCAATAGACTTAGTAAATTCTTCCAGCGCTACAGCCATTTGGTTTTGTTGATAATAGCCAGAGCCTAGTTCCGCATGAATGCGCGCACTTTCATGTTTGTTTGACTCGGCAGATCCTGCACGAGACCCTTGCTGGGTAACGCAAGCAGTCAAAAATAAAACAAACAATGCTAAATAATGGCGCATGCCTATCTCTCCAATACTATAGAACGTGTTGTTCTTTTAGTTTTATCCTGCACCTGCCCTGCTAATTGACCACAAGCTGCATCAATATCATCACCACGCGTTTTGCGTGTTGTCACAACATGTCCAGCTTGCATCAAAATATCTCTAAAACGACGAATATTATCTGGACGTGATGTTTCGTAACCACTATTTGGGAATGGATTAAATGGAATCAAGTTGAATTTACATGGCACATCTTTGACTAGATTTAATAATTCTTTGGCATGATCAAAGCTGTCATTCACGCCATCAAGCATGACATATTCAAAGGTCACAAAATCACGTGGTGCCTTGATCAAATAGCGTTGACAAGCAGCCATAAGCTCTTTAAGCGGATATTTCTTATTAATTGGCACAATCACATCACGCAAAGCATCATTCGGCGCATGTAATGAAACGGCCAATGCCACAGGACAATCTTCTTTGAGTCTATCCATCGCTGGCACTACACCACTAGTGGATAACGTCACGCGGCGACGACTCAATCCATAAGCAGAGTCATCCAACATAATTTGCATGGCAGTCACAACGTTGTCGTAATTTGTGAGCGGCTCACCCATGCCCATCATCACGACATTGCTGATAATGCGCTCACTCATTGGGAGCATGCCGTAATCAGGATCTTGTCTAAGCGAGTGATTGGCTAACCATAACTGACCAATAATCTCAGACACGCTGAGATTACGATTAAAACCTTGGCGGCCTGTTGAACAAAAAGTACATTCAAGGGCGCATCCGACTTGCGATGAAATACACAAAGTACCTCTATCGTCTTCTGGAATAAACACGGTTTCTACACCATTGCCAGTACCAGCACCCACCAACCACTTGCGAGTTCCATCATTAGAAATCTGCTCAAGCTGAACATTGGGAGGGGTGATGGTAGTCGTGGCGGCTAATTTCTCACGGAGAGATTTAGCGATATCTGTCATCTGCTCAAAATCATTCACGCCAAAGTGATGCATCCAGCGCATCAATTGTTTAGCGCGAAAAGGCTTCTCGCCCAATCCTACAAAATAATCGGCGAGTTGCGCTTGGTTAAAATCGAGCAGATTGATCATGAACTACAATTACTTACCGAAGAAGTAAGCGATTTCGATTGCTGCGTTTTCAGCAGAGTCAGAACCGTGAACAGCGTTAGCATCAATGCTTTCAGCAAAGTCAGCACGGATAGTGCCAGCAGCAGCTTCTTTAGGGTTAGTTGCGCCCATCAAATCACGGTTTTTTAATACAGCGCCTTCGCCTTCAAGCGCTTGAATCATCACTGGACCCGAAATCATGAATTTTACTAAATCAGCAAAGAAAGGGCGCTCTTTATGAACAGCGTAGAATCCTTCAGCTTCAGCTTGAGTCAATTGCGCCATTTTAGCTGCAACGATTTTCAAACCAGCATTTTCAAAGCGTGTGTAGATTTGACCAATCACGTTTTTAGCAACTGCGTCAGGTTTGATGATAGATAAAGTACGTTCTAAAGCCATAATTACTCCAAAAAATTAACATTACAAAACAACAAAAAAACTCTAAATCCAACCGCGATTTAGAAAGGAAAATGGGTCGTAAATCTATAATGCACAAAGACCGCTAAAATAACATTTTAACGGTCTTTAATAAAGCTAAAACAGCAAGATTAAGCTACTTCAAACTTCTTTGACGGCGTACCTCGTAAAGACAAATCCCACTCGCCACAGAAACATTCAAGCTTTCAACACTACCAAACATTGGAATACTCACTAAAGCATCACACGTTTCTTCAGTCAATCGGCGCAAACCGGTCCCCTCAGCCCCTAGTACTAGTGCTACAGGACCATCAAATTTAGTTACTAACAAATCATGTTCAGCTTCTGCTGAGGCACCAATCACAAACACACCCGCCTCTTGCAATTCACGAAGCGTACGTGCCAAGTTAGTCACCGCTAAAAATGGCACTGTTTCAGCCGCACCACAAGCCACTTTTCGTACCGTCGCATTTAAACCTACAGCCCTGTCTTTAGGGGCAATCACCGCATGAACGCCCATTGCATCTGCCACGCGCAAACAAGCACCTAGATTGTGCGGGTCTTCTACGCCATCAAGTACCAAGAAAAATGGCGGTTCTTTAAGCCCAGACTCTAAAATATCGTAGATATCCTTGTAGGGGATTGGCGTATCCACAACACGCGCAATCACTCCTTGGTGACGACCATTGATGCCGGCAAGGCCATCTAAACGTGCCCTATCAACTTCCATGGTACGAACATTGGCTTGTTCAGCAAGGCTTAACAAATCCTTCATGCGCGCATCAATGCGGTCGCGGTCAATTAAAATTTCCTGCACGCTCGCTCCATGCTGACGAAGACGGCTTAACACCGCATGGAAACCAAATAAAATTCTTGCATCACTCATTACTTAAAAACCTTTGCTTTTAATATTATTTTTTAATTTAGATTATTACTTTTTTCTTGGCGCTGACTTTGCAGGACGCGCTTTTGAGCCTGTGTTAGGCTTGGATGAAGCACCACCAACTTTGTGGCTGCGACTTTTATTAGCATTTGCCTTTTTAGCGCGACTAGATTTTGGCGCACTATTTTTATCCCATGGAGCAGAAACCTTTAAGGTTTTTCTTTCAGGCTGTTTAACTTCAACCTTTGCCGTGGCTTTCTTGTCGCCACCTTTGCTACGGTAACGCTCTGGCAATATAGAGTCCTCCTCACTAATTGGCGTAAGTTTTTTAGTGTCAGCCAATACAAAGTCAATGCGCGAAGTTTCTAAGTCTACGCGACTTACTTTGACACGCAATCGATCACCTAAGCGATATTTAATGCCTGTACGCTCGCCCGCCATTTCATGGCGCGCTTTATCAAAGTTAAAGTAGTCGTTACCAAGTTCTGTCACATGCAACAAACCTTCAACATATACACCATCCAGCGCCACAAACAAGCCAAAACTCGTCACCCCAGCCACAGTGCCATCGTACTCTTCGCCAATCTTATCTTGCATGTAGAAGCATTTGAGCCAAGCTTGAACATCACGCGTTGCATCGTCGGCACGGCGCTCCGTCATTGAACAATGCTGACCTAACTGATGGAAATCACCGCCTTGATAGCGCTCACCTTTAAGCACCGCTTTAATTGCGCGGTGAATAATCAAGTCTGGATAACGACGAATTGGCGAGGTAAAGTGGGCGTAAGCCTCGTAGGCCAATCCAAAATGACCGACATTATCAGGGCTATAAACTGCCTGTTGCATTGAGCGAAGCAATACAGTTTGAAGCAACTGCTCATCCGGGCGGCCTTTAATACGCGCCAAGAGCTTGCCGTAATCTTTCGCATGCGGCGTATCACCACCACCCACACCAAAGCCAAACTCACCCATAAAGGTTCGTAAAGCTTCTAGCTTTTCAGGCGTTGGGCCTTCGTGAATACGGTAAAGCGCAGGATGCTCATGTGTTTTTAAGAAATCTGCCGCGCAAACATTGGCTGCCAACATACACTCTTCAATTAAGCGATGTGCATCATTACGTGTGGTTGGCTCAATGCGTTCTATTTTGCCATTTTCATTAAACACCATCAGTGTTTCTTGACTATCAAACTCAATCGCACCACGTTTCTCACGCACAGCTAATGACAATTTATAGAAGCTATTTAAGTTCTCTAAATGGGGCACTAACCAAGCATATTCTTTTGCCAACTCACCATCAGGCTGCGTCAAAATTTCATGTACTTTGGTGTAGGTCATACGGGCTTTTGAGCGCATGACAGAAGGATAGAATTGATAACGTTTTACGACGCCAGTGCCATCCACCTGCATATCGCAGACCATACACAAACGCTCAACATCTGGATTAAGCGAGCAAAGGCCATTTGACAGAGCCTCTGGCAACATTGGAATCACGCGGCGTGGAAAATAAACAGAATTTCCTCTGTCGTAAGCATCTTTATCTAAAGCATCGCCAGGCTTCACATAAAAGCTCACATCGGCAATCGCTACGACAACGCGCCAACCCTTGCCTTGTGGCTCACAAAATACTGCGTCATCAAAGTCACGCGCGGTTTCACCATCAATCGTAATCAATGGCATCTCACGCAAATCAATACGACCCTTATAATCTTGCGGTTGAACCAAGCGAGGATAGTCTTCGGCTTGCTTTACCGCGGAAGGATTAAACTCGTGTGGCAATTGATGCTTACGCAGGGCAATCTCAATCTCCATACCAGAGTCAGCATAGTTACCCAGAACCTCTACTACCTTACCAATTGGCTTGGCATAAGCCGAGGGCTGTTCAATAAGCTCTACAACAACGACTTGCCCAGCTTTAGCCTGCAGATCTTGACCGGGGGGTACCAAAATATCTTGGCTGATACGCTTATCCTCAGCCGCAACTATGGTCACACCTTGCTCGCGAATTAAACGGCCCACTAATTTTTTAGTTGCACGCTCAAGCACTTCAACAATTTTACCTTCAGGCCGGCCTTTGCGGTCAAAGCCGGACTGACGCACCATGGCACGGTCGCCATGAATTACTTGCGCCATTTCACGTGGCGACAAAAATAAGTCTTCACCACCATTATCAGGAATTAAAAAGCCAAAGCCATCTGCATGACCTTGAATTTTGCCTGCAATTAAATGAAGCTTTTCAGCAATACAGAGGACATTTTTGCGGTTACGCATAATTTGCCCTTCTCGCTCCATCGCATTGAGACGACGGTTAAATATCTCTTTCTCGTCTTCACCAATCTCGAGTAACTCATATAAATCTTCAACGTGCAAAGGCACGCCTTGGTCTGCCATCATTTGCAGAATGAACTCGCGACTAGGCAAGGGATTTTCGTAATTCGCCGACTCTCTTTGAGCGTGCGGATCCGCGTGTCTTTTTGAGTTTCTCGGTGTTTTTTTATGGGCCAAAGCTTATTGTTCCTATTAGATTACTGCTTGCATTGATTCTTGATTCTCTTACGTTAAAATCTACACTTCGTAGTATAGCCCAAATGGCGGAATTGGTAGACGCGCATGGTTCAGGTCCATGTGCCTTAGGGTGTGGAGGTTCGAGTCCTCTTTTGGGCACCAAATGCATCATCTTGACACATCACTTTATATTTCCATTTAGCTATATGGGTCCACAACACTTCAAACCAAGCCATTCTTGGAATGTTTATGTCATTCTCATAAATTTTTATTACAAAAGTAATAGACAAAGCTAATTCAAATATGTAATATTCACTCAACTGTACGAACGTACAACAAAGACAATTAAGGGTGAAAAAACATGAATCCATTAAATTTCATTAGCAGCTACAACCGCAAGCACAGCAACAACGTTGCGGAAATCTACACACGCGCATCCAATAAAAGCGCATACATTCCACTTTATAAACAAGTAGCCTCAGCTGGCGTTACAAAACCTATGCATATCGAAGCAAGACTCAGCGCAGATGACATGTTAGTAAAAAATCCAATGGCCACCTACTTTGTTAGCATTAAAGGTGACTCTATGCTTAATGCGGGCATTACAGATGGTGATGTTGTGGTAGTTGATCGTTCGCTAGAACCAAGCATAGGTCACATTGTACTTGCAGAAGTAGATGGTGAATTTACGGTTAAATATCTAGGTCAGCAACAACTACTTCCAGCCAACACCAACTGCCAAGCGATTAACTTTGCTGATGCTGAAAGAATAGCAATTATTGGCGTAATAACAGGCTCTATGCGAAGATTTGTGTAATCAAGAATACTGGCGGAGAGAGCGAGATTCGAACTCGCGACAGGGATAACCCTGTGCCACCTTTCCAGGGTGGTGACTTAAACCACTCATCCATCTCTCCGTGGGATGCGGATTATAGCGCAAGTATAGACGCTTATAAATTCATTTTCAGTTCGCCCCAGAATGCCGTCTTGATGTAAAATACCTTTTGGCGGGCCTCCCCGCATTGTAAGATAGCCAACCTGGTCAGGTCCGGAAGGAAGCAGCCACAACTATTAAGCAAGTGCCGGGGGTTTGGCTCGCCTCCTACCGTTTTACAAAAATCCATCTAGATCAAATAGCTATTGTTATTTGCTGTTTTCAGCACAATTTTTTAGCCATTTTGTGACAAATTAAGCTAAAGTTAAGGCCTTATTTATTAAGCTAGATATTCGATGAGTTACCAAGTTCTCGCGCGCAAATGGCGCCCCAAGTCATTTGAAACACTAATCGGACAAGAGCACGTCGTTCGCGCTTTGACAAATGCGCTTGAGCAACAACGTTTGCATCATGCTTACCTACTCACCGGGACTCGCGGTGTTGGCAAAACTACAATTGCTCGCATCCTAGCTAAATCTCTCAATTGTGAAACTGGCATTACCGCACAACCTTGTGGGGTTTGTTCGGCATGCATAGATATCGACAAAGGTCGCTTCATTGATTTAATCGAGGTAGATGCAGCGTCAAATACTCAGGTCGACAACATGCGCGATCTGCTAGATAACGCCCAATACGCACCAACTGCAGGCCGCTTCAAAGTGTACATCATCGACGAAGTGCATATGCTGAGCCGCAGCTCATTTAACGCCATGCTTAAAACGCTCGAAGAGCCACCCGCTCACGTCAAATTCATTCTTGCGACGACTGACCCACAAAAAATGCCTGTGACCGTGTTATCACGTTGCTTGCAGTTTAATTTACGTCAAATGGCCAGCAAGTCAATTACTGAACATTGCCAAGCTATCTTAAAAACTGAAAGCATTCCTTTTGAAGTGCCAGCGTTACAACTGATTGCTAAAGCCGCTTCTGGGAGTATGCGTGATGCGCTTTCATTACTGGACCAAGCAATTGCCTACGGTAGCCAAAGCGTGCAAGAAAAAGAAGTGCGCGCCATGCTAGGTGCAATCGACCAAAGCTATTTAATCGAACTCTTAAAAGCATTGATACAAAATGATGGCGAAGCTCTGATAGGCCAAGCCAAATCGATGTCAGAGCGTAGCATTGCATTTGACGCGGCATTAGGTGATCTTGCGAATCTTCTACAACAAATTGCGATAACGCAAGTTGTGCCTAATAGTATCGCCTTGGATCTGCCAGAGCGGCCTGCCCTGCAAGAGTTAGCAGAACAACTTAGCGCAGAAAAAGTACAGCTTTATTATCAAATTGCCCTGCTCGGTCGACGAGACATCGGCCTTGCCCCTGACGAGTATGCTGGCTTCACTATGACATTGCTTCGCATGCTAGCTTTCAACCAAAGCGACAGCGTAACGCCTGTAATTAAAACAAGCAGCCCAATTTCAAATCCTCCACCCAGACCCTCAGCGAGTGCAGCATTAAAAGCGGTTGAAGTTACACCACAAATGTCGACCATCGCGATGAGTGAACCAGCAACGGCTACCCCGACGATTTCTCTTGAAGGAATAGCTGTTCAATCCGAGATTGAGACCCGACAAGCTCCTATTGAAATACAAGGCGATGATTATTCCAGCTCATCTTTAGAAGCTCAAAACGATAGACATCATGCGCAAAATGAAAACGTTTTTTCACATGAGGAAGTCCCAGAACAAAGATCTGAATCAAGCGCTGAAAAGAACCCTGAACAACACTCAGTGCAATTTAACGGCAATTGGCGTAGCTTGGTTGATGCCTTGAAATTAGGCTTAGCACGCACTCTGGCACAAAACTGTGAGTTAGAAAGCTTTGATGAAAACAACATCAACTTAACCGTGCCTGATTTACAAAGACACTTGCTAGATCCTAACTATCAAGAGAAGTTAAGCGCGGCAATCAATCAACATTTTGGTAGAAAAATTAGGCTCAGCCTTAAAGTGGGTGGAACAGGCAATACGCCAGCCAAGCAGATTTTTGAAGAAAAAGCCGCGGTGCAATCAGAAGCTGAATCAGCTATTCACGAAGATGATTTTGTGCAGGCTTTAATGAAAGATTTTGGGGCAAATATCATCCCTTCAAGCATTAAACCAATTTAATTAGATAACAATATAACCTATTAATTTAAAAGGAACATAAAGATGTTTAACAAAGGCGGCATGGGCAATTTGATGAAACAAGCCCAAATGATGCAAGAGAACATGAAACGCGCACAAGCTGAACTTGCTAACGTTGAAGTGGAAGGCGTTGCAAGCAATGGCTTAGTAAAAGTGGTCATGACTTGCCGCAACGAAGTAAAGCGCGTCAGTATTGACGATAGCGTAATGGACGATAAGGAAACACTTGAGGACTTAGTACTGATTGCAATTAAGGATGCTGTCAGCAAGGCAGAAAAGACTTCCGAAGCCCGCATGAGTGGCTTGATGCCTGCTGGCATGAAGCTACCTTTCTAACTTTATAGCCATATACCCCAGTGCAAACTCCTGCAAGTTTAGATCAACTCATTGAGGCTTTACGTTGCCTACCCGGCGTAGGACCTAAATCCGCAACGAGAATGGCCTACCATCTATTACAACGTGATAGAAAAGGTGCAAACACCTTAGCTTCTGCGTTAGATACAGCACTCCAGGTTGTTAGTCACTGCCAGTTTTGCAATACCTTTAGCGAGCAACCTGTTTGTCCAATGTGCGCATCAGGCACACGCGATAGCAGTACACTTTGCGTGGTTGAAATGCCAACCGATATGATAATGATGGAACAAACCCATGCCTATCAAGGCATGTACTTTGTTCTAATGGGTCGATTATCCCCTTTAGATGGTGTTGGCCCTAAGGAAATCCATTTAGAAAAACTACTTAAACGTGCACAAGATGGCTTGGTAAAAGAAGTGATTCTTGCGACCAACTATACCGTTGAAGGTCAAGCCACAGCTCACTATGTTAGCGAACTACTTAATAAGCATGGCGTAAAAATCACTCGTATTGCGCGTGGAATGCCGATGGGTGGTGAAATTGAGCATGTAGACGCAGGGACATTAGCACAAGCCATACTGGAGCGTCGGAACGTCCTGTAAGGGCGCTTAGCAAATAACAGACAGCAAAAAGGCCCGTTTTCACGGGCCTTCTTTGTTAATGCTTTTGCAGCAAAAAATACAGCTTAGAAGTGCTTGTAATGTTTCTTCAATTGCTTAATCACTTCCCATTGTGTTTTCAAGCCTTTTGGGAACTCAACATAGTCGCCAGCCTTAATCGTTACAGTCTCGCCACCTTGTGGAGTTACTGTGAACTCACCTTCCAACACATATGCTTTTTCAGTCATACCAAAATCAAGTGGGAATTTAGATGGTGCACAATCCCAAATACTCCATGAAGAAACGCCTAACTCTTGCAATTTTTCTTGAGAAGGATTGTGGTCAATAATAATTTGGCTCATTTGTTATCCTAAATTAAACACATTAAAAAAATAAAGCCGCAAACATGACATTTGCAGCTTTACAGAATTCTTGGCGGAAGAGGTGAGATTCGAACTCACGGTGGGCGTGAACCCACGACAGTTTTCAAGACTGTAGCATTAAACCGCTCTGCCACTCTTCCGTCTTTATCAGTTGCTAAGATGCAACCGAGGCGCGCATTATAACACCAGTTTTCAATCGTCCGCTATATCTGAATCAGGAAAAAGTACGTCTGTATAACCAAAATTTCTAAGATCTTGAATTCTCATGGGGTACAAGATGCCATCCAAATGGTCACATTCATGCTGCACAACACGCGCATGGAAGTCGCTAACGAGTCTATCAATAGGCTGCCCAAACTGATCAAAGCCTGTGTAATGTAATCGCGTATAACGCGGCACAACACCTCGCATACCAGGCACAGACAAACACCCTTCCCAGCCATCCTCCATGTTATTTCCCACAGGGTTTAATACAGGATTGATGAGAACTGTGTAAGGCACTTTCTCAGCATCTGGGTAACGCGGATTATTGCCGACGCCAAAAATCACAACACGCATACTCACTCCAATTTGCGGAGCCGCAATACCCGCGCCGTTCATCTGCGCCATGGTGTCGTGCATATCTTCAATCAAAGCGTGCAACTCAGGGGTGTCAAACTGTGTAACTGGCTCAGCCTTTGCAAACAGCAAAGGATCGCCCATCCGCAAGACAGGCCTAATTGCCATACAGGGTCACCACTTGCTGGATAATGGCACGCACCCGCCCCATCGTGGCATGAAGAATATCGCCCATCTCTTCGTATTTAATTTCATGCAAACTATCACCGCGCCCTGCCGCATGGTTCGCTACTGGACAAATTGCGGCATAACGCATTTCGAGCTCGCGCGCTAAAGCCGCTTCAGGCATCCCAGTCATGCCCACCATCGTTGCACCATCACGGTCAAAACGATTAATTTCAGCAGCTGTTTCCAATCTCGGACCTTGTGCAGCAGAATAAACACCGCCATCAATTAAATTTTCACCAACCAAGCCAGCTGCTTTTAAGCACAATTCACGCAAAGCAGCGTCGTATGGTTCAGTAAAATCAATATGCTTCACTTGCTTAAACCCATTTTCACTCAAACCATCAAAATAAGTATTCTTGCGACTATGCGTGTAATCAATTAACTGGTTAGGTAGTGCAATGGCACCAGGGCCAAGCTTGGGCGCAATGCCGCCTACAGTTGCAATTGCAACAATGTCTTCAACGCCTTGTGCATGCAAAGCCCAGAGATTGGCACGATAATTAATCATATGTGGCGCAATCGTGTGAGCGTTACCGTGCCTAGGTAAAAACACCACAGGCTTTCCTGCAATTTCACCAAAAGTTAAAGGGCCAGATGGCTCGCCATAAGGCGTGCGAACAATCTGACGACGGCCAACTTGCAAGTCAGCCAACACTGCCAAACCTGTGCCCCCGATAATTCCTAACATATGCAACCCAGCTCAATAAATGATTAGCTTTAATTGTAGCGCAAACACTCAAACCACTTATCATTTTATAGCCTATCTTTTTGTGGCATACTTCAAGCCAATCATGAACACACAAGCCTCTATCCAATCCAGCCTCAAGCTCGCAAGCACACATTACGAAAACTTTCCTGTCGCTTCAATTCTACTGCCAAAAAAACTGCGCGAGCCGGTTGCACTCATATACGCATTTGCGCGCCAAGCAGATGATTTTGCGGATGAAGGCGATTTATTGCCAGAACAAAGAATTGCCTTACTGGATGGCTTTAAACAAGAGCTTTATCGCATTCAGCGGAATCTAAAGCCAAACACTGAGCTATTTATCGCTTTGCAGATTGCCATTGAGAAACATCGGCTACCGACACAGCCGTTTTTCGATTTGCTTGATGCTTTTAGCCAAGATGTCTCTAAAACGCGCTATCAAGACTTTGGTGAAGTCATGAATTATTGTAGACGCTCTGCAAACCCTGTGGGCCGATTGATGCTGAGTTTATATCAAGCTGATACCCCTCAGAATATCGGGATGGCAGATGCCATTTGTAGTGCATTACAACTGATAAACTTTTTACAAGATATAGCCATCGACATCCAAAAAAATCGCATTTATTTACCGCAAGCTGATCTTGAAAAATACAAAGTCACCGAAGCGCAAATCATTCGAGGTGATGCAGGTGGCACTTGGGGCTTGATGATGGAGTTTCAGATTAATCGCGCTCGTAAGCTTTTACAATCTGGCGCGCCACTTGGTTTGGCTTTACCTGGTCGCATAGGTTTTGAAATCCGCATGATAATTGCGGGCGGCGAACGCATCTTAAAAAAACTGCACCAAGCACATGGGAATGTGTTTGAATATAGACCACAATTAGGTAAGAAAGATTGGCTGTATATCGCCTATCGCGCTTTGAGTAAGCAATAAAAGACTGACTTGAGATAGCCAAATGACACCACAAGCATACTGCCAAGACAAAGCCGCCAAAAGCGGCTCTAGTTTTTATTACAGCTTCTTGTTTTTACCAAAAGCTAAACGCGAAGCGATTACTGCGCTTTACGCATTCTGCCGTGAAGTAGACGACGTAGTAGATGAATGCAAAGAAGTTTCAGTAGCACGGATTAAGCTTGCTTGGTGGCGCAATGAGATTCATGGTCTTTATGAAGGAAAACCACAACACCCTGTCACTAAAGCATTGGCTGAATTCATCAACACCTACCACCTGGATCGAGAACATTTCATCGAAATTATTGATGGCATGGAAATGGATCTAGACCAAAACCGTTACGCCGACTTTAAACAACTTCAACTTTATTGCTACCGTGTGGCTAGCGTAGTGGGTTTATTATCTGCACAAATTTTTGGCTTCAAGAATCGCAAAACACTTAAATACGCGCACGATTTCGGCATGGCATTTCAACTCACCAACATCATTCGGGATGTTGGTGAAGATGCGCGCCGCAAGCGCATTTACTTGCCTCAAGACGAACTCAAAAAATTTGGTGTTAAAGAATCCGATATCTTGCATGGACATTTATCCGAAAACCTACAAAAGCTTCTAGATTTCCAAATAGAGCGTGCTGAAAGCTTTTACGACCGGGCTTTAAAAGCACTTCCACCGGAAGATAAAAAGCAACAACGCACGGGGCTAATCATGGCAGCCATTTACCGCACCCTGCTTCGCGAGATCAAATCTAGCGGCTCACAACAAGTGATTAATTCACGCGTCTCACTCACCCCGCTTAGAAAGCTCTACTTAGCTTGGTCAACATGGATGTTTCACTAAAAAAGGTTGCAGTTATTGGCGGCGGCCTAGCTGGGTTGAGCGCTGCTAATAAGATTGCTGAAGCAGGAATTGATGTCACTTTGTTTGAAGCAGCCCCCCAATTAGGCGGGCGCGCGCGCGCAGTGGTTTGGAAAGATCAGCTCCTTGATAACGGCCAGCACATTCTTTTAGGTGCATATCAGCAATCACTTAACTTGATGGCGTCCGTTGGTATTAATGAAAGCCAAGCTTTATTGAGATTGCCGCTTGCACTCAACATGCACCCATCATTTAGCTTGAAAGCTAAAAATCTACCCGCTCCACTCCATTTGTTATTTGGCTTATCATCTGCAAAAGGCTTAGCTTGGCATGAACGCTTTGCGGCCATTCGTTTCTTTCTATGGCTAAAAGCTAAACACTTCAAGCTCCGCCACGATGAACCTCTACTAGATTTACTCAACCGAAAAAAACAGCCTCCACGTTTGATTAAATGCCTTTGGGAGCCGCTTTGCTTAGCAGCGCTTAATACGCCAATCACCACAGCTAGCGCACAAGTCTACGTAAATGTTCTTCGAGATAGTTTTAACCAAAGTAAAAAAGACAGCGACCTTCTTTTGCCTAAAGTGGATTTATCAGCACTGCTTTCTGAGCCAGTTGCTGAAAACATTAAAAAAAATGGAGGAAAAATAGTACTTAGCTCTGCTGTAAACGACATAAAACAAAACGCCAATGGATTCGAATTGAACATTGTTGGCAATAAAGTAATTGAGTTTAGCCATGTTGTCATTGCTACTTCGCCACATCATGTGCACTCCATCACCTCACAACTTAACATCGCTTCAGAAACTACGTTTGATTATCAGCCGATTTACACCGTTTATATTCAATACCCAAGCCACACTAAACTGAAAAACCCTATGACAGGCTTTGCACAAGGCATTGCGCAATGGGCGTTTGACCGAGGTAAACTTTGCGGGCAAGATGGTTTAATCGCTGTAATTATCAGCGCAGAAGGCAGTCATCAAACACTTTCACAAAAGGAATTAGCGGATGCGGTGATTGATGAACTTAAAGCGGCTTTCCCCGATTTGCCAAGACCTGAATCGCATAAAGTTATCGCAGAAAAACGCGCCACCTTTGCTTGTACGGCGGGCTTAAAACGCCCTAACCAACAAACAAAAATTAAAAGTCTCTATCTTGCTGGCGATTATACGGAAGGCGATTACCCCGCCACCATAGAGGGCGCTATTAGAAGCGGGCTATCCGCCGCCCATTTAGTCCTGCAATCGTGAGACAATCTCATCCAATTTTTATATCAGCCATTAAATAAGCATCATGAAAAACTACCAAGCGCCTTCCCAACATCTCAAAGACCGAGTGATTATTGTGACGGGCGCAGGTCAAGGCATTGGACAAACCGCTGCTATTGCCTTTGCCAAGCAAGGAGCCACCGTTATTTTAGTTGGGCGCACTCAAGTAAGGCTAGAGGCTACCTATGATGCTATTCATGCAGAAGGCTTACCTGAAGCGCTGATTTTCCCTATGGACTTAAACAAAGCCACGGAAGATGACTTTAAAGCAATGGCAGAAGGCATCTACCAACAGCTAGGTCGATTAGATGGTATTTTGCATAACGCGACGGAGTTTAAGAATTTAAGTCCGCTGGAAATCCAAACAATCAATCAGTTTGAAGAAATGTTCCGTGTGAATGTGATTGCACCCTTTGCACTAACCAAAGCATGCTTGCCATTGTTAGAACGTGCAGCCCATGCTTCGGTGATTTTCACATCCAACAGTTCAGCACAATCACCAAAGGCATATTGGGGTAGCCACGGAATCAGCAAAGCCGCGACAGATTTTATGATGCAAATGTGGACGCAAGAGTTAGAAAATCGCCCTAATATTCGCTTTAATAGTATTGTGCCAGGCGCATTACAGAGTCCTCAACGCAAAAAAACACACCCTGGTGAGGTGCATGCAGATCTTCCAAGCATAGAAAGCGCGATGCCGCTTTATCTGTATTTAATGGGGAATGATAGTATTGGCGTAAGCGGAAAAGTAATTCCTTGTGAAGCAAACACCATGTTTTCACTAAACTGCAATAAATAATAATAAGTAATATATTTATTATTCCAAAACTCATCAATAATTTATGCACTCCACCTCAAAGCATACTCTACTGCTCTTACTGACCTTGTTAATGAGTAGCGTTAATGCTTGTGCTGAAGAGCCCGAATTTCAAAATAGCACATTCAAATTTCAAAGCACCTATATCTGACAATGAAAAGCATCTTTCAATAGCCCTTACCCTGATGGTCAAAACAGCCTAGGTTCTGGCTTAGCAAGAAGCTACACGATGACAACAACGGGTTATAGGGGCTTCGCCCTTGGAATGGTGGTGAGCTTTATTTCAACCCAGAAATCACTCAAGGCGTGCCCTTTTCTGAACTAGCAGGGACGGGCGCATTTTCCAACGGTGAACTGACAAGAACAGCAGGCACAAAACCTAAGCTTTATCGCCAAAGGCTATTTTTACTTCAAACTTGGGGGTTAGGTGGTGACGATCAGGCTATTGAATCAGATCTAAATCAAATGGCAGGTATCGTTGATAAAAATCGTGTGGTTTTAACCCTTGGGAACTTCTCAACACTCGATGTGTGCTTACGCCAAAGACCCACGGGTTCAGTTCATGAATGCCTGCTTTATGGCGCCGCTTGGTTATGGCTTTGCACTTGAATGGTATCAAGACGATTGGGCTTATCGCATTGGCCGCATGACAGGTCCACAAACGCCCAATATGCTGCCAACAGACTATCGTATTTTTAAACATTATGGTGATCAGCTTGAAATTGAACACAGTCACAGCCTATTAAATCAACCAGGTAAAATTCGACTAATCGCTTGGAGAGACAAAGCCCAACTTGCCAGCTTTACTGATGCGCTTAATTACATCAACACCAACCATCCAGCCGACATGCAAGCGATTTTCGCAGTCAGAACTGGGGAGAAGTTCAAATACGGCCTAGGCATTAATATTGAGCAATCTATTTCAGAGGATTTAGGCTTTTTCTTACGCGCCATGAAAGTCGACGGCAAAACCGAAACACTGGCTTTTACTGAAACTGATGCTTCGCTAGGTACAGGGCTTTCATGGAAAGGAAATGCTTGGGAGCGGCCTAAAGACACCTTAGGCTTAGGCTATATTTACAACACCATTTCAAAAGAACGCAGAGATTATTTACAAGCGGGTGGCATCTCGTTTTTTCTTGGCGATCAGCAGATTAATTTTAAATACCGACCTGAGCAGGTTTTTGAAACTTACTACAGTATGAATGTTTGGAAAGATTTTTACGCCACACTAGATTATCAACATATGATGAACCCTGGATATAATGCTGACAGAGGCCATGTTGATTTTGTCGCCTTAAGATTACATGTAGAGTTTAAAGCTCCCGTACCTTATTTAAGGCCTGCTCTAAACGATCCACACCAAACACTTGCATGCCTTTAATCGGCTGTTTTGGCGCATTAGCTTTCGGCACAATCGCATGGGTAAAGCCTAACTTAGCAGCTTCTTTTAGTCGCTCTTGACCACGTTGTACAGGGCGTACTTCCCCAGCTAAACCAACTTCACCAAAAACAATCAATTTATTATTTAATGCCTTGTTTTTTAATGAAGACACAATAGATAAAAGCACTGCCAAATCCACTGCTGGTTCGCTAATTTTTACACCGCCTACCGCATTCACAAACACATCTTGGTCAAAGCATGCCACACCCGCATGCCTATGCAATACCGCCAATAACATTGCCAAACGATTTTGTTCTAGGCCTACACATAAACGCTTAGGATTGGGCGAATGCGCTTCATCCACCAAAGCTTGCACTTCCACCAACAAAGGACGAGTACCCTCCTGTGTCACCGTAATGCAAGAGCCAGCTACTTCTTCGGCATGATGCGATAGAAACAACGCGGACGGATTGCTAACTTCGCGCAAACCTTTTTCGGTCATTGCGAAGACGCCTAGCTCGTTGATTGCACCAAAGCGATTTTTGAAAGCTCGAATCAAACGGAAGGAAGAGTTAGGGTCGCCCTCAAAATAAAGCACAGTGTCGACAATATGCTCAAGCACACGCGGACCAGCAAGCGAACCCTCTTTGGTCACATGTCCAACTAGAATAACACTAATGCCAAGCTGCTTAGCCGCACGGGTCAGCTGTGCTGAACATTCGCGCACTTGGGCTACCGATCCTGGCGCTGATTGCAAAGCTTCTGAGTAAACTGTCTGAATCGAATCGATGACAGCCACATCAGGCTTATGCGTTTGAAGTGTTGCGACGATTTTTTCGAGATTAATTTCAGCGAGCAAATCTAAAGACGAGGCATCCAATCCTAAGCGTTTAGCCCGCATAGCAATTTGCTGTGCAGACTCTTCACCACTGATATAAAGGGTTTTACTTTTATTGCCCAAATAGCAAAGTGTTTGAAGCAACAAGGTTGATTTACCAATGCCAGGGTCACCGCCAATAAGCACTACACCACCTGGCACTAAGCCTCCACCTAATACACGATCAAACTCAGCAATGCCTGTAGCTTTGCGTGGTGTTTCTGCTGCTTCAACCTCTTGCAGCTTTTGAATTGTGCTTGCGGCAGCTAAAGGTGCGAAACGACTTGCGCTTGAAGTTTCAGCAATCGATTCAACTAGCGTATTCCATGCCATACAGCTTGGACATTGCCCTTGCCACTTAGAAGATTGACCACCGCATTCAGTGCAGCTATAAACTGTTTTTGCTTTAGCCATTATGAGCTTGCCTTAAGTGGAACGCGAGGCGCAACCGCACAAAGCAGCTCATAGCTTATCGTGCCAGCAGCTTGAGCGACCTCATCTACCGAGACGTGTTTACCCCACATCTCAACAGCGGTCCCAATTTCAGCTCCTGGAATACCAGTGATATCCACAAATAGCATGTCCATGGAAACCCGCCCTAAGGTCTGCGTAAGCTTTCCAGCAACAACGATAGGCGTACCATTGGTTGCGTGTCGCGGATAGCCATCAGCATAACCACATGCAACAACACCTATGCGTGTTTTTTTCGTGGCTGTAAAGCGGTGTCCATAACCCAAGCTTTCACCTGCTTCTAGCGTTTGAACAGAAATAATCTCGCTAGTGAATTGCATCACTGGTTTTAGACCACATTTAGCGGCAGAATCCTCAGCAATTGGCGATGTGCCATAAAGCATAATCCCTGCACGCACCCAATCAGCATGCGCTTCAGGGAAGCGTAACAATGCTGCGGAATTAGCCAGCGACTGCGGATATTGATGTGCTTGCGCCGCCTGCTTAAACACTTCCAGTGGCTTTGCAATTCCAAGCGACTCATCAGCGGTCGCGAAATGTCCCATCAAGGTAATATCAGCCACATTTTTACATGTTTGAAGTCTGGCTAAAACAGAATCGAAGTCGTGTGGCTTAAACCCAAGACGGTTCATGCCCGTATTCATTTTAAGATGAATAGAAATAGGACCAGCGAGGCTTGCGTTTTCGAGTATTTCGATTTGCTTATGAGAGTGAACAACAATACTTATTGCATATTCACAAATGGTCGGCAGTTCATCCGCAGAAAAAAAACCCTCAAGCATCAAAATGGTTTGCTTGTACCCTGCCGATCTTAAAGTTAACGCTTCATCTAAACAAAGAATGGCAAAGCCATCAGCCAACTTTAGGCCTTTGGCCGCATTGAGCAAACCATGTCCATAGCCGTTAGCCTTTACCACTGCCATCACTTTAGACTGTGGCGCTTTTGATTTAGCGACGGCTAAGTTATGTTCTAAAGCACTAAGACTAATGGTGGCTTGTATCGGACGCATAGCAGTGTTTAGTAATCGTCACCCATGTGTGCATTACCAGATGAGAAGTTCTCAAAGCGCGTATGTTGACCTAAGAACGTCAAACGAACACGTCCAATTGGACCGTTACGTTGTTTAGCGATAATAATTTCAGCCGTGCCTTTATCTTCAGAGTCTGGGTTATAAACCTCATCACGATAGATAAATAAAATTAAGTCGGCATCTTGCTCAATCGCACCTGACTCACGCAAGTCGGACATCACAGGACGTTTGTCAGGACGTTGCTCCACACTTCGATTTAGCTGTGAAAGGGCTACCACTGGCACATCAAGTTCTTTAGCAAGCGATTTAAGTGAGCGTGAAATTTCAGAAATTTCAGTGGCACGGTTCTCACTAGCACGACCTGAAGTACCAGCCATCAATTGCAGGTAATCGACCACGATCAAGCCCAAACCGCCAGTTTGTCTATGCAAACGGCGAGCTCGTGCGCGCACGTCGAAAGAGCTCAAGCCTGCCCCTTCATCAATAAAGATAGGCGCATCATTCAGCTTACCAAGCGCAGTCGTTAAGCGCGCCCAGTCTTCGTCTTCCAAGTTACCGTTACGCATACGGTGCTGATCCAAGCGCCCTACTGAACCAATCATACGAGTGGCCAACTGAGTTGCGCCCATTTCCATGGAGAACACAGCAACTGCTTTTTTGGTATCTAGGGCGACGTTTTCAGCAATATTGAGTGAAAATGCCGTTTTACCCATGGAAGGACGGCCAGCAACAATAATCAAATCTCCCGGTTGGAAGCCTGATGTGCGTTCATCCAAGTCGTCAAAGCCTGTTGGGATGCCCGTAACGCTACCTTGGTTTTCACGTTGATAGAGATAATCAATACGATCAGCCACTTGAGGGAGTAAGGTTTGAATATTCACAAAGCCTTGTGATCCGCGATTACCGCTTTCGGCAATTTGGAAAATCTTGGCTTCCGCCTCATCTAGCAATTGCTGAGCATCTCGTCCTTGGGGGTTATAAGCGCTTTCTGCGATGCCCGAACCTACTTCTACCAACTTCCGCATAATCGAACGTTCACGAACGATTTCAGCATAGCGGCGAATATTGGCAGCCGTTGGGGTGTTTTGGGCCAAGGCGCCTAAATATGCAATACCGCCCACACTAGAAAGCTCAGCAGAGTTTTCCAAGGACTCAGCCACCGTCACGATATCCGCTGGACGGTTTTGCTCAATCAGTTTTGCAATGTGGGTATAAATTAAACGGTGATCATGGCGATAAAAATCAGCTTGATTAAGAATATCTGCAATTCTATCAAGCGCCTCATTCTCAAGCAGCAAGCCACCAAGCACAGACTGCTCTGCTTCTACCGAATTAGGAGGGAGTTTTAACGATTCTAATGAGTCTTCAGCCATGGCAACATTATAAACTGAAACATGGAAGCTTAAGACGGCTACAAAAACAAAAAACGAACAATAAAAAAGGCTACCGAAGTAGCCTTTTTAGTTTAAGCAGTGAGCTTAATTTGTTGCTTAGGCTTCACCCAAAACTGACACAGTGATATCAACCACTACGTCATGGTGCAATGCAATGCTTACAGGGTGGTCACCAACAGCCTTTAATGGGCCATTTGGTAAACGAACTTCCGATTTCACCACTTCAAAGCCAGCAGCAGTCAATGCTTCAGCAATGTCGCCGTTACCAACTGAACCAAATAAACGGCCGTCAACACCTGCTTTTTGTGTTACTTGTAGCAAGTAACCAGCAAGTTTTTCGCCACGTTTAGCAGCTGCAGCCAATAAGTCAGCTTGTTGTTTTTCAAGAATTGCGCGACGCTCAGCAAACTCAGCTTTGTTAGCTTCAGTTGCACGTTTAGCTTTACCTTGTGGAATTAAGAAGTTACGACCGTAACCATCTTTAACTTTAACGATATCGCCAAGGTTGCCCAAGTTCACTACTTTTTCTAATAAGATAATTTGCATGGTTTTCCCCTTAGTGCTTATCAGTGTATGGCAACAAAGCTAGGAAACGTGCGCGTTTCACAGCTGATGTCAACTGACGTTGGTATTTTGCTTTTGTACCAGTAATACGTGCAGGAATAATCTTGCCGTTTTCTGTAATGAAATCTTTTAATAGATCTACGTCTTTGTAATCTACTTCTTTAATGCCCTCTGCTGAAAAACGGCAGTAGCGGCGGCGTTTGAACATATCACGTGCCATGTTAGTAATCCTTTAAATATTTATCTAGATTTTATCTAATGTATTAATGTGCATTACCAGTTGTGTGCTTTTTAGGCTGCGTTTAGCGAGAAAACCAGAGGCTTTTACAAACTCTCCAACTTTAATGCTTTGTGACTTTTCTGCTAAAGGTCCCATGACCATCGCATTTACATCACATTCAACCCTACGCTGCATCCCTGCTTCAACTTGTTCAGAGAGGTGCCGCAAAACAAAACTCAACAACGGTATTCCTGCTGGTGTGTAGCGAAGCGTTTCTATTTGAACAACTTCACCATCAATGACTAATAAATTAGCCCCCAGCGTTGTGCGACTCACTTAAGCAGCGGCTGCCTCAGCAGCTGGTGCAGCTTCATCTTTACCCAATACTGATTTAGATTTCTCTTCTTTCATCATTGGTGATGGAGCAACAACAGCACTATCAGTCGCCATTGTTAGGTGGCGCAACACAGCATCATTAAATTTGAATGCATGTTCAAGTTCGTCCAAAACGAATTGATTACATTCAATGTTCATGAGCACGTAATGCGCTTTGTGGATTTTTTGGATTGGGTAAGCCATTTGACGACGACCCCAGTCTTCAAGACGGTGCATAGCGCCGCCATTTGAAGTCACGAGTGCGCGATAACGTTCGATCATCGCAGGCACTTGCTCGCTTTGGTCCGGATGGACGATAAATACTACTTCATAATGCCGCATGTAAACTCCTTTTGGATTAAAAGGCTCCTGCACAGCGAAACAGTGAGCCAAGGTGGAAAGGTCGCGATTATATAGAAAACCTGCAGTGAATGCTAGTTTCTTTTAAAAATCAATGCCCGCGACTTGTTAATCATCATATTTAATATACTTAAATCTCACGTCGTCGTTAGGTGTGCCTTCTAGAGCGCTGACCTTGCATTGAGCCAAAGCCTCTTGGGCTGGCTTCCAACTAACTACCGATTCAATCTTGGCCGCTAATTCAAAATCCTTGTCCGTTATTCCTTTAGCGCTATGCGTACACAACTTAACCACAACAAAGGCATAAGAAACCGTTAGATCAGGATGATGCCACGCAGCCTCTGCTAAGTGCCCAATGGTATTGACCACCATCAAGGTCGCTTTCCATCCACTGGTTTTATATTTTCGGCGTATCCAGCCGCGCTCATAAAACCAATGAGGCAAATCAGTAGCAAGTTTAGTCTGAATCTCTGCATCAGAATAAACGCGCTCACCAGTATTTTCTTTGTCTAACAAGTCGCTCATGATTGACTCTCTGCAACAATTTCAACACCAATCATCGGTCTAGAGTGATGAGTAATTTCTTGGTGGATATTAATAAACTCATTCTTGTTCACCAACCATGTTTTAAATGACTTTCCAGTGGAGTAAGCACTAAAATATGAATCTAAAACGCCATCTACCATCAAGCCTTTAACCTCAATTTTTGCGGTATGCCTATGCGATATCGATTTAACGATTAATAAATGCTGGGCGTTTAGTTTTGTAGCCAACCAAGCAGCCAAGCTATCCGAGCTTAAATCCCAAGACATAGGCAACTCGTTATCCGCCAAGACCATCGAAGATGGCTTCCAAACAATAGCACGATGCTGCAAACCACGTTTTGCAATCTCCAGTTCGCTGGATGCCATTACTAAATCTTCATTTAGACAAGTCATCAATGTCGCATATTGATCCATCGCCACCACTGCCATTTTGTGGGCTGTCGCGTCATCGATACCTGTTTTAGCTTGCGCATCTCGCACAGCATCTGCAAACACACCACCACCAGGCACAATGACAACTTTGCCATCTCCGAATTGGGCAAATGCCTCCAGCCAACCTTTTAAGGCTGGCGTTCCCAGTAGACTACCCCCTAGCTTCACAACCCACATTAGGGTTTACTTGCCTTTAATGTGGCGTTAGCACCAAAGCACGCTATCAAAGACAACATAGAAGAGGCTTTGTCTAATGTTTCGCGATACTCTTTCGCTAGCTCAGAGTCAGCCACGACGCCACCGCCTGCATAGAAGCGAATTTCATGATGCGAATAAACGGCTGTCCGAATAGCGATATTGGTGTCCATATTGCCATCAAAGCCGATATAGCCAATTGCCCCGCAATAAAGCCCACGGCAATTTGGCTCCAACTCTTCGATTATCTCCATGGCGCGCAACTTTGGCGCACCAGTAATCGAACCACCAGGAAAACAGGCACGCAGTAAATCAATCGCTGTTTTATCTTCCGCCAACTTGCCAGTCACAGTACTCACCAAGTGGTGCACGTTCGCAAAGCTTTCCAAAGCAAACAGCTTATCCGCCCGCACACTGCCTGTCTCACAGACTTTGCTGATGTCGTTACGCAGCAAATCTACAATCATTAAGTTTTCAGCACGGTCTTTAGGGCTGTTTTGCAAATCATTTGCGTTGCTAGCATCCTTATCTGCATTATCTGAACGAGGCCTTGTGCCTTTGATTGGGCGCGTCTCGACATGTCTGCCACGCAATTGCAAAAACCGTTCTGGCGAGGCTGATAGCACTTGAAATGACGACTTACCATCGTGCAAATTCAGATAATTCATAAAAGGCGCAGGGCTGATATCACGCAAAGCGAGATATGCAGACCAAGCATCGCCTGAAGCTTTCGCAGAAAAACGCTGCGCCAAGTTCACTTGGTAACAATCGCCCTCGTGGATGTATTGCTTAATGCGATTGAATGCCGCGTTATATTGAGCTTGGCTCATATTAGACTGCAATGCAGAGTTTATTTTAAAATCAGCTTGGGGCGTCCGCTTCAAAGGCTCATCCAATAAAGCGCAAAGGCTAGGCCAATCATGCGCGGTTTTTGAATGCTTGCAGTGAGATACCAAAAAAGCGCGTTGCGATTGATGATCAACCACCACCGCCCAATCATAAATACCCACCATCATTTGTGGCATATTTTCAGCATCTAGTGCTGCTGATGGTAAATGCTCAACTCGGCGAGCTAAGTCGTAAGAAAAATAGCCAATAGCGCCGCCCTCAAAAGGCAACTCTGTCTTTGTAGTTTGGTATGACGCAAGCGTCTTTTTTAAGAGTTCAAATGGGTCGCTTGAGCTTGAACTTTCACCATTGGCATCCGCAATCACCGTCTGCTGACCATTGGTCACTAAGCGCATAAAAGGCTTTGCTGCCATGATGTCGTAACGGCCAAACTGACTCGTCGGCTGCCCACTATCCAAAAACACCGCCCAAGGCCAATCTGCAATTTTTGCAAAAAGTTCAGCACTGTTAGTTTGATATGGAATTTCGTGTTTTAACATTCAACACCTAGAGACAAACTTGCAACGGCCACTGCTGGTAAACAAATGCTTGCACAACGTGTCGCTGATTTCGACGTATTCAGTAAACTCTCTACATCCAGATAAGATCTATTCATTTTATTTGCCAACGCTTGCACCAAGAAACGCCCTGCTCCAGCACCCAGCAAAGGCATATCTTGATTTGTATCAACCAGACTAGTTAAGGCTTCTTGCAAGCGCATAAGTTGTGCTTTTCTAAACTCAAATGCCAATGTTTTCCATGCACTAATCTCTTCATCTTCAACATCACGCCCTATCATTCTCGCTAGGCGTCTCGCACTTTCGAGCTCGGTTTTGCCTGCACCATCGGCAGTCTCTACCATATCATCTTCATCTATTAACTCACCTGTTAATCGATATATATCGGCTGTTGTTGCAAAATGCTCTGCAGCGACATTCACCAAATGACCATTGAAGCTCACCTTTTGACACAACGCCATTAATGGCGTTCGCACCACTCCAGCATAAATCAATTCATCAAAGCGCATACGCTCCGCATCATTAAAACCCTGCGAGGCCACCAAACCATCCTTAATTAAAATTAAATCTGAAGTTGTGCTTCCAACATCAAGCAAAACAGCTTTTTTTATGGACTTGGCAATCAAACTAGCGCTCGCATGCCAATTCGCTGAAGCAATATAATCTGCCCACATAGGCACTTGCGAGACATCCACAAGCCCTTGCCTAGCAGAATAGAACCGAACATCGCCTTTTAAGTGCTCAGCCATGAATTGAGCGATTTGCAAAACACCCGTGCGTCGATTAGGGAAAATATCCACCAATTCGCCAGTCATCGTTACAGCGTGTCGTTGTGGGATACTTTCTAACTGTTCAAGCACTTCTGCCAAAGCGCGCTTAAGCTCCTCTATGCCTCGCCATAGAGGACAAGCTACCTGATGCACATCGAGCACCTCTCCTGTTGCCGAGACAAGTGCAGCCTTTAAGTGCGCCCCGCCAACATCCCAGCCAATCGTGGCTTCTGATTTAATCTGCGAGGGCTGCGGCATTAAGGGAAATTTCAACCTTGTGGTGTGTAATGACAGGCATTGTGAACGGCTTATTATAGAACAAGTCGAGTAGCATCTGTGCTGGATTGCAGCCACAAGCTTGATGCAATGCAATATAGGATGTTGTCAGACGAGGATTTATCTCCAACACAAAATATTCGCCCTGATACACAATTAAATCCACGCCAACATAGCCTCCTAAACCAGGCATGGCTTGAGCGATTTTTTGAGCAAGCGTATTGAAAGCTTCACGATGCTCATGCATGCCATTCATCAAGCCGCCGTTATATCTCAACCGTTGACCTTCAATCTGAATATGTTGAGAATTACAACTCAAGAGATAGGCGCTGCCGTTTTTGCAAAGCATAGAGAAGCTAGCCGCATCCCCTTTTTGATAAGGCTGAACAATGTGCGTATATTCTCGGCCTCTTAACCAAACGCGCAAAGACTGCGCATCTTCAAAAACAGCCATATCGTCACAACCAGCACCATCTCTAGATTTAGCAACGTAAGTACCCTCCATATTTATAGGTAGGGCGTGAGCAAGATATGTTTCTAATGTTGGCGTGTGATGTGAGATGAAGGATTGGTAAGTGAGCCATTTATCACCGGCTAACTTAATAGCAGAGGCCGTACTCCCTAAAACAAACTTGTTCAAGCGTTCAGCAAGCTGCGTAAGCTTTTCGAGCACGCCACCTGTTTCGGGTGCAATGAGCAAAACTGCATCAGAAACCCTAATACACTGCTCCCAAGTAGCCCAAACATCTTGTGTTATATCGACCATGAGCACTTGCTGCGCACCAATTGGCGGAGCTAGCCTTTTGTCACAGGTCGTTAATATTTCAATATCGGGAATTTGAGCGAAATCACGCAAAGCCGCATCCCGCATCATCACACCCTCAACCAATAAGGACGGGGGCAAAGGCTCACGGTATAATCCACCACCCGTGATAAATTCGCAGATAAAAATTTTCAAATGATCATTATTCCTGTGCTTGATTTAATGAATGGCGAAGTAGTCCATGCCAAGCATGGAAATCGGCACGAATACTTACCCATCAAATCCGTACTAACTGACACTAGCGAGCCGCTGGCAGTCGTTCAAGCTTTACTTGCATTATACGCATTCAAACAGCTCTATATTGCCGATATCAATGCGATACAAAAGACTGGCGATCACAAAAACGCAATACTCAAAATATCGAATAGCTTTCCAAACCTAGAGATCTGGCTAGACGCAGGATTTGATAAAGAAGCATCAATAACCAACTATCAATCTCGCAACATTAAGCCCGTGCTGGGCTCTGAGTGCTTGACTAGCATAGCCCAATATCAAGCATTATCAACGGCATCCAAACGCAGAGCCATACTCTCTTTAGATTACAAAGACGATCACTTACAAGGCACTCAAGACCTTTTAAGCAATACAAGCTTATGGCCTAATGATGTAATTGTAATGACGCTTAACAAAGTTGGCAGCAATGCAGGGCCTGACTTAGCAAAACTCGCATCCATCAAAATGCGAACTAAGCATTCGAAAATTTATGCGGCTGGCGGTGTTCGCAATATTGCAGATTTAGAAGCACTAAAAGCCAGCAACATCAGCGGTGCACTAGTAGCAAGCGCACTCCATAATGGCACTCTCAGCCAACAACAAATCAAGCTAATGCTAGACTAAACGACCAAGCGTAAAAAAGCCCGCAACAAAGCGGGCCTTTGATTTTGCAGCATTTAAGCCTTAAAAAGGCTTAAATAATGCACGCTTACTCTAAGTTAGCGTGAATTGCGCGCATGCCTTCTTCAGTTAAACCTTTAGCATGAATCAACTCAGAAATTGCAGCTTCCAAGAAAATCAACGTTGAAAGTTCGAACTGTGAACCCATCGGCATGCCCTTGGTGAGTGGGAAGCTATCATCTTGACCAATTTGAATCACTAAATCAGCCACATCAGCCATTGGTGAAGATTTCTTCATAGAAATCACAACCAATTTAGCGCCAACTGATTTTGCTTTTTTAACAAATGGAAGTAATGTTTCTGTACCACCAGAGCCTGAAACCAATACCAACAAGTCGCCAGATTTAATTGCTGGCGTTACCACTTCACCAATCATATTCACGTTGTAACCAGCGTGTACTAAACGCATAGCGAAGAAACGTGACACCAATAGTGAACGACCAGCACCACCGATGAATGTGCGACCTGCTTTTTCAACCAAATCTAAAAGTTGTGCTGATTTGTTATCAGTCACAGCCAAAATGCCTGTTAGTTTATCTAAGATAAGTTTTTGATGATCCATGATATTTCCTTAATTAATTGTCTTGCCTGCAAATTCATATATTTCCAAAAAAAATCCCGACGCATTACTGTGTCGGGATTTTTATACTCTATAAACTCTTAGCCAATTAAATCAGCTCAGAATTTATCGCTAATTAAGCGTGAGCGATAGCAGTGATTTCTGCAGCAGCAGCAGCAGGATCAGCAGCACCGTAGATAGCAGCGCCAGCAACGATAATTGTTGCGCCAGCATCACGTACTTGTGCAGTTGTAGCAGCTTTAACGCCACCAGCAACTGAGATTTCAACACCTAGGTTCAAAGCAGCGATAGCAGCTAAGTCAGCAAATGGTGTTTGGCCAGCAGCTTGTTGGTCAAGACCAGTGTGAATACCGATGATGTGTGCGCCTAATTTAGCAACTTCTTTAGTTTTAGCAACTTTATCAGCAACGTTGATCAAGTCGATTTGTGCTTTTTTGCCGTATTTGTTAGCAACGTCGATTACACCTTTAACTGTACCGATGTCTGAAACACCCAATACAGTAACGATGTCAGCGCCAGCTTTGAAGAATGGCTCTGCTTCGTAGAAACCAGCATCAGCTGTTTTCAAGTCAACTAAGATTTTGTTGTTTGGGAATTTAGCACGTAAAGTTTCAAGCAATTTAATACCGTTGTGCTTGATGCATGGTGTACCAATTTCAAGAATGTCAACGTGTGGTGCAGTAGCTGTAGCTAATGCAACAGTTGCGTCGAAATCTAATGAATCTAAAGCCATTTGTGTTTGTGCCATGTTACTTTTCTCCAATTAATTACAGGTTTTACTACTTAACATTTAGTGCTTTTCAGCACCAACTTAAAAATCGAACGATATCTTATAGCGCAACCAATCAATGTGTCAACGCTATAAATTGCAACGCTAGCCGTTATATCAACGCCTAGCGTTTATCAATAACTAAAATTTAGTTAAAAAACTTATAGTTTTTCAGCAAGCGCTGCTTCAAGTTTGTTTTGGTCCACAACAAAGCCACGGATACCTTCAGCTAGCTTTTCAGTTGCCATTGGATCTTCGTTCAACGCGAAACGGAACTCTTCTTCAGTCAAGCGAGCTGGTGCAGCTTTAGTAGCGCCACCATCTTTCAATACTTGGGTCAATGTACCTTCTGTTGCCGCCAAATCTTGTAATAAGTTTGGTGAAACAGTTAAACGGTCACAACCAGCCAAAGCGATTAACTCACCTGTGTTACGGAATGAAGCACCCATCACAACAGTTTTGTAACCGTGCTCTTTGTAGTACTGATAAATAGCACGCACTGAAACCACACCAGGGTCAGTTTCTTGTGTGTATTCTGTCCCTGGGTTCTTTGCTTTGTACCAGTCTAAAATACGGCCAACGAATGGTGAAATCAAGAATACACCAGCCTCTGCACAAGCACGCGCTTGACCGAAACCGAATAACAATGTGAGGTTACATTGGATGCCTTCTTTTTCAAGAATCTCACCAGCTTTAATGCCTTCCCATGTTGACGCCAACTTAATCAATACGCGATCTTTGCTTACACCAGAATCTTGATACAACTTGATCAATTTACGGCCTTTAGCCACCATTTTTTCAACATTAAATGACAAACGTGCGTCCACTTCAGTTGAGATGCGGCCAGGAACAACCTTAGTGATTTCCGTGCCAATCAACACAGCCAATTTGTCAGCTGCATTGTCAATTTGTTCTGCTTTAGAGCCGCCTTGTGCTTTTGCATAAGCAATCGCTTCATCAATCAATGATGCGTACTGTGGCAATTGGCTAGCTTTTAATACTAAAGATGGGTTTGTTGTCGCATCGATAGGTTTTACACTTTTAATCGCTTCAACGTCACCAGTGTCAGCCACGATAGTGGTCATAGACTTCAATTGTTCTAATAAATTAGCCATAGCGCTCTCCGAATAATCACTTAATAAAAATAACGAACCAACAATAATTTCGAGCCAAGATTATATCCGAAAAAGCAATGAAATCCCAGCTTACCAACGCAAGTAATGGTTTTATTGTTTTAGGGCTTCCGTCACTGCCTTGCGGTCAAAATGTGGCGCCAAAAGCTGTATAAAATCATAGGCAAACTTGCGCAAATAGGCGTCACGCCTAATACCCACATATGTCACGCTATCAGGGAATAAATGCTTCGCATCCAAGGCGACTAAATTTGTATCTCGCTCAGCATCATAAGCCATGCCAGCAAGCAACCCCACGCCCAAACCAAGACTAACGTAAGTTTTGATAACATCTGCATCAATTGCGGTAAGTACTACGTTAGGCGCTAAACCCTCTTTTTCAAAGACACTACTCACTAATGAGCCGCCAGTAAATGCAAAGTCATAAGTAATCAAAGGATATTGCGTTAGTTTTTTTAGCGTCAATGGAATATCACTAATCAATGGGTGATCAGGCGGCACCACAACGCAACGATTCCATTGATAAGCTGGCAAACATAAAATCTTCTCAAAGTGGCTAATTGCCTCTGTGGCAATTCCTATATCTGCCTCTCCACTTTCCACCTGCTCTGCTACTTGCGTTGGATTGCCTTGATGGATGTTAAGTTTCACATCTGGATATTTTTCCATAAATGCTTTTACAGCCGCAGGTAGCCGATATCGCGCTTGGGTATGCGTTGTGGCGATTGTGAGCACGCCAATATCTTCATGGCTAAACTCATCACCCACGCGCTTAATATTCTCCATGTCGCGCATGACTCGCTCTGCAAGCTCAACGATATTTCGACCAGGTTCAGTCACACCCGTTAAGCGTTTGCCATGACGCTCAAAAATCTGTAAATTAAGCTCCTGCTCAAGTAACTGAATTTGCTTACTCACGCCAGGCTGAGATGTATGAAGCGCATCAGCAGCTAAAGAAATGTTTAAGCCCTGCTTCACGACTTCACTCACATAACGCAATTGATGCAATTTCATTTTAGCAACACCCTTTATAACCAATAAGCATATATTAAGAATAAACCGTTATAAAAACAACATATTTAGTCATTTATAATATTGGTAGTTCAATTTCACGCAAAATCAATTGTATTAAGGACTTCCATGGATTTCGGCTTCATTGTTGCAGGCTTTATCGTAGGATTTTTAGTTGGCTTAACAGGCGTAGGTGGCGGGTCTCTCATGACACCTATCCTACTGATTTTTTTTCACATCAAGCCAGCATTGGCCGTTGGCACCGATTTGCTTTATGCATCTGTGACTAAATCCGTTGGAATCTTTGCGCACGGCAAGCTGGGTAACATCGATTGGCGTATTGTTAAGTTACTCGCCGCAGGAAGCGTTCCAGCCTCATTGGCAACCATCATTTTCTTACGCACGATTGATGTCGATTCAACAGAAGCCATCGCCACCATTAAGTTCAGCTTAGGCATTGCTCTGATTGTTACATCAGCAGCGGTGCTTTTAAGAACTAAGCTGATGAACTTATTAGCAAAAGAAACCTTAATTCCAGAAAAATACGTTGCGGCTAGCACCGTAGTGCTTGGCATCGTTCTTGGCGGCCTAGTCACACTTACCTCTGTTGGCGCTGGCGCTTTGGGCGTCACTGCGCTTATCGTCCTTTACCCTCACAAGAAAATCACCACCATCGTTGGAAGCGATATCGCACACGCCGTGCCACTCACTTTAGTTGCAGGATTGGGTCACGCAAGCCTTGGTACTGTTGATTACAACTTACTTGGCACCCTGCTGATCGGCTCTATTCCAGGGATTTATTTGGGCAGTCACTTAAGCGCCAAAGTTGCCGAACACTGGATACGTGTTGCGCTTGCAGCGATTTTGATTTATGTGGGCCTCAAACTCGTTCTGCATTAAGCCTTGTTTGCACTAGGCTTATTGTCAATATAAAGCGTGAAACCAAGCTGGTTTTGCATTAAAATATCGCCTCTTTGAAAAATTGAATAAACATGTATAAATACGACGCCATTGACCAACAACTCGTAAACGAGCGTGTCGCCCAATACCGCGACCAAACGAATCGGTATCTCGCCGGTGAACTTTCTGAAGATGAGTTCCGCCCCCTTCGCTTACAAAACGGTTTATATATTCAACGCCAAGCGCCGATGCTTCGTATTGCGGTGCCTTACGGCATGCTGTCATCTAAACAATTACGAAAACTTGGCGACATCGCTAAAAAATACGACAAAGGCTACGGCCACTTTAGTACACGTCAAAACCTACAACTCAACTGGCCTAAACTAGAAGACGTACCTGAGATTTTGGCTGAATTAGCAACGGTTGAAATGCACGCCATTCAAACTTCTGGCAATTGCATTAGAAATATCACCACAGACCAATTCGCTGGTGTTGCGCCTGATGAAGTGATTGACCCACGCGCGATGGCTGAAGTCATGCGCCAATGGAGCACCTTCCATCCTGAGTTCGCTTTATTGCCACGTAAATTCAAAATTGCAGTGTCTGGCACAGAGCAAGACCGTGCCATCGTGCAAGCGCACGATATTGGCATGGAATTCTACAAAGATGCTAAAGGCCACACAGCGATTAAAGTGTGGGTTGGCGGTGGCTTAGGTCGCACCCCTATTTTGGGCACAGTCATACGCGAGCATCTTGAGTGGCAACACGCCCTCACTTATTGTGAAGCGATTATCCGCGTTTACAATATCCACGGTCGCCGTGATAACGCCTATAAAGCACGCATTAAGATTTTGGTAAAAGCTTTAGGTATTGAGGACTTCAAACAACAAGTTGAAGCTGAATGGCTTCATCTAAAAGACAATCCAAACACCATCACTGAAGCTGAGTTATCACGAGTTGCTAAACACTTTGATGCCATGCCTTATGATAATTTGTCAGCACATGACGCAAGTTTTGATAGCGCCATCGCAAGCAACCCAGCATTTGCGGCTTGGGTAAAACGTTGCGTACATGCACACAAACAATCAGGCTACCGCGCAGTGACCTTGTCGCTAAAACCTCACGGCCATGCACCAGGCGATATCACTTCAGAGCAAATGGCAGTGGTGGCTGATTTAGCAGACGCTTATAGCTTTGGTGAACTTCGTGCCTCACATGAACAAAACTTGATTTTGGCAGACGTAAAACTTAGCGACCTACTCCCGTTGTGGGAAAAAGCCCGCGCCGCAGGCTTAGCTACACCAAACATTGGCTTACTCACCGACATCATTTGTTGCCCAGGCGGCGACTTTTGTTCACTCGCTAATGCGAAGAGCATTCCAATTGCTGAAGCCATCCAAATGCAATTCGATAACCTCGATTACTTGCATGACATTGGCGACCTGGAACTCAACATCTCAGGTTGTATGAATGCTTGCGGTCATCATCACGTTGGCCATATCGGCATTTTGGGTGTGGATAAAGATGGCTCAGAATGGTACCAAGTCACTATTGGTGGCAAACAAGGTAACGACGCCAGCATCGGATCAGTAATTGGCCCTTCATTCTCAGCAGAAGAAATGCCAGGTGTAGTTCAACGTTTGATTGAAGTGTATATCCAAGAACGCACCCCTGAGGAGCGCTTTATTGACACCGTGCGACGTATAGGTGTGCCGCCATTCAAAGCTCATGTTTATGCCAGCAAGGAGGCTGTGAATGTCTAATTTAATTAAAGACAACGCCATTCTTACTGATGATTGGACTCGCATCACGCCACCAAGCTTAGGCGAAGAAACCGTTCGAAAACAAGCAGGTAAAGTAGTGCTATTTAAGCTCACAGGTGAAGAAACCTTCACCCCTGAGCAAATCGCCGCAACGCAAATTCCAGCTGGTAAAGTGCTGGTGCCTTTTGCCGTTTGGCGAGCCAATAAAGACGAACTTGCTAGCCGTGTCAGCCAAGGCGAAGTTGGTCTTTTGATTGCGACACATGAAGCGATTGAAGATGTGATTGCCGAAGTTAAAGACATTAACGCGTTTGCATTAGTGGCTGTTTATGTCGAACGCTTTGCAGATGGCCGCATTTTCACTATCGGCAACCTACTCCGCACACGTTACGGCTTCAAGAATGAGTTGCGCGCGGTTGGTGATGTATTGCGCGACCAACTATTCTTCTTAAAACGCTCAGGCTTTAATAGCTATTTAATCCGCGCTGACCGCTCAGCCACTGAAGCTTTAGCCAGCCTAAAAGACTTTAGCGAGCCATACCAAGGCGCTGTTGATATTGCGCAACCAGCATGGCGCAGGACAAACCGCTAATGTTTGGTGACGTATCCATGATTCGCTCAGCGGCTAAAAACCCAGCGACGAGCCCAGCGCTGACAGACGCACTCAAGGCATCTGTCACAGCCAAGCGCGCAGCAGTATTAAGCGTACTTAAAGAAGCTGCAACAAAGTTTCCAGCAATGACCTTTGCGAATAGCTTTGGCGCTGAAGACATGGTGCTGACTGATATCATCATGCGTGAAAAACTCGCGATTGAGATTTTCTCCTTAGACACAGGCCGTTTGCCAACTGAAACCTACACGTTGATGGCTGAGGCGGAAAATAAATACAGCACCAAATTTAAAGTTTATTTCCCTAAGCATGAAGTGGTTGAGCAATACGTACAAACCAAAGGCATCAATGCTTTTTACGAGAGCATTGATTTACGCAAAGCCTGTTGCCATATGCGTAAAGTAGAGCCTCTCCAACGTGCACTCTCTGGCAAACAAGCTTGGATTACCGGTATGCGCGCAGAGCAAGCCACAACGCGCGCCAACCTGCCTGTGCAAGAGTTTGACGAAGGTAATCAGTTAGAAAAATTCAATCCACTGAGCGATTGGACTGAACAAGAAGTGTGGGCCTATATTCGCTTGCACGAAGTACCGTATAACAAATTACATGATGCCTTCTACCCTAGCATTGGTTGTGCCCCTTGCACACGTGCCGTTGCCATGGGCGAAGATGTGCGTGCGGGGCGTTGGTGGTGGGAAGACCCAACCAGCAAAGAGTGCGGCCTGCATGTTAAAAAAACGAAGTAAGCAACAAACCTATTTGAAATTTATAAGTTGAAATGATGACGACAGCAAACAAAACAACTCTCAGCCATCTCGATTGGCTAGAAGCCGAAGCGATTCACATTTTGCGTGAAGTTGCAGGCCAATGTTCAAACCCTGTGTTGCTATTCTCTGGCGGTAAAGATTCATTGTGTATCTTGCGCCTTGCTGAAAAAGCTTTCCGTCCAGGCCGCTTTCCTTTCCCGCTGATGCATATTGATACTGGTCACAATTATAAAGAAGTAATTGAGTTCCGCGACCAACGCGCCGCAGAGCTTGGCGAACGCTTGATTGTTCGCTCTGTAGAAGACTCAATGAAGCGCGGCACCGTGGTGCTTAAATCAGAAGACGAATCACGCAACAAACACCAATCCGTAACATTGCTTGAAGCGATTGAAGAATTTGGTTTTGATTGTTGTATTGGTGGCGCACGCCGCGATGAAGAAAAAGCCCGTGCTAAAGAACGTATCATGAGTTTCCGTGATGAGTTTGGCCAATGGGACCCTAAGAACCAACGTCCAGAGTTATGGAATTTATATAACGCACGTTCACACAAAGGTGAGAATATCCGCGCATTCCCGATTTCAAACTGGACTGAAATGGACGTTTGGCAATATATCGAACGTGAAAAATTAGCCCTACCAAGCATCTACTTCGCACATCAACGTGATGTTGTGATGCGTGCTGGCTCTATCGTACCAGTCAATGTACCTCTCGCTTCTGGTGAAGTGATTAACCAACCCAAAACTGGTGAAGAAGTCATCAACATGCAGGTTCGCTTCCGCACTGTAGGTGACATCACATGTACAGCCCCAGTAATTAGCGATGCAGATACTATTTCTAAAATCGTACTTGAGACTGCAACCACCACCATTACAGAACGTGGTGCAACAAGGCTTGATGACCAAACATCAGATGCATCAATGGAACAACGTAAGAAAGAAGGCTATTTCTAATGACAACTCAACACAACGATAGCCTACTTCGCTTCATGACTTGCGGTAGCGTAGATGATGGCAAAAGCACCCTCATCGGCCGCTTACTTTTTGATACCAAGAGCATCTTAGCTGACACGCTGACACAAATGGATCGCACTTCTAAAAAGCGCGGTCTAGAGGTAGTCGATTTATCGCTACTCACAGACGGATTGCAAGCTGAACGTGAACAAGGCATTACCATTGACGTGGCTTACCGCTATTTCAGCACAGGCACACGCAAATACATCATTGCCGATGCACCGGGCCATGAGCAATATACACGCAACATGGTGACAGCAGCTTCAACGGCTAATCTTGCGATTATTTTGATTGATGCGCGCAAAGGCGTCCTCACTCAAACACGCCGCCATTCATTCTTGGCACACTTAGTGGGTATTCCACACATCGTGGTAGCAATTAACAAAATGGACTTGGTGGATTTTGACCAAGCAACCTTTGAAAAAATCAAAGCAGACTATTTAAACTTTGCTGAACAAATTGGTTTGCAACGCGCAGGACGCGACATTCAAGTTGTGCCGCTTTCAGCTTTGACTGGCGATATGCTTGTTGATCGTGGCGATGCAATGGATTGGTACCAAGGACCAACCATGTTAGAAATCTTGGAATCTGCACCGGCCGGGCACTCAGAACAAAACGAACCATTCCGCTTCCCTGTGCAATTCGTTTGCCGCCCACACGCATCAGACGATAAAGACCTGCATGACTTCCGTGGCTTTATGGGCCGTGTTGAATCTGGCAAAATTGCCGTGGGTGATGCGGTTACGGTATTGCCTAACGGCTACACCTCAAAAGTAAAAGCTATTCAGTTGGGTGACGAGCAGCTACAAAGCGCCATTACAGAGCAATCTGTGACGCTCTTGCTTGAAGATGAAATCGACACATCACGTGGCGACATGATTGTAAAATCAGACCAAGCGCCAGAGCCTGTGAAGCAAATCTCAGGCATGGTGTGCTGGCTATCTGAAACGCCGCTTTCAACAGCCCGCACTTATATCATCCGCCACACCACACGCGAATCTAAAGCCAAAGTAGGCGCGATTGAATACAAAGTGGACGTCAATACGCTTGAGCAATTAGAGGCGCAAGGCCTTGCGATGAACGATATTGCCAAAATCAATTTCAAACTCGCGCAACCGCTCATGGTAGATAGCTACAGCAAAAACCGTGCAACTGGTGCATTTATCGTCATTGATGAATCAACCAACAACACCGTTGGCGCTGGCATGATTATTTAATTTTCATTAAACGAATCCAGCCAAAATACATTAAAATAGCTTTATTAAAGAATTTAGACAGATTTTAGAAGGAAAACCAACATGACTTATGTCGTTACCGAAAATTGTATTCAATGCAAATACACAGACTGCGTAGACGTCTGCCCAGTGGATTGCTTTGTAGAAGGCCCTAATTTCTTAGCAATTAATCCTGATGAGTGTATTGACTGCACATTGTGTGTAGCTGAATGCCCTGCTGAAGCGATTTTTGCTGAGGATGACGTACCAGCAGACCAACAGGAATACATCGCGCTAAATGCACGCCTTGCACAAGTATGGCCTGTCATTTCAGCTCGCAAAGAACCATTACCAGATGCTGATGCTATGAACGGTGCGCCAGGTAAACGTGAGTTATTGGTGGAATAGTTAAACTAAACACAATAAAAAAGGAGACTTCGGTCTCCTTTTTTATTGCCTAAGAATTGGCAGGAAACTTAACCTGCCGCCTTGCCTCAGTTGCCGCTTCACGCACATGGCACCCAACTTCATGGTCGTTCATCAAGCCAATTGCCTGCATAAAGGCATACATGGTGGTTGGCCCCACAAATTTCCACCCTCTTGCTTTAAGGTCTTTTGAAAGCGCGACAGACTCTTTAGATTGCGTAAGTACATTGAGTGATGCAACATCACAGGCTTTAGGGCCGATATTTTGCTCTGGCTCAAAACGCCAAAAATAAGCGGCGAGTGATGATTCTGACTCGAGGAATTTTTCAGCACAGCGGGCATTATTAATCGCCGCTTCAATCTTGCCTCGATGTCGTACGATGCCAGCATCGGCCATGAGTCGTTCAATGTCTTTTTGGGTAAATCTGGCAACGCTAGCAATATCAAACCCATTAAAGGCTAATCTAAAATTGTCGCGTTTTTTTAAAATAGTGAGCCAGCTGAGCCCAGACTGAAATCCTTCTAGACAGATTTTTTCAAATAGATGCGTATCGTCTAGAACAGGAAAGCCCCATTCGGTATCGTGATAATCACGATAGACTTGGGAATCATCACACCAAAAACAACGATGCGGCGGAACAAATATTTCCATCTAAACCAACCCACAAACTAGGCATGGCGCCATAAATGACTTTGACGAATCACTAACCAGCCTACCAAGCAGTACCCAGCCATCGCACAAGCCATTGCAAAAGTACTTCCCCACACCAATGAAGCGACCAAGCCTGATGAAACGCTAGACAAGAACATTTGCATAAAGGCTTGGCCTGATGCGGCAGTGCCACGAATCTTGGGGTGTCTATCAAGCGCGGCGATAGAGAGCACGGGCATTGCCAGCGCCATACCAATGTTGAATATCGCAATCGGCAATATCAGCCACAAGGTATGAGATAAGAAGTAACAAGCGATGACGTTGCCCACCACAGTGAACGACATCCAAGCATAAGCACACTTGACCACTTGCTGGCGGGTGTAAATACCAGCGGCGCGTTTTGCAAGATATGAGCCTATCATCATGCCGCACACAGTTGGGATGAACATATAACCAAATTGCTGAGCGCTAAGTCCTAAGTGTTTCACCAAAAACATCGGGCTGGCGATGACGTATAAAAAAAAGCCCGCAAAGTTTGCGCTAATTGAAAACACTAAACGGAAATATTCAGCATCAGAAAAAAGGATACGATAGTCTTTAATCACTTGCTTGGCAGAAAGCGGCAAGCGTTTTTCTGGCGGCATAGTCTCAGGCAAATAATGAGCCACTGCAAAAAAAGCAAAGCCTGAATACAAGGCCAAGAAGATGAAAATTGCCTGCCAATGAATGCTAAGCAACAAACCGCCGATAATTGGCGCAATCGCTGGGGCAATACCAAAGAGCATTTGTACCGTTGCCATCACACGCTGAGCTTGTGGTCCTTCAAACAAGTCACGCACCATAGCTCTCGCCACTACATTCCCTGCTCCACCTGATAAGCCTTGCAATGCTCTAAAGAACCACAAGGTTTCTACATTTTTGGCAAAGGCACAGCCAATAGAAGCGAGTAAAAATACGCCCAAGCCTATTTTAATGGTGGGAATACGGCCGATGGAGTCTGAAATCGCGCCATGCCATAGCGTCATGATGGCATAAGGTAATAAGTAAAAAGTAAGACTTTGTTGCAAAGCTACGGGCTTAGCGAGCAAATCCGCCCCCATTGCTGGAAATGCTGGTAAATAAGTATCAATGGCAAACGGCGCCAGCGCGGCAAGGCTTGCGAGTAAGACCGATAAAAATAACGGGGAAAGTTTTGTCATTGCGTTTTGGTAGTTTTCTTTTTAAAAGGCTTTCAATAAAAACGCGCCAGAGAATTTCAAAGGCGCGTTTATTTAACCACAAATTATTACCTCTAGGCTTAGGGCAATGCGTGAAAATCTTTCACGCGATCATTTAACTCGCCAGCGATAATTGCTTTCGAGTTTTTATCATTACGGAAAATAATCGGCTTTGAAGCAATTACTGGATTGCGTGAGTCTTCAATCGCTTGCGTAATCACATGATGATTAGGCGACAAGCTACAAACCGGGTCAGCCCCTTCGGCATCACCTGTGAGCATAAATGCTTGGCATCGACAGCCAGCTAAGTCTTTTTCTTTCTCAGCGCAGCTTCGGCAAGGCTCCTTCATCCAGCTATCGCCACGGTATTTATTAAACGCCGGCGAATCGTTCCACACCCAATCCAACCCTTTATCCTTGACGTTAGGAAATTCTATGTTTGGCAATACGCGCGCTGAATGACATGGCAATACATCACCGTTAGCAGTCACAATCATAAAAACCTCACCCCAGCCGTTCATGCATTTCTTAGGGCGATCTGAGAAGTAATCAGGGACCACGAAGAAAATCTTCATCTTACTGCCCTGCTTCTCACGGAATTCATTGGTAATGCGTTCAGCCTCATCAATTTGTTCTTTGGTTGGCATGAGTTGGCTACGATTGACTAAAGACCAGCCGTAATACTGTGTATTCGCAAGCTCAATATAATCTGCGCCTAAAGCTTCTGCCATCTCTAAAATCTGGCGCATATGCCCAATATTGTAGCGATGAATCACCACGTTAAGTACCATTGGGTAGCCGTGATTTTTAATCATCGCAGCGACTTTTTTCTTAAGCTCAAAGGTCTTGGTATTCGTGATGAAGTTGTTAATCTCTTCTGTGATGTCATGCATAGACAATTGAATATGGTCTAATCCGCCATCCTTAAAAGCCTGAATTCGCTTTTCAGTCAAGCCAACTCCTGAGGTAATCAAATTGCTGTAATAGCCCAGCTTTTTAGCTTCAATAACGATATCTTCAATATCGTCACGCAACAATGGCTCACCGCCTGAAATACCTAGCTGTAATGCTCCTAGACGACGTGCATCTCGCAAAGCTTGTATCCATTGCTCCGTCGTTAGCTCATTTTGCGTGTGTTTGTCATAATCAGTTGGGTTATAGCAAAAAGCGCAGTGCAGCGGACAGCGATATGTCACTTCAGCCAACAACCAAAGTGGTTGTGTGTGGGTTACATTTGCTGAAACACCGTTATTTTGGGCTTGAATCTCTTTTTGTACGATTGATTGACCTAATGATGCTTGTGTCATTTTGCTACTCCTAAACTGGCTACTCTTAATTGATTTGGCGTAACCAAGCTTTTTCGATGGCTAATTCCAACATGCCAACAATATCGCTCTCTAAATCTAGCACATCTGAAAATTTGGCTTTTAGTTCGGCAACGATATCCGCAACGGTGCGTTTTCCATCGACGAGGTTTAGCACTTCACCTGCACCGCCATTTAGTTTAACCATGCCTTCTGGAAACAAAATCACATAGCAGTTTTGTGCTTCTTCCCACTGAAAGCGGTGATGTAAGGCAATGGCGTAAATATCGGTTTGTTGAACGCTCATAAGTGTCTCAATTAAAAAACTGGTTGGCGGAGATATGACACACCATCAGTGGTCACATCCGTACATTGCAACATGATGGAATCGGCAATCACCCATAGCACATCAAGCTTAAACTGAAGAATATCGAGTGCACGTTGTTGCATCACACGGCTCTTTCCGAAGTAATCCAACGTAACGGCCAAGCCCTGCTCCACGTCACGGCGAGCTTCTGTAAGACGTTTTTTGAAGTACACTAAGCCGTCTTCCTTAATCCAAGGGTAAACGGTTGGCCATGAGCTAATACGTTGTTGGTGGATATGCGGTGCAAATAACTCGGTGAGCGATGAACATACAGATTCTTGCCAAGGGCGTTGACGAGCAAAGTTGATGTAAGCATCCACAGCGAACTTAACACCGGGACTCACCAATTTAAGCGAAGTCACATCTTCACGACTCAAGCCCACCGCTTGACCTAATTGAATCCAGGCTTCAATACCTCCCACCGCATCGCCCACGCCATCATGGTCGGTAATACGAACGATCCATTCCTTCCGCACATCTTTGTCTGGGCAGTTTGATAAGATTGCTGCATCTTTTTGAGGAATGCCAATTTGATAGTAAAAACGGTTAGCAACCCAGCACTGAAGCTGTTCTTTACTTAACTTACCTTCATACATCGCTACGTGAATTGGATGATAGATATGATAGCCCTGGCCTTTGTGGCGTAATTTTTCTTCGAATTCTTCGCGCGTCCAAGGTAAGTTGTTATCTGCTACTGCGTTCATATTGCTCTCCTAAAGAATAATGTCCATGCCGTCATAAGCGACCTCAATACCATGCTTGGTCAGCTCAGCACGCTCTGCAGAGTCTTCTCTTAAAATTGGGTTGGTATTGTTGATGTGAATAAGCACTTTTCTAGAAGCATCAAATTCATCTAATTTTTCTATCATGCCACCTTCACCAGATTGCGGGTTGTGACCAATACTTCGAGCTGTTTTGGTCATCAAACCCATATCTATCATTTCAGTATTGGTCCAGAAAGTGCCATCGACCATGATGCAATCTGCTTGATTCATCAATGCTGGCAAATGTGGCTCAATTTCACCTAAACCCGGGGAATACCAGCATTTTTTACCTGTACTAATTTCTTCAATCAGCACGCCAATTGTGTCGCCAGGATGGGGATCGTTACGATGAGGTGAATATGGTGGTGCTGCGCTCTTAAGCGCAACCGCTGTAAATCTTAGGTTATGTGCACCAGCGACTTCAAAAGAGGTTTTACCGTCTGTTGGGACTTGATGGTGATTAATACCGCAATAGTGACCTAGAATCGTTAGTAGTGGATTACCTGTCGTTAAATCTTGATACACCATATCGGTGCAATAGATCTCACGTTTCAATTGCCCCTCACGTAACATTAATAGGCCTGTGGTGTGGTCAATCTGCGCGTCAATCAATACGATACCAACGATGCCGCTGTCGCGAACAGCTCGACCAGGCTGTAGGGGTCCGAACTCTTGTATTTGTTGAAGCACATCTGGGGAAGCATTAAACAAGACCCAATTAACCCCATCTCCACTCACGCAGATAGATGACTGTGTGCGCTTGGTTGCTTTGATAGTACCTTTACGCAGTCCATCGCAATTGTAGCAATTACAATTCCACTGTGGAAAACCACCACCGGCGCCAGCGCCTAAAACATGAATGTGCATAAATTTCTCTTTAATTATTATTCTAAATACGTTACTTGATATGAAACTGGGCTACTTCGCAGTAGCCCAGCAAGCGTAGTTTTTAACTACAAGTACATTGTAACAATCTTAGCGATTGCAAACGTACATTGTTACTTCAAAACCGAAACGCATTTCAGTAGCAGCTGGTTTAGTCCACATGATGTATCTCCTAATTATTAGATAAAAAAACATTAGTGCATTTAAGTGTTTTAAGTGCCTCTAACGTGATATGAATAATGCGCTCTACCCCTGCGCTTCAACAGTGCAAAAAGATGGAAACTTCACTAATGATTTTCATGACACACCATGATAAATTTCTGAAAAAATATTCAAAATGTGAAAGAATTGAGTCCTTATAAATCTTACACTTAAAGATTTAACTTAATTTAAGATTTGATTCAATCTACGCCAGCATAAAAATGGGTTATGAGAACTAAATTGTTACCTTCAAAAAATCTGCTTCAAATAGATACGCCGATAAAAAAGACGCACAATCCTGAAGTGATTGACTTAGAGATCATCGATCTGATTATCGCCAACAGTACTAAATCCATGCTGATTTCGTGCATCATTGCATCTCTTCTCGTTTATCTTCAAGCTGATGTTAGCAATATGCAAAGCATCACGACATGGGCAGCAATACTATCCACCGTACATTTAATCAAAAAGGTCGTTGCTGCTATTTATTCAGAAAAAACGGAAATCCATCGCTCAACTTCAAAACAGCTTATTCAATTCAGAGTCCTTGCCTCAATATGTGGCGCAGCTTGGGGGGCATCCAGCTTCTTTTTCTTTCACCCTAGCGATTATTTGCATCAAGCATTTTTGGCTATGTCGCTTGCTGGTATTTGTGGAGGTGCAATTGTCATCAATGCCCTAGATCGCTTTATCTCACTTGCTTTTGTAGGTGGTCTTATGTTGTTTTTTCTACCGCCTTTTTTCATGTCTGCCGATATATTTAGCATCTCTATTGCCTTGATGTTTGTAACATTTGTCCTTTACATCACACTTGCTGGCTTGAACCTCGCAAACACCTTGCATGACAACATTGCTCTTAGAATGCATAGCATAGAAAGCAAAGAGGCCATTAATGCCCTTGCCCAACGCCAAAAGCTACACTTCGACAATACGCCTCTGGCAGTAATTGAGTGGGACAATCTATTTAAAGTAACTTCATGGAACGCATCAGCAGCAAAAATGTTTGGCTATACTGCTGATGAGGCTCTTGGGAAGCACATCAATTTCATTATTCCCGCATCACAACACACATCAAACAACGCGAGCATTTATCAGCTACTGAGCGGTGCTGGTGGACATCACATCCGAAACCAAAACTTGAGAAAAGATGGAAAAGTTATCTATTGTGAATGGTTTAACACCACACTCAAAGATGCTGCGAATAATGTCGTTGGGATTGCATCATTAGTGCAAGACGAAACAGCCTACAAAAAAGCACAAGATGAAATCGAGCGCTTAGCCTATTACGACACGCTTACCAATCTTCCCAACAGAAGACTATTGATTGACCGACTCAATCAATCACTAAAAGTCAGCAAGCGCACAAAATCTTGTGTTGGCATAATGTTTATGGACTTGGACAACTTCAAAACACTTAACGATACCAAAGGACATGCCATTGGCGACCTTCTTCTCCAGAACGTTGCGAAGCGGCTACAACTTGCCGTTCGGGCTCATGACACTGTTGCGCGCATTGGCGGGGATGAATTTGTGATGATTTTAGATAATTTGGGCAAAGATGTTGAGTCCGCAAAGTATGCCATTCAACAGGTAAGCGAAAAGTTACTTAAAGAAATCAATCGTCCTTTCACGTTACAAAATTATGAGCATTACTGCACACCAAGCATTGGCATCTACACTTATGCTGGTGAAGGCATAAGCGCAGATGAAGTCCTAAAGCGTGCCGATGCGGCGATGTATCAAATCAAGCAATCCGGTCGAAACAACATCAAGTTTTATGATGATTCGATGCAACCAGTTTTAGACTTACTATCTAACTTAAAGAACGACTTGAATTTCGCACTAGCTCATTCGCAACTAGAAATTCACTATCAAATGCAGGTTGGAGCTAACGACCAAGCCATTGGTGCAGAAGCCCTACTCCGTTGGAATCATCCGGAATTGGGAACGGTATCACCAAGCAAATTCATACCACTTGCAGAAGAAACGGGGCTGATTATTCCGATTGGCACATGGGTACTACAACAAGCCTGCTACCAGCTAAAGAAATGGAGTGAGACCCCTAAAACCTCACAACTGCGGCTATCGGTGAATGTGAGCGCGCTGCAATTTGCCCAAAATGACTTTGTAAGACAAGTAGAAAATGCGCTCAAAATGAGTAGCTGCAATCCAAAACAACTGATGCTTGAACTTACCGAAAGTCTAGTACTTAGAAACATCAACGAAGTTGTTGAAAAAATGAATGCCCTTAAAGAAATAGGTGTTTTATTATCACTGGATGATTTTGGAATGGGCTACTCCTCATTGTCCGTTTTAAAACAATTACCGCTTGATGAATTGAAGATTGACCAAAGCTTTGTTGCCGACGCACTAGAAAGCTCAGATAGTGCGCTGATCATCCAAACGATTATCTCAATGGGCGGTAACTTAGGACTCGATGTAATTGCAGAAGGTGTTGCGAACCAAGCGCAAGAAAGATTCTTGAAGAAAGCTGGCTGTAAGATGTACCAAGGCTACCTGTTCGGCAAGCCTTCTAATATCGGCACTTTTGAAACTGCGCTAGCTTAAGCCTAAATGGCCGTTGTGAGCGCTTCTAAAAAGCGCGCATTTTCGGAGAATAGACCAATACTGACGCGCAAATAATCTGGCATTTCGTAATTAGCAATCGGTCTAATAATAACGCCTTGATTTAGCAATCGTTCATAAACCGCACGCGCATCATCCACCTTAAAGCTAACAAAGTTACCAAATGAAGGGATGAAACTTAAACCTAACTTTTGTAAACCTTGGGTGATTTGGACCATTCCAGCTTGATTCAATGCTCTTGTACGCTCAACAAACTCATCATCAGCAAGTGATGCCACCGCCGCTGCTTGCGCGATACTATTAACGTTGAATGGTTGACGCACGCGGTTCATTAAATCGGCAATCGCTGAAGAGGTGACACCAAATCCAACTCGCAAACCTGCTAGGCCATAGGCTTTTGAGAATGTGCGCGAAATCACTAAGTTATCAAAATCCGCTAACCAATCGATAGACACAGCTTTTAACTCATTAGTCAGATATTCGTCATAAGCTTCATCGAGGATCACCAATACGTTTTTAGGCACTGATGACAAAAACTTTTTCAGATCAGCTTTACCAATTAATGTGCCTGTTGGGTTATTAGGATTTGCTACAAAGACCATGCGCGTTTTTTGAGTAATGGCCTTTAGCATCGCATCCAAATCATGTCCGAACTCTTTAGCTGGAACAACGATACCCGTGGCTCCAACAGCTTGGGTAACAAGACTATAAACTGCAAAAGCATGTTGTGAATAAACTGCTTCATCACCTGGTGCTAAAAACGCACGCGCAGCCAACTCTAAAATGTCATTCGAGCCATTGCCAAAAACTAACTGACTTGGCGTTACCTTAAACTTCTCACAAACTGCATCTCTTAGCACCACGCTATTACCATCTGGATAACGAGCAATATCATCCAAAGCATCCATCATGGCCATGTGAGCGTTTGGACTAACACCTAAAGGATTCTCATTCGAAGCTAGCTTTACGATTTGGCTTGGATCTAAGCCCTTATCGCGGGCCAAATCACTAATCGGCTTACCTGGCTGATAAGGCGCAATAGAACGAATGTATGCAGGTGCTAAATTGGCAATGTCTGACACGGAAATAACCTCGAAATTTAGAGCCTTAAGGCTTAATTAAACAACAGCAACTGGATAAGAGCCAAGCACCTTAACAAACGAAGCGCGTTGCTCAATTTCAGCCAAAGCTTGTTTGATGTTGGCATCTTGGTGATGCCCTTCAATATCCACAAAGAATATGTATTCCCACAAACCCATTTTTGCTGGACGCGACTCCAACTTGGTCATACTGACTTGATTCTTAGATAAAGGCTCTAAAATAGAGACCATCGCACCTGGTACGTTCTTAGTCGCGATGACCAAAGAGGTCTTATCTTTGCCAGATGCTGCCACATCATGGTCAGCGAGCACCAAAAAACGTGTGGTATTACGTGGGTCATCTTCAATACTATTAGCTAAGGAAGTTAGCTCAAAAAGTTCAGCAGCACGCAGGCTCGCAATTGCAGCGGCACCCTTCTCTGTACCAGCTAATCTTGCAGCTTCAGCATTACTCACCACAGCCTGACGCTCTGCATTAGGTAAGTGACTGTTAAGCCATTCGTGGCACTGTGCTAATGATTGTGCGTGAGAATATACTTTTGTCACACTATCCTTATTTGGAGCTTTGCTAAGCAAATTGTGATGCACAGGCAACTCAATTTCACCACAAATATTCAGACGTGTTGCTGTAAGCAAATCTAAAGTTCGGCCAATTGCACCTTCAGTTGAGTTTTCAACAGGCACAACTCCGTAATCGGCTTGACCAGACTCCACCATACGGAACACTTCATCAATTGAAAGGCATTGCATCGGTGATGAAAGACCACCAAATTGCTTATTCGCTGCCTCTTCACTGAATGTACCTAAAGGACCTAGAAAAGCGACTGTAAGCGCTTTCTCAAGTGCGCGACAATTAGACATCACACTACGGAAAATAGCCGTCACTGCTTCGGGAGGTAATGGACCAACATTCAAGTCCACCAATCGTCGCAACACTTGTGCTTCGCGTTCAGGGCGATAAATAGGGCCACCACCTTTAAGCTCTCCAATCTCACGCGCATGAGCCGCACGCTCATTTACCAACTTGAGCAATTGCTCATCGATGGCATCAATTTGGTCTCTGTGTTGTTTTAAAATGTCAGACATAGTGTTGTTCCTGAACCCGCAGTATTAAGCGTTAGCCTTTGCGAAAGACTGCATAAATTCAATTAAAGCTTTTACACCTTCAATTGGCATCGCGTTGTAAATAGAAGCGCGCATGCCACCAACCAATTTGTGACCTTTTAATTGCAATAAGCCATTTTGTTGGGCTTGCTTTAAAAAAGCCTCATCCAAATAAGCGTCCTTAAGTGTGAACGGAATGTTCATCCGTGAACGATTTTCAACTGTAATTGGCGAATGATAGAATTCTGATGCGTCCAAATAGTCATAAAAAAGTGATGATTTTTCGATGTTTATTTTTTCCATCGCAGCCAAGCCGCCTTTTGCTTTAAGCCATTTGAACACCAAGCCTGCCATGTAAATACCATAAGTTGCTGGCGTGTTATACATTGAATCATTATCCGCATGGATTTTGTAATCAAACATGGTTGGCGTACCAGCAATGGTTTGACCAATCAAATCCTCACGAACGATAACGATTGTGAGTCCTGCTGGGCCGATATTTTTTTGTGCGCCAGCGTAAATCAGACCATATTGGCTCACATCGACCGGTCGGGAAAGAATATGTGAGGACATATCACACACCACAGGCACACCAGCTGTTTGTGGTACTGAAAACATCTCAACACCGCCAATGGTTTCATTTGAAGTAAAGTGAAAATAAGCCGCATCTTTATTGAGATTTAGCGCTTCTTGGCTTGGCGCATAGGTATAGTTTTTATCTTTGCTTGAAGCGGCAATATTTACTTGGCAATAACGAGCTGCTTCATCAATTGCTTTTTTTGACCAAATACCACTGTCCAAATAATCAGCTGATTTTTTGCCGCGTAGCAAATTCATCGGCACCATAGAAAACTGAGAGTGCGCGCCGCCTTGCAAAAACAAGACTTTGTAATTCCTAGGAATATTCATTAACTCACGCAAATCAGCTTCAGCTTCAGCAGCAATGCTCATAAACTCTTTACCGCGGTGACTCATTTCCATCACCGACATGCCAGATCCATGCCAATCCATCATTTCATCTCTTGCTTGTGCAAGGACTTCTTTTGGCAATACCGCTGGACCTGCTGAAAAATTAAATATTTGCGTCATGAATTGCTTTCAAGCCTTCCCAAAACTTAGGCTTCGGCCTCTTCTTCGTCATCAGTCTCAACAACTTTTTCCAAGCCTGAGAGCTTCTCACCATCACCAAGATTGATTAGAGTAACACCTTGCGTTGCACGACCTAACTCACGAATTTCTTTCACGCGTGTACGGATGAGAACGCCGCCAGTCGTGATGAGCATAATTTCATCTTCATCATTCACCAAGCGCGCTGCCACCACCATTCCATTACGTTCACTGATTGCAATCGCCTTCACACCTTGAGTGCCACGACCTGAATGACGGAAGTCAGCCAATACAGTACGTTTACCAAAGCCATTTTCCGTAGCTACCAAGACAGTTTGTTGGTCGTTCTCAGCGACCAACAGTGACAATACTTGTTGGTCTTTAGCAATCTTCATACCTCGCACACCGCGGGTATTACGGCCCATGGCACGCACATCTTCTTCATCAAACCAAACCGCTTTACCACCATTTGAAACCAAGACAATATCTTGCGTTCCGTTGGTGACTTCAGCACCAATCAAGTAATCGCCTTCATCTAGGTTAATCGCAATAATCCCTGATTTACGTGGGTTAGAGAATTCAACTAAAGCAGTTTTCTTCACGGTACCCATTGCAGTCGCCATGAAAACAAAGTGATTTTCGTCAAACTCTTTCACTGGCAAGATGGCGTTGATTTTTTCGCCTTCGCTCAGTGGGAATAAGTTAACAATAGGCTTGCCACGACTGGTTCTGCTCCCTTGTGGCACCTCATAAACTTTAAGCCAATACACTTGACCAAGGCTAGAGAAGCAGAGGATGTAATCGTGTGTATTCGCCACAAACATCTTGTCGATAAAGTCATCTTCTTTGGTTGCAGCTGCTTGCTTACCACGGCCACCACGACGTTGTGAACGATACTCTTCAAGCGGTTGTGATTTGATATATCCAGTGTGAGACAAAGTCACCACCACGTCTTGCGGCGTGATTAAATCTTCTAGTGATAAATCTTGTGCGTTGTGCACAATTTCACTGCGACGTTTATCGCCAAATTGTTGGCGAATGGCCGCAAGCTCCTCCACAATCATTTGTGTTACACGACTTGGGGTTGCCAAGATATCGAGCAAATCAGTGATGACATCCATCACCTCTTTATACTCATTCACGATCTTGTCTTGTTCAAGGCCAGTCAAGCGTTGCAATCGCATTTGTAGAATTTCTTGCGCTTGCACATCGGAAAGTTTGTAGCCATTTGGTGACAAACCAAAATCAATTGATAAACCATCAGGACGCGAAGCTTCCATAGAGGCGCGTTTAAGCATTTCCTCAACCACTGGCGACTTCCAAGCTTTCGCCATCAAGTCTTTTTTCGCTTCTGGCGGAGTTGGTGCGGCCTTGATGATCGCAATCATCTCATCCACATTGGCCAATGCAACAGCCAAACCCTCTAGGACATGTCCACGTTCACGAGCTTTACGAAGCTCGAATACGGTACGACGGTTAATCACCTCACGACGGTGACGCAAGAACGCTTCAAGCATTTGCTTGAGATTGAGCAAGCGCGGCTGCCCATCTAACAAGGCCACCATATTCATACCGAATGTGTCTTGCAATTGCGTTTGTTTGTATAAGTTATTAAGAATAACTTCTGGTACTTCGCCTCGTTTAAGCTCAATTACTACGCGCATACCAGACTTATCAGACTCATCACGCAAGTCTGAAATACCCTCAATTTTCTTTTCGTTGACTAATTCAGCAATCTTTTCAACGAAAGTCTTTTTGTTCACCTGATATGGAAGCTCGTCAACAATCAACGCTTGACGACCACCACGCTCCAAATCCTCAACGTGAGTACGACCACGCATTACCACACGACCACGACCTGTTCGATAGCCTTCTTTAACACCTATTGTGCCGTAGATAATGCCCGCTGTTGGGAAGTCTGGCGCTGGAATAATTTCAATCAAGTCATCAATTGTTAACTCTGGATCTTTCAACAAAGCTAAACAGCCATCAATCACTTCGTTTAAGTTGTGTGGAGGAATATTGGTCGCCATACCTACCGCAATCCCTGAGCTACCGTTAATTAAGAGGTTAGGAATACGCGCCGGCATAATCAGTGGCTCGTGCTCTGAACCATCATAGTTAGGGCCAAAATCAACTGTCTCTTTGTCGAGATCAGCTAAAAGCTCATGTGCAATACGTGCCATACGGATTTCCGTATAACGCATCGCCGCTGCATTATCGCCATCCACAGAACCAAAGTTACCTTGACCATCGACTAGCATGTAACGCAATGAGAAATCCTGAGCCATACGAACAATCGTGTCGTAAACAGCAGTGTCGCCGTGCGGGTGATATTTACCGATTACATCGCCGACGATACGGGCAGATTTTTTGTAAGGACGATTCCAGTCATTGCTAAGCTCGTGCATCGCATACAACACACGTCTATGAACTGGTTTTAGACCGTCACGCACATCAGGAAGTGCACGCCCAACAATCACGCTCATGGCGTAATCGAGATAGGAACGACGCATCTCATCTTCGAGGCTAATAGGAAGGGTTTCTTTTGCGAATTGATCCATATTGTTCTATTGGCTTTAAGCGTGGATTAAAAGCCAAATTTTACCATGATTAATGGGGATAAATCACAAGCAGAACGATAAAGAAAAACACCGAGAAAATACCAGCAGTTATGTTCAGTTTTCAGCCTAAAAGCAAATGCATCGCGAGGATTGTTGCGACCGTCAAATCGGCACTTGTGCCAGGATTAATGGCGCGACTTTTTAGGTCGACATCCCAAGCCAACAAAGTAGATTGATAAAGCTTGGGGTTTTCTTGTGAAATGAAATTTAGAAAATGATTTTTTGCTTCTTGTTGAATGGCTTGCGCAATTTCTTTTCCGTATTTTCTAGCAATATGACTATCTTCAAACTCTGCCAAAAATGCCAAGTAAGTGGCGGTCACCGCCCAAGCTGGCCGATCCCATTTGGCAAGATAATGTTGATAAGTCGCCAGACCGAAATTAAAAACATCCTGGTAGTCATTGGCATATTGCTGCCCGATTAAATCTCTACATGCAGCGACTTGCATTGCCTCAAGCAAGGTTATTTGTGGTGTTTGGGTTACATCATGCTCCTGCACTTCCCCTAAGCCTGCTGGCCTGGCAATTGAAATAGCTTCGTAAGCCTTAACAGCGTCTTCTTGAGTTAGATCATTCAGCACATTTTGCAGGGAGTTTTGGCTAAAGCCATCTTTTGAGTAAGCCGCTTGTATCATAGGCGCTGCAAGCAAAATAATGCCAAGATTAGTGTTACACCCGACCGCACCCCAAGTAGCTTTTACAGCACTTAAAATACGCTCACCCACGCTTAAATCTGGCTTGGCAATAACTTGCGATGAAGCGTCAGCGCTTGTAATAAAATCCAGCACCACCATGCCATGTCCATCCGCAAACATATGCACATTGCCCGGCTTAATGGCGCTTAACTCGGCCATACAAGCGTCGCGGTAAAGCAAGGCGATATCGCTCATGCAGTCAACCCCAAGCAATCATCAACCAAGGCTTGCGCAATATCAACACCCACAACACCTTGCAGCCCCTTCCATGCAGGAATACTGTTCACCTCAAGCACGTACAAATTACCGTGACGGTCACGAATAATATCAACGCCGCAATAATCAATATCCACCGCCTTTGCGGCAATTCCAGCAAGCAGGCCTAGTTCACCATCATGCGCCACCAACTCACAGCGCCCACCGAGGGCCACATTATTCAACCAACTCTCGCCATGACGCATCATCGCTGCGATTGCTTTGCCTTTTATGACAAACACTCGGTGGTCATGCCAAGCACCTTCTCCGCTATCGACATACCGTTGGAGATAATACAAACCATCCACGTGCGCTTCCATTGGCACAGGCAAAGCATCTTCCTGCCGAATCAAGCGCACACCTTTACCTTGCGAACCAAATAGCGGCTTAATGACCAAGGGGCTATTTTCCGAGATTTCTCGGGACATAATCTCATGTGCTTGGTGACGAGATTCACAGACCCAAGTATCTGGCGTGGCGATGCCGTGATGATGCAAAAGAAAGCTAGTCATGGCTTTATCGACAGTGCGCTCTACTGCACGACCCGTGTTGTATACTTTAACGCCTAGCGTTTCTAAAGCATGCAAAATATCCAAACGGGTGATGACCTGCTGAAAAGTGCCGCCAGGAACGCCGCGTACAAAAGCATACTTTGGCAAAGCATCAAACCCAGGAATAACAACACCGCGTGAATCAGCGGTAAGATCTAAAAAGCAATCTTTGAGGGAAATAAAAACAGTTTGATAGCCACGCACCGCAAAAGCCTCTTTTAAGCGATTGCCATGCCAGCCTGGATCGTCAGTAAAGACGGGGATTTTTGTCATCAGAAAATGTTAAGCTTGGTAGCCAAACGATTGGTCAATCAAAGCCGCATCCAACTTGCCACCAGTAAAGGTATTCCCAGATTCAAGCGCTGTGATCGTCACTGCCGCTGGGCTGAACAACATTGGATCTATCTTATAGAAGTCCATATCCACTGCTTTAAACACTTCGGCAAAAGGACGACCATAATCACGCGATGAATTACTTGGTAATTCTTTTGCTAGTTTTGACGCAGCGTCATCAGAGCCCTTCACAAATAAATGCGCATGACCGCCAAATAGAATCGCATCATTAGTGCGTCCCATGCCAATTAAGAAATCAGGCGCAGGCGGTGGCAAAGGTGCACTCGCCATGCCATCCACAACATGGTCTAATGGAAAATGTAGGGTATGAATTTTATGCATCGCGACTTCAAGAACACGGGCTACGATTTGGACTGTACCAGCCAAACTGCGGGTTGGCGTGAGGATAAAAGTTAAGTTTTCTACCGCAACACCTGTGTCTCTAGATACCTTTTCAATGACTTCAACTGGTGGCGCTTTATCACTCTCCAGCACCAAGCAGGCAGCATTCGCTTGGTCTTTGTAACATAAATCTGTGAACAAGTCCTCACGACATGCAATGGCACGTCCCGGGCCTGAGCCCAATGAAAAAAATTTCTCATACGCCAAACTCCAGCCAGCGTATTGGCTACCCAAGCAAGACAAAATTGGGTTATTCGAGTGCACTGAGAGCATCCAAGGCCAGTGCGGGAACGTCGTTGAGCTTTGAATATTTACATGGCCTAAACCACCCATACAGATTTCTGCAATTAACCGCCCTGCTTCCAAGCCGCCTGCGTACTTAATACCTGCATCGACGATTGTTGCTCCATTATCTGACTTTGAAACACCGATTCGAAGCTCTTTAGCATGAGCAACTAAATGGGCAACTAACGGATTAGTCAAAGTATTCACACTAGGCCATTGAGAGGTGTCGAGCTCTGCAGCTTGGTTAGAATTGGACATTAAAACTCCTACAAATTTTCAATCAATTACTTAAATAATAAAGCTGAAAGCTGATCAACTCTCTCAAAAACTAAATCATGCGCATCGCTTGCCGTATTAGCATCAGCCAATACCGTGCAAATAGGTTGATGCTGAGAAATTTTAGTCTGCGCCGGAGGAATATCAGCAGTCCATTCTGGCCAAACTAAATTTTCTGAAATCACTAAATCTTGCCTTGCATATAAAACGTTACGCGCTTTTGAGCGCGCAGAAATTTCTGGAAAATGGCGCAAGTCTCCATTCACCGCTCGCACATGCAAGGCAAATAAGTTAGCTTCTCTCGACTGATAAAGATCTAGTGTTGAGCTTAATCTTGGGTTAATTTCTAAGACCCAAAATTGCGTACCCTGCCAAATCACATCCAAGCTATTTAAGCCTCGTAAACCAAAAGTCGCTGTGATTTTTTCCGCAGTTTCTTGTAATGCCTTTTTAATCCCCAAGGGTAAATTGGCATTACCGACAATACCTCCGTAACGATATGGTTTGCCTTCAATCGGCGAAACCCACTGCTGATTAAAACCAACCACTTGTACTTCGTTACCATTCGCGGCGAAGAGCATAGAAATAGGCGTGCCATCCATTACGCGTTGATAATATTGGCCTTTTTTCAATGCCTGGTTGACGCGAGCATTAAACACATGCGCGCCACCAGACCCACCCTCTTCCTTGCATAACCAGCCCTCAGCATTAGATAGGGATGTAAAGCTCACTTCAGGATGTGGAATCGCCAAGTGATCTAATACCTGAAAAAAGGATGCTGCATCTTTAAGCTTACGCACAACTTCGGGCGTATTGCCAATTAATGGCAAGCGTTGACTAATACGCTCAAGTAAATCAGGCTGCGCTTCAAAGCCACTGCCATAAGCAAAGCCCTGCATATCAATAGTGTCGATTTGATCAAGGGCCGCTTCAAGCTGTTTGGCGTCAAAACCATTATTCGCGTAATCAATCTTATAAACTTGCTCTGCGGCAAGTTGAGTATCGGCATCTGCAAAGACGTCTAGCGCCACCACTGCATATCCAGCCGTAACCGCAGCCTTTACAAAAGGACGAGATGAAATAGCAGCAATTAAGACGCGTTTACTCAGATATAATCCTTCAGCAATTACAGACTGTTACGCGCCATTTCAAAGGCAGATAAAAAGTCCAAATACTGTTTATTGTCTGATTCCAACATTAGCTTAAGTAAGTGATGTTGTGTTTTGTACTTCACATTACCGATTGCCAGAGCGCCAATGCCAAAAGCATTCGTACCCGCAATTGCAACTCCATCCGCAAACACATCAACACCTTCAGCGCCTGACGGTGGCACAGCGTTTACATCAGCAACAACTTTCAAATCTTTAGCGTGTGCCATTTGAGCAAGGCTTAATACTTGCACCCCTGCCGCCGCCGCACAGAGGGCGATCTCAGTATTTTTTAAAATTTCAATTTTAGCTGCATCACTCGCACCATCCACCGCAACAATATTCACGCCATAACGTGTATTGTAAGAACCTACTTTAGCTTGCACATCTGCCATATTACGATGGGAAACCATTTGTACTTCAGCACCGTATTTAGCAGCAATCACGGCTGAGCAACCGCCCACAGGCCCTGTTGCACCAAACACACTCACGCGACGACCTGTTAAATCACCACCAAAATTTTTGGTGAGATGCTGCTCGACTTTTGCCATCATGCCTGCTGCTGTTGTAAAAGCGCCCGATGGATCAGCAAATACAGAAACCTCAAACGGCGGCACCATCGCTTTTTTGGCTGTAATCAACATATCCATCGCAACATCAATATCACGACCACCAATAAACACGCTTTCACGTTTCACGCCAGTCGGACCGCGAGAGAAAATTGCATCCTGCACTAGACCAGCGACCTCGTTCATTTCAACGTTTGTGTAAGGCATGATCTTATCAAAGCCCGCATCGAATGCCATATTCACATCAAATGGGCTTGCATTTTTTGCAGCAGTGATTAAATGCAGGATAGACACTTTTTCCATTTTTTACGCTTTCAATTCTTAAAAGTACTCTTAACTGACTATTATCTGACTAGGCTGATTGTTCGCTTTGGTCATTACAAAATGTAAATTGTGTTCTTGACCAAATGTAGCATTAAGTTGCTTGAGCTGTGTTTCCGCCTCTAGCTGATTTGCAAACACAGCAAATCCTGTTGGGCCCCATGAGCTTTGACCAAAACAACGCACTCCATTTGTCTGTAATTGATTTAACACCAAAGTGACGAGTGGACTTGTATATCGACCGCCACCCTGCGCTGGCGCAAAATAATCCCCTGTTACTGCTTGCAATGTTTGAATAGCCTCACCAAATGCAGGCAAATCTCGCTCTGCAATCGCAGGCAAGGCTCGCATCAAAACATGACGGCTGAGCAATGCAGCTGATGCTTCAGGGAATAATGGCAAGTTTTGAAAGGCGGTTAACTCTTCATTGCCGTGAACACCCGCATGCCCCTTATCGAATATCAATAAAATCGGCCAATCTTCAGGAAAATCAGCACGCGCAATCACTGGGGGGATAGGCGATGTCGACGCACGACCACCATCGACAATCAAACCGCCTTTAGCAAACGTTCCAAGTCCAATACCCGAACGGGTGCCGCGCTGCGTCAATACTGCAATCTCATTCAAGGTTAAATCACGCTGACACAGGGCATTCATCGCCATACCCAAGGCCAAGGATAATTGTGTACCAGAACCCAAGCCAGAGTGCTCAGGAATGACTTGATCTAATTCAATATGGACGCCGCCATCAATTTTTAAATGGCCAGCCACTTGCTGTGCAATCTTCATGGCGCGCTCTGCGCACTCACCTTCGGCAGAGAATGTTTCGGATGGATGAATCTTCAATGACGTGACTGGTGCCTGCAAGCTCACACCAATACTACCGAACTTACGACCTAAACCACCGTTTAGATCAAAAAAGCCCATATGCAAACGAGCAGACGTCGTGACATTAACACTGCAAGGGACGGCACTGATTAAATTTAGCATATCAACATCTAAATTGGTCATGAAAAGTGGCGCCCAAGTGCTTTTTTTGAAGCACCCATTGTAGCGCAGACACTAGGTTTTTCCTATGTCTAGGCGTAATGATGATTTCAGTTAACAATCAAAAAATTATAGGGTTTAATCACGTTAATTCAACATATCAACGTATTAAAGAATTAAAATGAACGGATATATAAAACGCTCTATTTTCAAAAGATAAGGTTTTTTCAGATGGCAAATTTCAGCGCTTCGACTTTTGAAGCTGTTACCTGCCCTGCTTGCGGATTACTCTGTGACGATGTTCGCATTTCGTGCGATAGCACTGGCTTGCTTACTGTAAGCGAAAAAGGCTGTGCTAAGAGCGTGATATTTTTTGAACGTGCCGTTCAAACCTCAAGCCCAAGCATTGCTGGAAAATCTGTTTCCTTAACTGAGGCAGTGAATAAAGCTGCTGAGATTTTACGCACCTCCAATCAGCCCCTATTCGCTGGTCTAGGGACGGAAGTGCAAGGCATGCGTGGTGTATTAAGTCTAGCTGACAAAGTTGGCGCAACACTAGACCACATGAATGCTTATAGCAGCTTTCGCAACACATTAGTTTTGCAAAACTCAGGCTGGCAAGTCACAACGCTCACAGAAGTGCGCAACCGCGTTGACCTGCTATTAGTCATTGGCACCGATATTGTGAGCCACAATCCACGCTTCTTTGAGCGCAACGTTTGGAACAAAGAAAGCATGTTTGATCAAGACACAAGTTCACGTGAAGTGGTGTATTTGGGCGGTCAAAATATCGACACTTCCGCAGGCATTTCACCCAAAGGTGTTAAGCCGACCGTGCTTCCTTGCGACACAGAACGATTACCAGAAGTTGTTGCCGCTTTGCGTGCGATCATTGCAAGCAAAACATTAGTTGCAAAAGAAATTGCGGGTATTAAAACATCAGATTTAGAAAGCTTAAGCGACCGTCTAAAAGCCGCCAAATATAGCGTGGTGACTTGGGTAAGTAGCGATTTAAACTTACCTCATGCAGAACTCACCATTCAAAACATTACCGAGCTAGTGATTAAACTGAATGCGAAAACGCGCTCATCAGGCTTACCGCTGGGTGGGTCAGAAGGCGACTACAGCGTTAATCAAACTAGCACTTGGACTAGCGGCTACCCAGTGCGTAGTCGTTTTGCGCGCAAGCATCCAGAATACGACCCACATCACTTTAGCGCGGAACAATTGCTAGCGAATGACGAAGCAGATGCTTTGCTTTGGGTAAGTGAATTTAACCCAGATAAAACACCACCCAATGTGAACATTCCAAAAATAGTGATTGGTCATACCAACATGCACGCAATCGATGCGGATGTATTTATTCCAGTCAGCACCGCAGGCATCGACCACACAGGCACAATGTTCCGTATTGATAGCTCGGTGAGTCTTCCACTAGGAAAGTTACGCGAAAGTTCATTGCCAAGTTTGATTGAAGTGATAACCGCAATTGAAGCAGCGCTATAAAAGAATAAAAAGAGAGCTCAACCATGTTGATTAAATTAAGCGGCGGCAAAGTTTACGACCCCGTCCATCAAGTTGATGGGAAAGTGATGGACATTTACATCCGCGATGGCCGCATTGTAAGCCGCCCACGTGATGATGAAACCATCGATCAAACCTACAACTTAAACGGCAAAGTGGTGATGGCTGGCGCGATTGATATGCACACCCACATTGGTGGCGGCAAAGTGAATATTGCCCGCATGATGTTGCCTGAGGACCATCGCGCAGATCCAAGTCAGCATAGCGCATTGTGCCGCTCTGGTTGTGGTCATGCAGCACCATCAACATTCACCACAGGTTATCGTTATGCAGAGATGGGCTATACCGCAGCATTTGAGCCCGCGCTATCTCCTGTCAATGCTCGCCAATCACATTTGGAAATGGGCGACACCCCTATTATCGATAAAGGCGGTTACGCCATGATAGGCAGCGATGATTACTTCTTGCGTATGTTAGCTGCTAAGAAAGATCAAAACGCGATTAATGATTACGTCGCTTGGATTATGCATGCCTCACAAGCAATAGGCATCAAGGTAGTCAATCCTGGTGGCATTAACGCGTTCAAGTTTAATCAACGCGCTTTAGATTTAGACGAGCAAAACTCGCATTATCAAGTTACCCCACGTGAAGTATTAAAGGCTTTATCTCGCGCCGTTCATGAGCTTCGCGTGCCACACCCATTGCATGTTCATGGCAACAATTTGGGCGTGCCAGGCAACATGGAAACCACCCTAAAAACGATGGGCGCCTCTGAAGGCTATCCGCTCCATTTAACGCATATTCAATTTCACAGTTATGGTACTGAAGGCGACCGTAAGTTTTCATCGGGTGCCGCACAAATTGCTGAGGCGATTAACAAGAACAAACATATCTCAGCCGACGTTGGTCAGATTCTATTTAACCAAACCGTCACTGCCTCTGGCGACAATATGCGCCAATTCGCCAACTCCACGCTAGGCTCGCCCCGCAAATCGGTGATTATGGATATCGAATGTGATTCCGGCTGTGGCGTCGTGCCATTCAAATACAAAGACCAAAACTTTGTGAATGCATTGCAATGGGCAATTGGCCTTGAGATTTTCTTGCTCACTGACGACCCATGGCGCATTTTCTTAACCACCGATCATCCAAATGGTGCGCCATTTACCAGCTATCCGCATCTGATTAAGTTACTGATGGATAAAACCTTCCGCAACGACATGTTCACAACACTTAATTTAGATGCGCAAGCCATGAGTACATTAACCAGCATCGACCGCGAATACAGCTTGTACGATATTGCGATTATGACGCGTGCTGGCGCAGCTAAACTGGTTGGCTTGCATGACAGAGGCCATCTAGGCGATGGAGCAGGTGCAGACATTACAGTTTACACAGACAACCCAGACCGAGAGAAAATGTTCGAAAAGCCTGATTACGTCTTTAAAGACGGTCAACTTGTTGTTAAAGATGGTCAGGTAGTGAAAGTCACTTGGGGGCATACGCATACAGTCAAGCCAGAATTTGACCGCGGCATTGAAAAAGATATTAAGAAATATTTTGATACTTATCACACCATGAGCATGGAAAATTTCAAAGTAAGTAGTGATGAAATTGCAGAAGGTGGACGAGGTGGCATTGTCGTGCAAGCCTGTGAAGGTCGCAGGGAGAAATCACTATGATCATTAATGGCGTACAAATAGATGATACTTTTGCCGAAGCTTTTAATATGCGCGGCACGCGCGTGATTATCACAGCACAAAATCACAAATGGGCTTACAACGCGGCAAACGCAATGACGGGCTTTGCAACTTCAGTAATTGGCTGCGGCGTTGAGGCTGGCATTGAGCGCGAGCTTGGTCCAGAAGAGACACCTGACGGACGTCCTGGCGTTGCGATTTTAATGTTTGCAATGGGTAGCTCTGTGCTAATGAAGCAACTTGAAAATCGCATGGGACAAACCATCCTAACTTGCCCTACTGCAGCGGCATTCTCAGGCATTGATGGCAATGAGCGCATTAATCTCGGTAAAAACTTACGTTTCTTTGGGGATGGGTTTCAAACCTCGAAACAATTTGGGGGCAAGCGCTATTGGCGCGTCCCAGTGATGGACGGCGAATTTATTACCGAAGAAACCACAGGTATGGTCCGTGCCGTCGGCGGTGGCAACTTCTTAGTGCTAGCAGCATCTCAGCCGCAAGCCTTAGCCGCATGTGAAGCAGCTATTGAGGCCATGAGAAAAATTCCGAATGTCATCATGCCCTTCCCTGGCGGCGTTGTGCGTTCAGGTTCTAAAGTAGGCTCGAAATACAAAACTATGTTCGCCTCCACTAACGATGCCTTCTGCCCAACGCTAAAAGGCATCACTGATACGCAACTCTCTGAAGATATTGAATCTGTAATGGAAATCGTCATTGATGGTTTAACAGATAAGGATATTCGCAAAGCGACTTACGTTGGCATCAAAGCCGCTTGCGAGCTTGGTGCCGAGAATGGGATTAAGCGTATTTCTGCAGGCAATTACGGCGGTAAATTAGGTCAGTTTCAATTCCATTTGCGCGACATCATGAATGACAAAAGTTTAAGTGGAGAATCAGAATGAGCGCTTTAACCTTTACACTTAAAAAAGACTTAATACAAAAACTTGATGTCTCGCCACTCACCCCAGATTTATTGGCTGACAAAACCCATGCTGAAATTGCATCCACTTTGCTTTGGTATGGAAAAAAACAAATTGCAGCGGGCGAAGCTTTTGCAATCACAGGTATCGACACAAACAAGATCGTGTTTGACCAAAGCACATCCAAAATTGATCACATCGGTACTGGTTTAAAAACAGGAAAAATTACTGTAAACGGTCATGCTGGAGCATTTCTAGCATTCAATATGTCAAATGGCAACATCACTGTGAATGGCAACGTTGCTGACTTTGCTGCAAGCGGGATGGCTGGCGGATTACTGCAAATCAACGGAAATGTAGGCGACTATCTAGGTGCTGCCATTATTGGTGATCGTAAAGGCATGAAAGGCGGCATTGTGATTGTGAAAGGTAATGCGGGTGAGCGTACTGGAGACCAAATGCGTCGAGGCATTATTCTCATTGAAGGTAACGTCGGAACCTATTGCGCTAGCCGGATGCTAGCCGGCACGATTGGCGTGCTAGGTAATGTAGGTGAATATGTAGGATACGGCATGCGTCGAGGCACACTAATTCTTACCAAAACACCAAAACTGCACGCCACGATACAAGATTGTGGCACACATACTCTACCATTCTTAAGCTTAATGTTTAAATCGTTTAGTGACTTACCAAGCAAGTTTGCACAGATGAATCAAAATCGTGCGCAACGATTTGCTGGAGATATTAGTAATGATGGCAAGGGTGAGATTCTAGTGCTGAGATAACATTTTCAAAGTAATGGTTCTGAAATTAAGTCCAAGGCCACAAAAAATGCTTAAGTTTCATCTGATGTTTAACCAAATCTTTTCAAAACAGCCTCAACACTCAATTCTGGCAAACTTACTAAAACCGTCACACCATCACCAAACACTTTTTCCAGCAGAACGCCCTCTATCTTGGAAAGCTCACGGGTAAAGTAATCCAGCTCTTTATAATCAAGTTTTAACTGCAATTGCTTCATTTCCACATAGGGCACAATGGTAGCATCTTCAATCGCTAATCTTCCAGTGCCGCCATACGCCCGCGCCAAACCACCTGTACCCAAATTGATGCCGCCGTAATAGCGAATTACGCCAACACAGACATTGATTAAATTACGACCTTCAAGAAACTGAAGAATAGGCTTACCTGCAGTTCCTGATGGCTCGCCAGCATCACTAAAGCGCTGGACAATACCCTGCTCTGTTTTTAAACGAAAGGCATAAGCCAAATGATGCGCACTTTGATGTTGAATCGCTAATTTTCGCAAACAAACGCCAACCGCTCGTTCATCAGCACAATACTCAGCGACCGCTATAAACCTTGATTTATTAACGGTAGATTCAGCAAAACCAGCTTTAGTAATTTTTAACAAACGACAACCTGAGGGAGTTGAACTAGATATCGCCTTTTCTGGCTTTATCAATAATTTGAATTAAGGTGTTTTCTAAATCTTGCGCTGCTTTTTGTGCACGCGGGGTTGGATTTTTAATGCTCTTTAAATCGTAAGTGGGTCTATCTATCGCCAAATAAAGCTGATTTTTTTGTTCGTAAATTCCAATACGGCAGGGTGCAAACACCACAAACTCTGGATGGTCGAGCATAATTTCAGCACCCATCCCTAAATTACAAAACGCACGGACTTCAAGAACGCCTTCTGGCGTTTGACCGCGTTGCTTCATGTGTTCGCCAATTGGAAAGTTAGCAGGATTCACAAAATTCATGCCCTCAGAAACAACTTTGAGACTAGTCATAACATCGTCATAACTAACATTAGGCTCAACAGGGACAACGTAAATGGCTTTGCTGAAATCAATCGGCGGAAGCGTATTTTCCGCATTAGTCGCAAATGAGAAAAAAAGGAGAATTAATGGGAGGAAAGTTTTATTCATGCCTTATTATGACATTAGATAACACAACAACGCGAGCTTAGAAAGTAAACTAAAAAGCAAGACTTACAAAAATATTCAATTAATCAAATTGGGTTTGTTTCGAAAACAAGGTATGTTTTCTAGATAGCATCAAAAATAAAAAATATCCCTGTAAGCCAGGCCAGATATAGCTCAGAGTTCAATTGGGTTTGTTTTGGAGATTTTACATATTTTTAGATCTTTCAAACACAAAAATATCGCTGTCAGCCAATAGCAGTCTTCGATTCCAAAGGTTTGGCTTTGTTTTTTCTAGCAGGCTATTTTTGAGCATTTTCCAAATGAGAATTAGTCCGTTTTGTAAATTGATACTTTTAGCGCTGTAACGCACTTAATCAGCCATCAAGCGCTCAATAAAGTTTATAATTTCAACCGTCCCAAACATTGGATCAATAACCTGTGAAGACCACAGCAGAACGCGTCAAATACATGATGGAGCATCTCCAAATTACCAAACAAACAGAATTTGGTAATTTATGTGGCGCATCTAGAGCCTTAGTAAACCACTGGGTAACCGGCAGAACAAAACTTATTGATCCAACCTACGCCTACGAATTAGAAGACAAAACCCCTTTCAGTGCCCGTTGGATCTTAATCGGCACTGGCAATCCCCTCAAAAAATAAAACCCCTTCTACAAGCCTCTTAGCAAAGTTATATTTATTTTGTATAATATTGTTGACAATATTTTGTATAAGAACGTATACTATACCCATCAAATAACTTCCATGAAAAAGGAGAACGAGATGGGAAAGAATCGTGCAAGGAATTACGAGTGGGCAACGGTGGCGTATGAACAGGGTTCGTATGATGTGTGTGTCTGTATGGTGTTTGAACAGGTAGATGAAATCAGACCAGTGGATAGTGAGATCAATATCATTGAGCTCATGGATAGAAAGAGTATTGAGTGGATGTATGAGAAAGCCATGGAAGAGATTCATGCGAATTTAAATGCACCCCACTTCAAGGATATGTCACGGATGGAGTACTTGATTGATGAGGGAATTGAAGGTCCTGTTCTAGATGAGAAGGCAGCTTGAGGCGGAGGGATTGAATATGCATTACACAGAGCTGAGGAAGATTAACGTCAATGACT
>CAIQBW010000009.1 GCA_903870165.1 uncultured Methylophilaceae bacterium | reverse complement strand
GATTACTTAAACTAGTGAAACCCAAATGGATCGTTTCGTAATCTTTAACTATTTGTAGCTTGAATGACTTTGTGTATTTGGACATGAAAACTGCACCTTAATCAGTTGGAGGTTGAGTCCAACTTTTGGGGTGCAGTTCAAGTAACGGGCTTTTTTTATTATCCTTTACGTGGAAGGCCACCCAGTAATGCGGCGACTTCACGTTTTGGTTTGCTCGTTTTGTAGAGCTGGTTGCTTTGCGGTTTTACAGCGCCTGTGCCTGTTGGCTCGTATGGCTTATCAAACCAAGGGTCGCTGCTTTTCTTGGCAGGAGAAGGGCGAGGAGTGCTCGCTGCTCTGTCGTATGATTTCTCACGTGGTTTGTGATCTGAAGCTGAACGTGAACCACGGGCTGGTAAATTAGCTGTTTCTTTGGTGATTTCACGCTTAATCAGTTTTTCAATTTCTTTGAGGTATTTCTCTTCATCGGGTGAAACCAATGAAATCGCAATGCCTAGAGCACCTGCACGGCCTGTACGACCAATACGGTGCACGTAATCTTCTGGTGCGCTTGGAATCTCGTAGTTAATCACCATTGGCAATTGATCAATATCCAAGCCACGGGCGGCAACGTCAGTTGCAATCAGCGCATTAATCTTACCTTGTTTGAAGGCATCCAAAGCTTGAATACGTTCAGCCTGAGACTTGTCACCATGGATCGCATCCGCTGAGATACCTTCACGCACTAATTGTCGTGCCAAGCGGCTTGCTGTCAGTTTGGTTTTGGTAAAGACGATGACTTGCTTGGTCTCTGTCTCGTTCAAGATTTGAGCGAGTAGGGCGTGCTTGTCATCTTGTGCCACGTGATAGACTTTTTGTGTCACGTTTTCGTTGGTTGCATTGCTACGTGCCACTTCAACCAGCACTGGGTCTTTTAAGAATTCTTCAGAAAGTTTTTTGATTTCAGTCGAGAATGTCGCTGAAAACATGAGGTTCTGACGCTGTTTTGGCAACAATGCCAAGATGCGTTTTAAGTCAGGCATAAAGCCCATGTCTAGCATCCGGTCGGCTTCATCCAAAATCAACATTTGGACTTGGCTGAGTTGCAATGTGCGTTGTTCAACATGGTCGAGTAAACGACCTGGCGTTGCCACCAAAATCTCCACACCCTTCATCAGGTGCGGGGTTTGCGTTTTGATATCAACACCGCCGTAAACGACAAGTGAGCGAAGAGCGCTATGCTTAGCATACACTTTCACACTAGCTTCAACTTGAATCGCCAATTCACGGGTCGGCACTAAAATAAGTGCGCGAATCGGATGACGAGCAGGCGAGGCGCTCGTGCTAGCAAGCGGGATTAACTTTTGCAGCATGGGTAACGCGAAGGCGGCAGTTTTACCCGTGCCTGTTTGCGCGCCAGCCATTAAATCACGGCCCTCTAGCACGATTGGTATCGCTTGCGCTTGAATCGGCGTTGGCGTGGTGTAGCCAAACTCACCTAGCGCCTTAAGAATTTCAGGCGCTAGATTAAGAGATGCAAAACTAATGTTTTCCGTACTCAAGTCTCAATACTCACTGTCTTGGTTTTAAGATTAAGCAAAGTTACGTGGACGACGTGCTGCGCGGTCGCCATCAGCACGTTTAGGGCCACCGAACTTGTCACCACCACGATTGCCATCAGGGCGGCTAGCACCTGGACGGCTGTTTGCATTCCCATCACGGCCACCTTCATTGCGACCACTAAAGCTGCGGTTGCCTTCTGGACGACTAGCGCTTGGACGACTGTTTGCATTGCCATCTTGGCTACGTGGTTTGAAGCCAGTGTTGTTACCTGGGTAGCCACTAGCAGCACGGTCACCAAATGAACGTTCACGTTGAGGACGGTCACTAGAAGGGCGGCTGTTACGGTCACCACTTGGACGATCTCCAAAAGCTGCGCGGTCACCGAATGAACGTTCGCGATCACCACTTGGACGCGCTGAACGATCAACAAAACTGTTGTTTGATGGACGGCTGTTACGGTCGCCTGGGCGACCGTTTGAAGGACGGCCAGAGCGCTCACCAGGACGACCTGAACGGCTAGGACCGTCGTTACGTGGTGCGGCACGTTTTGGTTCGAAACCAGCAATCACGCTAGGCTCTAAACGTTGGCCGGTAAATTGTTCAATCTTGCGTACTTGATGGCGATCCATGTTTGATGCAAACGAAATCGCGATACCTGTGTTGCCAGCACGGCCAGTACGGCCGATACGGTGAACGTAATCTTCAGCAAATTTTGGTAAGTCATAATTAATTACGTGGGTGATGCCTGCAACGTCAATACCACGTGCAGCAACGTCTGTTGCAACCAATACTTTTACGTCGCCATGGCGAAGTTTAGTTAACGTGCGGTTACGTGCGCCTTGTGTCATGTCGCCATGCAAAGCCGCTGTTTTATGACCTGCTGCGTATAGGTCTTCAGCTAATAAGTCAGCGTGACGTTTAGTTGAAGTAAATACAATCACTTGGTTAACTTCAGGGGCAATCAATAGATGCTCAAGCAATTTGTTTTTGTGTGTCATGTCATCAACAAAGTGCAAGCGTTGCTCAATGTTTTCATGCTTTTGTGTTTGTGCAGCCACTTGAATTGTTTTTGGGTTACGCAAGATTTGATGCGCGATACGGCCAATGTTGCCATCCAATGTTGCTGAGAATAAAAGTGTTTGGCGTTCTGCTGGCAATGCCTCACAGATGCGCTCTACATCAGGCATGAAGCCCATGTCTAACATACGGTCAGCTTCATCCAAAATCAACATTTGCAAACGTGACATATCTATACGGCCGCGTTCCATGTGATCAATTAAACGACCTGGCGTTGCCACCAAGATATCTAAAGGTTGTGAAAGCAATTTGTTTTGGAGTGGGTAAGGCATACCGCCAACGATACTGACTGTGCGTGCGCGGATAAATTTACCATATTTGCGAGCAGCCTCGTTCACTTGGGCTGCTAGTTCGCGTGTTGGGACTAATACTAAGATGCGTGGGCCACGGCTCTTAGATTCATGTGGGGTTGCAAGTAAGTTAAGTGCTGGCAATGCAAAGGCGGCAGTTTTGCCTGTACCTGTTTGTGCTGAAGCCATCAAATCGTGGCCAGCCATCACTTCTGGAATTGCTTGCGCCTGAATTGGGGTTGCTGTGGTGTAGCCAGACTCTTCAATTGCACGAAGAATCGACGGGTGTAAGTTTAAACTTTCAAATGTGACGTCTTTAGACATGGTATTCCCTTATAAAAAACTAATTAAGGGCGCAAGCAGACACTGAGAAATAACCGATGCAAAGGCACCTAAGGTTATTCAAACAGCGCAATACATTGATGAAATTAACTTAATAATTAAGCATGCATTTTTACCGGCGCACGGGCATTGCCACTAACCGGTAATCAATACAAGAAAGCCGCAAAAAATTACAACGGGCTTCGAGAGGCTAGGGCGATGAATATTCAGGTGAGTTATCATCAAACTGTCATTTAATAACGGTTTAATGTCACACCGAAGCGCGCAGTATATAGATTGTGACTAGGATGTCAAAACCTTTTATGTAACTAAACTGTAAATGCAAACGCTTTTATGCGGTTTTAGCTATGACTTGTGTTAAAATCGCGCCCTTTTAATGAACCGGCATTTCTATTTGCCACGGAATCTTATGTCTAGAAATTTACGCAACATCGCCATTATCGCTCACGTTGACCATGGCAAAACCACAATGGTGGATAAGTTATTACAACAAGCAGGCACCTTTGCAGCTCATCAGGCTGTGAGCGAGCGTGTGATGGACTCTGGCGATATTGAAAAAGAACGTGGTATTACGATTCTTGCTAAAAATACTGCCCTGAACTTTGAAGGTACACATATTAATATCGTGGACACTCCGGGCCACGCCGACTTCGGTGGTGAGGTTGAGCGCGTATTAGGGATGGTGGACGGTGTTGTGTTGCTGGTTGATGCGGTTGAAGGTCCGATGCCTCAAACACGTTTCGTGACTAAAAAAGCATTGGCGTTAGGTCTTAAGCCTATCGTGGTAATTAATAAGGTTGACCGTCCTGGGTCACGTACTGACTGGGTGATTAACCAAACATTCGATTTGTTCGCTAACTTAGGCGCAACTGATGAGCAATTAGATTTCCCTGTGGTTTATGCATCAGCATTGAACGGCTTTGCAACACTGGACATGAGTAAGTCGTCAGATACGATGCGTCCATTGTTCGAGACGATTTTGAGCCATGTTGAGCCGCCAAAAGGCGACAGCAATGCGCCACTACAAATGCAAGTTTCTGCACTTGATTACTCTACTTATACAGGCCGCCTAGGCGTTGGCCGTATTTGGAATGGTCGTATCAAGCCAGGTCAAGCTGTGACCATCATGAATGGTGATACGCAAGTTGGCCAGGGCCGCATTAACCAAGTGTTGGGCTTCCGTGGTTTGGAACGCGTAGAGGTTAAAGAAGCAGAAGCTGGCGATATCGTGATTATCTCTGGTTTGGAAGATATCGGTATCGGCGTAACCGTCACTGATAAAGAAAATCCAGTTGGCATGCCAATTTTAGGTGTGGATGAACCTACATTGACCATGGACTTTATGGTGAACACTTCACCATTGGCAGGTACAGAAGGTAAGTTTGTGACTAGCCGTCAAATCCGTGACCGTCTAACAAAAGAGTTGTTGGTCAACGTGGCGCTTCGTGTTGAAGACACGCAAGATGCTGACGTGTTCCGCGTGTCAGGTCGTGGCGAGTTGCATTTAACGATTCTTTTGGAAAATATGCGCCGCGAAGGCTTTGAAATGGCAGTTGGTAAACCACGCGTTGTTTACCGTGAAATCAACGGTGAAAAATGTGAGCCATACGAAATCTTAACGGTTGACTTGGAAGATGACACCCAAGGCGCTGTGATGGAAGAGTTGGGTCGTCGTCGTGGTGAGCTACAAAACATGGAATCAGATGGTAATGGCCGTACACGTTTGGAATACAAGATTCCAGCGCGTGGCTTGATTGGGTTTCAAAGCGAATTCTTAACATTAACACGCGGTACTGGCTTGATGGCGCATATTTTTGACGAATACGCACCAGTGAAAGCAGATATGCCAGGCCGTCGTAACGGTGTATTGATTTCAGCTGAACACGGCGAGGCTGTAGCTTACGCGTTATGGAAATTGCAAGACCGTGGCCGTATGTTCTCAGTGCCAGGTGACAAGCTATACGAAGGTATGGTGATTGGTATCCATAGTCGTGAAAACGATCTGATTGTGAATCCTGTGAAAGGTAAGCAATTAACTAACGTTCGTGCTTCAGGTACTGATGAAGCGGTGCGATTGGTACCAGCTGTTCAATTAACGCTTGAGTCAGCGGTTGAGTTTATTGATGATGACGAATTGGTAGAATTAACACCTAAGTCAATTCGTATCCGTAAACGTTACTTGCTTGAGCATGAGCGTAAACGCGCCTCAAAAGAGTAATTGAGTAGTATTGAATGAATAAAAAAGCCGACATAAGTCGGCTTTTTTAATGGCTCGCAACAAAATTTGCTGTAGCTTGTTGATAGGAATCAGTATTGGTTTTATAAAATTTTAATTATGCTGGATTTTTATACAGTTCTTTTTATAGACAATATTAACTGTAATCATATGATTATATTGATTTTATATTTCTGCTATTATTACTTCTTTCAAATGAATTAAAAAACAAAAAATGCATATCGCCATACTTGAAGATGAAAAATCACTTGCTGATGAACTAGCCAGCTTGTTAATGAAAAATGGACATGAGGTTTCAATCTTTGGAGATGGTTTGCATTTGGTAGACACCTTCTCAGTTGAACTCTATGACATGTTCATCTTGGATTGGAATTTGCCTTCAATACATGGCTTTGAAGTCTTGAAGCATATCCGTAATGTGCTTGGCTTTAAGCCCTCTGTGATTTTTCTGATACCTAACGATAACGAAGCAGGTATTATTGACGCTTTGTCTTCAGGCGCTGATGATTACTCAGTGAAGCCTATTCGGCCTAAAGAATTGATGGCCCGTATTAACGCGCTTTTGCGACGATCTTACGGCGCGCCTAAAAAGAATAATTTCCCTGAGACCATTTTTGGGTACACCTTTTTAAATACTGACCGCACGGTTGAGTTTTTTGACACTAAAGTGATACTGACGGATAAAGAGTTTGAACTAGCCCATTATTTCTTTTCAAACTTAGATAGACCCCTTTTGCGAAGGCATATCATGATGCTTATTTGGCGGCAAAGTGAGGAGGGTTTGTCGCACACGCTGGATGTTGATATTGCAAGTATTCGCAAAAAACTCAACATTGACGAGCATTCTAAGCATCTGAAGTTGGTCTCTATCCACGGTTTTGGTTATCGTTTGACGCAAGTTTCACATTAAGCTATCTAGGCGTCCTTATCCTTTAATTATTTTTATATTTCTTCAGTGCACCTCTTGTTCTACTATCTAGCAAGCTCCATAGTGCGACCTTCTCGTCGTTCTCTAACATCTCGCAGCGTTCATGCGCGAGTCTTAATTCTTCTAGCTGTACAAGCTCTGTGACTTCCTCTGCGATTCTGGCAAGCAAGTCTTTCTCATCCGTGTTGAATGCTTCTAGTACACCTGCCGTTGGTGTGATGGATTGCTGTGGTGGCTTTATGTCTTCTTTGGTTGGTTTACCTTTAGCGGTTTCTTTTAATTCCTTAGCCTCGCTTTCTTTCATCTCTACCATAGGCAGATCTTCTCCTGCATAGATATACATCCCTAATCCATGGAGTGATATCGCTTTCGCTAAACATCTTTGCATGGCTGTATTGACTGAGAACGCATCTGGGTTATGGATCGCTTTATTTCTAAAGTCCATGACAGGTAGTTGTGCTGTTCTAGATTTACCAAAGGCATGTACAGTACAGAACACCATCATGGTCTCTCCAAACACTTTAGGCTCAGCATACTCCCAAGAAGCACTCTCATCTAACTGGAGTAACTGATCCACCGCCCAAGACCATGACAGAT
>CAIQBW010000008.1 GCA_903870165.1 uncultured Methylophilaceae bacterium | reverse complement strand
GAAAAGAGCGAAGCAATAAAGAAAGATAAAGCAGCAAACGAAATAAAAGAAGACATAAAGCCACCACAGCAATCCATCACGCCAACAGCAGGCGCACTAGAAGCATTCAACACGGATGAAAAAGATTTGCTTGCCAGAATCGCAGAGGAAGTGACAGAGCTCGTCCAACTAGAAGAATTAAGACTCGCGCATGAACGCTGCGAGATGCTAGAGAACGATGAGAAGGTTGCGCTGTGGAGCTTGCTTGATAGCAGGACGAGGTCGGCACTGAAGAAATATAAAGCAGGATAATGTTATTCAGCACCCGTAAAATATTGTCTAAGCAACTATAAATATATACGTTTTATATATATTTATAAAATTAGCTTGAAAGGGAATCAACATGAGTGCAGCAGCTAAAAACAATTTGTTATCAAACACCAAAAAGCCTGATACCCATTCAATGCTGTTGAAATTCAAATGCAAAGACAGTCCTCTAGGGGTTCAAAAAACAACCGTGAAAAATATGGCAGATCTATTGGGTTTCAATGAGACAGACGTAGTACATTATGCATTGTCTAGGTTAGCGAAAGAAATCATTCCTGCATATGTATTGGATGATGGAGCGCTTTCTGAATCGGAACTTAAAAAGATCAAGAAGCTATCAGGTATAGACCAAGAGATTGTTATGACTAGCGCATTATTTGCTTAATCCCAATGCGCTATTTTTCACTTCCAACAAATGGCGATATTGTCTGGTGTTTATTTCCTGAGTCACTTGGAAATCCAGGAACCAAGCCCCGCCCTGCATTGATTATTGAGATTGGCGCAGTTAGTAATAATAAACCTGTAGCGACTGTTGTTTACGGTACAACTAAAAAGCTTGATCGCTTATGTCCATCATAATTTAAAATTGAAAAAGCTGATGGGCCCAGCTTTAGGTTGTCGGGGTTAGCCGCTGATACCAAGTTTGATTTTAATCATTGTGTGAAACTTCCATATTGCAACACTTGGATTGGATCTGCGCCAGGCCAGCCATTTGTTAATCAGCCAAAACTTGGGGTGCTTGCACCTAATTTAGTTGCGCGCTAGAGATGCATTCAATAACAGCCGTATGAAAATTAACTATGTACTCTCATGAAAAAACCACACTCTTCGTGTCGTCATTTTTATTCCATTTCTGAAAAGCGCAGTTTCCTGCAAAATGACGTTTACAAAAAATTATTTACACCCTCCAGCCAAACATCAAGCAGCATCAGAAAAAAATCAAGAAGCAAAAAATACCCTTATTAACAGAGCGTTTTTAGTAGCATGCATATTTTACGTAATTGCCTCCGCATCAGCCCGTCTTTAAGATTGGCTAGCCGGCCACACTTACTCAATTCATCCCTGCTCTTGGCGAGCTTAATCAGCGAGTCTTCGCATGTGGTTAGTGCCTTAGACTCCCAGTCCCAATAGATTGGATAGTAGATTAACGCCCCTGCCACGAGCTCATCCAGCAAGAGCTTTCTCCCCCTTCTAAAAAAAGCCTCACCAGACGCAAACACGTCTTGGGTCAACCCCCAACCCGCATAGAAAGGCTGACCATAAGTTATCACTTTTTTATCTCGCAATAAGGCATCAAAACCTACAAGCGAGGTCATGGTATGCACCTCATCCGCATCATCAATGCAGTCGATCACAGAGCGCTCATACTCAACAGCATTGGCAAACTTAAGCAGGGTCTTTTTAGACACCCGCCCCTTACGGTTAAGTGCCTGGACGTCGGGATGAGGTTTGTAAATCAAGCAGGCATTTGGATTTGAAGCACGCACTGCTTTGAGTAAGTCGAGGTTAGTCCTGACATGCCCCCCTCCATAGATAATAGAGGCATCATCCTCAACCTGCCCAGGCACAAAGATTACTTTAGATTGAGTAAGCGGCTTATGCCTTGGCTGGGAAGTTTCAAGATTATATTTAGTGAGCTGGTTTTTGGTGATGAATTGTCGAATTTGTTTGGCCCGCATTAAGTCATCTTGATTAAACACTTGGCCATTTAAAATACTCTCTAAGTCAGACGGTGTTATTGGATCAAAGTAAATGCCTGAACGATCAAAGACGAGCGAACTAGGATAAACAAAGTCAGAACCTAGGCCCACAGAGCGATAAAAGCCATCTTCAACACGAATCACTTCTCTTTGGCCTAAATCTTGAGAAATCTCTTTCGCGCCCCAAACAAAGATTACAGCATTTGGAGGCGTTAAATCTATATTAAGAGTCTGCGTAATTCGAATGCATGAAAGTAATTTACCTAAAAGACATCTTTTACGATAAGAAAACCCGTAAACGAATACATGATCTGGTAAATTTGGAAACATGAGCGTAAAAAAGGCCTTACTAAACAGGCAGTCCTCTTTGCCTCAACACATCTAAAATCTTAGTTAAACATTCATCTAGCGACAATACTGATGTATCCAAGATTAACGCTGGGTTCAGTGGCGCTTCGTAGGGAGAAGATATTCCTGTAAATTCGGGAATAAGACCCTCGCGTGCTTTTTGATAGAGACCCTTCACATCCCGAGCTTCACAAGTTTCTATAGGGCAGCTACAAAAAATTTCGACGAAAGCATCTTCACCTAAAGCGTCTCTGACCTTTTCACGGTCTTCACGAACAGGAGAGATAAAGGATGAAATTGTTACTAACCCAGCATCCAAAAGAATCTTAGCCACCTCACCAACACGGCGGATATTTTCAGTCCGTGCTTGAGCGCTGAAATCTAAATCACTACATAGTCCATGCCTCATGTTGTCTCCATCCAGAACATATGCGCAAAGGCCACGATCAAAAAGAATGCGCTCAAGATGATAGGACAATGTAGATTTACCTGAGCCGCTCAATCCAGTTAACCAGATCAATAAAGGCTTATGACCATTTAACTTCTCACGGTCAACACGAGCAACTGCTGACAATTCTCGTCTAATATTTTTATTCATGAGCAAAAAATCAAAAAAACAACACTTCGCTATTCTAAAGGGAATTCATTTTTAATTACTAAAATTATCATCCGTCTTGATTAATCCTATGTGAGTTTATTGCTGTAAAATAATTATTCATGCGATTTAGAATCTCTGGTAAATAATAAGTTTGAGATTAAAGAAGTGAATAATTTAAGATCACCATTAAAAATCACGCTAGCTGTTTGGAAAGCGCTCTTTCTTAGAGAAGCAGTAACTCGGCTATCAACAGGTCGTGCAGCTTGGCTTTGGTTGATGCTTGAACCCCTTATCGTCATCATTTTTCATCTTTATTGGTATTCAGCCTTGCACGTAGGATCAATGTACGGAATGGATATCGCCATTTGGTTTATGTTAGGATTCTCTGGTTACTTTCTTTTCACGCGTGTGGGAAATCAATGTACAAATGCAGTTGATGCAAACCAAACACTATTCTCCTACAAGCTTGTTAAGCCAGTAGATACCGTTATTACAAGAGCTTGCTTAGAGAGTTTTATTATGACTGTAACCATCAGTCTATTACTTACTACGCTTGTGATATTAGGTCTACCCATTAAAGTAGCTGACCCCATACTTGCAATTTGTGCTTGGATTGGCCTAGGACTTTTAGGCTTGGGTTATGGATTAATTTTTTCTGTCATTAATGAGTTAATTCCCGAAATTGAGAAGTTGCTCAAATTTATTATGCTTCCTCTTTATTTCTTATCTGGCGTTCTCATTCCTATATTAAGTATTCCAAAGCCTTATTACGACGTTCTCATGTGGAATCCGATTATCCATGGCATAGAGTTTCTTCGCATATCATTTAGCAATCATTATGTCGTTGCACCAAATTTAAGTTTAGTTTATTTATATGGTTTCTCACTTACCAGCGTTTTTTTTGGGCTTGCTCTTCACGTAAAATTTGCGAAAAAATTGGTTAAGCCATGATTATCATTGATGATATTTATAAACGTTACAAAACAAAGGATGGTCCAGGAAGATGGATATTAAACGGTATTTCATTAACCATACCATCCAATCACAACGTTGGGATAATCGGTAAAAACGGTGCAGGGAAATCTACATTACTTCGATTAATTGGTGGCGTTGATCACCCCACTAAAGGATCCATACAAAGAAAAACGCGCATTTCTTGGCCGATGGGTTTAGGGAGTGGCTTGCAGCCATCACTAACCGGGCGGCAAAACGCAAAATTTATATGCCGCATTTATGGACATGAATCAGACTTAATTGATCGAATTGATTATATTCAAGACTTTGCAGAAATAGGTACTGCATTTGATGAGCCAATTAGAACCTACTCTTCTGGAATGAGATCACGCCTCCAGTTTGCGTTATCCCTAGCTGTAAACTTTGACGTCTATATATCCGATGAAGTAACTGCAGCAGGTGATGCATCATTCAGAAAGAAGGCTGCTGATGCCTTTAGAAATCTAGTTGGGAAAAGCAGCCTGATCATGGCAGCTCATGGAGAAAGCACTTTAAAAGAATTCTGCAAATCAGGCATTTGGTTGCATGAGGGAAAAGCTTATTGGTTTGATGACATCAATGATGCTTTAATTGAGTACAAAAAAAGTGAGTTAAATCATCAAATCGATAAAGCCCTATCACCCAAACTTGAACACCAAGAACTTAGTGGAATATCAAAGGAAATGGCTGAGGTTTTACAAAAAGGATTAACTTTGTTAAATAAAGGCTTGGATGGTTGTCCAGAAAGAATCGGACATGAAGAGGGTAGTCATGCAATAATGGCCGCTAAAGAAATTGGAATGAATCTAGCGAATATTGGTGTAATTAAGAACTTAGGTTTTACCTTGCTTCCAAATAAAAAGCCTTTGTTAATCAAATATAACCCGGTTGCAGACCAATATGTTGAACTTTATGATGTAAACAGTCAGTGTGTAAAAGCAATCGCATCCTCCCAATAAATTTAAAAGCTCTCCCTTATGCAATTATCTAAAACAAAACATATCGAATTAATTTCTCATAATGTTAAAAGTCATAAATTAACTTCATTTTTACTTCTGACTTCTTTGATTGTATCAATTTATTGGGGACTCATTGCATCAGACAGGTACGTTTCAGAGGCGCATATTATTATGGTCAATACTGAAATGTCACAGGGAAACAATTCAAACAGCATGCTAAGCGGCAGCAATGGATCAGCAGAATTCGTTGCTAGCCAAATGTGGCTTAGAGACTACCTACTATCTGTAGATATGATGGAAGCGCTTGATGCGAAGTTAAAATTACGTGCGCATTACAGTGACTGGCACCATGATCCAATCTCAAGATTATGGTTATGTTGTCATAACAATTCATTAGAAAAATTTCACGACTATTACCTCTCCAGAGTAAGTGTCGAGTTAGATACCAACAGCGGTGCACTAGTGATAAAAGCACAGGCATATGATGAAAAAATGGCTCATGCAATTGCAGAAATGCTTGTTGAAAAAGGTGAAGAATATATGAACCTGACTTCACAACGTATTCTTCAAAAACAAATGTTATTTTTGAGCGAGCAGGTTGAAATTATTAAGAATGAAGATATTAGAGCTCACGAAGTAATGACCAATTTCCAGAATAAAAAAGGTCTGATTTCACCAACCACCACAGCAGCTAGTATAGACGCCGTTGTGAATGGTTTAGACTCGCAACGGGTAGCAATTGAAGCAAGTCGTAACGCGATGTTAGCCTACTTAATGCCAAACAATCCAAGCATAATTGCACTGGACCAACAACTCTCCTCATTAAACAAACAAATCAAAACTGAAAGAGCTAGACTGACTGCGCCCAATAGCAAGCTTTTAAACTACACTTCCGATCAAGCCCTAAGGGTTCAAATGGATGTCAACCTCATGGATAGTACCTATGCTGCTGCGTTAAGCTCATTACAGTCAGGCCGGGTAATGGCTGCGCTTATGATGAGAAAAGTATTTGTACTTCAAGCCCCAACATTTCCTCAATATCCCCTTGAACCGCGCAGAATATATAATACGCTGGTATTTATATTCTTTTTATTAATTCTTGCTGGAATAGCCCAATTGCTTATTGCGATTATTCGAGACCACAGAGACTAACAAAATGAATATTTTAAAAAAATATATATATTTTGATCATTTAAAACAAAAGCTTTTTAACTTGGTTGGAATGGTCTTCTTTTTGGCCGCAACATCTGCTTCAGCTGATGGCATCACCCCAGCGCAAGGTTTCTTGGCAGGTGGAATTTTAGGCGGAGCAGGAAATGCGCTTCAGAATTTTATTAGCCCGCAGAAAACTATTCCTTCTGCCCCCCCAGCAACATCCCCTACCATTAACAATGGGATATCGCTCACTCCATCAAACAGCTTAAATATTACTCCTCCTAACAATCAACAAACGACCGCTGTGCCTTCAGTAAGCAATTCGTCATCATCATTTACCCCAAATAGTGCTCAGAGTAATTTTTATAGTAGCAACCAGAATGCGAATAATTTTGGAGCCAATTTATTTACAGGTGCATTTGCAAGACTTGCTCCAACACAATTCAATGCTGACTATATGATTGCAATTGGTGACTCTGTAGAAGTAAGGCTATGGGGAAGCTTGCAAATGGATTCGTTCTTGAATGTAGATCCTAAAGGAAATATTTACATTCCCAATATAGGTCCTGTTTATGTACTCGGAATTAAAAATCATGACTTACAACATGTCGTAGAGACAGCGATTTCTAAAGTCTATAAAAACAGTGTGTTGAGTTACTCTACGCTTACTGCAGCTCAACCAGTAAGAGTCTTTGTTGGTGGCTATGTTAATTTACCTGGCATGTACAGTGGCACAAGCATGGACAGTCTATTAAGCTACCTCGATCAAGCTGGTGGGATAGATGTGGCAAGGGGGTCTTTTTTAAAGATAGAAGTTAAAAGGGGTGATTTAGTTAGAGCAACATTCAATTTATATGACTTCTTATTACAGGGTAAGATGCCGCTCATTCAATTGGCTGATGGGGATGTCATACTTGCAACTACCAGAAAAAATACTTTCACAACTGCAAATGGCTTAGTTGAGAACTCCAATCAGTTTGAATTTATTGGTGAGTCAATAAAACTATCTGAAGTTATCAAACTATCAAAACCATTTGCACAAGTGAACCATGTCTTAATCACGAGAAATGACAGCGGCGTATTTGCCAATACAGAATATTACCCAATCAGCACCTCAAGCAACATTAATGTAAACAACGGTGACGTCGTCCAATTCACATCAGACAAAAAAATTGGAACTATTAGTGTCAGGGTCCAAGGTGAGCATGATAGTGAAATTGCTTACGTACTGCCCCATGGTGCAAGACTTGGCGATCTGATGAAAAATATAAAATTTTCAGAAAGATCAGACCCAGCAAACATTCAGCTCTTTAGACTAAGTGCTCAAGCACTTCAAACTCAACAACTGCAATCTCTAATACAGACTCTTCAAGCTAATGTTCTTACATCTAGGTCAGGGACCGCGGCAGAAGAGGGATTGAGATCTCAAGAAGCGACGCGCATGCTGCAGTGGGTTGCTAATGCAAAGCAAGTTCAACCGTTAGGCCAAGTTTTAATTGCACAAACAAATAAACGTGACGATCTGCTTCTCGAAAATGGTGACATCATCAACATTCCAGCAAAAAGTGGATTAATCAATGTTTCAGGCTTGGTTTTATTTCCAACATCCATTGCATATGACAAATCGCAGTCTATTGATGATTACATAACAAAATGTGGTGGATACACACAAAAACAAGATCAATCCAGAATAATCATTTCTCATCTAGATGGAAGTTTTAGTGATATTAATGAAAAGTCGAATCTTTTTTCAGGTTACTCAAAAAAATATGAGATTAGAGAGGGAGATACAATCATGGTACTACCTTATGTAGATCCAAAATCTCGACAGTACTGGTTAGAGATGAGTCAAATTATTGCACAAGTTGCTGTTACAGCTAAAATTGTGCTGGGGCTATAAATATATTGCAGCAATCTTTAGACCCCTGGGCGAAAGACATAACCATTCTCCACATCAGTTTTTGAGTCTAGAATTCTTTTTGTCAATTTATCAATGTACTTTTCATCTTTTAAAAAAACACATACAAAATCCTGCCATCCAAACTTTTGAATATAGGACTCAGAAACCACACAGTTAAAATTATTGCGTTTACCCCAAACACCAAGAGCCAAGCCTGCGTCAGGAAAAAAACGCCAGCAGTCAACAGGGAATCTATGTACATTGCCTCTTGATGGTGCATTTAAATAAAAAAGCCCTTTGGGTTTCAAAACACGCAAAATTTCCAAAAAAACAAGCCAAAACATAGCAGAGTGCTCAAAGCATGAACTCGAAAGCACTATATCCACAGAGTTGTCAGCGAAAGGAAGTTTGTAAGGATCATCTAAAATAACATCAACATTATTCCCCTCTTGGAAGTCTACTCCAATATAATTAAAGTGGGCTGGACAAACTCCCTTTAAGCTACCATTAATATCTTGAGATCCAATATCTAAAACAGTAGTAATCTCTTCCGAACTAAAAATATGGGAATAGTTATCAAAAAATATCTTGCCATTAGCCATAGCCGAAGGATGCATTAGGTCTTTTCCTATAGAAAATTTAATTAAAGCCAAATTCAAATGAAATTTGAAAATATAATAGTAGGGCCATTTAAACATCTTTTAGAGTACAAAGAAAGTTTTCATGTTGGAGGTCCATTATGGCCTGAATTTCAGAGTCAAACAACTGCAAGGCATTGCAGAGCGGGCTGCCCGTTTGATACAGAACCCTCATATGAATTACCAAAGACGACTGAAAATAGAGCATCTATCTGGCTAGGTCCTGCTTGCAGACATTTCGGTCACCAAATTTATGACTTCTCTGGAAGAATCATTCCTACTTTGAGAGAATCCGACGAAGAGCCAATTTTAATTGGGTTACGCACTGGCCAGCAGTCATTACCACCAACTATAGCTGGAGTTTTAAATTGGTATGGAGTGAATGTACAGAGAGTAAAAATTATAAACACCCCTATTATTTATAAGGAGTTGTATGTTTTTCCACAAGAAGAGCAACCACTATTGAAGCCTAACAAACAATATTTAGATTCTTTGGAGATAATAACAAATACAAACTACCCTAATATTAAACATACAGAGGAAATTTTATACATTTCACGCTCAAAGATGCATGCTCATATGGCTGGTGAGTCTTATATTGAAGATTTGTTAAAGCTAAGTGGTATTAAAATAGTTTATCCAGAAACTCTTACCTTAAAACAACAACTTGGTTATTATTTAAAAGCAGGAACATTAATATTTTCTGAAGGATCAGCTCTTCACGGCCTACAACTGCTTGGTAGAATAAAAGCTAATGTTATCGTTATTAATCGAAGACCCCAATCAAATCTAGGTTTGGAAGACTTCTTGCCTGATCGAGTCAATTCACTAAATTATATAGATAGCGTAAAGGAAATAATATCTTCATCTAAGATTACAGGACTACCTGCGTTAGCATTTGGAATTAGCATCATTGACCATGAGAAAGTCTTAGAAGAATTAAAAAAATATGGAATAAACTTGTATAAGCACTTTAATTATGCAACGTATATGAAAGTGCTTAAGAAAGATATCTCGGACTGGGTAACCGAAGAGATTAAGGCTCCAAGATCTAAAAATCCAGGAAGCCGTGATAGATTAATTTACCAACTGAAAAAGTATGATCTCGAACTCAATAGCTAATTTACAAACGTATTTCATACGTTTGATTAGTTCCACTGTGAGATAAAGATCAAAAACTAATTAAAAAACATTTACATTTTTCTAAGTTATAAGCATCAGACTAAACGTTTGGATGAAAGAGAATGGATCCTAAGTCTAGCTTTGCTATTACATAAAAGCAATAATAGTCCTCCTCAGGCCATTAAAATAAGCATCTTTTTCACGCTCAGGATAGTTATCACCAATACCAATTATTGGAACTACCTCAACCAACTTTGTAAAGCCTGCAAAATGAATAATATCTACTAAACCGCGGTAAGTTGGATGAAGTTCAATTTGCTGCGAACCCATACCTGGACGCTTAATAGCATCGTCCGAAACATAAGCTTGAATGTATCCAGAAAATGGCTCTTTATGAGCCAAAGTATCAAACACGGCAAATTTACGTGTCAACTGATATGTAATTTGAGCTAATCTAAAAGGATCAGTTACGTGGTATAAAAGTCCCAAATTATAGACAATATCAAATCCATTGCTGTAACGATCAGGAAGCCTGTATACATCTTGTTCCTCAAATACTGCATTAGTTGCCTTCATGTAACTTGCAAGGGACTTGGCTCTTTCGACATTCTCTTTTTTTATGTCAAAGGCAGTCACATTAGAAAATCCATGAAGTGCCATATCAACGGCCATCCCCCCCCAATTGCATGTGAAGTCAAGAATGTTTAGGCCGGGCTTGTCGTCACCCGAAATTTTTTCTACAACGTCATTAATCATATTCATACGCAAGATTGAGGATGCTCTATTGCGAGCTCTCACAAAGGGAGGGTTATCAACCGTTGATAACCCCCCACCCAAATAAAAATAATACCCTCAATGCATTTGGGAAAGCCTAAGAGCTTCAACTGGATCATCAAGATAACGAAAATCGGCACTTTCCATAGACTTAGGAAGTGAATCCTTATAATGAATCTCAACTCTTGGCAAAAGATATTCAATTGGCAAGCCAGATTTTTTTTGAAACATTTGTGAGAATGCACCATACCTTATAACATTTTGCTTCAGGTCAGTACCCTGAAGTAAATCTAATCCCTGCCAAACCACAGCATCACTTTTAACTTTAAATTTCTCATAAATATTTTTATTAAATTGATTCATATTTAATATCCTAATTATTTCAAATTGGCTAAATTAATAATCAAAAATATAAGCTTTATGAGTTAAACATAAAAAGAGCTAATTTTGACATAGCTCTAAAGGCTAAATTCACGCCTAAGTCTATAACAAAGCTCATCATTCTTTTCATTTGACTGTTTTGTGTATGTTACATTTTCACTTACATATTTAAGATCTTTAATGTTTAAAAAATCGCCTATTAGTTGAATGCTTTCATTTGGATTTCTAATAAAATCCTCATAAGAAATCACTAATGGATTAATACCAAACAAATCAAAAAGTGATTCAAATATTGAATTTTGATAATGAATTGACTTTACAATCGAGATTAGTTCTGATGGATTATATTCAACTGCAAAGTCTTCTCCGTCCTGAATGCTAGTCCATCTCTTTGTTTTATTTGCTATAAACAAAGATACTGCTTGGGCTATAACATCCTTTCTTTGCATATGAATAAATTTCGGTTTAGGCTTAAACAGCTGGAGCAAGCCTTGTTTATATAAGAAAAATAACTGATCTGGACTGACTTTACATCCGAAAAAATTACTTTCTCTTTTTAATGAACTTACAAGCCATAAAAAATACTGTCTAAACGAACTAAACCCTCTGTCCTTAGAAATTTTTACTACAGTATTAAAATTAATGTTTTCGCCAGGTTGCGTTAATCTTCCATCAGAAGAGATTGCTTGAGACAGATAATTAGATCCACAACGATTTGTAAAACAAATAAAAAACATTTCTGTAGAAACTGTGTCTTTAGTTTCATTAGAAATCAATTTATCAAATTGATCTCGAGAAAAATTCTGAAAATATGTATTTATTTTTTCAGAATGAACACCTGAAAAAACATTTATTGGTGGTGATTCATTTTGCATTATAAAAGGCTTTTTTCGACAATTTTAGTTTGTGGTGAAGTAACCCTACCGCTTTGAGGAAACATACTTTTTGGGACCAAACATCTTAAATGTTTTAGATCTCTCCAATTTAATTGATGAAGTAACATCTAGCCTTAGTATAAACTCTTTTAAATACAATCAAAAATACCTGCACGGACTTAAAATTAAGTTATCCCGCAAATCTTTATTTTTATGTGATTCTTTGATTATATTTAAAAAAAACTATAACGACATACACAACATATCCGGTTGAATAATATTAACTTTAAATTTTGTCAATTTCAGACAAATTGATTCTTTCAGGCAAATACTCAACTTCTCCAGATTGCCTCAAATTAGATAAAAATTGGATAAAAGCAGGAATGTCGTCAACACGAGACCCTTCTAGCTGCCACGGTGCAAATTCCCACCATTTCAACTCCAAAAGCTCTCTAATTTGATTTTCTGGGAAACGAAATCTAACTATTCTTGCTGGAGATCCAGCCATCACGGCATAAGGCGGAACATCTTTAGTAACTACTGACTTCGCAGCAATCACAGCGCCATCACCAATATTTATTCCTGGTAAAATAAATGCACCATGACCAATCCATACATCATTACCGATTGTGGTAACTTTCAAGGTGACAGGTGGCGAAGAATTTAAAAATGGCTTAGATTTAAACTTTATGCCTTCAGGGGGGCGTTGGTCCAAAACATTTTTATATGGTAAATAAAAAAAGGGGGAGGTACTTATCCAACTCATTGGATGAGGGTGGCGGCCTATTTGAACTTGTTCTCCAAAAGAACAATAACGACCTATACGACAAGCGAAATAGAATCCACTGACAGCATATGAAAATGCCCCCAACTCTAAGCTATGTTGAACGTTCATCCACTTTAGACTGCAAGGTGGCTCAAAAATTGAGTTCTTTGGCAGAACCGCGCCTGGCTTTAATAAAGTAGTGACATTTCTTTCCGCCAATGAATCTATAATATCTTTTGTGAGTAATATCATCATTAGTCAATATCTACTTTATATTTTCTAAAACACTTAGAACATTACTCATAATGTTTCTTGGATTGTTATCAAAAGGTATTACAGCTCCTATACCAGACTCCCTTAAACGCTCAGCCGGAGCACCTATATCCATAACAATAGGGTAAAGCCCTGAACGCAAAGCTTCCGATAAAGTATAAGAGTATGTTTCCGGCCACACACTCAAAAAAAGCGAGGCACAACAACCTGTAGCAGTTACAATTCTTTCAAATGTATCGTCGGTATAAGCACCGGTAATGTGAACGTTTTCTAAACCTTCAAATGCACTGTCATTATTGGTATAGCCAACCACAACAAATTCTATTGGAAGAGATTTATTTATTGCATACTCTGCACACTCTAACAACAGTTTAGATCCTTTATGCTCACCTATTGCTCCGATCACGGCTACCTTATAGGGTTTCTTACCATCCCATGGTCGTTGGGCAAATGTGTACCTATCTTCCGAATGTGGAACAATTTGTATGTTTTTATGAAGCGAGTATTGTCTCAAGTGTTCATAAGTATTTTGACTAGGCACCGTGACATTTCGGGCTGAGACTAAAACTCTTTGATGAAAGCTTCTCCAGGCCTCAACTGTCCCCCCCAACTCCTTCAGCAAGTTCTTGGCAGGTAGCTGAGGTGATTTTTTATGAACGCATTTCTCACAAACTTCAATCGAAGGTTGGTCGCAATAAGTACCCGTATTGTCAATCAAGTTAATTTGTGGACAAACCGTAAAAAAATCATGCAAAAGGACATCATATGGCACGCCAAGCAGTTCAGGTAGTTTCCAGATTTCCTTATTAAAACCTATGGTGTGATGAAAATGGACATAGGATATATTTAAATGCTTGAGATGATCTGCGAGTATCAGGTAGTCTCCCAATGGATATTCGCTCAGAATATCTTTGTTATATCCTTTAGAGCATATTGAAAGAATCATTTTGTTCTCTAAGGCCCGAAGAACCAAAACAACTTTGTTCTCTTTCAGATATTCGTTACATAAATCTTGAATTGCCTTTTCAGTGCCGCCGCCCCAGGAGTGTGATACAAAAAGAATATACTGAGATGCAAGCCTCTTAAAAAACTCAACATTAACACGACCTCGGGCACTTGCTAAAGGGTCAAATTCAAGAAACTCTTTTACTTTAAACTGGTATTCTGGATACATTTTTAAAAGTTTATTATAGTTTCCTTCAATAAGCGCCGTTTTATTAATTCCAAAGGATACGCTGCCATGATGCTGAACAAATACGTCACAAGCAGCAATATTTCGCCAACCTAAATTTGACGATTTAATACTAAAATCATTTTCTTCACCGTACCCACTACCCCATTTAGCTTCGTCAAAATAACCCACTTCAGATAGGGCATCCCTGCGGATATACATGCAGAAACCCATGCCGGTTGGCACATCAACTAACACCCCAGTATTAGAACTTGCGCAAATATTATTAACTTCATCAACAGTCATGCCTAAGGGCATATCATTATCAAAATTTGTTCTAGGTAGACTAAAAATTGTGGCTTTATTAGAAAGCGGAGTAACGGAAGCAATATTTGAAGAAGAATATGCAGAATGTTGCAGAGTACCTAGCCAACCATGCGGAACAAGCGTGTCTGAATTAAGTAAAACAATATCGCGGTCAGAATGAAGTTTCATCCCTTTATTTACAGTAGCAACAAAACCTAGGTTTGTATCATTTTCTATTAAAGTAAAATTCTTTTCATCAGATAGCCTGCGTAAGCTGTGACTTAATCTTGTATCAGGGCTAGCATCATTAATAACGACTAAGTTTAATATTTCAGTATTCCCTGACGCCAGAACACTAAAAATACAGTCCAATGTTTCTTTATATCCTTTGTATACTGGAACAATCACATCAACGTATTTTTTAGTAATATCTTCATATGAGTCAATTTTAATAAGAATAGGATCATGCATATTTGATGATCGTAAAGTTTGACGAATATGAGTTTCAAAATTCGGAATGAGTTGTTTCGTAAAAAGGTGCTGAAACATATACTTCGAACTCAGCTTTGAAGAGTTGATCTTTTTAGGAAAAAGATCTTTCTGTAACTCATCAAACTCCTTCATCATTTTATAACGACTTAGTAAATAATATTTTTGACTTAAAATGTTACTGCCATCTGGTGAGCAAATTTCAATTACATCAATCTCTTTATTGAATTCGACATCATCTAAATTTACATCAAAACCTACAGGCTCATTAAGACTCTTTATTCCTAAAACAGAATCACCAACATCATGTCTTAATAAAGACGGCTTCAGCCCAGTTTTAATTACCCTCCCATTCACCTTTATATCAAAGGAAATTTGATGAGTATGGTTTCTAGCATTCAGGATCCAACCACTTATCTTTTTATAAGAACACTGATCAACAGCACCTTTTATTTCGATTTCGAAATCAAAATGACCGGATCTTAAAAGATTTGAAGAGGCTTTAATCCTAACTGATGCCTTATGCTTCTTTCCATCAAACCATTTCGAAGGAATATATAAGGAAAAACCTACTTCCGATTTTGGAAGCCCAATAAACACTAGATCATTTCTAGGCTCATTTACATGAGCTAATGAAGCAAATACTCCATCAACCAGAAGTTCTACTTGAATATCTTTCTGAGTCAACTCTGGAGTAACGGCCCAACCTTTAATTTGATTACCATTAAAACTGTCAACGCACCCCCATCCTGATTTTTTTTCTAGCAAAATAGGTGCGTTGGTTAATTTCTTACCAGTCGCCTCATCAAATATCTCCAGCTTATTGGAAGCTATTTTTTTGATATGTCGAGAAAAATCAAAGAAAAATCCACACTTTAAAGGCTCTAATAAATCTTTTCTCATAACAGATGTTTCAACAACCCCAATGAAAATATCATCTATTAATATTCGAAGCTTTATAGGATACTCATCAGCACCAGAAACCCAACCTATCACAACGCCTTGCGATACTGCATCGATTGCAACCTTCAATCGATTATTTTTAATGCCAAATAAATTTTTAAGAATCATATAATTAAATTAATTACGCAGAAGGTTTATAGGCCGAATAGGTAAACTATGGAATAATAATATTAAGGATTTCACTTATATTAACATAAAAATTCAATATCAAATTGACCACCTCCGTCTCAAAGCAAGGCTTCAAATGGGCTCTAATTTCTATTAGAGTTGTACGCCATTTTCCATCTAGATCTTTAATGCTTTATGAGGACAAGATAGATGGATATAAATTACATGTTCCGATAACATCCTTCGGGCTAGTGCATGAGGTTGTGTCATTACCCAATTTAATTAATGAACTACTCTACAATGATCCTGAGTCATTAATACCAGTGCATGTAAATATCAAATCAATCAATCAATTTGAAAAAAGCTGGAGGATGGCTTACAGAGTTTTTAATACCTACAAGAGTCTATCTAAAAAGCAGCGCAATCTAATTGGGTTATCAGCCTGGCAAAGCCTTTTAAATATTTCAGAGGCGTATAAGAGTTCAAGCAAACTGAGATGGAAATTGTCTGAAAGTGAATGGTTAGCGTTTAATCATCAAAGCTACGTAAATGATAAATCTAATATACAAATTCAAATCGAAAAGTTCGAATTAACACCTCAATTTTATATCCTAATAAGTGAAAACAACGAAGATAATCAGAGTCTTTTAAAGACACTAAACTCATTAAACGAACAGCTGTATAAAAACTTCACATGCATCCTATTAAGTCATAACTCTTCCAAAAAGAATCTATCAAAGCTAGAATTGCTCATTAAAAAAATTGGAAATGAATCTATTGCAATTGCAAAAAACGCACAAGATCTTTGGTTAAAAGAATTTAATGAGCGAATTAATAGTAATCAGTGGTTAATGATCATTAAGCCAGGAGAGACTTTGCCACCTCACTCACTTTTCAATCTTACTAGAGAGATAAACAAGACCAAGAAGTGCGGTGTGATTTATGCAGATGATGCGGCACAATTAGACAATTTAACTTTTGAATCACCCAGATTCAAGCCCGACTTTTCAATTGAGCATTTAAGATCAACTAATTTTATTGGAAACGCATTAATAATAAATGGGCGGCTCTTTGATAATACAGGAGGCCTGACATCTGAATGCCTCAAGCATGGCGCTTTTGATCTTTTACTTAGGGCAATTGATGTTAATCAAAATCAATCCAAGCTCGTTCATCATCTATCCTCAGTACTTTTTTATCGAATTAATAATAAATTAGAAAGTGTTCAAACTGAACAAGAGTTAAGTTGGCGTGTAAAATCAGTAATGTCTCATCTATCAAGAAATAAAATTGCGGGGGATATTAAGCTAATTAATAAGAATTGCCTCAGAATTAAATACGAAGTTTCTTGCCCCCAACCTTTGGTGAGCATCATCATTGCGACCAAAGATGCTTTTCATTTCATAAAACAATGTATTTCAAGTATTTTAAAAAATACAAGCTATCGGAATTACGAGCTACTGATTATTGATCATGAAAGCAAGGATCCAGAAGTAATTAAATACTTCAAGGAATTATCCAAATTATCCAATATTAAAATAATAAAATTTCAGGGTGCATTTAATTTCTCAAAGATGAATAACATGGCCACAAAATATTCTAATGGTGACATTTTATGTTTGCTTAATAACGATACCGAAATAATAACCAACGATTGGCTTAATGAAATGGTTAGTCATCTCGTTCAAGATAAAGTTGGTGTAGTTGGTGCTAAATTACTATTCCCTAACAATCTTATCCAACATGGTGGGGACACAGTTGGGCCTGGCGGCTGTGCAAATCATTTACATAGCCTAATCGCCAAGGATGATCCAGGCTATTGTAATCGTGCAATTGTGGCCCAAGAGCTATCTGCGGTAACTGGAGCCTGCCTAGTTACATGGAGAAACATCTATCAAGACATTGGTGGTTTTAATGAAAAACGATTAAAGGTCGCTTTTAATGATGTCGACTACTGCTTGAGGGTAAGAGAAGCAGGATATAAAGTAGTTTGGACGCCCCACGCAGAGCTTTATCATCATGAATCAATGACACGCGGTAAAGATACTTCTCTTGGAAAAAAATGGCGTGCATACAAAGAAGTTAAATATATGCGAAAAAAATGGGGTCATCTAATGCGTAATGACCCATTTTATAATATCAATCTGAGCTATGAACACGCCGACTTTTCACTAAACAGCTTACCTTATGTTGAAAAACCTTGGGATCTAGCAGAGAACTGAGTAAAGCATAAGTATGAATAAAATATATGTCATAGAAGAGCAACCCAATCCGAGCTCTGACTACTATGTGCTCCCAGCAATAGGTCATAGCAAACACAATATAATTAAGTGTGGCTTTAAAGATCTACCAGATCAAGAAGCACTTAATAAAGCAATTATCATTTTTGTAAGATACATTCCCTATGATTGGGCAAAGCTTGTAGACGCCACAAAAGATAAAATTAAACAAATAATTTTTTTTATGGATGATGATGTCTTAGATTTTAATGCGACCGAATCAATGCCATGGCATTACCGCCTCAAACTTTTTAGACTGGCTGCTACAAAATCTTCATGGCTTAAAAAAAACAATGCCCAACTATGGGTTTCAACACCTTACCTCTTCCAGAAATACGGCACATGGAACCCCAGATTAATTTCGCCTTCATCAATTCCATCTGTTGAATCTTGCAGAGTTTTTTATCATGGCTCATTAACACACAAATCAGAAGTTCAATGGTTAAGGCCAATCATAGAAGAGGTACTCAAAAAAGACGAATGCATTACCTTTGACATTGTGGGAGAAAAAGATACTTTTAAAGCATTTAAAGGGTTACCAAGGGTCACCACTATTCACCCTATGAAATGGCCAGCATACTTAAGATTCACCTCCTCCTGCATGGCTGATATTGGTTTGGCACCATTACTAAATAATCCGTTCAATAAAAGTCGGTCTTATATTAAATTTTTTGACTTCACTCGCTCCAATGCTGTCGGAATTTACTCCAAAGGAAGTGAATACGAAAAGGTTATAACCCATGAAAAAAATGGCCTCGTATTAGCCACATTACCCGAAATTTGGGTTGATAATATTTTGGATTTAGCAAACAAGCCTGAGAAAAGAAAATTAATGCTAAGTAGTGCAAAGGATACAATTCTTGATATCAATAGATTATCAAGAGAAAGCTACGGAGCTATTAAATTTTAATTATAAATTCAATTGGTAAAATCTATTACAAGATTAGAATTAATAATTTGTTATATTACCTTTTGGAAAATTAAGCTTATTTTGTATCCCAACAAAATTTGATAACTGAAGATCCACATCTTTTGAATATAAATCAATTAATAACAAATCTGGACCTAAAGTTTCACTTAGTCTTAGAGCCCATTTTTGCTGATAATTGTAAGCATCTCTTAAGGTAGCGAATCTAAAATATAACTCATGATGAACCTCGTACCATTTTGATTTTTCTAAAGCGTCCACTGAAGAGTAAAAAACTCTCTTTTGTTCATCAAAGCACTTTAAGCAAGAAAGCTCTAAAGAAAAGTGATGTAAAAAAGACTTTTCCCAATCCTCATAAACTCTATTTATAAAAATAATTTTTTGGTATTCAACCAAATTCTTTCTAGTAAAGAAAACTGCAGTGGTGTCACAAACAAAATCAAATACCTTAATGTCATCAGGATCAAGAAGAGATTGAGTGACTGGATTTATGAAATGTGCCGAGAATAGACCAGCTCTATTCATAAAAACATTCAAACTAGTCGTTCCCATCTTAGATAGACTAATGCAGGTAAACCTGTTGAAAGTTTGAATTTCATTTCTATAAATTTTCAACCATCGGCTATAGAACTGATATGATATTTCATCTAAAAATTTACCGTAAATATTAAATAGTGCCGGCAGTTGATTAAAATCTTTCCTGATAAAAATAACTGCAAGATAACAAGAAACGACTTCCGGGTTTAAAAAAATTAATTTTTCTTGTAGTTTCTCAAAAAAAATATTGAGCCTTTTCTCTCTCTGGTCTTGAGAAGGAATTAAGTTTAGACAACCTAACATACTTATATTTGGACAATAGTCTGGGTCATCAAAAAGCATGTCTATTGATCTTAATACCAAATCCCATTGATCACTGTGCATAAAAGATCTTAATAAGTGGATATTTTTACTATTAATTAAGTCTATCTTTTTTAAAATTTCTCTAGTTTTAGATTCTCTACCGTAAAGAAAATACTTTTCGGCTAAAAATTGATTTGTTTGATCTGTACGATTTGGAAATGCATATAAGAAGTCCAGAACTTCTATTAATCTTTCGAATTTATCATTTTCCAAATATTTAAAAAATTCTATAAACAGATCGGGCTCGATAAAAATTTCATTACTTAGAATGCTACTTTTAGATTTTGAGGTAGTTTTACCAGTTGCTATTTTTAAAACATCAGTAATACATTTTCTTATTCTTTTATCAGAGATTCTAGAAAACTGAAACTTCAAAAATTGAAATAACGAATTAGTTTCCTTAATAGACTCATATGCATAAATAAGTATTTCACTCAAATTCATTGCCAATAATCCATCATGCAATTTACTTGGGCAACTAACAAGTGAATGGGGGAATTGAAAATTATCTTTAAACGGAATCTGGCTACCTAAAACTTTCTCAGACCACAATTTATCAACATTAATCAGATCTAATTTCTCCAATGTTTGTAAACTAAACTTAAGATGAAAAGGAGATAAAATCAGCTTTTTTCGATCATTTATAAAATTTAAATGCCTAGCAACACATGCTAATCCACGATCTGAAATTCGACTATTTTGTATCAACTCATTTTCAGTTAATTGCAAATAATCTCGGTCTCTGAAAATTTTATAATGTGCAAGAACTCCTGTAGTTAAACAGTGATTAACTGGTGTTGTTCGATGATTATCAATATATCTGATACCTAGCTTAGAATTTATTAAAGGTGTTTTTTCAAGAACTCCACCATGAGCCCAATGAGAAAATCTCGCTCCCCCAGAAATATTTTCATAAGGGGCATCTATCATTTTTTTTAATGAATAGTTAGCATAAAAATAATCATGATCCTCAAGTTGGCTTGATGGATAAAGACCTTCTAAATAATTCTTATCATACAAATCCAACATAAAAGCTTTAAATGCTCCTGAGCCTGTTAGTTCCATATGATGAATAAGTTCCTCAATCTTGCAATCTTGGCATCCTGGATAGAAAAGAAATTCATCAGTATCAACAAATAAAGTCCAATTTGAAAGCCGATGCTCTAAAATTTCATTAACCCAACTCATCCCATGACGATTAAAAGAGAAATCAAAAGGAGCCTTAACCAAGGTGATATTAAGTTGACTAAATTGATTTATCTTAGATACAGAATTATCTATAGACCCATTGTCAATAAATAAGAAATTTTCAACGCCAATACTTGAATAATGTTTTATAAAATGAGGAAGCATCTCTTCCTCGTCTCTAAACACAGTTACAAGCAATAAATTAACTTTTTCAAAATTCTTTAACTGACTTGCTATAGAGTAATCATTTACTGGATAGGCTTGACGCCAACTATAAATTTCGTTGTAAGGCTTACAGGTTGCATCTATATTTTTTTTTGAAAAATAGTTGTTGAGTTTTGCTCTTATTGAAGACCTAGGAAATCTTTTGTCTAAAACAATCCTGGCCTTGGAGATTTTTTTTTCTGATAAGCTACCTAAAGAATATTCAAAAAAATTCTCAAAATTATAATAACTTCTATTTTTTAGAAAACGTTTAAGCTTTTGTTTAATAATTACTTGGGGATTAGTTGATCTAAGCTCATCAACTCTTTTAAAATCTTCGGTAAGGTTTTGCGAATCAGATATTTTTTTTCTTCCATACAAACTTTTTAATTCATTCTCTATAACTTCCTTATCGAAAAAATTTGCTAATAATAATTCACATTCATGATAAGTTTTATTTAGAGAAAAGAAAATTAATGCTATCTTCTCAGAACCAAGGTGGTTTGTTATCTGGTTACAAGTCCTAAAATTTAATAAGTATTTTTCTGCGTCAAAAAAATTACCAGATGAGATCAATAGATCAATCTCAAAACTAATTAATTTATAACCGTCAATACCAGATCGCCTTAATTGATCAAGATATTGCTTACACAAATCAAAATTACCTTGTGTCAATAATAATCTAAATTTCAACTGATAAAAGAATTCATTTTGAAAGGCTTCGTCAGATGAAATTAAATTCTCCACCTCTAAAATAGCTAACTTGCGTGACTCAAACTGACTGTATATTTGAAACAATTGAGACATCATCGCACTAGAGTTTTCAGATATGAAAAGCCCTTTCTTCAATACTTTTAAAGCATCATTTATGGTAGATTTTCTTTGAAAAAAAGCTGTGGATTTTTCAAATCGAGATAGCTGGAGATAACAATTCGCTAAGTTGGCATAGTCGTGAAAAGCCAACGACTCAGGAAATCGCTCAAAAAGAGACTTCCATAGCTCTGATGCTTCTAACCAATGCTTCTGTGTTTGCTGAACCTGGGCTAATCCTCTTAATCCAAGCAAGTTATCAGGATAAAGATCATCAAGTAATTGATAATATTGCGCTGACTCTTCATAACGAGATAGCTGGAGATAACAATTCGCTAAGTTGGCATAGTCGTGAAAAGCCAACGACTCAGGAAATCGCTCAAAAAGAGACTTCCATAGCTCTGATGCTTCTAACCAATGCTTCTGTGTTTGCTGAACTTGGGCTAATCGCCGAAAATCTCCAATCGAATTAATCTGAGGATTTATCATAAAGCATCAGACCAGACTTAAACTTTGATGAAACTAGCCTTTTGTAGAAATTACCATTGATCTGCGTGCAATACATTAAGTGATTTTTATATCGCGCATAAAGAGACATATCCACCTTAAATAATTTCGCCTTCTTCCAAAAAGCACTCATGCTGCCCCTAAAGCACAATCCGTTCAATGAATAAACAGCTTTACCACAAACCTTGGTAGGAATTCCTTTTTCGATTGCAGCTAATCCTGAAGTGCTATTGATAATCACGACACCTCTTGCATACTTGAATAAAATTGGCAATTTTTGCTCAAACACGTAAAACACTCTATTACTAAGTTGATAATCACTAATGAGGGCTTTGATATAACGAGTGTAATTATGATAACCACGATCTAATGGGTGATGCTTAAAAACCAATATCGTATCCTTGGGTGCTGACTGCTTAAAAGAAATAATTGTTTGCTTAATAAAATCTTTAGTCGAAGCATAATTAGAATGGAATAAAATTTGACTATCGACGTTGACTTGAAGCGGTACTATAAAAATATTATGCGCGTTTGGCTCAACAATTGAACGAATAAAATCTCTTTCCACCCAACTAAAATAGACTTTTCTGTAGGAACTAATCAACCAATAAATCAGCTCATTTGGTTTTAAATTACGGTGATGACGATAATTGTTGAAAATAGGCCAGAAGATGGCACTAAATAGGTAATAAAAAAAAGCAAAGAATGCAACGTTCCAAAAGAATCCCCCAACTGATTGATGATCTTTATGATCTGGGACAAATTTCTCATCATTGTAGTCATTAGGATTGCGCGAAAGCCTAGAATGATTACTTACGCCATCCTTTTCAAGAGTAATATAATCTGGTCGATAGTAACCCTCTTCAAAAACAAAAACGTCAATTTTGTTGATTTTGGCGACAGCAATTGCATCTTGATGATAAGCTCGACAATCCCCAAATAAAACAATCTTATCAATGTGAAATTTATTTAGGAAATCTAATAAGAAGCTTGGCCATTCATCAATAGGACCATAAAAATTGACGGATTTGCTAGGATAAAAAAGCAAGTCACCGCCATTAAAATTAATCTTGTGAACTAAAGCTCCACTTAGAGTGAGGTCGATAGAAAGCCTTTTAAAAAAGGGGCCCATAGGTCCCTGCAATAAAAGAATATTTTTTCCAGAAATTTTATCTAAGTTTCTAATCATTAGTTATTATTATACCAATGTAGCTGTTTATTATTATACCAATTTAGCTGTTTTTATTTTTAATTTAACAACCATTTCAATCCAACATTATATAGTTTTGATTTTAGTTTATCGTGATTATCTATTTATAAAATAACGAGTAAACTTGACTATATTTCGAAAGTGCAATTTACCTAGTTCACACATAATTAATCAAGGTTACTCATGTTTAAAGATTTAACCGCTCAAGTCATTGCGATAGCACAAACTGCAGGTCATGCAACCATGGAAATTTATCAAATGAAGCATGCTGAGATTAAGCATAAATCGGATCAATCTCCACTCACTTTAGCAGACACAACCTCAAGTAAGATTATTGAAGATAGTCTCAAACAACTCACACCACTATTGCCTGTGCTTTCAGAAGAGTCAGTCATCATCCCCTTTAAAGAGCGTCAAAACTGGCAGCATTACTGGTTAGTAGACCCTCTAGATGGCACCAAAGAATTCATAAACAAGAATGGCGAGTTTACGGTGAACATAGCCCTCATCGAGGATGGTCACCCAGTCCTTGGTGTGGTTTTAGCTCCGGCAATTGATCAATGTTATTTCGCAAGCAAGGGTGAAGGCGCATTTCTAAAAACAAAAGGTCAAACAAAACCCATTCATTCCAAACAGTTACTATCTAGCACTCCGATCATTGCGGTAAGCCGCTCTCATATCGATAAAGATACACAGTCACTAATTGATAAGGTCCATCAACCCCAGGTGATTAGCATGGGCAGCTCACTTAAAATATGCCTCGTCGCAGAAGGTCGCGTTGATTGCTACCCTAGATTGGCGCCAACAATGGAATGGGACACAGCCGCCGCACACGCTATTCTTAATGAAGCCGGAGGGAACATCGTAGATATAAGTGGTGATGAACTCACCTACAATAAAGAGAGTTTAGAGAACCCCCACTTCATATCAACCAATCACGATCAAAGAAGATATTGGTTAGATTTGTTTGGAGCAAAGGCCTAGATTAAAAGCATTTAACAATAAATTAAATTTTTTCAAAAAAGACAGTTACCGATTAAATATGATTTCAGACATCCCGCTTGAAGAGCTAGCCAAAGTTTTTGATGAAGCGTTCTATCTCAGAAAATACCCCAATATTAAAAAATTGGGGTTGGATCCAATGACGCATTTTTATCATCATGGGCTTTGGGAAAACAAATGGCCAAATAGCAATTTTGACCCAAGTTGGTATGAAAGAATTTATCCCGAGGTTAAAAAAACAAACTTAAGTGCACTGCGTCATTACCTTGAGATTGGTCAACAAAAAAAATTTCTTCCTAAAGAGCCTGATTTAATTTCACATAGAACCTATTTAGCAGAGAACTTAAACAATGCGTTGAATCTAAAACAAAAGGATTTGATTTCAATTATTATGACAGTCAAAAATCCAATTCATGACTGGCATGCGTCAATACATTCTGTTCTTTGTCAAACTTATCAGAACTTTGAATTAATAATTGTTTTTGACAGAGAGCCGGGAGAGTTGACGAAAAACAAACTGACCCTTAATTCAACAATCGAAGATAGCCGAATTAAATTAATAGCAACCGATATTCCTGGGAGATCTAATTCTTTAAATTTTGGGTTAAAGCTTTCAGGAGGAAGCTTCATCTGTTATTTAGACTCAGATAATTGGTATGATCCAAACTTTCTGTTACTGATGTATCACTCCCTTGTAATCTCGAAAAGAAAACTTGCCTATTGCGGCAGAATAAGAATTGATGAATTAGGAGCCCATCATAAATTTAGGCCTCATCATCTTGATGCATTACGAAAAAAAAATTATATCGATCTTAATATAATTTTACATCATCGATCTATATTGAAACATACAGGGGGCTTTGATCCAAATTTATCCAGGCTGATTGACTGTGACCTTATCCTGAGAATAATAGAAATGGGTTACAACCCTAAAGAAGTCCCAGCATTTTTATCATATTATGATGATACTCAAAGAGCAGATAGAATATCTGTCTGCATATCCCGCGAAAAAAACTATAAGCTAGTGAGATTAAAAAAAATTCAATATGTAGCGGCTAATAATGAATCAATGAATCTAGACCAGGAGATTGTAAGACCACAAAAGATCCGCTTAGAGTTTTCGTCTGCCTGCCAATTAAGGTGTCCTGCTTGCCCCACAACAACTAAAGAAACTTTAAAAGTAGTTGGTCAAAATTTACTTGAATTTAAAAATCTTACCGTCATGATTGGCGCTTCACCATGGTTAAAAGAAATTGAAATTTCCAATTATGGGGAGGTCTTCTTAAATCCAGAACTACCAAAAATGCTTGCATATCTCCATGAAAGAGGCATAAAAGTATTTTGTGATAACGGTGCAAATCTCAACCATATTACTGACGAAATGCTGAATGCTATCGTTAAATACAAACTTCAATCATTAACGTGTTCAATTGATGGCGCAGATCAAGAAACTTATAAGAAATATAGAATTAGAGGGGAGTTTAACGTAGTTTTAAGCAACATTAGAAAACTAAATGAAATCAAAAGAAAATATAACTCCCAACTTCCCAGGCTAAAATGGCAATTCATATTATTTGATCATAATAAGCATCAAATAAACGAAGCAAGAAAGTTAGCCAATGAATTAAAGATGGACTTTCAGGTTAAGACAGCATGGAATTCACAAACCATACAATCCAATCTGGAGCAAATCAAACTTGATTCAAAATTAGAATTTCTCACCCGTGACGAATATAAAAAAGCTAAGGGTGAAGAACCCATGCTTAATATTTGCCATCAATTATGGAACTCCCCTCAAATTAATTGGGATGGGAAGGTCTTAGGGTGTTGCAGAAATTTCTGGGGAGATTTCGGAAAAAATACATTCAAGGAAGGATTAATTGAGGTTATCAATGGAGAAAAAATGAAATACGCAAGGCTGATGTTGAAGGGACTGACACCCGAACGTGTTGATATTCCTTGTACATCCTGCAATATTTACAAAGATAGAAAAAATAGAAGCGATTGGATTGATTTATAAGAATGTTAAAACAACTAACTTAAGTGCACTTCGGCATTACCTGAAATTGGGAAACTACAAAACTTCCTATCTAACAAACCAGGTTTAATCTCACCGCCACCGTCAACAATATCATCGACATGAGGCATCAAACTATAAAGATCAAGCTTAAATATTAAGGCAAAACCCCTTCTTAGTGCTGAGTGAAGTGTCTCGCGTAAAATATTCACAAAATAGACTTAAAAAAAGCCTACCAGTTGGTAGGCTTTTAATTTACTTGGTGCCGGTTGGTCATTAAGTTAATGACGACATTTATATAAATCAAAGGTGCGTTCACCAAAATTGGTAGAATGTCCTTTAACAATCGTATCTGCACCAGCATCCACAGCTGCATTACGCGCCATCTCCAGAAGATTCTCTTCAACACTTTCTTGACTTCTACTCACAAACCATATCTTTGCAAGCACGCTTGAGGTTACTTTACTTTTTAGTTCACAACTAGATACTTTGGTTGTATCAACAACTAAAACTGATTCGGAACCAGCCTTCTTGTCAATAAAGTTACTTGCGCATCCTGATAAAAAACTTATACAAACTAAATATCCCACAAAACCCTTCAATATTGTTTTCATAGTACCCTCGTTTTCCATTAACAGTTGAACTTTATATACTTAACTTCAACTAAACATCATCAAAATTATTTTTTTCCATTAATTGATCAATCAGATCTCTTTGAGCCTTTTGGGCCTTTTTAGATCTAGCTCTCAAAAAAAGTATTAATCCAAAAAGAAGTATCAATCCAGCAATCAAACTAAAACGATTGATCATTCCATTGCCACTCGGCTGAACAGTCTGTATTTCTTGAGATGCGGAGGAAAGCTGACTTGGCGCTACTGAACCTTCACTTTCCTCCACTGGTGTTAATTTTGCTTGGGACGATGCAGATGAAGATTCAGTTGTTGGTTGTTTTATTGTTGGATTGATCACCTGCTCTGGCTTGCTTGCTTGTGAAGCTGGGTTTTGAGGATCATCCTCTAGCAACTGGACTTCTTTTGATCCTTTTGATGCATATTTTTTAGTTGTAGGATTACTTTGACCAACAATGCCTGAGTGTGCTGTTTTTGTTAAAGATGTGTTGGTTTGAGGTTTAACAGTTGCCCCCTCAGGATTTTCTGCAACCCTAACTAACGATGCTGGAATTTGGAGTTTAGCCCCAACAATTAATCTTTTTGGATCACCATTAACAAAAGCTTGTTTGTTATCAGCATAAATTGCTTTCATTACTTTTTTCAGGCTAACACCTGCTGGCTGATATTTCTGAGCAACCTTCCCGAACACATCATGAGGCTTAACCGTATAGATTTCTCCAGAAACCTTAGCGGACTTTATTTGTTGTGATTTTAGTTTATTTTTATGCGTTATTTTCGCGCCATGACCTTTAGCCACATGATTTTGTTTTGCGTGCTTATGTTTGTGCTGGTCAGCAAATGTTGGCATGGATATAGACGTGGCTAATATCAGCAAGAAAACAGAGATTTTTATATTTTTCACGGACGACCTTTGCATATTTTATTTACATTACTTAACGTGGTTGTAATATTAACATTATAGATATCACAAATTATAGCCAAAAATGCATTTAGTAAGAGACTTACAACATCAGAGAGTTAAAATCAATCAAGCCCCAACCCAACAAACGTCGTTTAAAATGAATTCTTAAACGCCAATAACCATTACGGTTTTGGTCGATGAATGTGTACTTCACTGGTGTCCAACATAGTGAGGGAAATACAGTTTAACTGCTTGCTAAACGTATCTAATCAGATTTTCACTTACGCACTGGCATGCAGATAGAAAAAGCCGATTACGTGCTGAATATATATAATAAGTAAACCAAGTCAAATTGACCAAAAAGACTGATGATCTTATCAAGCACTCAACTAATGTGGGTTAACATGCTTAGGTAATTTTAACTTTTTATGCACTCTCATCTTACGATAAACATGAGCCGTTGTTCGGTCTATTTTTTGGTCAGTCGAATTAAATGCCAGTAATGGCTCATCATAAGCACTGAGCAGCAAAGTATGATCGTAAATAGCAAACTTATTAGCAAGCAACAACTGATTGATAATGCCAACCTCTTGATCGCGCCCGTCAGCACATTCCTCATTCGAAGAGTGAAGATTACTTAAAAAAAACTTTCCAGCGTTATCAATTTGCATCCTTCCTGAAACGACATTGCAAGAAATAAATGCCTCGAACACTCCGCGCTTTGTAAAATTAAACACTGACTTGTCTAATTTAAAGGAGAAATCTCTCACATCTTTCTGGCCAATAATTTTCCAAGAATGCGCCGTTAAGTTACCTATAGATGTATTATTGGCAACATCATTGGACTTTGTCTTTGAAGTTTCTATAGATTGCTGACTCTCTTTAATCTGTGCATGTGTTTGAACTTTTGATAACATTGGGTCAGCTAAAACCAGTTGATCCTTTGTTGTATCTAAGGAAGATGCTGTTGTTGATACTTCTGTTTGCGCTACTTGGGAAATTTGGTCTTTGACTATGTCGGGGTCGGATGATTGGTTACCTAAGACTTGTGGCTTGTTAAGTTCGTGATTAGACGACTTTTCATCCCCTACATAAGCAGTTGCGCCGCCAAGCGCGCCGACCACGGCAACAGCACAGCCATTTAAGGTTAAAAGAACAAATAAGAAGATTTGAGTGTGTCTAACACGTTGAAAGTTAACAAGCATTCAATGGCCAATAAGTTTAATCTATAAGCATTATGTGTTTAGTAAGCGGGGATCAGTATTTTTTCAAACACATTGATCACTTAAATAGTTGTGGTTTGGATTTAGCTTCGACAACAGAAAACTCTTCTACCATACCCAAAAATTTAGCGCCCAAGCGGACTTCAAGTTTATTCGATATTATTTTTCCGGTCACATTGCCAGTTTCATATATAACAGTTTTTTCCGAGGCGTAAATTTCTGGTGTTAGAGATCCTGCAATTTCAGCTATTTTAACCCTCACCACCCCAGTTACACAACCTCTTTTGGTGACCTTAAGATTTCTTGCAACAATGTTCCCATTAAACACGCCATCAATCACCACATCTCCTGAAGTTTCAATATCTCCATTAACCTTAGCTAGGCTATCAATGGTCAGAAATGAAACTAATTCGACATTGTCTTTATCCACATCCTCTACATCTTTAAAAGTCTTATTATTAAAAATCTTTGATATATAAGATGTATCTGTATTTTGGGTAGACATTACGTTAATCAAACCTTATGAATCAGTTCACCTGAGATAGATGCCCCAGCATCAACAACAATCTTTTCATAGACTAGCTTACCCGAGACATCACTTGTGTTATTTAAAGTTAAATTCGAACAAGAAATCTCACCTTTTGCTACGCCAAATATAGTTAAGACTTCCGCTTCTAATTTACCATTAAAGTTACCACCCTTAGCGATAGTGACCTTTGCCGCTTTAATGTTGCCCTTAAATTTACCTTCCAAATGCAAAGCACCAGCCACTTTAATATTGCCATCAAAGATTGCTCCTTCGCTAATAATGGTGGGCTTTTGTGAAACAACACTATCCTCCAGGGGTTCAAGATCAGCAACTAGATCTAAGTCACCAGCCTCTACGTTATCAATCTTGCTGCTACTTTGTGTTTTAAATTTATTGAACATTTTTCGCCATTTCCATAACAATTGAGGGATTTACCTTTGTATCATTCACTAAAATTTCAAAATGCAAATGCTTGCCAGTTGACAAGCCGGTATTTCCAATCTTGCCCAACACAGTTCCAGCCTCAACCTTCTGCCCTTTAGCCACATAAATTGAATCTAAGTGACCGTACAAAGTTTTTATGCCGTGTGGATGGGAGACTAGCACCACTTTTCCGTAGCCTGCAGGATCATATTCGGCTGACTCAATAATACCGGGCAACACAGTTTTTGCATTTTGATCAAAGCTAGGAACAAAATCCAATCCCTCATGCATAGTGAGCTTTCCGGTGACCGGATGAATTCTTGGCCCAAATTTGGAGGTAATGAATGCGGCACTCACAGGATTTGTAGAAGGTAACGCATTGATAAAATCTTTAATATTTTGATTTTCTAACAGCCCATCTTTGTAGGTGCTTAAATCTTTATCTGAGCCCGGCCAAAGCTCCTTGGACGGGCCTCCACGTCCGGCAGGTTGTTTGTCTTGCAGAACTTTACCCAAGTCGCTTCTTGAAATCCCGGCCGCTTTAAGGCCGGACTCTAGGGCTTTATTAGCCTGAACCAACTCATGAGACGAATACTGCACCAATAACTTAGTTTTCTTTAATTTGTCCTGATAAATCTTTGCCATATTCAAAAGTTGATCTTGTGACAAATTTTTACCTTCAACATGGTCTGAACTAGACAATGTCTCTAGCGCCTCAATCGCTTCCTGTTTTTTTTGCTGAGCTTCAATATTGGAAGCCTCTAGACGGCCATACCTCAATACCAAGACGCTATTGTGAATCAGTAATGCTGAGATAACAAATAGCAAACCCAATAGAGAAAGCGTAAGCATTTTAGCGGCGATTTTCTGCGTTTTTGCTCTGATGTAAAAATAATGTAACTCATCGGACTGCTCAAAGATCAACCTGAGATCTTTGTAATCGTGACTCCAAATTTCAGCGATCATTTTTTTCGGTGAAAAAATGCAGCTTTTCAGCTTTGAGGCTAAATCAATCACTCGTTGCTGTCTTTGCTAACGGATTACTTGCCACAAGCGTAACGAAGTCATTTTTAGATTTAGCCTTTTCAATGTGACCATCAATCACACCCCCGGTCTCGATTTCAAGAGACTGATAAATAAGCTTGCCTACAATCTTGCCTGTTGATCTAACCACTATAGATTTCTTAACCTCCAATGAGTTTGAGACATCACCCCGAATATCAGCAACATCGACCTTGATATCACCAGTAACTTTTCCGCCTTCTCCGACATGAATTTCTTGAGCAACCACTTCACCATTAACATCCCCATAGACATATATTGACCCAGCAAGGGTTATATTCCCAGTAATGGTAACGCCCTTACCAATTAATACATTTCCTTCTTTATCTTCCATCATTAAATCACTCATCTTTCAAAAGAATTAGACCTACACGACATAAGCGTGCTTCACACTAACAACGAACAGTTTACCAGTTATTTTTTTGTTTTAAAAATACATCAAAACAGAGGGTTAATTTAAACTAGACTATTGATTCAGTTTTAAATAAAGTACTTTTATTATTTAATAACGATTAAAAAAGGGACTCATCGATAACGCAAACAGTCTCCTTATTTAATTTCATGCATGACTGATTAGAGGTGCCCTTTCTCAACTTCTTCTCGGTGTAGATCAATAGGCTTTCCTTCAGCCGCTTTACGTTCACTTTGAATGTATCCCCAAAACACGAAGAAACACAAAATCATCAAAATAACAATTTTAAACAAACGCTTATTAATTTTAAAAAATAGAATCTCAAAAACATAGCTATTACTTGCTTTAAATTGATTCGATATAGAAGACCACAAACCTAATTTTTTAACAAGCCTCTCATGCAAGCTAATTGCCGGCATCTCTAAAAGCGAATCAGACAATAACGAAATATCTTCAGCTAAACCTAGGAAGACTGCATATTTTTTTAGTGCACGAACATAAAAGTCGGGAGTATAGAAAGACGAAAACTCTCCCACCTCCAACCCATTGACCTGCCTCTCTGTCAAGACAAGCGCTCTAGAAACAATCGTAATAGAAAGATTTTTGGCAGTCCTGGCGGACTTTAGTTGATGACCTAAATCAACAGCAATTTGAGGATTAATTCCCTGAGACAAAGATGATTTCAGCTTAAAATTATCCAATTAAAAATTACCTTTTTTCAAAGCTAACCCAATGAATCAATGATTAAAACTGAGAATTATAAACACTAAGCTGGTTCAGTTAAAATTAATTAAGACTTCAGGCTCAAATTTTAATAACAACTTATGTATGATATGGTGCGGCTGGAGAGACTCGAACTCTCACGACTTTCGTCACCACCCCCTCAAGATGGCGTGTCTACCAATTCCACCACAGCCGCGAATTTATTTACTGAGGAACTTCCTTGTTTGCTGGCGCAGGCGCTACGGGCGCTACTGCAGGTTTTTGTGCTGCTTGCTGAGTTGCGACTGCTTTCACTACGCTCACACGGTCAGCGCGGTGGCCAGACAGATAAGCGAGCGTTAAACTCGTTGTGAAGAACACAGCCACGCAGATCGCTGTGGCACGGCTCATGAAATTAGATGAACCGCTCACACCAAATAGACTACCTGATGCCCCGCTACCAAAAGCTGCGCCCATATCAGCACCCTTGCCGTGCTGCAATAGAACGAGGCCAATCACACCAGCGGCTGCTAATACGTGAATCACTGTGACTAAATTTTCCATAATCTCTTATTTTCCAAATAGGCTTAAACTGACTAACGCGCTGAAGCTACAGCAAGACAAATTTTTTCAAAATCGTTCGCATCTAATGAACAGCGTCCGATGAGGCCGCCGTCAATATCCTGCATAACTAGTAATTGTGACGCATTTACGGGATTTACGCTACCCCCATAGAGGATGCGCAAGCTATTCGCAGCCTTGGCATCGTAAGCAGCAATGCGTCGACGGATGAACTCGTGCATGCTCTGCGCCTGCTCAGGCGTCGCACTTAAGCCCGTGCCGATCGCCCAGATCGGCTCATACGACACCACAGCATGATCAAAGATCGCGCCGCCTTGGCTGAGCAAAATCGCGTCTAACTGCTCGGCGACCACCGCTTGCTCCATCCCAGCCTCACGCTCTTGCAAGGTTTCCCCCACACACAAAATCGGCGTTAAGCCTGCATTTTTTGCCGTCACAAATTTAGCCGCGATATTCTCACCGCTCTCGCAGTAAGCCGTGCTGCGTTCAGAGTGACCTAGGATAACGTAACTTGCATCGAAGTCACGCAGCATACTGGCTGCCACCTCACCGGTATAGGCGCCGACAGGATATTTACCCACGTTCTGCGCCCCCCAGGCGATATTCGTGCCGCCTAGGACGACCTGCGCTTGAAAGAGGTAAGGGTATGGTACACAGACCGCGAAATCGACATGATCAATATGCGCGAGTTTTTGTTTGAACGCCTCGAACAACTGCTGGTTTTGAGCAATCGACCCATGCATTTTCCAATTCGCAACAACAAGCTTACGGCGCATATTTCAACCCTTTAAATATGACGCGAATTCTACGCTTGGACACGGCATTACTCAAGCGGCGCACAATGGCGTATATTGAGCTGCACACCCTGGCGACCGTTAAACTCGTTGGTCTGAAGCTCATACACGACCTGTACTTTGGGCGGCAAGAAGGTGGCCTGCTGAAAATAGATCGCATCGAACATGCGGCCCGTTTGATCATCCACCTTTTGGAGCGAAAGCTTTAAATGCCGCTCACCGACGACCTTTTGCAACTTCACAAAAAATTCATCACTAAAGAGTGGGGCTGGAAAGCCCTGTCCCCAGACTTGTTTATCAAGTGCGACAGCCACATCCCAGTCCACCTCATGCGCGGCCAGCGAGCCATCGGTTTCAATCACCGCGTCTAAGTCAGCCGGCGTGAGCAAACTCGCTGCGACCTCTTCAAAAGCGGTTTTAAATCGATCAAAGCCGTGATGCGGGATCGTCAGACCAGCTGCCATTGCGTGACCCCCAAATTTTAGAATTAAATCTGGATGCCGTTTCGAAACAAGATCCAAAGCGTCACGCAAATGTAAGCCCTTAATCGAGCGCCCAGAGCCTTTGAGGTTGCCATCACCCCCTAATGCAAAGGCAATCACCGGGCGGTGAAATTGCTCTTTGACACGCGAGGCCAAAATACCAATCACGCCTTGGTGCCAATCCGGCTCAAAAATACTCAAACTAAATTGGCCGCTGACATCGACTTCTTCCAAAGAAATACTCGCCGCCTCCTGCATATCTGCTTCAATCGCCCGGCGCTCTAAATTCATGGTATGAAGTCGCTGCGCCATGACAGTGGCTTCAGTTTCATCATCCGAAATCAAACAGGCAATGCCGAGCGCCATGTCATCGAGCCGCCCGGCAGCGTTGAGCCTTGGCCCCACGCTAAAACCTAAATCCTGCGCGTTGGCTTTTGAGGCATCTCGCCCGGCTAATTTAAGAAGCGCGCGAATGGCTGGGCATGCTTTACCCGCGCGAATACGGCGCAATCCCTGTTCCACCAGAATACGATTATTGTCATCAAGCTTCACCAAGTCAGCCACCGTGCCAAGCGCCACGATATCCAAGAGCTCCGTTAGGTTAGGTTCTGGCTTATCAGTAAACACGCCGCGACTTCGAAGCTCAGCACGAAGCGCCAGCATCACATAAAAAATCGTGCCGACGCCTGCTAGGTTTTTACTCGGAAAATCACACCCTCGCTGGTTCGGGTTCACGATACAGGTTGCGGCTGGTTTTTCATCCCCCGGCAAATGGTGGTCTGTGACGAGCACCTTGATGCCTAGACTGTTCGCTTTTTCGACGCCTTCTACACTCGCAATACCATTATCGACCGTGATGATGATATCGGGACTGGCCTTTGCAGCGAGCTTAACAATTTCAGGGGTTAAGCCGTAACCATACTCAAAACGGTTGGGCACTAGATAGTCGACCGATGCGCCCATGCTTCGCAGCCCACACATCGCAACCGCCGTGGCCGTGGCGCCATCACAGTCATAGTCCCCGACCACTAAGATGGACTGCTTCTGTGCGATCGCATCAGCAAGTAATACCGCCATCTGGGGCGCATTAGTAAGCCGCTCGGGAGGAACCAGTTTAGCGAGTGATACATCGAGCTGTGCGGACTGAGCAATGCCCCGCGCCGCCAATACCCTTGCCAAGAGGGGCATCACACCATCTTTGGCCAAACCATCAGCCACATCCATATTAAAAGAACGTCTCACAATACTGACCATTGTTTAAGCGTCCACTACATTAAAATAAGAAGAGATTGGCGATGCCTTCCGCCAGAACTTCCAAGTATCGAGCGATTTAAGGTTTAGCGTAAACGTCATGCCGTGCACATCAAAATGAAAGCGCAGGGCCTTAAGCTCTTTTTTCTTGAGCCTTTGCAATAACGGTGCAAACCAATCCCGTTCCAAGTCATGGTTATCCGTCACCACCACCACATCACCTGCTGGCTTTAATGCCCTATCAGCTGCCGCTAATGTTTGGCAAGGGATGCCAGCCCACTTGGCTAACCCAAAACTAAAGATGTCGCTCGCAAAAAATTGAACACTTAACTCTTTCGCTGACTGATTCATTGACTCAACACGTCCGCCACCAGAAAGCCAAAGGCTATTCACGGGCGACAAGGCGTTTTGCTCCCGCGCCTGATTCATTGGATGGTCATGCAAAAGCATTTGCACTTCATTGAGTAAAGCCTGAAGTTTCATGCCATCTTTGCCCGATGGCATATGCTTGCCAACATCCCGCCCCATGGCTTCAGACAGCAAAAAAGTGGTGACATCCACATCACCATTCACATGCAGATATAGAAAATCACCCGCCTTACTTGGCAAGAAACTGAAGCCCTCTTGCGCGAAGTGTTGATTGAGATCTGCTGACAATGACTTCACTTCATCCGTGCTTAAACGCACTAGATCACCTAGGGTAAAGTAGTCACGCTGCAACACAAAATGTACGGGATGCGCTAACAACCAATACCCTGTTTTTTGCTCTTCACCCTCACCCATCAATGCAAGCGGTGCCAAAGGCCAATCCGCCTGCTTTTTTATACCAAACTGCTTGCAAAGGCTTGCCTCGATGGGATGCTTAGCATCCACCTCCCATGTGCCGACTGCGCATAGCTTAGCAAAAGCTCTCGCGTCATCGCCGCTCAGCAGGAACTGGGCAAAACGGGGTAAATAAACATCCAAATTCAAATCATCACTCATTTCTCGAGACAAAGCGTTTACGGGCCAATCAGGCGAAAAATCACTTTCAAAAAATCATTTTTCGCTATACCATTTTTACATACATTTGAACGAAATCAATCCCGACGATGGAACTAATTTTATGGCGTCACGCGGAAGCCGAAGAGGGCTACCCAGATGACGAACGTGCACTTACTGAAAAGGGTCATGAGCAAGCCAAAAAAATGGCGGACTGGCTTAAGCCCCGCTTGCCTAAAGATACACAGATCTTGGTGAGCCCTGCCAAGCGCGCCCAGCAAACTGCGAGCGCGCTTGAACTTCCGTTTACAACACTTCCCGAACTTGCACCTGGCGGCTCCCCTCACGATTTATTGAAAGCAGCCAACTGGGATACGAGCAAAGGCTCCGTATTGATTGTCGGCCACCAACCCACCTTAGGTGTGGCAGCGGCCATCGCCATGACGCGTAAAACACACTTCTGGTGCGTCAAAAAAACCTCAATTTGGTGGATTGCTAGCCGAATTCGTGCAGAGGAAGAGCAAGCGATCATTCGTGCGGTTATCTCTCCTGAGATGCTTTAGTCATCCTAGCCGTCTCGCTCAAGCCACAATAGCAACTCATGGCCAACGAAATCGAACTCAAGCTTCGCATTGCAGAATCCAGCGCGCACCTCTTAAACAAGCACCCTGCTATTACTGAGCGTTTAATAGAGGCGCCGTGGACACGCAAACTCGTCAGCATCTATTACGACACCCCGGATCTATCTTTACTGGATGCAGGTCTCAACTTACGTGTCCGAAGCATGGCGGGAAGCTGGTTTCAAGCGATCAAAAGTACCGGGCAATCTGTGGGCGGCTTGCATCAGCGACTCGAGTGGGAGGACTTGCTCACCAGAAACGAGCCTGACTTTAACAAGATTACCGAGCCACATTTAAAAAATATCTTTGCCGATCTCCGCTTAAGAGATTCGCTCAAACCCGTGTTTATCGTGGATGTTGTTCGCACTGACTGGTTGCTTCAATATCCCGACGACTCAGTGATTGAGGTTTCTGTGGATATTGGCGACCTCAAAAATTCTACTGACAAAGCCTGCGAACATATCTGCCCCATTGAAGAGTTAGAGATCGAACTCAAGCAAGGCAATGCTTATCACCTGTTTGAACTCGCATTAGCATTGCAGCAAGACATTCCATTAAGCATTGAAAACGGCAGTAAGGCACAGATGGGCTATCGTTACTTACGTCCACAGCCCTTGATTAAAACTCATACACAGGCCATGAATATCAAGCGCTATAAACAGCCGCCGACCACGAAGCAAATCATGCAAGAAGCACTCACCAGCATGCAGGAGAATCAAGAAATCTTAAAGAGGGTCAACCACACACCTGCGATTTACCACATGAAGCTTGCGAATAGTCGGCTTGCAAGCGCACTCGCCTACAGTGGCTATCGCGCGACAGATCGAGACACGCTTAGCATTATTCAAGACTTAGAATGGCTATCACAGTTCCTGATTTCACCGTGCGACAATTTCGCCTATCAAAATCTAGATGCCATTTTAAATGGGCAGCGTTATCAGAGAATGCTGCTAAGCCTAGGGGCTTGGTTGCATCAGTAAAAAATATTTCGCCATCCCGAAGAACGACTATCATTAACTATTAATTTGCGACCGAGAAATAACATGAAAAAACTATACGCATCCATCATCGCATTAAGTACCCTTGCGTCGGCCAACGCTTTTGGAGCGCCTGACGAGATTCAGGTATACACAGATGAAATGAATGCACCAGGCGAGTACGGATTAGAGCTCCATCTAAACTACGTACCACAAGGTTCAACAGCGGTCAGTCACCCTGGTGAGCTTGTGTCAAACCATCGCTTTCAGGCGCAGGCGGAGTTTTCTTATGGCATCAACAAAGAGTTTGAAGCCGGTCTCTATGTTCCAACCGCATTATCCAGTGATGGGAACTTTTATCTCACAGGACTTCGGCCACGCCTTAAATATATGCACCAACAAGCAGAGGATGAGCATTTCTTTTGGGGACTCAACACTGAATTTGGGTATAGCACACTTAAGGTCACCGACTCTATGTGGAACATGGAGTTGCGTCCAGTCATTGGCACCCATATAGACGAATGGACATTTGTCGTTAATCCAATCGTGGAGATCCCGCTTTCAAAAGGCGGGATGCACACAGCGAGTTTTGAGCCTGCATTCATGATCAAGCGCAAAATCAATGAAGATCTTGAGCTGGGCGTTGAGCACTATGCAGGATTAGGGCCGGTCAGTAATCTACAAGGCTGGAAAAACCAAGAGCACACTACCTATCTAGCAGCTGACTTTAAGGTAAAAGGGATGGATGTAAATTTTGGCATCGGCCACGGCTACCAAAAAGCGGAAGACGACTGGGTCATTAAATCGATCGTCGCCTTCCCTTTTAATTAATACCGCTTAAGAAGTTCAAACGTCAACGCAACACCAAATCCGTTGACATCACTTGACACAGCACCTAACCCACCCTTGCGGTTGTATGAAGAAAGATCCACATGCAACCACGGGGTGTCGTTCTCAATAAACTTCGCCAAGAACCGAGTAGCATGAACGTGGTCGGCGCCGCCCTCTAACGTGCATTGTTTTACATCAGCAATGCTGCTCTCCAGATCCTCGTCATAGTCATCATCGAATGGGAAGGCGCAAACCCGCTCACCCACAGCAGCCCCTACACCTACAGCTTTACAAAGCAGCTCAGGCTTATTACCTAAGACACCACTGTAACGGTCACCTAAGGCACTCACCATGCTACCTGTCAGTGTTGCAAAGTCCACCATCCAGTCTGGTTTTTCACGGGAAGCTAACGTCAATGTGTCCGCCAACACCATGCGACCTTCGGCATCGGTATGCACGATTTCAATGGTGGTGCCATTGAGCGCGGTCACCACATCGTTTTGTTTATAGGCAAGCGGTCCAATGTGGTTTTGCGCAATTGCGAGCCAGCAATCAATCTTGATTGGTAATTTCGCTTTTGTAGCAGCAAGCAACACACCCAAAGCCACAGCAGAACCATTCATATCTTCATGCATGCCGCTCATATATTTAGCCGGCTTAAGATTATGTCCACCAGTATCAAAACAGATGCCCTTCCCTACCAGCGCAATGTGCTTCTGAGCATCCTTAGGTAAATAAGTGAGATGCACAATCGCTGCATCTTGCGGATCAGAGCCTTGTCCAACTGCCACAAAAGCGCCCGCACCCATTTGGGTCAATTTTGGCATATCAAAGACCTGATGTTGCCAGCCATTCAATTTTGCAAGTTCGGCGATTTTAGCGCAATATTGGGTAGGATTAAGCTCATTTGGCGGCATCATCGTGAGTGTTCTCGTCAATACATTCCCTGCAACCAGCGCTTGAATGTCCGCAAAACCATCCACATCTTGCCAGCCATACACCCCCATAACATCCAACACTTGTGACTGAGACTCTTTTTGCGATTCCGCACCCTTGCGCTGGGGAAGCTCAGCCGCATTCACACTTGCCACATAAAACGCATCTTCTGCTGATTGTTTACGCACTTCTTCTGTGCCAAAAACCGAAATTGCTAGCGCCTTTGGTTTTTCATCCAGCAAGGGCTTTATCGCTTTACGCAATAAGGTATGCCGCTTAAACGGCGACAAGCCATCCTCCAGCACGACCCAGCTTGCCACAGCACCATGAGGCAAATCAGCCACAACAGCAGACTTACTTAAATCGGTATATTTCTTGCTGGTACGTCTAAGCTTGGCATCCAAAATATCAGAAAACGGTAAATTTTTAGGGCGCTCAGCAGGCAACACAAATAAAAGATGTGATTGAGAGATTAATAATTTCTCATCCGCGATGGCTAAATTTTGTTTTAGGGTAATGGACATGCAAAAACCTCACTATATTCGTTTAAATGTCGTTAAATTTCATTAATTTCGCTAAATAAACAATATTTATGCAATTAATTTATCTAGCAAAACCCGGCCAAAACTTGACCAAATCAGTCAAAAAAGCGATGATGAAGGTTAGCCAATCAATCTCTTATTGATTTAAGCATTAAATGATAAACGACCTAGCGTTGTAATACGTCTAGTTGATTATACCTTTTAGACCAGTCTAAAAGTTTCCTGGAGAACCACCACATGGCATTTACCCCCGATATTGACCCACAAGAAACCCAAGAATGGCTTGAAGCCATTGATGCGGTATTGGCCAACGAGGGAACCGAACGTGCGCACTTCTTATTAGAAACTCTGATTGATAAAGCGCGCCGCTCCGGTGCTTACCTACCCTACAATGCAACTACTGCGTACGTAAATACGATTCCTACGCATTTGCAACAAAGATTACCCGGCAATCCCGATATGGAGCGTCGTATTCGTGCGCTGATTCGTTGGAACGCCATCATGACCGTACTTCGCGCTAACGAGAAATCCCCAGGCGTGGGCGGTCACATTGCTAGCTTCCAATCTGCAGCAACTTTATATGACGTAGGCTTTAACCACTTCTTCCGCGCAGCGAATGATAAATTCGGTGGCGACTTAATATTCTTCCAAGGTCACTCATCACCAGGCGTGTATGCACGTGCATTCTTAGAAGGTCGCTTAACAGAAGACCAAATGGATAACTTCCGCCAAGAAACAGGTGGCAATGGCTTATCAAGCTACCCACATCCTTGGTTAATGCCTGACTTCTGGCAGTTCCCAACCGTTTCAATGGGCTTAGGTCCATTGCAAGGGATTTACCAAGCACGCTTCTTGAAATACCTACACGACCGTGGGATTGCAGACACATCAGACCGCAAGGTTTGGGTATTCTGCGGCGACGGTGAAATGGACGAGCCTGAATCATTAGGTGCTATTTCACTCGCTTCGCGTGAGAAATTAGACAATCTTATTTTCGTGATTAACTGCAACTTGCAACGTCTTGACGGTCCCGTGCGCGGCAATGGCAAAATCATCCAGGAGCTGGAATCTGACTTCCGCGGTTCTGGCTGGAATGTATTAAAAGTGATTTGGGGTTCCTATTGGGACCCACTGCTTGCCATGGATAAAGATGGCTTGCTCAAAAAACGCATGGAAGAGTGTGTGGACGGCGAATACCAAAACTTTAAAGCCAAGGGCGGCGCCTATACACGCGAACACTTCTTCGGCAAATATCCGCAATTGAAGGAAATGGTCGCGGCCATGTCTGACCAAGACATCTGGCGCTTAAACCGTGGCGGTCACGATCCTCACAAAGTTTACGCAGCTTACGCAGCAGCAACACAGCACAAAGGCCAACCAACCGTCATCTTAGCGAAGACGGTTAAAGGTTACGGCATGGGTGATGCTGGCGAGGCACAAAATACGACGCACCAACAAAAGAGCATGGATATTGCTTCGTTGAAAGCATTCCGCGACCGCTTTGATTTACCACTCACAGACGAACAAGTTGAAAGCTTGTCTTTCTACAGACCACCTGCAGACTCTCCAGAAATGGTTTACATGGCAGAGCGTCGCGCAGCGATGGGCGGTTCTGTGCCAGCGCGCCGCCGTAAAGGTAACGAGCTTGTCGTACCTGAGCTTTCAGCGTTTGAGAATATGCTCACCGCCACTGGTGATCGTGAAATCTCAACCACGATGGCATTCGTACGCATTCTTTCAACATTAGTGCGCGATAAACAAATCGGCAAATACATCGTGCCTATTGTGCCTGACGAAGCCCGTACATTTGGGATGGAAGGCATGTTCCGTCAATTGGGAATTTACTCATCTGCTGGCCAATTATACGAGCCACAAGATAACGACCAAGTGATGTTCTACAAAGAATCAAAAGACGGTCAGATTTTGGAAGAAGGCATTAACGAAGCGGGCGCATTCTCCTCATGGATTGCAGCGGCAACCGCTTACAGCGTTACCGGCACTCAAATGATTCCGTTCTATATCTTCTACTCAATGTTCGGGTTCCAACGTATTGGTGACTTAGCTTGGGCAGCGGGAGACTCACGTGCACGCGGCTTTGTACTCGGCGCAACTGCTGGCCGTACCACATTAAACGGCGAAGGCTTACAACATGAAGATGGCCATAGCCACTTGATGTCAGCCACAATTCCAAATTGTGTGTCTTACGACCCAACATTTGGCTACGAGCTCGCGGTCATTATTCAAGAAGGTATGCGCCGTATGGTGCAGAACCAAGAGGACGTGTATTACTACATCACCTTAATGAATGAAAACTACAGCCACCCGGAAATGCCAAAAGGCGCAGAGGCTGGGATCCTTAAAGGCATGTACGCATTTAGCAAATCAAAAGCTAAAGGCCCTAAAGTACAATTGATGGGCAGTGGCGTGATCTTACGAGAAGTCATCGCAGCAGCTGAAATGCTTGAAAAAGATTGGGGTGTCTCACCTGATGTTTGGAGCGTCACAAGCTTCACTGAGTTACGTCGTGAAGGTTTAGATGCTGAACGTTGGAACATGCTCAATCCAGAGAAGAAACCAAGACTCAGCTACGTGGCTGAATGCTTGAGCGGTGCAGAAGGCCCAGTGATTTCATCAACCGATTATATGAAATCATTTGCAGACCAAATCCGTAACTTTGTGCCACAACGTTTTGTGTCACTCGGTACTGATGGTTATGGCCGCAGTGATAGTCGTGAAGCGCTGCGTAGCTTCTTCGAGGTGGATAGATATTATGTGGTGCTTGCCGCGCTTAAAGCATTAGCGGACGAAGGCAAACTGCCTGCAAGCAAAGCTGCTGAAGCGATTAAGAAATACAAAATCGACGCAAGCCGCCCTAATCCAACAACAGTTTAAGCAGCAATTTAGCTTACACAGAGAAGACTCTCTTAAGGAATAACAGCATGGCAATTAAAGAAGTTCTTGTCCCGGATATTGGTAACTTTGATAGCGTTGACGTCATCGAATTCCTTGTAAAAGAAGGCGACACTGTTGCAAAAGATGACTCACTCATCACTTTAGAATCTGACAAAGCGTCAATGGACATCCCTGCGCCATTCGGTGGCGTAGTCAAAAGTATCAGCATGAAAGTGGGCGACAAAGCAGCGCAAGGCGGTTTAATTTTAACGCTAAACGCATCCGAGGATGCGCCTGCAGAAAAGCCAGCCGCACAGCCAAGCACAACGCCTGTGGTTGCTACTGTAACGGTTGACGAAAAACCAGTCGCCATTCCAGAGCCATCACGCCCTGTGCCTGAAGTGCCTAAAGTCATTCAACCACAAGCCACGCCTAATCCAATTGGTGCAAGCGCAGTGGCTGCAGATGGTAAATTGGCACACGCGAGTCCATCGGTACGTAAATTCGCACGTGAACTCGGTGTGAACTTAAGCTTGGTGCGTGGCACCGGCCCTAAAAACCGCATTAGCCAAGAGGACGTGCAAGCCTTTGTCAAAGGCGAACTTGCAAAACCGCGCTCTGAAAATATGGGGTCTGGTTTAACCACATTGGCAATGCCAGTGATTGATTTTAGTCAGTTTGGCGAAATTGAAAACAAACCACTTTCACGCATCAAGAAATTATCTGGCGCAAACTTGCACCGCAACTGGGTGACTGCGCCTCATGTGACGCAATTCGACGAAGCTGACATTACCGACTTGGAAGAATTCCGTAAGTCGATGTTAGCTGACGCTGAAAAACGTGGCGCTAAATTAACGCTACTCGCTTTCTTGATGAAAGCTGTTGTGAATGCGCTTAGGACTTACCCGAACTTTAACGCATCGCTTTCAGCAGATGGCGAAAGCTTGATTATGAAGCAATACTTCAACGTTGGCTTTGCTTGCGACACGCCAGACGGCTTGGTAGTCCCTGTGGTGCGGGATGTCGATAAAAAAGATGTGCTCGATATTGCGCGTGACTTGGCAGACTTGTCTGGTAAAGCCCGTGAACGTAAGTTGAAGATTGAAGAAATGCAAGGCGGTTGCTTCACTATTTCTAGCTTGGGCGGAATTGGCGGCACCATGTTTACGCCAATTATCAATTGCCCTGAAGTGGCGATTTTGGGCGTTTCACGCTCAACATTCCAACCTGTTTACAACAAAGAAACAGTTGGCTTTGAGCCACGCCTCATCTTGCCAATGTCTCTTTCATACGACCACCGCGTGATTGACGGTGCAGATGGCGCGCGTTTCACTAGCCACTTGCGCATGATGTTGTCCGACGTTCGTCGCTTGTTACTTTAAGGGGTTGGCATGAGCAATTTAGTAGAAGTCATCGTCCCTGATATTGGCAACTTCGATAGCGTTGACGTTATCGAGGTATTGGTTAAAGTAGGCGACACCATTGCAAAAGAAGATTCTTTAATCACGCTTGAGTCAGACAAAGCATCGATGGATATTCCATCTTCAGATGCTGGCGTGGTCAAAGAAATTAAAATTAAAGTAGGCGACAAAGTCGCTAAAGGCACACTCATCCTGGTGCTAGAAGCAGAGGCTGGCGCGAAAGCCACAACAGCTAATACAGAGACCCCAAAAGCTGAACCTGCTGCACCACCAAAAAGTGCGCCAGCAAGCCCATCAGTAAGGGCGCCAACACCCGCAGCACCTCAAGGCGACAATGACATCACTTGTGAAGTCGTTGTGCTTGGCTCCGGCCCTGGCGGCTACACCGCTGCTTTCCGCGCCGCTGACTTAGGCAAAAAAGTCGTCTTAATCGAGCGCTATTCAACACTAGGCGGCGTTTGCTTAAACGTTGGATGTATTCCATCTAAAGCACTTTTGCACACGGCCAAAGTGATTACGGAAGCAGAAGAAACAGCACATCACGGCGTATCTTTTGGTAAGGCCAATGTCGACCTTGAACAACTCCGCACATGGAAAGCCAACGACGTTGTAGGCAAGCTCACAGGTGGTTTAGCAGCGATGGCGAAAAAACGTGAAGTAACTGTGGTACAAGGCTTAGGTAAATTCACCAGCCCGCACCAAATCGCTGTCACAGGCGCGGATGGCAAAGTCACAAAAGTTGGCTTTGAAAATGCGATTATTGCAGCGGGCTCACAAGCCACCAAATTTCCTGGCGCACCAGATGATGAACGCATCATGGACTCAACCGGGGCATTAGCCTTGGCTGATGTGCCAAAACGCATGCTCGTCATTGGCGGCGGCATCATCGGCCTTGAAATGGGGACTGTTTACGATGCGCTTGGCTCAAAGGTTAGCGTAGTAGAATTTACTGATGGCCTTATTCAAGGTTGCGACCGCGACTTAGTGCGTCCATTACAAAAGCGGATGGAAAAGCGTTTTGAAGCGATTATGCTCAATACCAAAGTAGCGAATATCGAAGCTAAAAAAGACGGCATCTATGTGAGCTTTGAAGGCGTCAACGGCAACACCGAAGCACCTAAAGGCGTGGAAATTTATGACCGCGTACTAGTATCAATTGGTCGTCGTCCTAACGGCCTCAATATTGGCGCTGAGAATGCAGGCGTGGCGGTTGATGAGCGTGGCTTTATCAATGTCGACAAACAAATGCGCACTAACGTGCCGCACATTTTCGCGATTGGCGATATTGTCGGCCAGCCGATGCTAGCGCACAAAGCGACACACGAAGGCAAAGTAGCGGCTGAAGTGATTGCCGGTCATAAGGTTGAATTCCAAGCTTTAGTCATACCATCGGTCGCTTATACCGACCCGGAAGTAGCTTGGGCTGGCATGACAGAGACTGAAGCGAAAGCCAAAGGGATTGCGATTGAAAAAGCCAGCTTCCCTTGGGCGGCTAGTGGACGTGCGCTTTCCATTGCACGCACCGAGGGCTCAACGAAGCTGATTTTCGATAAAGACACACACCGCGTGATTGGTGCCGGCATTGTTGGCGTAAATGCTGGAGAATTGCTTGCGGAAGCTGTGTTGGCGATTGAAATGGGTGCAGATGCCCATGACTTAGGCTTAACGATTCATGCTCACCCAACGCTTTCAGAGACTGTGTGTTTTGCGGCTGAAATGAAAGAAGGCACGATTACTGATTTATATATTAAGAAAAGGTAATCGCGTTAATTAAAAAGGAGGCCTAAAGCCTCCTTTTTATTGCTCACAATCCTAATTCTGAGAGCCCTTTGTGATCATCGGGCCGCCTTCCCTGCGGCCAATGAAATAAACGGTCTGATTCTTCAATCGCTAAATCATTAATGCTCGCATAGCGTTTTTGCATCAGGCCGTTCTCATCAAACTCCCAATTCTCGTTGCCATATGAGCGCCACCACTGGCCTGCATCATCATGCCACTCATAGGCAAAGCGTACCGCAATCCGGTTACCTTCAAACGCCCACAGTTCCTTAATCAATCGATATTCATGCTCTTTAGCCCATTTACGCTTTAAGAACTCAACTATCTCGACGCGGCCTCGGGGGAATTCATTTCGGTTCCTCCACATAGTATCCACGGTATAAGCCAAAGCCACTTTTTCTGGGCTGCGGTTATTCCAACCATCCTCAGCCATCCGTACTTTTTGGATTGCAGTTTCGCGAGTAAACGGGGGGAATGGAGGACGTGTTTCAATAGAAATGCTCATATCATTTACTCACTAGCTGAGGTGACTTTAACTGCTGGCAAAGCTTTAAGCTGCGTGTCGCTCAGCAACTGAATTTTGTTAGGATTTAATTCTGGCAAAGCTTGACGTGCATTATTTGAAGCGGCATCTGGCCATTCAAAGTAGGCAAAAATAATGATGTTTAACAAAACCAAAAGAATCACATGACGTCTCATGCTTTTGTACTCCCCATCAAATACAAACCTTCTAACACTAAATGTTCAGCCAGCACAGGCTTTGCGCCAAATACTTGCGTCAAAATAGGCATGAGCATAACCGCATCGCCACCCGTCATCACAACCGTTGGTACATCTTGGCAATGCGATTCCAGTTTATCTGCCTGCATCACAATTGCGCCTACAATCGCTGTTAAAACGCCGCTATAACTCGCATCAGCAGTGCTGAGCGGAAAGGTTTTAGCTTGACCGTTTTGTGGATTAACCGTTGCTGTATTTTGCAATAAAGCATTCTGCATCATGCTAAAACCTGGCACGATCAGGCCCCCAATAAAAGCGTTCTGATAGATGGCATCAATAGTAAGGGCTGTTCCCGCATTCACCACCAAGCAAGCTGGCTGATTGAGATACCGTTTAAATGATGCAACTAAGGCAGCCCAGCGGTCAACGCCTAAGCTTTCTGGCTTTTCGTATTTGTTCAGCAAGCCTAGCATTTCAGCCTGAGCTTTCGCCCACACAAAAGCAATCTCTGCTTTTTTTAATAATGCCGTAATGCTTACAGCAACGTCCTCACCTGCCACATTAGCAACAATGGCACGTTTGCAAGATTTCCAGCTTGCAGGCATTACAAACCCTGCAAGCTCGGCGTTTAAGCAAACACCAGCATCTTGAATACGGCCATCATCGGTAAATACCGCCCACTTGGTGCGTGTATTGCCAGAGTCTATTGCTAACATTACGAGACACCTCTTAAACTAATTTCACCTGCTGAAAAACGCTGCTCACCTTGTGGTGTATTCACCAGCAAAATACCATCACTCGCAACGCCAATCACCTCACCTAAGACTTCACGGCCATCAGGCATCAACATGCCCACAGACTGATGATGATAAGCATGGTATTGCATCCACTCCTCGCGCAGGGCTTCAAAGCCATTTTGCTCAAAAGCGCTCAAGACTTCAGCCATATGTTTAAGCACAGTGCCAAGCAAGAGGTTAGGGTTCGCCGCCTCAGGCTTAATGTTATAAACATCTGTAAATGGCTGGTCGATATTACGTGCGACGTTTTCAGGCAAGCGAAGATTAATGCCCACCCCAATCACTGCCGCGCTTGGGCCATCCATATCGCCCTGTAGCTCAATTAAGATACCCGCTAATTTTTGTTTTCCCGCCGGCGTTTCGATCAGCACATCATTTGGCCACTTGAGTTTTGCATTTGAAATACCCAATGTTCGAAATGCGCGAATCAAAGCCACACCCACCGCCAAACTCAACCCAGAAAGCGCTGATGCGCCCATTTGGAAACGCCACAATAGCGAGAAAGTTAAACTGGCACCTAACCCAGCCTGCCATGCACGGCCTCTGCGGCCTTTTCCAGCTGTTTGTAATTCCGTCACCACACAAGTCGCGTGTGCTGCAACTTGCCCACCCAGCATTTGTACTTGGCTTTGGTTGGCTTTCTTCATTAAATAGGTATTGGTCGATTCAAGCGTATCGTGCACTTCCAACTTAAACCAAGCACGTTCTTGACCGATGGCATTCAGAATTTCTTCTTGATTGAGCATGACAATTGGTTCGGGCAGTTTATATCCTCGACCACGCACCGAAAACACCTCAACACCCAATGACTGGGCTTCTTGAACTGCGCTCCAGACAGTGGTGCGCGTCACCTTAAAATGCTGAGCGATGTCCTCACCTGAGTGAAATCGGCCATCAGCAAGTAAGCGCAAAATTGGGAATGTCAGTGCGTTAATCATATTGAACGAGAGTTTAGCATGGCTTATCACCGACATCATGAAGGAACACGCCACGTAAAGCGTCTCACGGTGTAAAATGATGGTTAATCTATTTAATCTATTTAATATATTTACTATGTCATCAGAAAAAACACCGATCGCGCCCGCATCTAATTTTATTCGCGGCATTATTGACCGTGATTTAGCAAACGGCACCAACGCAAGCCGCCGCTGGGCAGGCACACCGGGCGACGCTGCACATCATGCCGCCGGTCAACCTGATCCAGCAAAAATTCGTACACGCTTCCCGCCAGAACCAAACGGCTATTTGCATATTGGCCATGCAAAAAGCATTTGCTTGAACTTCGGCTTGGCTATCGATTACGAAGGCGTTTGCCACATGCGCTTTGATGACACCAATCCTGAAAAAGAAGAGCAAGAGTACGTTGATAGCATCACCGAGATGGTGCAATGGCTGGGCTTCGACTGGAATGCTTTTGGACAATCGCATTTGTATTATGCGAGTAACTATTTTGAAATGATGTACCAAGCAGCTGAAGCCTTAATCAGCGCTGGCAAAGCTTATGTGGATGAACAATCCGCGGATGAAATGCGCATTAATCGTGGCACGTTGACTGAAGCCGGTAAAAATTCCCCTTGGCGTGACCGCTCAATTGAAGACAATCTAAGCAAGTTCCGCGAAATGCGCGATGGCAAACATGCCGATGGCAGCATGGTACTGCGTGCCAAAATCGACATGGCTTCGCCTAACATCAATCTGCGTGACCCAGCGATTTACCGCATTAAACGCGCGCACCACCACAACACTGGTGACAAGTGGTGCATCTATCCCATGTACACATTTGCACATCCCCTTGAAGATGCGTTTGAAGGCATTACTCACTCAATTTGCACACTGGAATTTGAAGACCAGCGACCGTTCTACGATTGGGTATTAGAACGCTTAGCTGAAGCTGGCATGCTTACGCATCCGCTTCCAAAACAATATGAATTTGCTCGCTTAAATCTCACTTACGTCGTACTTTCAAAACGTAAATTAATTGATTTAGTTGAAAACAATCATGTCACTGGTTGGGATGACCCTCGCTTACCAACATTAGCTGGCGCACGTCGTCGCGGCTATACGCCAGAAGGCTTCCGTTTATTTACTGACCGGATTGGCGTTTCAAAGTCAGACTCTTGGATTGAATACACCATCCTTGAAGACTGTATGCGCGAAACGCTCAACCTTTCTGCAGAACGCCGCATCGCGGTACTTGACCCAATTAAATTGGTGATTGATAACTATCCAGACGGCCAATCAGAAGATTGCTTTGCGCCTAACCACCCACTCAAACCAGAGCTAGGGAAACGCACAATACAACTCACCAAAGCACTATGGATTGAACGCGAAGACTTTATGGAAGAACCAAGCAAAGGCTTTTTCCGTTTAGTGCCAGATGGGTTAGTGCGTTTACGCTATGGTTATGTGGTGAAATGCACGGGTTTTGAGAAAGACGCGAACGGCAACGTCACCACCGTGCACTGCGAATACCTCCCAGACACAAAATCAGGGACCCCAGGCTCCGATAGTGTTAAGGTTAAGGGCAACATCCATTGGGTGTCTGCTCATCACGCCTACGAGGCTGAAATTCGCATGTACGACCGATTGTTCAAAGAAGCACACCCGGGCAGTGGCGATCGTGACTATTTGGATGACATTAATCCAAATTCATCCACCACAATTACTGCACAATTAGAATCAAGCTTAAAGGATGCAAAACCTGCAGAAAGCTTTCAATTTGAACGCCATGGTTATTTTGTGGCAGATAGAAAAGACAGCGTAGCTGGCAAGCCAGTATTTAATAGAACGGTAACGCTCAAAGACACTTGGCAGAAGTAAGTTCTACTAGCCAATAAAAAAACCCGCAGTAGCGGGTTTTTTTATTTTTAATATCGATATAAAACTATTGAGCTTCTTCAGCAACGACTTCAGCAATCTCTTTTGCTAATTGATGAACTAAATCACTATCTACACCTTCCACCATCACGCGAAATTTCAACTCCGTGCCTGAAGCTCTTAATAAGATGCGACCATTGCCGTTTAGCGCTTGCTCAGCTTTTTTGACAACGACTTGCACAGCAGGATTGTTGTCCATATCAATACGCCGTTTTACAGGCAGATTAATCAGCACCTGAGGATATAAAGTGAGTGACTTGCCAACTTCAAGCAGCGTTTTGTTCTGAGCGTTAAGCGCAGCTAATACTTGTAGTGCAGCAATAATGCCGTCACCACTGGTATGTTTATCTAGGCAAAGAATGTGGCCCGAGTTCTCACCGCCCAATTGCCAATCATTTTTCACCAGCATTTCACGGACATGTCTATCGCCCACTTTTGCGCGGCTGAACGCAATCTTCGTCTTTTGGAAATGGTGCTCCAATGCAAGATTGGTCATGAGTGTACCGACAACGCCACCACCAAGAATGCCCTCCTGATGTCTGTGCTGGGCAATGATATAAAGCAGTTGGTCGCCATCGAGTAGATTGCCTGCAGAATCCACCATCATCACGCGGTCGCCATCGCCATCAAAAGCAATGCCCAAATCCGCTTGATGCTCAACCACCGCTTTGCATAATGCTTGGGGGTGTGTCGTGCCAGAGTCGGCATTAATATTTAAACCATTCGGCTGATTAGCGATTGCAATCACTTCTGCACCAAGCTCGTGAAAAACTGGCGGCGCAACATGGTAAGTAGCGCCATTGGCGCAATCAAGGACTATCTTTAAGCCACGCAAATCTAGGTCATTAGGAAATGTGCTTTTGCAAAACTCAACATAGCGACCTGCCGCATCATCAATCCGCTTAACGCGACCTAAAGCGGCAGATGGCATGACTTCCATTGGCTTATCAAGCTCTGCCTCTATTTGATGCTCAATATCATCAGGCAACTTGGTGCCTAGGCTTGAGAAAAACTTAATGCCGTTATCTTCAAAAGAATTGTGCGAAGCCGAAATCACTATCCCCGCTTGCGCCCTCAAAGCACGGGTTAAATACGCCACGGCAGGGGTCGGCATTGGGCCTGTGAGCCGGACATTCACACCAGCCGCACATAGGCCAGCTTGCAACGCTGACTCAAGCATATAGCCCGAAATACGAGTGTCTTTACCTATCAAAACCGTTGGATGCACATCTTTAGCTAAATGCAGGTCAGCATTCGCTAGCACACGACCAGCGGCATACCCTAAACGCATCACGAACTCTGGGGTGATTGGGCTAGTGCCAACACGACCACGAATACCATCTGTACCGAAATATTTTTTACCCATTATGCTTATCTTCTAAAGACCTATCTTTAAGGCGTATTTTTAATTTTGCATCACCGCAGTAACAATCTTTAAAGCATCCACTGTTGGCTTCACATCGTGCACACGCACAATATTCGCCCCTCTCATCACCGAGACTACTGAGGCAGCAATGCTGGCATGGATGCGTTCATCCGCAGCAGAGCCAAGCACCTGACCCAACAAAGATTTACGTGAAAGCCCTATTAACAAAGGCAAGCCTAACGATTGTAGACTTGATAAGTGATTAAGCAAAGTCAGATTATGCGCAGTTCGTTTACCAAAACCAAAACCAGGGTCTAACAAGACTCGATCACGTGAAATACCCATTGCTTCAGCGGCTTTTAATCTTGCCGCTAAAAAGCTAGTGACTTCAGCAACCACATCTTGATATTGCGGGTCGACCTGCATTGTTTGTGGACGACCTTGCATATGCATTAAACATACCCCCACTTTGCTTGCCGCAACGATCTCAAGCGCATTTGGTTCTTGCAAAGCGCAAACATCATTCACAATATCAGCACCCGCCTCAATCGCCGCGCGCATCACTTCAGGTTTATAAGTATCAATGGAAAGTGGAACGCCCGCTTGTGCTAACGCCTTAATTACAGGGACAACACGATTAAGCTCTTCATCGAGAGGAACTGGCGTAGCACCGGGACGAGTAGACTCTCCGCCAATATCTAAAATATCAGCCCCCTGTGCTACTAACTCCATCGCGTGTGCAACAGCTTTATCTGTTGTATTGAATTTTCCGCCATCAGAGAAAGAGTCAGGGGTGACGTTCACAATACCCATGACACGTGGCGTGGAAAGATTTAGCTCAAACCTACCGCAGAGAAATTGCATATTTATTAAGCCATGAAGCGCACTGGATAATTAACCCAACACACCGCATGGCTTACCATTTTTTAGTAACAATGATGACGGCTTTAATTTTTAGCAGCAGGTTGCGGCGCAGTATTTGGCTGACCGCCTGTTGACCCGCTGTCACCCTTAGCCGCCTTATTACTGGCTTGACTAGGCTTAGGCGCTCTTGGTGGTTGACCTGACATAATGTCATTGATCTGTTCTGCATCAATGGTTTCCCACTCAAGCAAAGCAGCTGTCATCGCTTCAACCTTATCACGATTGTCTTCTAGCAATTTGCGCGCAATCGCATATTGCTCATCCAAAATGCGACGAATTTCAGCATCTACTTTTTGCTGTGTCGCCTCAGAAACCGTTTTAGATGACATGCTACCAAATAATGAATCCTGCTCATTACCCGCATACACCATCGTACCAAGCGCATCGGACATACCGTAACGTGTCACCATATCACGCGCCAATTTAGTCGCGCGCTCAAAGTCGTTTGATGCGCCCGTGGACATTTGATGCATGAAAATTTCTTCAGCAATACGACCGCCAAACAAAATCGAAATCTCTTCCAACATTTTGTCGCGATAGTTGCTAATGCGGTCGAACTCTGGCAACTGCCATGTCAAACCCAGTGCCCAGCCACGAGGCATAATGGTCACCTTGTGCACAGGATCAGCTTTAGGCAAAAGTTTTGCCACCACAGCATGACCAGACTCGTGATAGGCCGTATTGCGACGCTCTTCTTCACGCATAACCATCGAGGTACGTTCAGGGCCCATGAAGATTTTATCTTTAGCATCTTCAAAGTCAGACATATCCACTGTGCGCTTGTTGCGACGTGCCGCAAACAATGCCGCTTCATTCACCAAATTAGCTAAATCTGCGCCTGAGAAACCAGGCGTTCCACGCGCAAGAATGTCGGCTTTAACATCAGCATCGATAGGCACTTTACGCATATGCACCAATAGAATTTGTTCGCGACCACGAATATCAGGTAAACCAACCATCACTTGACGGTCAAAACGACCTGGACGAAGTAACGCTTTATCGAGCACGTCTGCACGGTTAGTTGCAGCAATGACAATGACGCCAGAATTAGGCTCAAAGCCGTCCATCTCAACAAGCATTTGATTAAGCGTTTGTTCGCGCTCATCATTGCCACCGCCAGTACCTGCACCACGATGACGGCCGACCGCATCAATTTCATCAATAAAGATAATGCACGGCGCTGCTTTTTTGGCTTGCTCAAACATGTCACGCACACGTGCCGCACCGACACCCACGAACATTTCGACAAAATCAGAACCTGAAATCGTAAAGAATGGCACTTTTGCTTCACCAGCAATCGCTTTAGCAAGCAAGGTCTTACCTGTACCTGGCGGGCCAACCATCAATACGCCACGCGGAATACGACCACCCAATTTTTGGAATTTACCTGGATCACGTAAGAACTCAACCAACTCTGAAACTTCTTCTTTGGCCTCATCACAACCGGCCACATCCGCAAATGTGGTTTGATTAGAAGCCTCATCTAATTGACGCGCTTTGCTCTTACCAAATGAGAAAGCACCACCTTTACCGCCACCTTGCATTTGGCGCATAAAGAATACCCAAACAGCAATCAATAAAATCATCGGGCCCCAATTAATCAAAAGGCTCATCAATAATGATTGCTCTTGCTCTGGCTTCGCTTCAACACGTATATTATTTTTAAGCAGGTCGCCCATCATGCCTGGGTCATAGGGGGCGTATGAATTGAACTTCTTACCATCGCTCATTTCACCATGCAAAACGCGACCTTCAATGGTCACTTTGGCCACATGACCTTGTTTCACTTCATTAATGAACTGCGAGTAAACGATTTGATTGTCGGCACCATTTTTATTCGCAAATTGGTTAAAGACAGTCATAAGGATAATGGCAACAATCACCCATATCGCGATATTTTTGACGATGTTATTCAAGATCACATCCTTTTAAAGATTGCATTTTGCACAATTAAAATCTTACCACTAAATCGGGCCTAAACATTGTTCGCTTTGCGTTTCAATCCAAGCAAATAAACTTCAGTACTACGGTCACGCGATGCCTTGGGCTTACGGGTCACAACCTTTTCAAAACTATCCCGCATTATCTTCACGATCTCTTCAAACCCTGAGCCAATGAAGACTTTGACTAAGAAGTTACCCTCTGGTTTCAGCCATTTCAAACTAAAATCGACCGCAAGTTCAGTTAAATAAACCGCATTAGGCTGATCCACCGAACTGATACCGCTTATATTGGGGGCCATATCTGAGATTACAAGGTCTATTTGCTGCCCACCCAGCTTTTCTTCCAATTGCTCAAGTATTTCATCTTCACGAAAATCGCCTTGAATAAACTCCACACCAGGAATGCCGACCATCGGCAACAAATCCAAAGCAATCACACGGCCATTATTTTTAAGGCGCTGAATAGCCACTTGCGACCAACTTCCGGGGGTTGAACCTAAATCAACAATCACCATACCAGGCTTTATCAACCTGTCTTTATCGTCTATTTCTAATAGCTTATAGGCTGCGCGCGCACGATAACCATCCTTTTGAGCGAGCTTCACGTAAGGGTCGTTAACATGCTCTTGCATCCAAGCTTTGCTGGTTTTGGTTCTTTTCATGGCCTAAGCTTCATGTGATAAAATAACGTCCTTAATGAATCAACAAGACAAGATAGATACTGCGTGAATACTAAACAAATTAGCCACCTTCGCGGGTTGGCACACAAATTAAATCCCGTTGTGATGATAGGCAACAATGGCCTGACAGCGAGCGTTTTACAAGAAATTGAAAACAGCTTAAATGCGCACGAACTCATCAAAATCAAAGTGTTTGGTGATGACAGAGAAGCACGCGCTGCGATGCTTGAAGAAATCTGTGAAAAAACGGGCGCTATTAAAGTACATCACATCGGCAAACAACTGGTGATTTATCGCCAAGCCGAAACTGCAAAGATCGTTATTCCTAAATAAATTATATTTGAAAGCGGCCGAAGCTTATCGAGTCGCTTTCAGCACCAACACCAATCCTAATAAACTCTGAATGGCATAAGCAATACTTGCGACGCCGTGCCAAGTTTCAAATCTGTCAGCAAACACACTGTGCATCACGTCTGAAGGCATTGCATCCGCTTTTAGCTTAGCAATGATCGGCGCAATTCCAAAGTGACCAGCCAATGTGAGCAATAGCATGAACAACACCGCCCAAAAAAAGCCTTGTTTGAAGGCTTGACCACCAAACTTAGTGATTCGATTGAGGAGCAAATACGCTCCGCTGACCATGCCAATGTAAGCAACAATAGTAAACATTTCGCCAGCCAAGCTACCAGCTAGCTGCCTGTCAGGCAAATGGTAAAACAATGTAGGCGCTGCAAGATAGCCGATTGCCCATAACGCGCCAACCCACAATGTGATAGAAATTAACGCTAATTTATCTGCGAATTGCTTCATTGCACGACCTCCCAGTAATTAAAATACTAGCGATTTAGATGTACTGTACGTTCAACACTTCATATGAGCGAATGCCACTCGGTGCAACCACTTCAGCCACATCACCCTCTGACTTACCAATCAACGCGCGTGCGATTGGCGAGCTAATTGAAATCTTACCAGACTTAATGTCAGCTTCGTCATCGCCCACAATTTGATAAATTGCCTTATCGCCAGCATCTAAATCCTCCACTTCAACCGTTGCACCAAATACACAACGACCTTCAGCGTTTAAGGTTTTAGGATCAATAATCATTGCGTTAGAAAGTTTAGCTTCAATCTCAGCAATACGTCCTTCAATAAAACTTTGTTTCTCTTTCGCTGACTCATACTCAGCATTTTCAGACAAGTCGCCTTGCGCTCGCGCTTCCGCAATCGCCTCAATCACTGCTGGACGATCTACACTTCTTAATCGTTGCAACTCAGCTTTTAAAAGTTCTGCGCCGTTAATGGTGACTGGGATTTGATTCATGTTATCTACCTTGTATCTTCTTCGTTTATCGCTATTTGCGGTCTATATAAAATAAAAACCACACCTAACGATTAGGCGTGGTTGATTTTAGGATTATCTTATTACTTAGTAAGTGTCTTATGCAACTCTTGCAATGATTTCACTTCAAGCTCTTGCATATGGCCCATGCCCATACAAGCCGCTTTAGCACCTGCCAAAGTTGTGTAGTAAGTCACTTTTTGTTGTAAGGCGTTACGGCGAATAGCGTATGAGTCTTGCACAGCTCGCTTATCTTCCGTGACGTTCACAATAAAGCTGATCTCATTATTTTTAATCATGTCCACAATATGTGGACGGCCTTCAGCCACTTTATTGACTGGGGTTACCGCAAGCCCAGCCTCAGCTAAAGCCCCTGCTGTGCCGCGCGTTGCTAGCAATTGGAAACCTAAGTTGGCCAATGACTGTGCAATTTCCACGACACGTTCACGGTCCTCACGACGCACACTAATAAAAGCTTTGCCACCTTTAGGGAGCACATCGCCAGAACCTAGTTGTGATTTGACAAACGCTTCTGCAAACGTTGTACCAACGCCCATGACCTCACCCGTTGATTTCATTTCTGGCCCAAGGATGGTATCCACGCCGGGGAATTTAATGAACGGGAAGACCGCTTCTTTAACTGAGTAATAAGAAGGCACGATTTCTTTGGTTACGCCTTGATCTTTTAGTTTCACGCCTGTCATGCAACGTGCGGCAATTTTCGCTAATTGCAAACCACAAGCTTTAGAAACAAAAGGCACAGTTCGTGATGCACGAGGATTTACCTCAAGCACATAAACAGTCTCGCCTTGAATCGCGAACTGGACGTTCATCAAACCAACCACGCCAAGCGCTTTTGCCATTTGTACCGTTTGCACACGCAATTCATCTTGAAGCTTTTTAGACAAGCTATACGGTGGCAATGAACATGCTGAGTCGCCTGAATGAACCCCAGCTTGCTCAACGTGCTCCATAATGCCGCCAATAATCACTTCTTCGCCATCACATAAAGCATCAACGTCAACTTCAAGCGCATCATTTAAGAAACGATCCAGTAATACTGGCGATTCGTTTGAGACCTTCACCGCTTCGCGCATATAACGCTCAAGCTGAGCTTGTTCTTGAACGATTTCCATTGCACGACCACCAAGTACATAAGAAGGACGTACCACCAATGGATAGCCAATCTCTTGCGCTAAACGTAATGCTTCATCAGGCGTTCTCGCTGTTCGATTAGGCGGTTGTTTCAACCCTAAATCTTGTAGCATTTGTTGGAAACGTTCGCGGTCTTCTGCACGGTCAATTGCATCTGGCGTAGTACCAATAATAGGTACACCTGCTTTTTCTAAATCACGCGCCAATTTAAGAGGCGTTTGACCACCGTATTGCACAATCACCCCTACCGGCTTTTCAATTGCCACCACTTCAAGCACATCTTCTAATGTAAGCGGCTCAAAGTATAGACGGTCAGATGTATCGTAATCGGTTGAAACAGTCTCAGGGTTGCAGTTCACCATAATGGTTTCATAGCCATCTTCACGCATCGCGAAGGCTGCATGAACGCAGCAATAGTCAAACTCAATCCCTTGACCGATACGGTTCGGGCCACCGCCCAACACCATAATTTTCTTTTTATCGTTTGGCTTAGCTTCACACTCTTCTTCATACGTAGAGTACATATAAGCCGTATTAGTCGCGAATTCAGCGGCGCAAGTATCGACGCGCTTATACACAGGGCGTACATTCAATGCTTGTCGATAAGCACGCACTGCATGTTGGTCTGTGCCTAACAAACTAGCCAAACGACGGTCTGAAAAACCTCGACGCTTGAGTTGGAACAAAGCATCTTTATCCAAATCAGCCAAATGACGACCTTTTAATGCCATTTCGCGTTTGATGATGTCTTCGATTTGCACCAAAAACCAATGATCAATCTTCGAGTGATCAAACACCTGCTCAACGGTCATGCCAGCGCGGAAAGCATCACCCACATACCAAATGCGCTCAGGACCTGGCTCACCAAGTTCTTTTTGTATTTCATCGATATCTGATGTTTTTTCATCCAAACCATCAACGCCAACCTCTAAGCCGCGAAGTGCTTTTTGGAATGACTCTTGGAAAGTACGACCAATGGCCATCACTTCACCCACGGATTTCATTTGTGTCGTTAAGCGTGAATCCGCTTGAGGGAATTTTTCGAATGCAAAACGTGGGATCTTCGTTACAACATAATCAATTGATGGCTCAAATGATGCTGGAGTTGCACCGCCAGTAATCTCATTCTTAAGCTCATCCAATGTAAAGCCAACAGCCAGTTTGGCGGCTACTTTTGCAATTGGGAAGCCCGTCGCTTTTGAGGCCAAGGCCGATGATCGTGACACACGCGGGTTCATCTCAATGACAATCATCCGACCATCTTTAGGATTAATCGCGAATTGTACGTTTGAACCACCAGTATCCACACCAATCTCACGGAGCACCGCAAGCGATGCATTGCGCATAATTTGATACTCTTTATCCGTCAGTGTTTGTGCTGGCGCTACGGTAATTGAATCGCCAGTATGCACACCCATTGGGTCTAAATTTTCAATTGAGCAAATGATGATGCAATTATCTTTGGTGTCACGCACCACTTCCATCTCATACTCTTTCCAACCAAGAAGTGACTCTTCAATCAACAATTCTTTCGTTGGCGAGGCTTCAAGACCACGCTCGCAAATCGTTACAAACTCTTCACGATTGTAAGCAATACCACCGCCGCTACCACCCATAGTGAATGAAGGACGAATAATCGCCGGATAACCAATACTTGCCTGCACTTGCAACGCTTCTTCCAAGCTATGCGCCATTGAAGAACGCGCTGAACCAAGACCAATCTTGGTCATCGCTTCTTTAAATTTTTGTCTATCTTCTGCTTTATCAATTGCGTGCTTGCTTGCACCAATCAACTCAACATTGTATTTTTTCAGAACGCCATGTTTGTCTAAGTCTAAAGCACAGTTCAAGGCTGTTTGACCGCCCATGGTTGGCAACAGCGCATCTGGACGCTCTTTAGCAATAATCTTTTCTACCACCTGCCAAGTCACCGGCTCAATATAGGTTGCATCAGCCATTTCAGGATCGGTCATGATGGTCGCCGGATTAGAATTCACCAAAATAACGCGGTAACCTTCTTCACGAAGCGCCTTACACGCTTGCGCACCTGAGTAATCGAACTCACAAGCCTGACCAATCACAATCGGGCCAGCGCCAATAATCAAAATGCTTTTAATGTCTGTACGTTTTGCCATAGTTTTCTTATTGCTTGTGCTGTTTCATGGATTCGACAAATCGATCGAACAAGTAACTCATCTCTGTGGGACCAGGACTTGCTTCAGGATGACCTTGGAAGCTAAATGCTGGTTTATCTGTGCGAGCAATGCCTTGCAAACTGCCGTCAAATAACGAGACATGCGTCGTACGCAAATTAGCTGGTAAGCTGTCCGCATCGACCGCAAATCCGTGATTTTGGCTGGTAATGAACACACGCTTATCGTCAACATCCTGCACAGGATGATTTGCTCCGTGGTGACCAAACTTCATCTTGAGTGTTTTTGCGCCAGAAGCCAAAGCCAATAACTGATGACCTAAGCAAATACCAAACGTTGGCACACCGGCATCAACAATATTTTTAATCGCAGAAATTGCATAGTCACATGGCTGTGGATCGCCAGGGCCATTCGACAAGAACACGCCATCTGGTTTCAAAGCCAAAGCTTGTTCGGCAGTTGCCTGCGCTGGCAATACAGTTACCTTGCAACCACGCGAAGTAAGCATGCGAAGGATATTGCGCTTCACGCCGTAATCAAACGCCACCACGTGGAAAGCTGGATCACTTGGTTTTGCATAGCCAGAAACCAAGTCCCATTCGCCTTCACCAAACTCGTAAGACTCTTGAACGCTCACCACTTTTGCCAAATCCATGCCTGACAAACCGGGGAAGGCTTTTGCTTGCGCCAACGCTTCAGACTCATTCACCGCACCAGCGATAATACAGCCTGCTTGCGCGCCTTTTTCCCTAAGAATACGGGTTAATTTACGGGTGTCGATATCTGCAATCGCCACGACATTGTTGGCAAGCAAATAATCAGAAAGAGATTGTTCGCTACGCCAATTGCTATGAATCAAGGGCAAATCACGAATAATTAAACCGCTCGCATAAACTTGACCTGACTCAACATCTTCAGAATTCACACCCGTATTGCCGATGTGGGGATAAGTTAATGTAACGATTTGTTTGGTATAAGATGGGTCTGTGAGGATTTCTTGATAACCAGTCATTGAGGTATTGAACACCACCTCACCAACGGTTTGGCCGGGAGCGCCAATTGAAATACCACGAAACACTGTCCCATCAGCAAGTACTAACATGGCTGGTGTGTGTTGCGGCACTTATAACCCCTTGTTTTTAAATAATTATCGCTCGAAGAGAAGCGGATGTGCAAAGCGGGATGAGTGTTGTGCTCGTCCCGCTGAATAATGTTTCAATTATAGCTGAAATAGGCGAGGCCATCAATCAGCTTTATTGCAAAGTTCGGTTACTTCAAACCAAGCACATCTTGCATATCAAACAAGCCTGATTTTTTGCCCTGCATAAACTTACCCGCACGCAAAGCGCCCAGCGCAAAAGTCGCACGACTGCTGGCTTTATGGGTTAGCTCAACACGTTCACCAATCCCTGCAAAGAGCACAGTATGGTCACCCACCACATCGCCACCACGCACGGTCGCAAAACCAATCGTACTTGGATCACGCTCACCCGTCACGCCCTCACGACCATAAATTGCACATTCTTCTAAATTGCGACCCAAAGCACTTGCAGCCGCTTCACCCAAACGCAAGGCCGTCCCAGAGGGCGCATCCACTTTATGGCGGTGATGCGCTTCAATCACCTCAATATCGTAGCCTTCATTGAGCACCTTAGCGGCAGCTTGCACAAGGTTAATCAACAAGGTCACACCAACACTCATGTTCGGTGCAAATACCACTGAAATATTTTTAGCTGCCTTTGTAATCAGCGCTTTTTGTTCAACCGTGAAGCCTGTTGTGCCGATTACCATATTCACGCCCACTTCTTGGCAGGCTGCCAAATATAGCAAGCTAGGCTCCGGACGTGTAAAGTCTACCAATACGTCGGCGCCTTTCAGCGCGGCACGAACATCATGACTAATCAACACACCTGTTTTTTTACCAAACTGCTCACCCGCATCTCGACCAATTTGTTGGCTATCAGCACGATCCAAGGCGCCGTGCAAAGAAAGCTCAGCGTCTGCAAAAACAGCCTCTAAAAGCGCATAGCCCATACGACCAGAACAACCTGCAATCACAACCTTTAACATTTCAATCCATTTCTTTCTTTATGCTTATTGCTAGATCCACAATCATTAGAAGCCAATTTTCTCAAGCATCCGTTCAAAATAACCTGGGGCATCCTCTGGCGGCAATGGCTTGTCTTTATTAGATTCCGCCTTGCTCACTTCTACTTTTGCTTCAGTCTTAGCTGGTTCATTTTTTGCTGGCGTCATCTCTTTTAAATCAGGCTTCACTTCTTTAGCTACGGACGCGGGCTTAACAGACTCAACTGGTTTAATGATTGGCTTAGCCGCAGACGCTGACTCAATCGATTTTTTAGCAGACTCTTGAATCATCTTTTCTGGCATTGCCTCTGACTTTTCATCCGCTGTCACATCGCGCAGCTTAAATGTTTCAACTGGCGGCACGTTATCAGCCACAACCTGCTTAGATGGTCTCGCCACAGTTTCTTTTACTATCAACCACTGTTTTTGCTCATTATTCAAACTCAACACTTTGGTCACATGGTCATTCAATTTACTACTTGAATAATGCTGAAGAAATTCAACTTGAGCAGAATTGCCCTTCACATCAATTTTCACGGCTTCAAGCGTTAATCCAATTGATCCCGATTGCCCAGAAATCCTTTGCTTTCTCTGCACAGCCCAGGCTTTACGGCTCATGCCTTCTGGTGCAAATTTATCTGAATAAAACTTTAAATAGGCATTAACATTTTTAGTGCGCCAAGCATCAGCCCAAGCATTCAACATTGCAGCAATTTCTGCTTTTTCGTCAACAACAGGCACATCATCCGTCGCTTTTTGTTCAGGCTCAATATTAGCCGCTTCTTTTACCGCTTCAGCCAGTTCAGACGGCGCGGTTGATTCTGTAGCGAGAGATTGCTCGGCTATTTGAGGCGTCACAGGCTCCTCTGAGACAGGGGCTTTAACTGACGCAACCTCTGCAACCTTTGGAGCTTCCACTTTGGCAACATCAACAGGCTTAATAGCCACAGCTGGTGTAGTAGCCTTTTCTTTGTCTTCCCAGAATTTCAAGCGATCAAACCAGCTTTTCTCAGGCTCAACACTTGTTTTCTTAGCCTCAACTGTTGCTGCAGTTACCGGCTTTTTATTGTCGTCCGCCCAGAATTTAAAGCGGTCAGTCCAGCTCGCTTTAGCATCCTCAGCCAATAAGGTCTTATCACTTTTTGCAGACTTGATATCATCAATGGTTGCCAATGGCGCATTTTCAGCACCTGGCGAACCTGCGGCAATCACATCACCACGCACTGATGCTAGACCATCATCCTTAAACTCAAGGATTACGCGACGGCGCTCAATTACCTCGCCACCTTTATTCATTTGATAGAGATAATCCCAGCGATCTTGGTGAAAACTATCTTGAAGCAACGGGGTACCCATGACGTAACGCACTTGAGATTTAGTCATCCCAGGCTTAAGTTGCAACATCATTTTTGATGTCACCACATTCCCCTGCTGCACATCCAAATGATAAGGCTTGAATGAAGGCAATGTAGAGGTGCAAGACGCACACAAAACAGCAAGCAATAAAACTAAGTAACGCATCACAATGACTTTCATAAGAATTAGCGATAATATACCACGACTTACAGTCCCATAAGTAGCAACAAAAGGGCGCCGCCCTTAAACCTAGGCTAGGCAAACAACCATGAATACACGCGAACCTGATGAATTAAAAAACGCTGGCCTCAAAGCCACCTTGCCACGCCTTAAAGTCTTAAGCCTGTTTGAAAACAGCAAAGACAGACACATGTCAGCGGAAGATGTATATAAGATTTTGTTAAGCACTGGCGACGATGTGGGTCTAGCAACGGTCTACCGCGTACTCACACAATTTGAACAAGCAGGTCTCTTGGTACGCCACCACTTTGAAAGCGGCAAAGCCGTGTTTGAGCTTAACCAAGGCAGCCATCACGATCATATAGTATGTATGCAATGTGGCCGTGTTGAAGAGTTTTGTGATGAAAATATCGAAGCCTTGCAGCATAAAGCCGCTGAAGAACGCGGCTTTAAAATTAACGAACATTCACTTTATATTTACGCAGATTGCACCAAGAAACCTTGTCCCCACAAGTAACGCTCAACAATTAAAAAGTTGCTTACGCCCCTTTTTAATTGTTCTACAACTTAAGTCCAATCACCGCCACCGCCGTCATCCCAAGAGCCGCTATCAGTCACGCCAAAATCATTGCCACCCATATCGTTGGCATCTGTCCAAGAATCACCTGCATTCGCATCACTGATTATGCCATTGCTGTGCGAATTAGCATCACCATCAGTGAAGTGATGCATCATCGCTTCGCCCGCAACCATTCCAGCGCCTAGCGCAGCACCTGTTGCCAAGCCCCCCATAATGCCGGAACCCATACCACCGCCCATGGGCGCCCCCCCATAAGGTGAACCTCCGTAAGGAGCGCCACCATAAGGCGCTTGACCGTATGGCGCATTACCGCCGTTATAGTTCCCCGCCGGGTAAACCACCGGATTGTTTCGACGCCCCATAGCACGCCCCACAAAGAAGATAAATACGACTAAAGCTAAAATGAGCAACATTGAGCCAACGCCGAAGCCGCTTTGTACTTCTTGTGGATATGCATGATTAACATTACCAGCATGCCCAGCAATGTCTGCTTTAAGCGATTGTACGGCTTGGGGGTTTTCATCTGGTAAACCTGGTTTTAGACGTTCAGCGGTACTAAGTTCAGCAGAGGCCGCTGCCAACTTACCTTGTTTAGCAAGCAACTGGGCTTCTACATAATGCGCTTTTGCACTACCAGGATGATCACGTAAGACTTGCTCCATCATGGCTTGCGCTTTAGCTATATTGCCCGTTTCAGCCGTTTGATAAACATCATGTAGCGAAAATTGATCTGCCGCATAAGTCGGCATTATCAGATTAAAAGCCAGCGCCAAAACACTAGCGCCTAGTAAGAATTTTATTCGCATTCTATTTCCTCTTTTAAAAACAGGTGGTTTAAATAATGCCAGTTTAGATAACAATATTTTTGAACATACTGATTTAAATAAACGCTGATTACAAGGTTGGGGTTGACCAGACGTAATTCAAGTAGCATTTAAAGATAATTTTATTACAGGCCTAGCATTTCTCTGGCGTGCTGTCGTGTAGTTTCAGTCAGTGCCACACCACCTAGCATACGAGCGATCTCTTCAACTCGCGCATGGTCATTCAAAGGCTCAATTGAGCTAAGTGTGACATTGTCCCTCTGGATTTTCTTCACATTAAGATGCTGTGCGCCTTGCGATGCGACTTGTGGCAGATGGGTAATTACCAACACTTGGCGACCAACACCCAATTGCTTGAGAAGCTGACCAACCACTTCCGCCACGCCACCACCAATACCAACATCCACCTCATCAAAAATCATGGTGGGCACACTGCCCTGCTGAGCAGTGACCACGCGTATGGCCAAACTTACACGAGAAAGCTCGCCACCAGAGGCTACTTTACTGAGCGACCTTGCTTCCACACCCACATGACCTGCCACCAAAAATTCCACTTGCTCCAAGCCTGTGATTGCTGGGGTTTGTGATGTCAAGGCCACTTCAAATCGTCCACCTGCTAATGATAAGCGTTGCATTTCGCCTGTAATTTTTTGGCTTAATTCAGGCGCTTTCTGATGACGACCTTCACTTAGCTTTTTAGCGTATGCATCATAAGCCAACTTTGCGGCTGTTTCTTGTCTGGCTAGTTCGCCATCGGCTTCCACGCTTTCAAGCTCGGTCACCCTTGCTTGCCATTGCGTAAGCAAATCACCCAGCTCCTCTGGTCGCACACGATATTTGCGTGAAACCGCATGGATGGTTTGAATACGCACCTCCACTTCGGCCAATCGTTCAGGGTCTAATTCAGCGCGCTGCAAATATCGATTTAAAAAGCGGTCAGTTTCGTCCAACTGAATAATCGCAGACTCCAAAGTAGCTAACGCTTCATCCAAGCCAGCATCAAAATCACGCAAGCCAAGCAACTTGGACTGGGCGGAGCTTAATTGGCGCAAGGCGGAAATCTCACCTTCGGATAGCAATTCACGGCATTGCTCACAGCCCGCTAGCAAACTGGCGCCATTCGATAAGCGACTATGTTCTTGCTGCAAACCTTCCCATTCATCAACTGCAAAACCCAATTGCAACAACTCTCGAACTTTGTCTCGAAGTTCGGCTAATTCATCAGCATATTTGCTGGCATTTTGTTCCATCTCAACACGTCGCTGATTAAGCATTTGCCATTGCTTATAAGCAGATGATGTTTCAGTCGCAAGCAAACTTAAACCGCAATAATCATCAAAAATTTCACGCTGAGTGGAGATCTTGAGCAGCGAGTGATGAGCGTTTTGACTGTAGATATCCACCAAAAATTCACCCGCATCTTTTAATTGTTGAATGGTGGCAGGCTGACCATTGATAAACGCGCGTGAACGACCATCTGCATAAATCACTCGACGGCAAAGCAATTGATCATCATCGTTAGGAATTTCGTTTTCTTGCATCCAAGCTTTTAAGCCTGCTAACTTGGCAATATAAAAACTCGCACTAATTTCGGCTTTTTCACAACCAGCACGTGTAATGCCACCCTCACCTCTAGCCCCCATGGCTAAAGATAAAGCATCAATGAGGATAGACTTACCAGCACCTGTCTCGCCAGTGAGCACTGTAAAACCTGTTGAAAACTCAATATTGAGCGTATCAACAATCACAAAATCTCGAATGGAAAGCGTTTGCAACATGCTTAAATTAGCCCCAATTAAGCTTTTGTCTGAGCATATCGTAGTGACTATGTCCTAGTGGATGTAGGAGTGAAACGGTTTTTTCGTCGCGCTGAACGATTAGTTTGTCTCCCGCTTCCAAGGCTAATTGCAATTGACCATCCAAGTGAATGCCTGCATCTTCACAGTGCACTAAGGTTATTTCAACGATGCTATTACTGCGAATCGCAATTGGACGGTTACTCAAAGTGTGCGGACAAATTGGCACTAATGTAATCGCATCTAATGTTGGATGCAGAATCGGGCCACCTGCAGAAAGAGCATAAGCGGTGGTCCCGGTTGGCGTAGTTAAAATAAGACCATCAGAACGTTGTCTGTGAACAAATTGCCCATCGATATTCACTTCAAGCTCGATCAAACGCGACATGCCGGCCTTGTTAATCACAACATCATTCATCGCACGCCCAGCGCTAATTTTTTTGCCATGACGAAACACCGTTGCATTGAGCAAAATACGCTCTTCAATACTGTAATCACCAGCAAGAATTTTGCGCATTTCTTCAAGCATGTTGGCAGAGTTGATATCGGTCAAAAAGCCAACACGGCCTTGATTAACACCAATCAGCGGAATATGGCTATCCGCAAGCTTACGAGCGACACTGAGCATAGTACCGTCACCGCCAAGCACCACTGCCAAATCCACATTAGCGCCAATCTCATCCATGCTCAAAGTAGCAAAGCCTTTGATGTTGCAATGGTCAGCAGTTGAAGCTTCTAATGAAACAGTGATTTTTTCGGAATCCAAAAACGCACACATCGCAAGGATGCTATCGCGCATTTCAGACGCATTGTATTTGCCAATAATGGCGACATTTTTAAAGGCTTTTTTCATCACTTGCATTTAATCATATTCAAGCCAGACATAGAAGTGTTGCGTAAAAGCTTTTGAATTAAGAGTAGGCTTGCTATGATACAAACATGCACTTTTCGACCAGATTACAGCTACCAGCATGTTAGATAAACGCGCGCAAATTCTACTCAAAACCCTTGTTGAACATTACATTAATGATGGACAACCTGTAGGCTCGCGCACACTTTCAAAGTGCTCTGGTTTAGATTTAAGCCCAGCGACCATCCGTAATGTGATGTCGGACTTGGAGTCTTTAGGTTTTATCACAAGCCCCCATACATCGGCTGGTCGCATCCCAACCCAGCGCGGCTATCGTTTTTTTGTAGACACGTTGCTCACGGTTCAACCGATGCAAAGTCAAGAAATTCAGCGCCTAAAACATGAGTTTCGCTCACCAGACCCTCAAGAGCTCATTTCATCTGCTGCCGGCATGCTCTCTGAGCTAACCCAGTTTGCTGGCTTGGTGATGATTCCAAAACGCAAAAGCATTGCGTTTAAACATCTCGAATTTTTGCCATTATCTGAAAAACGCATTTTGGTGATTATCGTCACGACTGATGGTAATGTGCAAAACCGCATTATTCTCACTGAGAAGCCATACTCAGGAGCTGAGTTAGTTCAAGCCACTAATTTCTTTAATCAGCACTACACTGGATTTACTTTTGAGCAAGCGCAGCAAAAGCTGCATGAAGAACTGAAACAAATGCAGTCTGATATGACGCGCCTCATGGCTGCAGCGCTTGATGCAAGTGGCAAAGTGCTCGATGAAGATAAAGACAATGTGGTGATTTCAGGTGAGCGCAATTTGTTGCAGGTAGACGACTTATCCACCAACGTCAATTCCTTACGCAAGCTTTTTGAGATATTTGAGCGCCGCACTTCGCTCATGCAATTACTTGATAACAGCCAGCGCGCTGAAGGCATTAGGATTTTCATTGGCGGCGAAAGCGGCTATTTGCCACTCGATGAATGCAGCATGGTAACCGCGCCTTACGAAGCGGATGGCCAAGTGATCGGCACACTTGGCGTGATTGGCCCGACCCGCATGGCTTACGAACGTGTCATTCCAATTGTTGATATTACTGCGAAACTTCTTTCAAACGCCTTATCAAATACTTAACGATCACTTTATAAAGACCAAAAAATGGCTTATTACAAACCAGAACCTCATTATCAACATGGCGACCAAGCAAAGGTCGGTATCTTACTTGCTAACCTCGGTACGCCAGATGCACCAGATGCCAAGTCACTTAAAAGATACTTAGGCCAGTTTTTGATGGACAGACGCATCGTCGAAATTCCACGTTTTATTTGGTGCTGGATTTTGCATTGTATTATTTTGGTAGTGCGCCCCAAAAAATCAGCCGAAAAATACGCCATGGTGTGGACCAGCGAAGGCTCACCTTTAATGGTTAACGCGCAAAAACAAAAAAAATTACTTTCTGGCTTTCTAAGCCAACGCATAGCATCACCCTATGTGGTTGAGCTTGGGATGAGTTACGGCAACCCAAGTATGGCCTCTGCAATTGAGCGACTTAAAGCGCAGCACTGCAACAAAGTTTTAGTGTTTCCACTTTACCCGCAATACGCAGCAAGTAGCACTGCTGCTTCGTTAGATGCTATTTGGAAAGTCTTACTCAAAACGCGTAACGTTCCGGCGATTCGCACTATCCGTAATTACCACGACCACCCTGCTTATATCCAAGCATTAGCAAATAGCGTTTTAGAACATTGGGCAATGCACGGAAAACCAAACAAGCTCGTCATGAGTTTCCACGGCGTGCCAAAGTTCCACTTACTCAAAGGCGACCCCTATCACTGTGAGTGTATGAAAACAGGCCGTTTATTAGCAGAAGCATTGAATTTAAGCAAAGAAGAATATCAAATTTCTTTTCAATCTCGCTTTGGTAAACAAGAATGGCTCAAGCCTTATTTGGCAAGCACGCTAGAGGATTTAGGCAAAGCAAAGACACAGCGCATTGATGTGATTTGTCCTGGCTTTAGTAGCGACTGCTTAGAAACACTAGAAGAAATCGCCATGGAAGGTAAGCATATTTTTCAAAGCAATGGCGGCGGCGAATACCACTACATTCCATGTCTCAATGGCCGCGATACATGGATAAATGCCATGTGCGATATCGCCATGGAAAACTTGCATGGCTGGGTAAGCACTGAATGGGACGCGCAAGAGGCTGAAAAACAAGCAACGCTCACCAGGCAACGTGCGCAAGGATTGAGCGAAAAGGCCTATATCTAACCTAAACGTTTATAATGTGGTTATTAGTTTGTTTTAAGCAAAAAAAGCACTCCAAAATAGGTAAGCAAAGATGATAGTAATTACTGGCGGCGCAGGCATGATAGGAAGCATGATTGCTTGGTATCTCAATAACTTAGGACGAGATGACTTGGTGATTGTGGACGATATTCAGCATCCTGAACAATGGCAAAATCTTGTTAAACGCCGCTATGCAAATTATCTAGACAAAAGCGAGCTTGCTTGCTTTTTAGCAGGCAAACCTAAAGTCGACGCTATCATCCACATGGGCGCGATTAGCGCGACGACAGAGCGAGATTTCAATAAATTAGTTCAAAACAATATTCGCTACAGCCAGTTTTTATGGGATTGGTGCACTAAAAACAAAGTGCCTTTTTTATATGCGAGCTCTGCCGCCACTTATGGCGGAGGAGAACAAGGCTATGATGATGCTTGTGACATTAATACGCTTCGCCCACTTAATGGCTATGGCTATTCGAAACAGTACTTTGACCAATGGGCATTACAACAAAGCACGCAGAATAGCCCCCCACAGTGGCAAGGCTTTAAGTTCTTTAATGTGTACGGCCCTAACGAATACCACAAGGAGCGCATGGCCAGCGTGTCCTTCCACACCTTCAATCAGTTCAAAGCTGACGGTAAAGTTAAACTATTCAAAAGCCATTTAGCGGGCTATGAAGACGGCATGCAATTACGTGATTTTGTGTATGTCAAAGATGCCGCCGCCGCGGTAGTGCATTTTGTGAATAATCTCTGCGAGTCTGGCATTTATAATATCGGCACTGGCCAAGCCCGCGCTTTCAAAGACCTTGCCAGCGCAGTGATGACCAGCATGGGAAAAGCGCCGAACATTACCTACATTGATATGCCAGAAGACTTGCGCGGCAAGTATCAGTATTTCACAGAGGCAAAAATGCTTAAACTTGCAGATGCGGGCTACACTGAGAAATTCCATACGCTAGAAGAAGGTGTGCGCGACTACGTGCAAAACTATCTTTTGCAAGCCGATCCTTATTGCTAACGATATCGACATCATGACGCCATCAGAAAACTTACAAAATGCCATCGCAGAACATCAAGCGATGTTTGCCAAGCTGGGTGATTTAATTCCACAAATAAGCCTTGTTGCTGAAGAGCTCAAAGCCTGTTTAAAACGTGGCGGTAAAATCTTGCTCATGGGTAACGGCGGCAGTGCGGCAGATAGTCAACATATTGCCGCAGAAATCGTTGGTCGCTTCAAAAAAGAGCGTCGAGGCTTAGCAGCAATTGCACTCACCACAGACACATCCATCATCACCTCAGTCGGCAATGACTATGGCTACGATTATATTTTTGCACGCCAAATTGAAGCGCTTTGCCGCCCTGAAGATGTAGTGATTGGCATTACCACCTCAGGCAATAGTAAGAATGTGGTGGCCGCCATTGAGGAAGCAAATAAACTCGGCGCAACGACGATTGGGCTAACTGGCGGCACAGGTGGCAAGCTCACCGAGCTTTGCAAATTCAATTTAATCATGCCATCTAGCGAAACGGCCCGTGTGCAAGAAGCGCATATTTTTGTGGGTCATAGCCTATGTGACCTACTGGAATCAGAATAAAATCTAATAACAAAAATTAGAATAAAACATTAGAGTAAAGCCATGAACCAAGACCTCATCAACACCGTTAAATTATTCAACGAATCAGATAAATGGGTGCTGGTTATTGGCGACCTGATGCTAGACCGCTATTTAATTGGCGATGTACAACGCATATCACCTGAAGCGCCTGTGCCTGTGGTGCTACTCAAACAACAAAATGACCGCGCAGGCGGCGCAGCAAATGTGGCAGCCAACTTAGCTAATTTAGGCATCAACACCCGAATTGCAGGATGCGTGGGCGAGGATGCTGAGGCGACTACGCTATTAGCGCTGATTAATCATCTAGGCATTAAATCTGAAGCAGTGATTCAATCATCGACCCGCCCAACCATTGCTAAAACACGCGTCATGAGCTCGCATCAGCAAATCGTGCGAATTGACCAGGAAAGCCAAGCCAAATTTAGCGCGGAAGAAAATGCTGAGTTGCATGTGTTAATCACACGCGCCCTTCACGACAAACCCTCTATCGTGATTTTGTCGGATTACGCAAAGGGCGTGCTGAGCGATGATGCGTGCCAGTCTATTATTCAAGCCTGTAAAGAAGCGAACATTCCTGTACTCGCCGACCCAAAAGGGCAAGACTACAGTAAATACAAAGGCGCAACAGCGCTCACGCCAAACAAGAAAGAAACAGCAGAAGCCTGCGGCGTAAATATGAACGATACAGAAGCTTTATTAGCCGGTGCAAAAAAACTTAAAGCAGATTTAGGCCTGGAGTTTTTAGCGGTCACCCGCGGCGAAGAGGGCATTACGCTATTTGATAAATCCAACGAACATCACATCGCAGCAACCGCCAAGCAAGTGTTTGATGTATCAGGCGCTGGAGACACAGTCATTGCCACTTTAGCGGCAGGCCTAATTCATGGCCTAAGTCCTCAAGATGCATTAAGCCTTGCCAATACCGCGGCTGGCATCGTGGTTGGAAAAGTCGGCACAGCGCCTATTCATCTCGATGAGTTGCTTCACGAACTCACCGCTAAAAACACCAGCGAACAAGCCGATAAAATAACTGACTTAGCAGGCCTAAAACTAAAAGTAGAGGCTTGGCGCGCCGCTAAACAAAAAATCGTGTTTACCAATGGATGCTTTGACTTGCTCCATGCTGGCCATGTGACTTATTTAGAAGCGGCTAGAAAGACAGGCGACAAGCTTATCCTTGGCTTAAACACTGATAGATCCGTTAGCGCACTTAAAGGCCCAACTAGACCCGTCATTCATGAGAACGACAGAGCGCGCGTTTTGGCAGCATTAGAATCGATTGATGCCGTCATTTTGTTTGATGAAGATACGCCACTGAATCTTATCCACGCAGTGAAACCTGATGTGATTGTTAAAGGTGATGACTATACTGAGGATCAAGTGGTGGGGGGCGTAGAAGTCAAATCATGGGGCGGGCAAGTGAAGCTCATCCCCTTGGTGCAAGGCCGTAGCACAAGTAAGATCATTGAAAAAATGGCGCAATAAATTTTTAAGTAATTATTCATTCTGTGCCAAAAACTCACCCTACTCTTCACCCCAGTTTTGAAAAAATCCTTATTTTAGGACCCGCCTGGGTGGGTGACATGGTGTTAGCACAAAGCTTATTCATCACACTCAAACAACATCACCCTAACTGCCAGATTGACGTTGCAGCCCCCGCTTGGACCTTACCGCTTTTAGCGCGCATGCCCGAAGTCAAAAACGCCATCGCCCTTCCATTCAAACACGGTGAATTTGCGCTTTGGCATCGTATCCGCTTTGGCAAAAGCCTTCGCCAGGCAGCATATACGCAAGCCATCATTCTCACCAACTCTCTCAAGTCTGCCATCTTGCCTTTTGCGGCAAACATTCCCCGCCGCACTAGTTTTTTAGGTGAAATGCGCTATGGCTTAATTAATGACATTCGACCTCTCAACAAAAACAAACTACCCCGAACAGTCGATCGTTTTGTGACATTGGGCTTGTCTAAAAATGTCAGGTTGCCAAGCACTTTACCCAACCCAACACTCTTAGCTAACAATGAGAATGCTTTAAAAACCTTAGCCAAACTTGGCCATAAGAAACCCGTTCAAAAAGTGCTTGGTTTATGCCCAGGGGCTGAATATGGCGAAGCTAAACGTTGGCCGATTGAATACTTCGCAGAAGTTGCAAAAGACGCCCTAGCAAAAAACTGCGAAGTCTGGATTTTCGGCTCAGAAAAAGACACTCCCTATACTCAAAAAATAAACCAACTCACAGAAAATCACTGTTTAGATTTGGGTGGAAAAACTAATCTTGGTGAAGCAATAGACTTAATGGATTTATGCGATACAGTGATTAGCAATGATTCAGGCCTAATGCATGTTGCCGCGGCTTTAGATAAAAACCTCATCGCCATTTTTGGCTCAAGCACACCACACCATACACCGCCCATGAGCGATAAGTCTCACATCGAATATCTGGGGCTGCCTTGTAGCCCTTGTTTCGAGAGGACTTGTCCACTCAAAAATCCAGATGAGCATATGCAATGCCTAAAAAAAATCACGCCCGAGAGCGTGATTCATTTCATTCGATAACTCCAAAACACTAGGGCTTATTGTAATGAGCTTGATACCAATCCACAAACTTAGCAATGCCATCTTTTAATGGCGTATATGGCTTAAAGCCCACCCATGCTTCCAAAGCGCTTGTGTCAGCATAAGTCGCTTTGACATCCCCGGCTTGCATTGGCAAAAATTCTTTTTCGGCCACTTTGCCGAAGGCGCCTTCAAGTATGCCAATAAAGTCCATCAACTTTTCTGGCTGATTATTGCCAATATTAAACACGCGATAAGGCACACTGCTATTTGCTTGTGGCGTTGCAGATTTATCTGCAACGCGCACCACGCCTTCGACAATATCATCGATATAAGTGAAGTCGCGCATCATATCGCCGTGATTAAATACTTTAATAGGCTTGTTATTCAAAATCGCATCTGCAAACAAGAATGGCGACATATCAGGGCGCCCCCAGGGGCCATAGACGGTAAAGAAACGTAGACCAGTGGTTGGTATACCGTACAAGTGGCTATAAGTATGCGCCATCAGCTCATTGGCTTTTTTAGTGGCTGCATACAAGCTAACAGGATGATCTACAGTATCTTGCTCACTAAAAGGCAACTTGGTATTGCCGCCATAAACACTCGATGAGCTCGCATAGACTAAATGCTCAACCTTGTTGTCACGACAACCTTCTAAAATATTAGTAAATGCCACCAAATTGCTTTGGACATAAGCGTGTGGGTTTTGCAGTGAATAACGTACCCCTGCTTGTGCAGCGAGGTGAATGACTCGCTCTGGTTGCTCCACTTTAAATAAAGCTTTCGTTGCTGATGCATCAGCCAAATCAAGCTTAATAAACTTAAAGTTACTTGCTTGTGGGTGCTCAACGATGTCCTGCAAACGCGCTTCTTTAAGGCTAACGTCATAATAGTCATTGAGATTATCAACACCAATCACAGTGTCGCCACGCGCTAATAATCTAAGCGTAGTTTGATGACCAATAAAACCAGCGGCCCCTGTTACTAAAATTTTCACGCAACATCCTTTTGTAATTCACGCTGAGATTTCTCGTGACGCTTAATGAGGATTAAATTTCTTGCGTAAACAAAGGTGCCTGGCAATTGCCCGAGGATAATCACTGGCTCAGACTTGTGAATGCCGTAGAGAAGAACAGTTAGGCCACCCACTAAACTGAAGTACCAAAAACTCACAGGAATCACACTTTTTTGATGGCGCTCGCTATGAAGCCACTGCACGATAAATCGCATCATAAATAGAATTTGTCCGAGCAAGCCCACGCAAAGCCAAATCAAATCACCTTGCGATGTCGTGCTAAAAAAATGCTGGGCAGACTCGACTATATGCTGAAAAAAAGACGTGATGCCGTATTCCATTAATGCTTCCTATTTGATTTCTTCATCAATAATAACAGGCAATTTAGCGCGACGTTGTAACCAAGCTACGCCGAACAAATCAACGATGCCGACCATCAATCGATCCAAGGTACCGTAATTAGATTTTCCAAACTCGCGGTTACGATGACTCACATGCACAGAACGAATTTGACCGCCAGCACGCTTAATCAAGGCAGGCAAAAATCGGTGCATGTGGTCAAAATAAGGCAAATCTAGAAATGCAGCTTTATTGAACAACTTCAAGCCACAGCCTGTATCTGGCGTATCGTCACGCAGCATTTTTGATCGCACTGTATTAGCAATTACCGAAGAAATTCGCTTAATCCAAGTATCGCGTCTGCTGTTACGACGATTTCCGCCGACCAACCAAACATCTTCTTCTAACGCAGCAATCAACTTAGGAATATCTGCTGGGTCGTTTTGACCATCACCATCCAGCGTTGCAACCCAATCATACTTCGCTGCCTTAACTCCTGAACGCACTGCTGTACTTTGCCCGCAGCTATTGGCATGGCGCACGATACGCAGTTGTGGGTACTGGGTTTGCAATTGTTGTAAACGCGAATGGGTCTCATCTGTGCTACCGTCATTGACATACACAATCTCATGCGTAAAGCTTTTAAGCGCAGCATCAATTTCAGCAATTAAGGGCGCAACATTATCCTGCTCGTTACGCACGGGCACGACAACTGAAAGCTTTTTAGGTAATGTAAATTTCGTCATGAAATTAGCTTAGCCTTTTCAAATTAGATCACGCTCAAATCAAACTACCAAGGTGATTAAAAACCACAATTTGGTTGCTGGCACAATAATCTTGCCACCCTTCAACATCTGTCCATCCACTCAAAAACACAAAGTCCAAACCAGCATTTGTGGAAGCTTGATGATCATATCGACTATCCCCTATAAATAAAGCTGGCTTGGCGATATTACCTGTTTCTATTTCGCGCGCCAAAATAACATCTTTATTATCCGGGCTACCATAAATCCCCGCATCAAACAGTTTATCAATGCCGCGTTGCTTAAATATGTCACACAGTTCCACTTGGTCGCCACCTGAAATAATCATCCATTTCGCACTGGGGTTCGCTTCGCGAATAAGCATCAAATCTGGCGCTATTTCGCAGTCTATGAGCAAACGTTTTACTTCTGCAGTAAAGCTATCCAGCAAAGCTTGCATTGCTTGCTCTGTAACTGGCTGTTGCATGATCTCGCGTAAAAAATACTCGAATTTTGGATAGCGCGAAATTCCCCCTAAATTCACATGATGATCAACCAAAGCCTGAGCTTGCACTTCACTCGCCCCAAACTTAATTGCCACGTCATGGTAGGCCTGTATCTTAAGCTGATTAGAGTTAAGCACAACGCCATCGCAATCAAACACAAGCGTCTTGTAATCCGCTAAAGGACGCATTAATTGTCTACCTGATAAAAACTCAAAAACCTATATCCAGCCGTTTTGCTGAATATAGGTTCCAATTTAAGCTCAAAAATAACAAACTTAAGCAGGCTTAATTGCGCTAGCTTCTTTTGCTAATTTTGTAATGTGCGCCCAATCTCCACGCGCAACGGCATCAGCAGGCGTAAGCCATGTGCCACCACAGACCACTACGTTAGGCAATGATAAGAATTGTGGCGCTGACTCAACCGTTACACCGCCGGTTGGGCAGAATTTCACATCGCCAAATGGACCGGCAAAACCTTTAAGCAAATTAATACCACCGACTGCAACTGCTGGAAATAATTTCAAGAAATAGTAATCATCAGCATTCGCCATCATGATTTCTGAGCCTGTTGAAACACCTGGCAACAATGGCAAGCCGATTTGACGTGCAAATTGACCTAGCTCGCTTGTATAACCTGGGCTAACAGCAAATTTACAGCCAGCGTCTTTAGAAGCTTGTGCATCTTTATTACTACGTACAGTCCCAGAACCCAAAATCGCTTCAGGCACGGCCTTAGCAATCGCTTCCATGCCAGCCAATGCGCATGATGTGCGCAAAGTCACCTCTAGCACCTTAATTCCACCTTCGAGCAAAGCCTCAGCCATTGGCACCGCATCTTCAACACGGTTAATCACGATCACTGGAATGACTGGACCTTCTTTAGCTAAATCTAATGTATTCATGTTTTATCTACTTTAATTTCTAATTAATGTTAATGATTTTACAACCAGGTGACTGCACCCTCTTCAGCGGTTAGAACGTTATTACGCATACCGCCAAACAACTCACGACCCATCCCATGCGAATTTGCAAATCGTTTTGAGTCACTCAACTCTTCAATTTGACGCGCTTTCCAAGTGTCTTCATCCACCAAGGCATTCAACGTACCAGCAATAACGTTCAGGCGAATAATGTCGCCTGTGCGAATTTTACCAATCGCACCGCCAGCTGAAGCTTCAGGTGACAAATGAATTGCCGCAGGCACTTTGCCTGACGCACCGCTCATGCGACCGTCAGTCACAATTGCCACTTTAAAGCCTTTACCTTGAAGAACTGATAATGGCGGCGTTAATTTGTGTAACTCTGGCATGCCATTCGCTTTAGGACCTTGGTAGCGTACAACTGCCACAAAGTCCTTTTCTAATTCGCCACGCTCAAAAGCTTCTAACAACTCCTCTTGCGCATCGAACACAACTGCTGGCGCTTCGATAATGTGACGGTCCTCAGGAACTGCTGAACTCTTTATAACTGAACGACCAAGGTTGCCTTGCAACAATAGTAAGCCGCCAGAAGCGCTAAATGGTTTAGATGCTGTCCGTAAAATTGTTTCATCAGGACTTTCTGCTGGCAACTCAACCCAGCTCAAGCTCTTACCATCTGTCTGTGGTTTCTTACAGTAATCACGCAATCCGCCAATTACGACAGATTGAACGTCTTCATGCATGTAACCGCCTTCAACCAACTCACGAATCACAAATGAAGGGCCACCTGCGTCTTGGAATTGGTTTACATCGGCCTTACCGTTTGGATAAACACGTGCTAACAATGGAGTGTTTTTAGAAAGTTTATTAAAGTCTGCCCAGTCAATAATAATACCAGCAGCGCGCGCCACAGCAACCCAATGAATACAGTGATTTGTACTACCACCCGTGGCCAACAAAGCCACAATGGCGTTCACAATCACACGCTCATCGACCATACGGCCAATCGGCATATAACGATTATTCTGAGTATTTTCGAGCACAACTCGAACAGACTCACGAGTTAAACAAGCGCGAAGCGGATCATGTGGATGAACGAAAGCCGCACCAGGCACATGCAATCCCATTGCTTCAAGTAGCATCTGGTTACTGTTGGCAGTCCCATAAAAAGTACATGTACCAGCACCATGATAAGCAGCTGACTCAGAAGCCAACAACTCCGGACGACCAACCAATCCTTCTGCGAATTTTTCACGCACCTTAGATTTTTCCGTATTATCCAAACCAGTGCTCATAGGGCCAGAAGGTACGAACACACATGGCAAATGACCGAACTGCAAAGCTCCAATCAATAAACCAGGAACAATCTTATCGCACACACCAAGTAGCAATGCTGCATCAAATACGTCATGTGAAAGCGCAACGGCAGTACTCATTGCAATTACATCGCGTGAGAACAAGCTTAACTCCATGCCTGGCTCACCCTGTGTGATTCCGTCACACATTGCAGGTACACCACCAGCCACTTGCACAGTAGCCCCGTATTTATGGGCTTCTGCACGAATCACTTCAGGGAAATTTACATAAGGCTGATGCGCCGAAAGCATCTCATTGTAGGCAGTGACAATACCAATATTTGGGGCCTTTTCAGCCACCACTCTTAATTTGTCATTCGCCGGCATCGCAGCAAAAGCATGGGCTACGTTGGCACAGCCCATACGATCAGGACCGCGAGTACGCGAAGCCATTTTCTCAATACGTTGCAAATAAGCATAACGCGTAGGCGCACTGCGCTCACGGATACGTTCGGTCACTTCATTTAGGATTTGTTTCATGGTATCGCTATAGATGATTGAGATAGTCCTTGATTATCTCCAATGCGGGGCTTATCGTCAAATCAAACAGCCCCAAGAACAAGCTGGAAAAGACTATTTTTTGACCAGATTTAAGCTTGATATTTTTGGTATACTCAAGGGTAAAATTTACCATCGCAAATATAAAAATGAAAATCAGCGGTTTTACATTTATCCGAAACGGCACACTTCTTGGTTACCCTTTCATAGAAAGCATCCTCTCCGCCCTTCCAATTTGCGATGAGTTTATTGTGGCTGTTGGAGACAGTGAAGATGACACGCTAGCGCGTATTCAAGCCATCAACTCAGATAAAATTCGAATCATTCCAACGAAATGGAATGAGAAAATGCAAGACCGTGGTTTTGTTTATGCACAGCAAAAAATGATTGCACAATACAACTGCACTGGCGATTGGGCATTCTATCTTGAAGGTGATGAAGTCTTACATGAAGACGACCTGCCGAAGATTAAAGCGTCAATGGAAAAACATCTCAATAATCCAGAAGTAGAGGCCCTTGCGTTTGATTACCACCACTTCTTTGGCAGCCCTGACTGGGTAGCAGTTAGTCCCGCCTGGTATCGACAAGAATGTCGGATTATTCGCAACACCATCCGAAGCTGGGCACCTGACGGCCTTTATTTTGTGGTGATGGATAAAAACAAAAAAGGCCGTTACCCAAGAGCAGCTTTAGTTGGAGCACCAATTTATCACTATGGCCACGTCAGAAGTGTTGAAGCCATGCGCAAGAAAAACGAACGTGTAGGCAAATATTGGAAGCACGATCATCCGCTTTTTAATGGATATCAAATTGATCCTCAAGCAATTCACCTCTTCAACGGCGACCATCCATCAATAGTTAATGATTGGCTTAAAAATGGAGCAGAAAAGCGTTTCAGCCCTGATAAAAATCATCAACTAACAAGCCGCGAGAAAAAGCATCGCTGGGCTATGAAATTGGAACATATTTTCAATTGCGATTTGAGTAAAAATCATTTCAAGCTAGTAAACATCAAAAAATGAACCTCTCAAAGACTACCGATTCAAGCAATCAATCTAACTTAATCACTGCAAGCCGTTGGATGGCGCTAATGTGCGCATTCGGGATTCCATGGTCAAACGGTTTTTTCAATTTCGGCTTCTACTTAATGGGCATATGCTTCTTATTAGGCATGCCCTATTTGAAGAATTGGCAAGACGCCTTTAAAACACCAGCAGTTATTATTGCCTCAACACTTTTTATATTTATTTTAATCAAAACCTGCTTTTCAGTTACCCCCTGGGAGACTGGAAAACATGATTTAATGAACTACAGAAAACTACTTGCCATTCCTGTTTTTTTAACATTATTCAAGTCGAACGAGCAAAAAAAGCTTTTAATTATCAGCTATTGCCTCGGCGTAATAGTCCTTATGTTGCCAACGTTGATTGATGGCTTCGGGCTTGGCCAAGTCATAGAGTACTTAAATTTCTTCCGAAAAAATGCTGCGTACAACATCTCACAAAATGGGGCTCCAAATCTTGTTTATTGGCGCAATCAAATTGTTCATGGCTTTCACGTGTCTATATTATTTTCCGCCTCATTGCTTGGAGGCATTTACTACAAAAAATATCGAGCCCCGTTACTTGTTCTTGTTGCATTATGCGCAATCGATTTACTGTTTTTCATATACGGGAGAATGGCGCTCATAAGTCTATTCTTTTCCCTATCAGTAATAGCGCTTATACACTTACGCTCAAAAAAACACATTGCCATCATCCTTACTATAATTGCAATTGCCACAAGTTCGGCATATTTCGCAATTCCATCAGTTAAGGTTCGCATATCGTCAATCAGCAATGAGACAAGCGCCTACAAAGACAAAAATGACATACACACATCAGCAGGAGAGAGGCTCCACTATTGGAATGTAAGCTGGAACATGTTTAAAGAGTCTCCAATAACAGGCATGGGGAGCGGATCATTCAAATATCAGCTGCAAAACACAAGCGACCCATTAGCGCCACTTGGCAGAGGCCATACTCATAACGAATACCTCACACAGTTATCCCAATATGGCTTAATAGGTTTTATTTTATTTATCAGTCTAATAATCACCACCATAAAAAATACAAGCACAATCACTGACTCGTGGCTAGCAAATCTAACGATGACTGCAACTGCTATATTTGCGTTAAACTGCTTGACAGATAGCTCATTACACAATGATTGGGAAGGATGGGCATTTGTCTTAATTGTCGCAATCGCATCCAATCAAAGTAAAATCAAATTCACCTCAAATCCAACATGTTGTGTATAAAAAAACTGTTAATCAGGGGCGCAATTAATTCAATTACTCCGCCTATTGATGAGTATATTGAGACAAACAAACGTAGCTTGTTGTCAAAAAAAGGGCTGATGAAGTTAGGTTGGCGGTCATTGAGAAGGCTTACCCCTTTAGTCATTTCAAATCAAAAAAGACACCTATTAACTTTAATAAACCCCCAAAAACATAAAAAATGTTTATGGCTGTATTATGATGCACCTCAAATTGGAGATGCCCTAATGGATCTAGCTCCAAGGTCTTTGCTTTATAAACTTGGGATCAAAATAGATTTATTCACACATGCTCACTTAGCCCAATTATTTGCTAATGACAAATACATTCATTCTGTCCAGAGCGATCCAAAACTCATTCAATCAGAAAAGTACGATTTTGTAATAATCACAAATTTCACATGGAAAGCCCTTAAGCACAAAATTATTTATGCTCGACATCAACCATGGATTTCAATTTATGGCGAGTTTACTGGGCCTGAAATAAACAGAGCGCTTTTTTCAACAAAAAGACTTGCTGAGCTAACGCAAAAAAAACTGAGCGCAAAAGATCAAGAGCTACACGCCCAACAAAAATTAGCATTTACAAATGATACAAAAAAAACTCCCTCACCTTCAAAGTCAGTAGCATTAGCAATCGGAGGGGTAGATAAAGACAGAACTTTTACTAACTGGGATGCATTGATAAAAGAGCTTGAAAACATAGGAATTCAAGATGTGATCTTGTTGGGAAGCTCAAACGGGCTAACCGAAGCAAAAGCAATTAAAAGTGTAAGTTTAACAATACATAATTTTGTTGGGAAAACATCATTAATAGAGTGCCGAAATTTAATGCAAAAAACCACGCTCATAATTGCAGCAGACGGCGGCCTAATGCACTTAGCAACAACAACAGAAACACCAGTAATCGGGCTTTTCAACAACACAATTAATCCAATATGGCGATTGCCAAAACATTTATTAAAATATGCAGTCCAGTCACAAAGTCGCAGTGTCGAGGACATTAAGATATCCAATATAATAAATATGGCAAAGAAAATTATATGAACGAGACAGAAAAAACTAACAAACTAAGAGGATCAAAATTCCTCGAACAATATATGAGTGGTAAGTTAATTGTTATTGGCGCTGGAAAAGATTTAGTTTGTGAATGGGCGGAAAGATTTGACATTGAAGACGGCGATGCAAACTTTATCACCAGTTATAGAAAAAAAGCATCTTACGACACGGTCCATAGCAGCCACTGTCTAGAACATATGTTTGATCCCAAAAGCGCACTAAAAGAATGGTGGGAGCTAGTAAAACCTACCGGATACATGATTATTGTTGTGCCAGATGAAAATCTATATGAACAAGGGATATGGCCTAGCAATTTCAATTCCGATCATAAAAACACTTTTAGGCTTAATGAAAGTACAAGCTGGTCTCCAGTTTCTCACAACATTCACAAGCTATTCGAATCGCTACCCAACTTAGAAGTCATATCTTCAGAGAGACAGGATGCATTTTATGACTACAACCTTCAGTTCAACCCCTCGGTGACCATAGGCACAAAGCCTTTCTGGTTCAAGCTAATCACTAAAATTTTGGTAAAACTCAACCCAATAAAGCGCCAAAAGCTAAAAAAGATGATTGATCAATATGCTTTTAAGCATTTTCAAGTGCCCATGGATCAAACAAAATATGAAGCAGTGGCCCAGATACAAGTTATCGCTAAAAAAGTAATGTAATCAATATGTCATTATCAGTAATCATCATAACAAAAAACGAAGCATCTAATATTGGAGAATGTATAGCGAGTGCCTCTTTTGCAGATGAAATTGTTGTTGTGGACTCTGGAAGCACCGATGAAACCTTATTCATCGCTCAAAAATTAGGCGCAAAAATCTTTGAAACGGACTGGCAGGGATTCGGGCATCAAAAGAACCGAGCTATCGATTTCTCGACAAGCGACTGGATTTTTTCACTCGATGCTGATGAAAGAATAACCAGCGAACTTAAAAAAGAAATTCAAAATGCTATAGCACAGGTGAACTTTAATGTTTTCGATGTGCCGAGATCATCGCTTTTTATCTCGAAATTCATGAAACATTCAGGTTGGCATCCAGATAGGACAATACGTCTATTCAAGCGTAATTCAGCTAGATTTAGTTCGCACCAAGTCCACGAGCACATAGAAACAAAGCAAAAACTAGGACATTTAAAAACGCCTCTAACTCACTACAGCTATAGAAACTATGAAACGTTGCTTTATAAAATGAATGCATACTCAACCGCAGGTGCTTTAGATCTTCATAATCGAAACAAAAAGGGCTCGTTAAGCAACGCAATACTCCACGGCACTTGGGCTTTTATTAGAACCTACTTCATCAAACTTGGGTTTCTTGACGGCTCTTCAGGATTCATTCTAGCGATTGCAAACGCAGAAACCACATACTACAAATACCTTAAACTTTATCTTTGTCAATTACCAAAGAAATAACTTTTACATTGTCCAAGGCATCATCTGCGAAGCCCTCACAGGGTTTGCAACAATTGGCGCGGCATGCAGATTTTGCCCATCCAGAATAGACGTATAGTATGTGATGTATTTTTTAGCCATTACCTTTGCTGAGAAATTTCTTTCCCAATACTCATGAATTGCTCGTCTATCGAACGACGCCCATTGCCTTGCAGCAGTCGCCAACTCAAAAGCTGAATTAGATAAAAAACCAACATCCTGATTAACAATTTCAGTCAATGATCCATAAGGCGTTGCAAACACAGGCGTACCGAAATACAAGCTTTCAATCACAGCGACCCCAAATGGCTCAGGCCATAATACAGGAAAAATAAGTCCACGCGCTTGCCGCAAATAAGGAATTTTGAGTGAATCATCAACCATTCCATGAAAGTGCGCATTAGCCGAAAGCGTTAATCTGAATCCCATTTTAAAATTCAGTCGATGCCCTCCCAAAACGTCAATAGACGAATTTGCAAGCTCGGCAACACGAATTGCACCTTTTACATTCTTAACTCGCCAAGCTGCTTTAGCTAAAAAAACATATGAATTACGAGCAATATTAAACTCGACTTCACCATAATCACGCGCATCGAGGCCATTGTAAACAAATGCACTTGCACCATGATTTTCAGCGTGACTATTTGAAACAAATATACTATTTGGATGAAAAATTGTTACTTCCCGACAATTCCCATGAATCGTTTGACATGCCGGAATATCAACCGGCATGTCAAATCCAGAATGTAAATGAACAATATCAACGCTTTCTGGAAGTTGATCTTCCAAGCGCTTATTCTTATCGATCACGATAACGTCTGCAAAATCCAACTTAGACTGTTGCGCCAAAAATGTAACTTTGTGACCTGCGTCATATAGAGCTCTACCAAGCCAATAAACAACTCGCTCCGTCCCTCCATAACCTTGAACTGGAAGTTTTGCATCGATTACCAAGCAAATATGCACTAGAATCCTTTATATCAAAAATAAACATCTATAATTTAATACGGTAATCTTACAAGCATAAACAATGAATGTCCCAATAAAAAAAATTCTCGCCATTCAATTTAAATACCTTGGCGATGCTGTTTTTATAACCCCAGCGCTTCAGGCGCTACATTATCAACATCCAGAAGCACAAATTCACGTTTTAGCGGCTGAAGAGGTTGCCCCAATATTTGAACACCTAGCATTCATAACAAAAGTTTGGGCTTTCCCACGTACTCGAGGTAAAGCAAAGCTAGTGAAATCTTGGCCTTTTGTTAGAGAATTACGAAAAGAAAATTTTGAACTTTCAATTGATTTTGTTGGCAATGATAGAGGAAGCATATTAAGTCTTTTAATTGGTGCAAAAGTTAGAATTGCGCCAATAGAGCACAGTCGTAGTTTATTACAAAGGCTCGCTTATACAAAAACAATAAAGACATCATCACTTCCAACTTCATGGGTTAAACGTCATCTAAAAATGTTAGCGCTACTGCTAAACCTTCCTGACGCCCCTGCGCCCAACATGAAGATCGTGGCAAACCCTTCACTTGCGTCGCAGGCAAATCAAATAATAAAAAATCATCACGTCATCTGTCATCTGGGGACATCTCAACCAAAAAAAGAATGGCCGATTAGTCGTTGGGTCGAGCTTTACCATATAGCCACAAAAGATGGATACAAGTTAGCTTTTTCGTCTGGACCAAATCAAAGAGAGCAGGACTTAATTGCTGAACTAAAAAGGCTAGCTCCTAATGCTTTTGTATTGGCACCGCTAAACGACTTACCCTTATATTTGGCAACATTACACCAATCCAAACTGGTTATCTCTGGTGACACTGGGCCATTACATTTTGCCGCAGGTTTGGGGGTAAAAGTGATTGGGCTATTCGGGACTACTGATTCCGTAGTTCACGCAGCTCCCGTTTATAATAATAATGAATCAATCTTAAGCAATCCGTGCACTTGCTTAAAAGAAAAATCGCAATTTGTCACATGCCAAAGCACCTCACCATGCATGAGTTCAATCTCAGCAGAACAAGTTTTTAATTTGTTGAAAAAACGCTGCCCTCTTAACGTTTCTAAAGCGTTAAAATAAGGGCATATTCAAAAGAAAATAAATTAATTGCGTATCCTCATAGTCAAAATTTCATCGATGGGCGATGTGATTCACAATCTTCCTATTATCGCGGATATCCATGCTGAGTTTCCTAACGCCCAAATCGACTGGGTGATTGAAGAGAACTTTGCCGACATACTCAAGCTCAATCCTTATATCAACAACATTATTCCTGTTGCAATTCGCCGCTGGCGCAAAAGTCTTTTTAGCCAAAAAACTTGGCAAGAAATCCAAGAATTCAAAACGCAGTTACAGGCGCGTCAATACGATTACATTATCGACACTCAATCCTTGCTTAAGAGCGCATTAATTGCTTGCCTTGCAAGAGGAAAACGATATGGGCAAGGTCCAAGTACTGCAAGAGAATGGCTGGCCGGTTTTTTCTATAATCGTCGCTTTTCTGTTTCAAGAGCACAACACGCCGTTGATCAAAACCGCCAATTAACAGCACTAGCACTTAATTACAGAACCCCGACTAATGGTCCAAACTATGGCTTGCCAAGGACTGAATTGACTAAAGAAATTGACATTGCTTTGCCTAAAAAATATGTCATGGTTTTTCATGCAACCAGTCGTGATTCAAAACTTTGGCCGATGGGGCATTGGGTTTCTTTAGGCTTATTATTAGGGAAGCAAAGCTTAACACTTTGCTTGCCATGGGCAAACGAGACCGAGAAAAGCCGTGCTAATATTATTGCAACGCATGTTCCGCAAGCGCTTGTCCTTCCTAAATCAAACCTCAGCGAATTAGCCCATATTACTGCTGGGGCAAAAGCAGCTGTTGGGGTTGATACAGGACTTATCCATCTAGCTGTGGCAATGGACGTACCTTCGATTGCCATCTATACAGATACCCACCCTGATCTAAATGGTGCTTATGGCGGGCCAAATGCACTTGCAATTAACTTAGGTGGCAAGGGCCGCATGCCAGATCCTAGTGAAGTATTTAATGCATTTGATAGGCTTGGAACGTTCTAATGTTCAAGCATAAAATATTGGCGTGCATACTAAGGCTATTAGCAAAGCTGCCATTATGGATTGTGCATCTTTTAGGCTCAGGATTGGGCTGGGTAAGTTATTTAAGTTATAAAAAGTATGCGATTTTAATCAATCAAAACTTAAGGTCTTCCAAGCTGACAAAAGGCGAAGTAAGCTTTAAAAAGAGCCTACACCTGAATATTGGCGAGACAGGAAAAGCTTTTTTAGAAACCTTTGCTATTTGGTTTAAGGATTACTCAAAACTAAAAAACTGGTATCAAGGTTGCACAGGATGGGAACATGTTGAATCAGCTTTAGCTAAAAGAAAGGGTATTATCTTTCTAACGCCGCACCTTGGCTGCTTTGAAATTACTTCGTTGTACTACGGACAGTTCCACCCCATTACTGTACTTTTCCGCCCCCCGAGACAGAGCTGGCTGATGCCACTGATTAGCCAAGGCCGCCAGCGGGGCAAAGTAAGCCTTGCCCCAGCGAATGCACAAGGCGTGAAGCTATTACTACAAGCACTAAAACGTGGTGAGGCGATCGGCATATTGCCAGATCAAGCACCACATGAGGGCGAGGGTGAATGGGTGCCATTTTTTGGCCGCCCCGCTTACACGATGACGCTTGCATCTAAACTCGCAGAAAAATCAGGTGCACAAGTACTGATGGCGTTTGGTGAAAGATTAGAAGGTGGTCGTGGATACCACATTCACATCAAACCAGTTAGTGATGGTGGCATAAAGAATCCTGAATTGCTCAATCAAGAAATTGAGAAAACTATTGCACAGTGCCCGTCTCAATATATGTGGATTTACGACCGCTATAAAGTTCGTAATTAAGCGCCCAATCCGAGAGACTTTCCTTTAATTGTTTCCAACACCTTAATTGGCGAAGTTTCAGGCTTATAAAGTGCTTCTGGTGGCAAATGGAATGTTTGCTCCATCATATATTGACCCGACATTGCAGCATGAAGGACCTGGTCTGAATACACAATCCAAGTGGTGCCCGGCATTAAATCCACACACTGCTGTGGTGCGTTACGTTGGTAATCCATATCACCCTTCACCAAGTCATGTAACTGCAACATCAACTGGTCATAAGGTGTACGTTCTCGCTTAGTAATGCCTAACTTGTGCATCATCCATGCCTGACCTGGGAACAGGCTTTTTGCTTTTGGAAGGTACTTTGCTACCATCGTCTCAAAAGGCTCACCAAAACGCCAAACTCGAGGCTTACCATGTGGATTAACATTATTAAACACCCGTAGCAAACGTGTACCCTGCGTTGGGTTCGAGGGGAACGCATCCGTATGCAGACGCTTATCATCCTTACGGTAAGAGCTTACGCGCCCTTCCACCTCAAATGGGCGAAGGCTTGTGTTAGCAGTCACAAGATTAGGCACATAGTCAGGAAATAAAGCACTCACCAATTGCGTTGCCTGATCACAGTAGCGCTGAATCATCGCACGCAAGGCTTTCAAATCAGCATCTGAACCAGATGCGCCTTTTAACCCACCTTGTGGACGCAGTGAAATGTTTTTTGATTTTTGGTCTGACCAGCTTTCAGAGAGAAAACGCTTTTCATCTTCGCTCAGCACAAAGGGCAAATGTGGCAAACAAATCACATGACCACTCTCTAAAGCAGCAATTGCTTGCTGGCTTTTAGCCTTTGTTATCTTTGGATTCCAATCTGTAAAATCAAATTCTTTAATTAAATTCATTGCCGTCTCAACATCGTTTTTTACCATTATCGCAAACAAGCCCAAGTATAGCCATTGCGCTTGATCAAACCATGCTCAAAAAATTATTAGAAAATATTAAGTTTCACTCTTGTAATCATCTGCATCATCCCCATTTAGCAAATTATCGTAAAAACAAATCACTAAAAATAAGGGATTTTTATGTCGCAAGAAGACCAAAACCAAACGCCTGAAACTGAAAATACAACAGAAGCTTCTGTAGAAACAGAACAAACACCTGAGGCGCGCATTGCAGAATTAGAAGCGCAACTAGCCGAGCAACAAGCCGCTGTGCTTTACGCAAAAGCCGAGGGCGAAAATATCCGCAGACGCGCGACCGATGACATCGACAAGGCGCGTAAATATGCGCTTGAGAAATTCTCTGGTGAGTTGTTAGCAGTAAAAGATAGTTTGGATGCGGCACTTGGCGTGGCGAACGCAACCGTTGAGAGCTACAAGGACGGCGTTGAGCTAACTTCAAAACAGCTGCTCAGCGTATTCGAAAAATTCAACATTGCTGAAGTGAATCCTGTTGGCGAAAAATTTGATCCAAACAAACATCAAGCGATTAGCGCGATTGAAGCAGAAGGCGAGACAAACACCGTGCATAGCGTATTACAAAAGGGCTATACACTAAATGACCGTGTGCTCCGACCTGCATTGGTGATGGTCGTCAAAGCAAAAGAATAAAACTAATTTGAATGGGGGCTTGAAAGATAAAAACATACCCCCATTAACAGTACATAGAATTTTTGAATTAACTAATTATTTAAAGAGGAAATCATCTCATGGGTAAAATTATCGGTATTGACTTAGGCACCACCAACTCTTGCGTTGCCGTGATGGAAGGCGGCAAACCACGCGTGATTGAAAACGCAGAAGGCGGCCGCACCACACCATCTATCATCGCCTACCAAGATGATGGCGAAATCTTAACTGGCGCACCTGCTAAGCGCCAAGCGGTAACCAACCCTAAGAACACATTGTTCGCAGTGAAGCGTTTAATCGGTCGCCGTTTTGATGAAAAAGAAGTTCAAAAGGACATCAACTTAATGCCTTACACCATTGCCAAAGCTGATAACGGCGATGCATGGGTTGAAGTACGCGGCAACAAGATGGCGCCACCACAAATCTCTGCCGAAGTTTTACGCAAGATGAAGAAAACTGCGGAAGACTACTTGGGCGAAGAAGTGACAGAGGCTGTAATTACGGTGCCTGCTTACTTCAACGATAGCCAACGTCAAGCGACTAAAGATGCTGGCCGTATCGCTGGCTTAGAAGTGAAACGTATTATCAACGAACCAACTGCAGCGGCATTAGCTTTTGGTTTAGACAAACAAGAAGGCGACCGCAAGATTGCAGTTTATGACTTGGGTGGCGGTACATTTGACGTTTCTATCATCGAGATTTCAAGCATCGATGGCGAGCACCAATTTGAAGTGCTTTCAACCAACGGCGACACATTCCTTGGTGGTGAAGACTTTGATAATCGCATGATTGATTTCTTGGCTGATGAGTTCAAGAAAGAAAACGGTCTTGATTTGCGTAACGATTTGCTTGCTAAGCAACGTCTAAAAGAAGCGGCTGAAAAAGCGAAGATTGAATTATCTTCAGCGCAGCATACTGAAGTGAACTTGCCTTACATCACTGCAGACGCATCTGGTCCTAAACACTTGGTCGTAAAAATTACACGTACTAAATTTGAATCTTTAGTTGAAGATTTGATCGAGCGCACCATTGCACCATGCCGCACAGCGCTGAAAGACGCTGGCGTGAGCATCGATGAAATCGGTGACGTGATTTTGGTAGGTGGTCAAAGCCGTATGCCAAAAGTACAAGAAAAGGTAAAAGAGATTTTCGGCAAAGAAGCACGTAAAGACGTCAACCCTGATGAAGCAGTGGCAGTTGGCGCGGCAATTCAAGGCGGCGTATTGCAAGGTGACGTTAAGGATGTGTTGTTACTAGACGTGACGCCTTTGTCACTCGGTATCGAAACGATGGGCGGCGTGATGACTAAGCTCATCAAGAAGAACACCACGATTCCTACCAAGGCATCACAAGTGTTCTCAACAGCTGAAGACAACCAAAACGCGGTCACCATTCAGGTATTACAAGGTGAACGCGAAATGGCGGCTGGGAATAAGAGCTTAGGTCAATTTAACTTGAGCGATATTCCTCCAGCTCCACGTGGTATGCCACAAATTGAAGTGACTTTTGATATCGATGCCAACGGTATCTTGCACGTCTCTGCAAAAGATAAAGCGACTGGCAAAGAAAACAAGATCACGATCAAGGCAAACTCAGGCTTGTCTGAAGAAGAGATCAAACGCATGGAAGAAGATGCAGCAGCGCATGCAGATGAAGACAAGGCATTGCGTGAACTAGTTGACGCACGTAACGCAGCAGACGGCATGATTCACAGCGTGAAGAAATCTTTAACTGAGCACGGCGATAAATTAGATGCTGACGAAAAAGCCAAAATTGAAGCGGCAGTGAAAGACGTTGAAGATGTGCTAAAAGATGGCGACAAAGAAACCATTGAAGCCAAAACCAATGCGTTGATGGAAGCATCGCAAAAACTAGGCGAGAAAGTGTACGCAGAGCAGCAAGCCCAACAAGCGGGCGGTGCTGAAGCCCAGCCGCAAGCTGAAAAGACAGTAGACGCTGAAGTCGTGGATGCTGAGTTTGAAGAAGTGAAGTCTGATAAAAAATAATTTTTTTATTAGATAAGATTAAGCACATCCTCGTCAAAAACTTGGATGTGCTTTCTTGCATTTTTAGCCCAACCTAATAAGCGACAACATAATGGCAAAACGTGATTACTACGAAGTCCTTGGTCTTAACCGAGATGCTTCCGAAGAGGAGATTAAAAAGTCTTATCGCAAGCTCGCGATGAAGCACCACCCTGACCGCAACCCAGATAATCCAAAAGCAGAAGAGCAGTTCAAAGAAGCAAAAGAAGCTTATGAGATGCTCTCTGACAGTCAAAAGCGAGCCGCCTATGACCAATACGGACATGCCGGCGTTGATCCAAGCGCAGGCCCAGGTCCTGGCGGCGCAGGCTTCGGTAACTTTGGAGATGCCTTTGGTGATATTTTTGGCGACATTTTTGGTGGTGGCGGAGGCGGCGGTCGCAGATCCAATGTCTATCGCGGCGCTGATTTACGTTACAACATGGAAATCTCGCTAGAAGACGCGGCGCGCGGCACTGAGACTAAGATCCGCATTCCAGTCATGTCCAAATGTAATCCGTGTAATGGTTCTGGTGCAAAGGCTGGCACATCGCCGGTGACATGTACCACCTGCCAAGGTCACGGCCAGGTGCGTATGCAACAAGGCTTTTTCTCTGTTCAACAAACCTGTCCAAAATGTCATGGTAGCGGTCGCATGGTCAAAGACCCTTGTCCAAGCTGTCATGGTGATGGCCGTGTTAAAGAGCACAAAACTCTCTCCGTTAAGATTCCATCAGGCGTGGATGAGGGAGATCGCATTCGCTTAACTGGTGAGGGTGAAGCTGGCGTAAACGGAGGGCCAACCGGTGACCTTTACGTTGTTGTCCACTTAAAACAACACGAAATATTCCAACGTGATGGCGGTGATTTACATTGTGAGATGCCGATCAGCTTCACGACCGCAGCGCTCGGTGGTGAGATTGAGATCCCGACACTAGATGGTCACGCAAAGATGAAGATCCCTGCAGAGACCCAAACGGGAGCAACATTTAGACTGCGCGGCAAGGGCATCAAGCCACTACGTAGTAACCAAAATGGCGACCTGATGTGCCACGTTGTGGTTGAAACGCCAGTGAAGCTCAACGAGAAACAACGCGAGTTATTGCGTGAGCTAGAAGCTATTAATCAACAAGACTCAGGCAAGCACAGTCCTCGCGCTAAGGGCTGGCTGGATAAAGTAAAAGACTTTTTTGAGTAATCAAAAGTGAGCCCCATTAAAAAAGCCTGCATAAGTGAACTGACCCCCAAAAGTTGGACTTTTAATTGGGTTTAAAAGCTAAGGACTGATTTCTGTACTCTACAGGACTCAGTCCTTTTAATTTTGTCTTAATCCTTTCGTGATTGTAATACCAAATATATTCCTTGAGGCCCTTG
>CAIQBW010000007.1 GCA_903870165.1 uncultured Methylophilaceae bacterium | reverse complement strand
ATGGTGATGCCAGGTGATAACGTATCAATCACAGTTACATTGATTGCACCGATTGCGATGGAAGATGGTTTACGCTTCGCGATTCGTGAAGGTGGTCGTACTGTTGGTGCGGGTGTTGTTGCTAAGATTATTGAATAATCTTTAGCTTCACTAAATCTAGATGCTACGCTAACAACCCAGCGTGGCATCTTCAGTTTTTAAGTACAGGCCAATAGCTCAATTGGTAGAGTATCGGTCTCCAAAACCGAGGGTTGGGGGTTCGAGACCCTCTTGGCCTGCCATGTATTTAGTAATTTTTTTAGCTAAAGCGCATAAATGATGATTGATAGAATTAAGCTTGTATTTAGCTTTCTCTTAGTAGGGTTTGGCGTAACAGGCTTTTATTTGCTTGAAGAAAAGCAGCCAATGGTCGTTCGTATCTTGGCGGTTTTGGCTGGATTAATTGCGGCAGCTGCGCTGTTGTCTACGACGCAATCAGGCAAAGAGTTTTTTGCCTTTTCTCGTGACGCGGTTGCAGAAGCAAAACGAGTTGTATGGCCTTCACGCCGTGAAACAATACAAACTACCGTAGCGGTTTTTGTACTGGTAGTGGTGATGGCTCTTTTTATGTGGATTGTTGATGTCGGCTTTTTATCATTAGTAAAAGCGCTGATGGGTCGGGGTGCTTAATGAGTATGCGATGGTATGCAGTTCAAGCTTTTTCTGGTTTTGAGAAATCAGTTCAGCGCAGTCTAGAAGAGCGTGTAGCTCGTTCTGACTTTAAAGATCAGTTCGGTCAAATTTTGGTGCCTGTTGAAGAAGTGGTTGAGATGAAGGCTGGCCAAAAAGCGATTAGCGAACGTAAGTTATATCCTGGTTATGTGCTTGTTCAAATGGACATGACTGATGACAGTTGGCATTTGGTGAAAAGTACGCCAAGAGTGACTGCGTTTATTGGTGGAACAGCGCTTAAGCCAACACCAATTAAAGATAAAGAAGTTGAGATCATCCTGCAACGTATGGATGACAGTAAAAGCAATCCAACGCAAAAACTTACCTTTGAAAAGGGTGAGGCTGTGCGTGTTATTGATGGTCCCTTTAAAGACTTCTCTGGAAGTGTTGAGGATATCAATTACGAGAAAAGTAAATTGCGTGTATCAGTGGTTATTTTTGGTCGCGCAACGCCTGTAGAACTAGAGTTCGGTCAGGTAGAAAAAGAAGTTTAAGAATTTGCTCGAGCGCCTTTTGGTGGTCGGGCATTTGCTATTTCTAAAATAGCATTAAGTGGTAGCGTTTAATTGCGCTGCAATTACCAAACTGGGGAGCTTAAATAAAGCGTTTGTACCCATATTAGGAGTCATAAAATGGCAAAGAAAGTTATTGGCTATATCAAGCTGCAGATTCCTGCAGGTAAAGCTAACCCAAGTCCTCCAGTTGGTCCAGCACTTGGTCAACGTGGTTTGAACATTATGGAGTTCTGTAAGGCATTTAATGCTGCAACACAAAGTGTTGAGCCTGGCCTTCCAATCCCTGTTGTGATTACTGCATTTGCAGATAAGAGCTTCACATTCGTGATGAAGACTCCACCTGCAACGATTTTGATTAAGAAAGCTGCAAAAATCGAAAAAGGTTCACCACGTCCACATACTGACAAAGTAGGCAAAATCACTCGTGCGCAAGCTGAGGAAATTGCTAAAACTAAGATGCCAGATCTAACAGCTGCTGATATGGATGCTGCTGTTCGTACGATCGCTGGTAGCGCTCGCAGTATGGGTATTGAAGTGGAGGGTGTATAACATGGCTAAGATTTCTAAACGTAATGCAGCGTTGCAATCAAAAGTTGATCGCAACAAGATCTATCAAGTAGCTGATGCTTTGGCATTGGTAAAAGAAACTGCAACTGCAAAATTCGACGAGTCAGTTGATGCAGTTGTGAATTTGGGTATTGACGCACGTAAATCAGATCAATTGATCCGTGGTGCTTTGGTATTGCCAAATGGCACAGGTAAAACAAAACGCGTTGCTGTTTTCGCACAAGGCGCACAAGCTGAAGCTGCTAAAGCGGCGGGTGCTGAGATTGTTGGTTTTGAAGATTTGGCTGAGCAAGTTAAAGGTGGCATGTTGGATTTTGATGTGGCGATTGCTACACCAGATGCAATGCGTATCGTTGGTCAATTAGGTCAAGTATTGGGCCCACGTGGTTTGATGCCTAACCCTAAAGTCGGCACTGTGACGCCTGATGTTGCTAAAGCAGTTAAAGATGCTAAAGCTGGTCAAGTGCAATATCGAACAGATAAAGGCGGCATCGTGCATTGCACAATCGGCCGTGCTTCTTTCACTGTTGATGCATTGCAACAAAACCTAGCTGCATTGGTTGATGCTTTAAACAAAGCAAAACCTGCATCATCAAAAGGTCAGTACTTAAAGAAATTATCTGTATCTAGCACCATGGGTGTTGGTGTACGTGTGGATCAAGCAAACTTAGCTTAATTAACGTTAGTTTTATCGCTAGTTTGATGTATTTTTGGGCTGACTAAACTCAGCTCAATAAAGGGCTTTGGGCTTGATGTTGTTTTGAAAGATAAGCTACATCAAGGTTATCAAAGACCGTAGGCACCAGAACCAATTGAAACTAATTGGTGGGTTTAATGGTAGTGGTCAGTGATGGGTGATGAAGGGTTAGATATTCAATCCTCTGTTGCTGATTAATGAATACCTACGCAGATGGCGTCCCCTGAAAACAGGACAGTATTGAAAAATGCTCCTGACGAAAGGTCGCCGTGGGATGGCTTTTGTGGTTTTTTGCTACAAAGGTTTAATTAACGGAAGGAGAAGACCTTGAGTCTTAATCTTGAACAGAAAAAGGCAGTAGTTGTTGAAGTCAGCGAGCAAGTCTCGACGGCCCAAGCAATCATCGTTGCTGAGTATCGTGGCTTACAAGTGGGCGAAATGACCGAATTGCGCGCACAAGCTAGAAAATCAGGCGTTTACCTACGTGTGTTGAAAAATACATTGGTACGTCGTGCTGTTGAAGGCACGCCATTTTCTGGTTTGGCGAACGAAATGGTTGGCCCATTAGTGTTCGGTATATCTTCCGATCCAGTGTCAGCCGCTAAAGTACTTAGCGACTTTGCTAAAGCAAACGACAAATTCATCATTAAAGCTGGCGCGATGCCGAACCAAGTTATGGACGTTAATGCCGTTCAAGCTCTGGCTTCATTGCCAAGCCGTGATGAGTTGTTGGCTAAATTGCTCGGCACTATGCAAGCGCCTGTTGCGAAATTTGTTCGTACTCTTAATGAAGTACCTACGAAATTCGTACGTGGTCTTGCTGCAGTGCGCGATCAAAAAGCCGCGTAACTTTATCGCAAACTTAAAACTACATTTTATTTATCAGGAGTATTACAAATGGCAATTTCTAAATCAGAAATTTTAGATGCAGTAGCAGCTTTATCAGTTCTTGAACTTTCAGAATTGATCAAAGACATGGAAGAAAAATTCGGCGTTTCAGCTGCAGCTGCAGCTGTTGCAGTTGCTGCAGCACCTGCTGCTGGTGGCGCTGCTGCTGCTGGTGCAGAGAAGTCAGAATTTGACGTTATCTTGACTGCAGCTGGCGACAACAAAGTTAACGTAATTAAAGCTGTTCGTGAAATCACAGCACTTGGCTTGAAAGAAGCTAAAGATCTAGTTGATGGTGCTCCTAAAGCAGTTAAAGAAGGCGTGTCAAAAGCAGATGCTGATGAAACATTGAAGAAATTGATTGAAGCTGGCGCAACTGGCGAAATCAAGTAATTTAAGTTGTAAGCAAGATTTAGGCTGACGGGAAACCGTCAGCCTTAACCATTTTTAAAGATGGTAGAAGATAAGGCATGAAAGCGCGTGTCTTGTCTTCTACCTTTTACCCCCTTAGGAGACGCTATGAGCTATTCCTTTACCGAAAAGAAACGTATTCGTAAGAGTTTTGCTAAACGTGAAAGTGTGCAAGAAATTCCATACTTACTCGCGATGCAATTGGAATCTTACGCTGCGTTTTTACAAGCAAATGTTACTGCTGACAAACGTGAAGATGCTGGTTTACAAGCAACATTTAGTTCTATTTTCCCAATCGTTAGTCACTCAGGTAACGCACGTTTAGATTACGTAAGTTATCACTTGGGTGCTGAGCCTTTTGACGTGAAAGAATGTCAACAACGTGGTTTGACCTACGCAGCCCCATTGCGTGTCAAAGTGCGTTTGACCATCATGGATAAAGAGGCTTCTAAGCCAACTGTGAAGGAAGTAAAAGAGCAAGAAGTTTACATGGGCGAATTGCCTTTGATGACTGAAAATGGCTCATTTGTAATTAACGGTACTGAGCGTGTGATTGTTTCTCAATTACACCGTAGCCCAGGCGTATTCTTTGAGCATGATCGTGGTAAAACACACAGCTCAGGTAAATTATTATTCTCAGCTCGTATTATTCCTTACCGTGGTTCATGGTTGGATTTCGAGTTTGATCCAAAAGATTACTTATACTTCCGCGTCGACCGTCGTCGTAAGATGCCAGTCACCATCCTGCTTAAAGCACTGGGTTATACACCAGAGCAAATTCTTGAAACATTCTATGACGTGGATACATTCCACTTGTCAGCTAAGGGTGTTCAATTTGAATTGGTACCTGAGCGTCTACGTGGTGAAGTAGCTAAGTTCGACATTACTGCTAAAGACGGTACCGTAATTGTTGCTAAAGATAAGCGCATTACTGTTAAGCACATTCGTGATATGGAAAAAGCGGGCATCAGCAAAATCGCTGTGCCAGTGGAATTTGTATTGGGTCGTACGATTGCCAACAACATTGTTGATAAAGAAACAGGTGAAGTTGTTGCAAATGCAAATGACGAAATCACTGAAAGTTTGTTAGAGAAGTTGCATGGTGCAAGTGTTGCGAAAATCAACACGCTTTATGCAAACGACTTAGACCATGGTGATTACATTTCACAAACATTACGTATTGATGAAATTCCTGACCAATATAGCGCTCGCGTTGCAATTTATCGCATGATGCGTCCTGGTGAGCCACCAACGGAAGATGCTGTACAAGCATTATTCGATGGCTTGTTCTTCAATGCAGATCGTTACGACTTATCAGTTGTAGGCCGTATGAAGTTCAACCGTCGTGCGTTCCCAGAAAAAATCGAAGAGCGTACAGCTGCTTGGTTACGTAAATTCTATGAAAAAGTTGGCCCACAAGGTGCTGAGGGTGCTGCGACACTTTCAAATGATGATATCTTGGCAGTGGTTGGTGTATTGCTAGAATTGCGTAATGGCCGCGGTGAGATTGACGATATTGATCACTTAGGTAACCGTCGTATTCGTTCAGTAGGTGAATTGGCTGAAAACCAATTCCGTGCGGGTCTAGTCCGTGTTGAGCGCGCTGTTAAAGAGCGTTTAAGCCAAGCTGAATCAGATAACTTGATGCCACACGACTTGATTAACGCTAAGCCAGTATCTAGCGCGATTCGTGAATTCTTTGGCTCAAGCCAATTAAGTCAGTTTATGGATCAAACTAATCCATTGTCTGAAATTACGCACAAGCGTCGCGTTTCAGCTTTAGGCCCTGGTGGTTTGACTCGCGAACGTGCAGGCTTTGAAGTGCGTGACGTTCATACTACCCATTACGGTCGTGTATGTCCGATTGAAACACCAGAAGGCCCAAACATTGGTTTGATCAACTCATTGGCGCTTTATGCACGTACGAATAAATACGGCTTCTTAGAAACGCCTTATCGTCGTGTTGATGGTAATAAAGTTTCTGCAAACATTGATTTCCTCTCAGCAATTGAAGAGAGTCAATACATGATTGCGCAGGCTAACTCTGAGTTAGATGCTAAAGGCAACTTTAAAGAAGACCTCATCTCAGCGCGTTATCACAACGAATTTACAATGACACAACCTGACCGTGTTCAATACATGGACGTTGCGCCAGGCCAAATTGTTTCTGTTGCTGCTTCATTGATTCCATTCTTGGAACACGATGATGCGAACCGTGCATTGATGGGTGCAAACATGCAACGTCAAGCCGTGCCATGTCTACGTGCTGAAAAAGCAGTAGTAGGTACAGGTATCGAACGTACAGTGGCGATCGACTCTGGCACAACAGTGCAAGCGCGTCGTGGCGGTATCGTTGATTACGTAGATTCAGGTCGTATCGTGATTCGTGTGCATGACGCTGAAGCGCTTGCTGGCGAAGTGGGTGTGGATATCTACAATCTTACTAAGTACACACGTTCTAACCAAAACACTAATATTAACCAACGTCCATTAGTGAATGTGGGTGATGTATTGGCACGTGGTGATGTTATTGCTGATGGTGCATCAACTGATATGGGCGAATTAGCGCTTGGTCAAAATATGCTTGTCGCATTTATGCCATGGAATGGTTATAACTACGAAGATTCGATCTTAATCTCAGAACGCGTTGTTGCTGATGACCGTTACACTTCGATTCATATTGAAGAGTTGTCAGTGGTGGCACGTGATACCAAATTAGGCGCTGAAGAAATCACACGCGATATTTCAAACTTGTCTGAGCGTATGCTTGGTCGTTTGGATGAGTCAGGGATTATCTACATCGGTGCTGAGGTTGAAGCGGGTGATGTGTTAGTTGGTAAAGTAACGCCTAAAGGTGAAACACAACTTACACCAGAAGAAAAACTACTCCGTGCAATTTTCGGTGAAAAAGCTTCTGACGTTAAAGACACAAGCTTGCGCGTGCCATCAGGTATGTCTGGCACTGTGATTGACGTTCAAGTGTTCACTCGCGAGGGTATCGACCGTGATACTCGCGCTCAACAAATCATTGATGACCAATTAGGCCATTACAAACAAGATTTGGCTGACCAAATGCGTATTGTTGAAGATGACGCATTCGGCCGTATTCAACGCTTGATCGAAGGTAAAGCTGCTACTGGCGGCCCTAACAAACTGAAAAAAGGCGAAACAGTGACCGCAGAATACCTGCAAGGCATTGGTCGTTATGATTGGTTTGATATTCGTTTAGCTGATGAAGAAGCAGCTCGTCAACTTGAACAGTTAAAAGACAGCTTGTCACAAGCCCGCGTTGAGTTCGACAACCGTTTTGAAGAGAAAAAACGTAAATTGACGCAAGGCGATGATTTACAAGCTGGCGTTCAAAAAATGGTGAAAGTTTATATCGCTGTTAAACGTCGCATTCAACCTGGCGATAAGATGGCTGGTCGTCACGGTAACAAGGGTGTTATTTCAAAAATCGCACCTGTTGAAGATATGCCGCACATGGCAGACGGAACACCAGTTGATATCGTGTTGAACCCACTAGGTGTTCCATCACGTATGAACATCGGTCAGATTCTTGAAACCCACTTAGGTTGGGCTGCTAAGGGTCTAGGTATGCGTATTGGCGAAATGCTTGCTCAACAAGCCAAAGTGGCTGAGGTGCGCAAGTTCTTAGATCAAATCTATAACGACAGCAACGGTAAAGGCGAAGACATCAAGTCATTGTCTGACAAGGAAGTGTTTGAGTTAGCGAAGAATCTAGAACGCGGCGTTCCTTTTGCAACCCCAGTCTTTGACGGCGCAACCGAGTTAGATATTAAAGCGATGCTTGATTTGGCGTTCCCAGATGAAGATCCACGTACTAAACAATTGAAGTTCTCTGCTGGTAAAACACAGGTTCAATTGATTGATGGTCGTACTGGTGATCCATTTGAGCGTCCAGTCACTGTGGGTTATATGCACGTATTGAAATTGCATCACTTGGTTGATGACAAGATGCATGCACGTTCAACAGGTCCTTACAGTTTGGTTACGCAACAACCATTGGGTGGTAAAGCTCAATTTGGTGGTCAGCGCTTTGGTGAGATGGAAGTTTGGGCATTGGAGGCTTATGGCGCTTCATACACCTTACAAGAAATGCTCACAGTTAAGTCTGATGACGTTTCTGGCCGTACCAAGGTTTATGAAAATATCGTGAAGGGCGAACATAAGATTGATGCTGGCATGCCAGAGTCATTCAATGTGTTAGTGAAAGAAATTCGTTCACTCGCTATCGATATCGACCTTGATCGTAACTAACAGTATAGGCATTCGCTCAAGCGAAACTAAGGAGATTAAATGAAAGCTCTATTAGACTTATTTAAGCAAGTCACTCAAGAAGAAGAATTTGACGCGATTAAGATTGCGCTCGCTTCTCCTGAGAAAATTCGCTCATGGTCCTATGGTGAAGTTAAAAAGCCAGAAACCATTAACTACCGTACATTCAAGCCTGAACGTGATGGCTTATTCTGCGCAAAGATCTTTGGCCCTATCAAAGATTACGAGTGCTTGTGCGGTAAATACAAACGCTTAAAACACCGTGGTGTAATTTGCGAAAAATGTGGTGTTGAAGTCACATTGTCAAAAGTACGTCGTGAACGTATGGCTCACATTGAGTTGGCTAGCCCAGTTGCACATATCTGGTTCTTAAAGAGCTTGCCAAGCCGTTTAGGTATGGTGCTTGATATCGCATTGCGTGATATCGAACGTGTGCTTTATTTTGAAGCATATATCGTTATTGAGCCAGGCATGACACCACTTACACGTGGTCAATTGCTCACGGAAGATGACTACCTCGCTAAAGTTGAAGAGTATGGCGATGAGTTCAATGCGGTGATGGGTGCTGAAGCTGTTCGTGAATTACTCCGCACTATGGATGTACACAACGAAATTGAAACATTGCGTCAAGATTTAGGCGCAACCGGCTCTGAAGCTAAAATCAAGAAAATTGCAAAACGCTTGAAAGTGCTTGAGGCGTTCCAAAAATCAGGCATTAAGCCAGAGTGGATGATTCTTGAAGTGTTGCCAGTGTTGCCGCCAGAGTTACGTCCTTTGGTCCCATTGGATGGTGGCCGTTTCGCTACTTCAGATTTGAACGATTTATATCGTCGCGTCATTAACCGTAACAATCGTCTAAAACGCTTGTTAGAGTTAAAGGCACCTGAAATTATCGTACGTAACGAAAAACGTATGTTGCAAGAAGCTGTGGATTCACTATTAGACAACGGTCGTCGCGGTAAAGTGATGACTGGGGCAAACAAGCGTCCGTTGAAATCACTTGCAGACATGATTAAGGGTAAAGGCGGTCGTTTCCGTCAGAACTTGCTTGGTAAGCGCGTGGATTACTCTGGTCGTTCAGTGATTGTTGTTGGTCCACAATTGAAACTGCACCAATGCGGTCTACCTAAGAAAATGGCGCTTGAGTTGTTCAAGCCATTCATTTTCCATAAGCTAGAAGTATTGGGCTTGGCGACAACGATTAAAGCTGCGAAGAAAAAAGTTGAAGAGGAAGGTCCAGAAGTATGGGATATCCTAGAAGACGTAATTCGCGAGCATCCAGTATTACTAAATCGTGCACCTACATTGCACCGCTTGGGTATTCAAGCGTTTGAACCAGTATTGATCGAAGGTAAGGCAATTCAATTGCACCCATTGGTTTGTGCTGCGTTTAACGCCGACTTTGACGGTGACCAAATGGCGGTACACGTTCCATTGAGCTTGGAAGCGCAAATGGAAGCACGCACATTGATGCTTGCCTCAAACAATGTGCTTTCTCCAGCAAACGGCGAACCAATTATTGTGCCTTCACAAGATATCGTGTTGGGTCTTTACTACATGACGCGCGAAAAAGTTGCGGCACGTGGTGAAGGCATGCGCTTTGCTAACGTTGCTGAAGTTCAACGTGTTTATGACAGCGGTCAAATTGACTTGCATGCAAAAATCACAGTACGTATTAAAGAATACGACCTAGATTTAGACGGTACAAAACACGAGAAAATCAATCGTTACGAAACAACAGTTGGTCGTGCATTGTTGTCAGAAATCATGCCAGCTGGCTTGCCATTTAGCTTGATTGACAAAGCGTTGAAGAAAAAAGAAATTTCACGCTTGATTAACTCTGGCTTCCGTAAGGTTGGTATTCGTGAAACAGTTATCTTGGCTGATAAGCTCATGGGTATGGGTTACACCTATGCGACACGTGCAGGTATTTCTATCAGCATTAACGACATGTTGGTTCCACCAGAAAAAGGTCAATTGATTGCTTCAGCTGAAGCTGAAGTGAAGGAAATTGAAGATCAATATGTGTCTGGTTTGGTGACACAAGGTGAGCGTTATAACAAGGTTGTGGATATCTGGGGTCGTGCTGGCGATAAAGTCGCTGACGCTATGATGAAGCAATTGAAAGAAGAAAATGTGCTGGATGCTGCAGGCAATGTAGCTAAAGACAAAGATGGTAATGCATTGCGCCAAGAGTCATTCAACGCAATTTACATGATGGCTGACTCGGGTGCCCGCGGTTCTGCAGCTCAAGTTAGACAGCTTGCTGGTATGCGTGGTTTGATGGCTAAGCCAGATGGTTCGATTATTGAAACACCAATTATTGCGAACTTCCGAGATGGTTTGAACGTGTTGCAGTACTTTATTTCTACCCACGGTGCTCGTAAGGGTCTAGCCGATACTGCGTTGAAAACAGCGAACTCAGGTTACTTGACACGTCGTTTGGTTGACGTGACACAAGACTTGGTTGTGACTGAGCATGATTGCGGTACTAGCGATGGCTTGGTAACAAAAGCACTTGTTAAAGGTGGTGAGGTTGTTGAGCCATTGCATGACCGTATCTTAGGTCGTACAACAGCGCTTGACATCATCAATCCTGAAAACCAAGAAGTGGTTTATCCAGCTGGTACATTGTTGACAGAAGATGAAGTTGAGCACATCGACGCCTTGGGCGTTGATGAAGTGAAAGTGCGTACAGCGCTTACTTGTGAAACTCGCTATGGTATTTGTGCAAAATGTTACGGTCGTGACTTAGGTCGCGGTAAGTTGATTAACATGGGTGAAGCTGTTGGTGTGATTGCTGCGCAATCTATCGGTGAACCAGGTACTCAATTGACTATGCGTACATTCCACATTGGCGGTGCGGTATCTCGTGCTGCTTCTGTGAGCCAAGTTGAAAGTAAATCAAACGGTATCGTTCGCTTTAGCTCTACGATGCGTTATGTAACTAATGCACGTAATGAGCAAGTAGTGATTTCACGTAATGGTGAAGCCATTATTCAAGATGATAACGGTCGTGAACGTGAGCGTCATAAAGTGCCTTACGGTGCGACGCTTGTGATTACGGATGGTAAGCAAATTAAGGCTGGTCAAGCGATCGCAACATGGGATCCACACACCCGTCCAATCATCACTGAGTACGCTGGTCGCATTAAGTTTGAAAACGTTGAAGAAGGTATCACTGTTGCTAAACAAATCGATGAAGTGACAGGTTTATCTTCATTGGTGGTCATTGATCCTAAACAACGTGCTGGTCAGACTAAAGGCCTACGTCCACAAGTGAAATTGTTAGACTCAAACGGTAATGAAGTAAAGATTGCTGGCGGTGACGTTTCAGTCAATATTACATTCCAATTGGGTTGCATTATTACAGTGAAAGATGGCCAAGAAGTTGGTGTGGGTGAAGTGCTAGCACGTATCCCACAAGAATCATCTAAGACTCGTGATATTACAGGGGGCTTGCCACGCGTAGCTGAATTGTTCGAGGCACGTTCACCAAAAGACGCAGGCTTGCTTGCAGAAGTAACTGGTACTGTTTCATTCGGTAAAGATACTAAGGGTAAACAACGTCTAGTCTTTACTGACTTGGACGGTGTAACTCATGAATACTTGATCCCTAAAGATAAACACGTGACTGCGCATGATGGTCAAGTAGTAACTAAGGGTGAAAGCATTGTTGACGGTCCAGCAGATCCTCAAGATATCTTGAGATTGCAAGGTCGTGAAGCGCTAGCCCGTTATATCATTGACGAAGTGCAAGACGTTTATCGTTTGCAAGGCGTGAAGATTAACGATAAGCACATCGAAGTAATCGTACGTCAAATGTTACGTCGTGTTCGCATCTCAGATGCTGGCGATACAACATTCATCATGGGCGAGCAAGTTGAGCGCGCAGATGTATTGGCTGAAAACGAAAGAGTAATTGCGCTTGATCAACGCCCAGCATCATACGAATATGTATTGCTAGGTATTACGAAAGCGTCATTGTCTACTGACTCATTCATCTCAGCGGCGTCGTTCCAAGAAACAACACGTGTTCTAACGGAAGCTGCAATCTTGGGCAAACGTGACGAATTGCGTGGTTTGAAAGAAAACGTCATTGTAGGTCGTTTGATTCCTGCCGGTACTGGTCTTGCCTATCACGAAACGCGGAAGCGTCAAGCGAGTGGTGTAGATGCTGCACCAGCAGTAGTAGAAGAGGCTGATATTACAGAAGCAGCAGTGTCGGAAGTGCCTGAATCAGAAACAGGAAGCACCGAGATTGCTTGACAATGTATTGAACGCTAAATAGAATGCTAGGTTTTTCGGGATGGCGAATTTCGCCGTCCCGTAATTTTTACAGGATTAAAGGTTATGCCAACCATCAATCAATTAGTGCGCAAACCGCGCCAAAAAGTGGTCACCAAGAGCAAAGTGCCAGCTTTAGAAAGCTGTCCACAAAAGCGTGGTGTCTGTACACGTGTTTACACAACAACACCTAAAAAGCCAAACTCAGCTTTGCGTAAAGTTGCAAAAGTGCGTTTGACTAACGGCTACGAAGTCATTAGCTACATCGGCGGTGAAGGCCATAACTTGCAAGAGCATAGCGTGGTTCTACTTCGCGGTGGTCGTGTAAAGGACTTACCTGGTGTGCGTTACCATATGGTTCGCGGTAGCTTGGATACTGCTGGTGTTAAAGACCGTAAACAATCACGTTCTAAATACGGTGCTAAACGCCCTAAAGCGGCTTAATTATTGGCTTAGCCGCTTAAACTAAGGAATAGAGAAAAATGCCTAGACGTAGAGAAGTCCCCAAACGCAACATCTTGCCTGATCCAAAATTTGGTAGCCAAGAAGTTTCTAAATTCGTAAACGTATTGATGACTGGTGGTAAAAAATCAGTTGCTGAGCGTATTTTGTACGGTGCATTTGACCAAGTTACTCAAAAGAGTGGCAAGGATGCATTGGAAGTGTTCACGCTAGCAATTAACAATTTGCGCCCAATCGTTGAAGTTAAGAGCCGCCGTGTTGGTGGTGCTAACTATCAAGTGCCAGTTGAAGTGCGTCCAAATCGCCGAAGCGCTTTGGCGATGCGTTGGTTGCGTGATGCTGCGCGTAAGCGTGGTGAAAAATCAATGGGCTTGCGTTTAGCAGCTGAGTTGGTTGAGGCTTCTGAAGGTCGCGGTTCTGCAATGAAGAAACGTGAAGAAGTTCACCGTATGGCAGAAGCTAATAAAGCATTCTCACATTTCCGCTTCTAATCAACAGATATAAAGAAAAAAGGTAATCGCTGTGGCTCGTAAAACCCCTATTGAACGCTACCGTAACATTGGTATTAGTGCGCACATTGACGCTGGTAAAACAACGACAACTGAACGTATTCTTTTCTACACTGGTGTTAACCACAAAATCGGCGAAGTGCATGATGGCGCTGCTACGATGGACTGGATGGAGCAAGAGCAAGAACGTGGTATTACTATTACGTCTGCAGCAACTACCTGCTTCTGGGCTGGTATGGCGAAACAGTTCGACCAGCATCGTATTAACATTATTGATACCCCAGGTCACGTTGACTTCACTATTGAAGTTGAGCGCTCAATGCGTGTGCTTGACGGCGCTTGTATGGTGTACTGTGCGGTAGGTGGTGTACAACCACAATCAGAAACAGTTTGGCGTCAAGCTAATAAATACAAAGTTCCACGTTTGGCATTCGTAAACAAGATGGACCGCGCTGGCGCGGACTTCTTTAAAGTTTATGACCAAATGCGTCTTCGACTAAAAGCAAACCCAGTGCCATTGCAAGTGCCTATCGGTGCTTCCGAAACCTTTGAGGGTGTGGTTGACTTGGTTAAGATGAAGGCAATCTACTGGGATGAAGCTTCACAAGGGATGAAGTTCGACTACCGTGATATTCCTGATAATCTTAAAGCTGATTGCGCTAAATGGCGTGAGAACATGGTGGAAGCTGCGGCTGAAGCTAGTGAAGAGTTGATGAACAAATACCTAGAAAATGGTGATTTGTCAGAAGAAGATATCTTGGCTGGTTTGCGTATCCGTACTATCGCGTTCGAAATTGTTCCTATGATGTGTGGTTCAGCATTTAAGAACAAAGGTGTTCAAGCGATGCTTGATAAGGTGATTGAGCTTATGCCAGCGCCGACAGACATCCCTCCAGTGAAAGCTGAAGATGAAAAAGGGAATGAAATTCGCTTGCGTGCGTCTGATGATGAAAAATTCTCAGCGTTAGCATTCAAGATTATGACCGACCCTTTCGTTGGTCAATTGATCTTCTTCCGTGTTTACTCTGGTGTGGTTAATGCAGGTGATACTGTTTATAACCCAATCAAAGGTAAAAAAGAGCGTATTGGTCGTATCGTGCAGATGCATGCAAACACTCGTGAGCCAATTGAGGAAGTTCGTGCAGGCGATATTGCTGCAGCTGTTGGTCTTAAAGAGGCAACAACAGGTGATACATTATGTAGCTTGAATCATGAAGTGATTCTTGAGCGTATGATTTTCCCTGAGCCTGTGATTCACGTTGCAGTTGAGCCAAAAACAAAAGCCGACCAAGAGAAAATGGGTATTGCGCTTAACCGTTTGGCACAAGAAGATCCTTCATTCCGCGTTAAAACAGATGAAGAAACTAACCAAACCATTATTTCTGGTATGGGTGAGTTGCACTTGGAAATTCTAGTTGATCGTATGAAGCGTGAGTTCGGCGTTGAGGCTAACGTTGGTGCGCCACAAGTTGCGTACCGTGAAGCGATCAAGAAGAAAGTTGAAGTTGAAGGTAAGTTCGTTAAGCAATCTGGTGGTAAGGGTCAATACGGTCACGTATGGCTTATCATGGAGCCTAACGAAGCCGGTAAGGGCTTTGAGTTCGTTGATCAAATTAAAGGTGGTACTGTGCCACGCGAATTCATCCCAGCTGTTGAAAAAGGCTTGAGAGAAACAATCCCTAGCGGTATTTTGGCTGGTTTCCCTGTTGTTGACGTGAAGGTAACGTTGTTTGATGGTTCATACCATGACGTTGACTCGAACGAAAACGCATTTAAAATGGCTGCATCTATGGGCTTTAAGGATGGTATGCGTAAAGCAGATCCAATCTTGCTTGAGCCTATGATGGCTGTTGAAGTTGAAACGCCAGAAGACTACATGGGTGATGTGATGGGTGACTTGTCATCACGCCGCGGCATGATTCAAGGTATGGATGATAGTCCTACAGGTAAGATCATTCGTGCTGAGGTGCCGCTAGCTGAGATGTTTGGTTATTCAACAGTTGTACGTTCATTGTCTCAAGGTCGTGCAAGTTACAGCATGGAATTTAAGCATTACTCTGAAGCACCAAGAAACGTTGCTGAAGCAATTATTAACAAAAAATAAGCATTAACTTAGATAGATTAAAGGAAGAAAAAAATGGCAAAAGGCAAATTTGAACGTACCAAGCCACACGTTAACGTAGGCACAATTGGACACGTTGACCATGGTAAGACAACATTAACAGCAGCGATTACGACTGTATTGACGAAGAAATTTGGCGGCGAAGCTAAGGCTTACGATCAAATTGACGCTGCACCAGAAGAAAAAGCACGTGGTATTACGATTAATACTGCACACGTTGAGTATGAGACAGAAACACGTCACTACGCACACGTTGACTGTCCAGGCCATGCCGACTATGTAAAAAACATGATTACTGGCGCTGCTCAAATGGACGGTGCTATTTTGGTATGTTCAGCAGCTGACGGTCCTATGCCACAAACACGTGAGCACATCCTTTTGGCTCGCCAAGTTGGTGTTCCATACATTGTTGTGTTCTTGAACAAAGCAGACATGGTTGATGATGCTGAGTTGTTAGAGCTTGTTGAAATGGAAGTTCGTGATTTGTTATCTAAATACGATTTCCCAGGCGATGACACACCAATCATCCACGGTTCAGCTAAGTTGGCACTAGAAGGTGACCAATCAGAAATTGGCGAGCCAGCAATTTTCAAATTAGCAGCTGCATTAGATAGCTACATCCCATTGCCAGAACGTGCAATTGACGGTGCATTCTTGATGCCAGTTGAAGACGTGTTCTCAATTTCAGGTCGCGGTACAGTTGTGACAGGTCGTATTGAGCGCGGTATCGTTAAAGTTGGCGATGAAATTGAAATTGTTGGTATCAAGCCAACATTGAAGACAACATGTACAGGCGTAGAAATGTTCCGCAAATTGCTAGACCAAGGTCAAGCAGGCGACAACGTTGGCGTATTGTTACGTGGTACAAAACGTGAAGAAGTTGAACGTGGTCAAGTGCTTTCAAAAGCAGGTTCTATCAAGCCACACACAAAATTCACAGCAGAGATCTACGTGTTGGGTAAAGATGAAGGTGGTCGTCACACACCATTCTTCAATGGTTACCGTCCACAATTCTATTTCCGTACAACAGACGTAACTGGCGCAGTTGAATTGCCAGCAGGTACAGAAATGGTGATGCCAGGTGATAACGTATCAATCACAGTTACATTGATTGCACCGATTGCGATGGAAGATGGTTTACGCTTCGCGATTCGTGAAGGTGGTCGTACTGTTGGTGCGGGTGTTGTTGCTAAGATTATTGAATAATCT
>CAIQBW010000006.1 GCA_903870165.1 uncultured Methylophilaceae bacterium | reverse complement strand
AGTATGTTGTGATGCCAATGCGTATTTAATTTAGAAAAAAATGACTGAAGAAAAAAAAGTAGTAGAGCAGTACGGAGCATCATCGATTCAAATCCTAGAGGGTCTTGAGGCTGTTCGTAAACGCCCAGGTATGTACATTGGAGACACCTCTGATGGAACTGGTTTACACCATTTGGTTTTTGAAGTTTTAGACAATTCTATTGATGAGGCTTTGGCAGGGTACTGCTCAGAGATTACAGTTGTTATTCAAACCGATAACTCCATCTCAATTGTTGATAACGGTAGGGGCGTGCCTACAGGCATTAAGTTTGATGATAAACATGATCCAAAGCGCAGTGCGGCTGAGATTGTGATGACAGAGCTTCATGCTGGTGGCAAATTTGATCAAAATAGCTACAAAGTTTCTGGTGGTTTACATGGTGTAGGTGTGAGTTGTGTAAACGCTTTATCAAAATGGTTAAAACTGACTATTCGTCGCGATGGTAAAGCGCATTACATGGAGTTTGCGCGTGGTGTTATTCAACATCGCAATATCGAGGAGGTTAATGGCGTTTTAACCTCTCCCATTAGTGTTACTGGTGATACTGAGTTATCCGGAACAGAGGTCCACTTTTTAGCTGATGAGGATATTTTTGGTCAAGTTGTTTTTCATTATGAAATTCTCGTTAAACGAATTCGTGAACTCTCTTTTTTAAATAACGGCGTACACATTAAATTAATCGATCAACGCACCGGTCAAGAAGAGGATTTTGCATTTTCAGGTGGTGTAAAAGGTTTTGTTGAGTACATTAATCAAACTAAAAATGTTTTACACCCTAATATTTTTTATGCTGAAGGTATTCGCCCTTCGGACTTGGGTGGCAATATCACTGCTGAAGTATCTATGCAGTGGAACGATAGTTTTAGCGAGCAAGTACTTTGTTTTACTAACAACATCCCGCAACGAGATGGCGGTACCCATTTAACAGGTTTGCGTGCTGCTATGACCCGTGTGATCAATAAATATATTGATGAGCATGAAGTAGCTAAAAAAGCCAAGGTAGAGATTTCTGGTGATGACATGCGCGAAGGTCTTGCATGTGTTTTATCGGTTAAAGTGCCTGAGCCAAAATTCTCTAGCCAAACAAAAGATAAGTTGGTTTCGAGCGAGGTTCGTGGTCCGGTAGAGGAAATTGTTGCTGAAGCTTTAAGTGCGTATTTACAAGAACGCCCTGCTGATGCCAAAATCCTTTGCGGCAAAATTGTAGATGCTGCTCGTGCTCGGGAAGCGGCTCGAAAAGCGCGGGATATGACAAGACGCAAAGGCGTTCTTGATGGATTGGGTTTGCCTGGTAAGTTAGCTGATTGCCAAGAAAAAGATCCAACCAAATCAGAATTATTTATTGTGGAGGGTGATTCTGCTGGCGGCTCTGCTAAACAGGGCAGGGATAGGCGGTTTCAAGCAATTCTCCCTTTAAAAGGAAAAATTCTTAACGTTGAAAAAGCACGCTTTGATAAAATGCTAGCTAGCCAAGAAGTGGTGACATTAATCACTGTTTTGGGAACAGGTATTGGAATTGAAGAATATAAGGCTGACAAATTACGTTATCACCGAATTATTATCATGACCGATGCGGACGTTGATGGAAGCCATATTCGCACTTTATTGCTCACCTTCTTCTATAGGCAGATGCCAGAGTTAATTGAGCGTGGCCATATATATATTGCTCAACCACCTTTATATAAGGTGAAATTTGGTAAGAATGAGCAATACATTAAAGATGACGCAGAGTTGAATCAATTACTTTTAAAAATTGCACTTGAGTCAGCATCACTTCAAACACCTACTGGTGAAATTATTCAGGGTGCAGAGTTAAATGAGTTAGCTAAGCACTATCAAGTAATTCAATCAGTTGTTGATCGTTTATCTAGAACAATTGATGAAGATGCCTTACGCGCTATTGCATCTGGCACACAACTTAATCTTGATACT
>CAIQBW010000005.1 GCA_903870165.1 uncultured Methylophilaceae bacterium | reverse complement strand
TTGCTTGTTACCTGAATTTTTAGTTTTGAAGTACAACGTACCGTTTTATTTCGGCGGCACTTCATTGTTGATTATTGTCGTTGTTGCAATGGATTTCATGGCTCAAGTTCAGTCATTCATCATGCAGCAGCAATACGGCTCTTTGATGAAAAAAGCTAACTTTAAGATGGGCGCTTAACTGAATGTCTAAAGACGATGTAATTCAGATGGCGGGTGAAGTTGTAGAGAATTTACCGAATGCAATGTTTCGCGTAAAACTTGAAAACGGACATGTGGTTTTGGGGCACATTTCCGGAAAGATGCGGATGCACTATATCCGTATTTTGCCGGGAGATAAGGTGACGGTGGAGATGACTCCTTACGACCTGTCGCGCGCAAGAATTATTTTCCGCGCGAAGTAACAATTAAGTAGTACATATTTTTAAGAGGTGAGTTATGAAAGTTTTGGCATCCGTTAAGTGTATTTGCAGAAATTGCAAGATCATTAAGCGCAAACGCGTTGTGCGCGTGATCTGTTCTTCAGACGCACGTCATAAGCAGCGTCAAGGCTGATCTGGTTAATTAAGAGGAAATCTCATGGCACGTATCGCTGGGGTAAATATCCCAAATCATCAACACACTGTCATCGGTTTGACAGCAATTTTTGGCATTGGCACAACCCGTGCTCACAAAATTTGTCAAACGACAGGTGTTGCTATAGACAAAAAAGTAAAAGATCTTACTGATGCCGACTTGGAAAAGTTGCGTGATGAAGTAGGTAAATTTACTACTGAAGGTGACCTTCGTCGTGAAGTAACGATGAGCATCAAGCGTTTGATGGACTTAGGCTGCTACCGCGGTGTTCGTCATCGTAAGGGCTTGCCTGTACGTGGTCAACGTACAAAGACTAACGCGCGTACCCGTAAGGGCCCACGTAAGTCTGGCGTGCAACTTAAGAAATAATCTAGAAAGTTTATTGAAATGGCAAAACAACAATCCGCTTCCGCAGCTTCACAGCGCGCTCGCAAGAAGGTTAAAAAGAACGTTGCTGACGGTATTGCACACGTTCACGCTTCTTTTAACAACACCATCATTACGATCACAGATCGTCAGGGCAATGCGCTTTCATGGGCAACTTCTGGCGGACAGGGTTTCAAGGGTTCACGTAAGTCCACTCCTTTTGCTGCTCAGGTAGCTGCAGAAGTTGCAGGCAAAGTGGCAATTGAATGTGGCATTAAGAATTTGGAAGTTCAAATCAAAGGCCCAGGCCCTGGTCGTGAATCTGCAGTTCGCGCATTGAATTCTTTGGGAATCAAAATCACTGAGATTCAAGACGTCACCCCAGTTCCACATAATGGTTGCCGTCCTCCAAAGCGTCGTCGTATTTAAGCTCTGGATTCGGTAGTACAAAGTTTAGTATTTTTTTATAAAGCCCACTGTTCGCCTGATTTAAAGGGCGAACTCACCGCCGGTCGCAAGACTGCGGCAAAGAAAGGAAAGCATCGTGGCACGTTACTTAGGGCCTAAGGCCAAGTTAGCACGTCGGGAAGGTACCGACTTATTTTTAAAGAGCGCACGTCGTGCATTATCAGACAAGTGCAAGTTAGACACGAAGCCTGGTCAACATGGCCGTACTTCTGGTTCAAGAACTTCTGATTACGGTAATCAATTGCGTGAAAAGCAAAAGGTTAAGCGTATTTATGGCGTGTTAGAGCGTCAATTCCGTCGTTACTTTGCAGAAGCAGAGCGTCGCAAGGGCAACACCGGCGAAACATTGCTTCAGTTGCTAGAGTCACGCCTTGATAACGTTGTTTATCGTATGGGTTTCGGCTCTACACGTGCTGAAGCACGCCAATTGGTTTCCCACTGTGCAATTTTGCTCAATGGTCAACCAGTAAACATTCCATCAATTCAGGTGAAACCTGGTGATGTTGTTGCGATTCGTGAGAAGGCTAAGAAACAAGCTCGTATTACAGAATCACTCAATTTGGTTCAGCAAATGACTGCAATCGGCTGGGTTTCAGTTGATGCCGCCAAGCTGGAGGGAACATTTAAGCAAGTGCCTGACCGCGAAGATATTAGCGGTGAAATTAATGAAAGTTTGATCGTCGAATTGTATTCACGCTAATTAGGCACTCTCAAGGAAAAAATATGCAAACAAATTTGCTCAAGCCAAAGATTATTTCTGTTGAAGCGCTTACCGCCAACCAAGCTAAGGTTGTAATGGAGCCGTTCGAGCGTGGCTATGGCCATACACTCGGAAATGCATTACGTCGCGTTCTCTTGTCTTCTATGGTTGGTTATGCACCGACTGAAGTGGCGATTGCTGGTGTAGTACATGAGTACTCCACATTAGATGGAGTCCAAGAGGATGTAGTCAATCTTTTGTTGAACCTCAAAGGCATCGTATTTAAATTACAGTCACGTGATGAAGTAACTATCAATTTACGTAAAGAAGGCCCAGGCGTTGTTACGGCAAAAGATATTGATTTGCCACATGATGTCGAAATTATTAATCCCGATCATGTTATCGCTCACTTATCTGCTGGTGGTAAGTTAGACATGCAGATCAAGGTTGAAAAAGGCCGTGGATATGTACCGGGTAATATGCGTCAATACCATGATGAGGCTACCAAGATTATTGGTCGTATTGTTTTGGACGCATCTTTTAGTCCTGTAAGCCGTGTTAGCTATGCTGTTGAATCTGCTCGTGTTGAGCAACGTACCGACCTTGATCGTCTAGTAATGACTATCGAAACAAATGGTGTGTTGTCTCCTGAAGAAGCAATTCGTCAAGCGGCTACTATTTTGGTTGATCAGTTAGTTGTATTCGCTGCCCTAGAAAGCAGTGAAGTATCTGGTGAACTCGCACCAAGCCGCTCTTCAATGGTTGATCCAATGTTGATGCGTCCAGTTGATGATCTCGAACTCACTGTTCGCTCAGCAAACTGCTTGAAGGCTGAGAACATCTACTACATCGGTGACTTGATTCAACGTACTGAGAATGAATTGTTGAAGACGCCTAATTTAGGTCGTAAGTCCTTGAATGAAATTAAGGATGTATTGGCGGCTCGTGGCTTAAGTCTTGGCATGAAACTCGAAAGCTGGCCTCCAGCTAACCTCGAGAAATAATTAGAAAGGAAGCATCATGCGTCACGGAAACGGCTTACGCAAACTAAACAGAACATCTTCACATCGCTTGGCGATGCTGCGCAACATGTCCAATTCTCTTTTGGAGCACGAAGTGATTAAAACCACTTTGCCAAAGGCTAAAGAATTGCGTATGGTTGTTGAGCCCTTGATTACCTTAGGTAAAAAAGATAACTTAGCTAATCGTCGCTTGGCATTTAACCGCACTCGTGATCGCGATATCGTGACTAAACTCTTTACAGAGCTTGGCCCACGTTATGCAACACGTCCGGGTGGCTACCTGCGTATCTTGAAATTCGGCTTCCGTCATGGCGATAATGCGCCAATGGCCTTAGTAGAATTGGTAGATCGTCCAGAAGTTGAAGAAACTGCTGTAGCTGAAGAAGCTTAAGTTTTGAAGGTTTTATAAAAAGCCAGGCTTCGGTCTGGCTTTTTTCATTCATGCAGGTTTAAATAGGCCATGGCAAAGACTTCATCAACAGAACTGATCATCGTTACCACCTCTTTTGCGGTACTGGGCGATGCAAATGTAATGGCACGGAAGCTGATCGAGCGAGGATTGGCGGCATGCGTCCAAATACATGAAGGCGTTCATTCAATATATCGTTGGAAGGGCGCCGTTTGTGAAGAGAGGGAGGTGATTCTTGTTGCTAAAACAAATGCAAACAAGTGGGGTGAAATCAGTTCTTTTATGAAGACCGAGCATCCTTACGACTTGCCTGAAATCATTGCTGTCAAACCAACAGAATATGATTTGGAGTATGGCCAATGGGTGATGGCGGAATTGCAGTCAAAATAATGAAAATCAGAAAAAATATCTTATTAGCAATTATTTTATTGCTGACTCTATGTGGCCAATCGCTCGCCGCTGATTTTTTACCCCCTGAAAAAGCTTTTGTTGTGCAGGCTGCTTGGCAGGAGAATTCAAATGAAATCGCAGTCGAACTTTCGCCAGCAAAGGGCTATTACATTTATCGACAGTCATTGCAGTTTAAGGCTGGATCGAACGAAAAAAAGTTAGTGAGTTATGCGCCGACCCTCCCTCGGGGTATTGAAAAGTTTGATGCGACCTTTCAGAAAAAATTACAGATTTATAAGCAGGCATTTACTGTGCTGTTCAATGTTAAGAATGAGGCAAATCAACCCATTCATCTTGAAGTAGAGCTGCAGGGTTGTGCAGAAGCGGGAATTTGTTACCCCCCAATGACATTGACATTCTTACTAACCGGGCCAGGGGTGAAGGCTGCTCCTATTCCGGATGCTCTGGAGGCAACAACACTCAGTAATCAGGTGAGTCCATCTGACTCAAGTCTGCTGGATTTATGGCGCGAAAGAGATGACATAAATGCCATTAATCATTTTTTAGAAAACACCTCATCTACTTATCTATTTTTTGCTTTCTTTGTTTTGGGTTTGGCACTGGCTTTTACCCCTTGCGTACTCCCGATGCTACCTATCTTGTCCAGCGTAGTTTTTGGAACGCAGAATAATCAGGCCATATCCAAGGCAAGAGCAGCTGTATTGGCAATGTCTTATGTGCTCGGGATGGCCCTGGTTTACGCCCTTGCTGGGGTTCTAATGGCGGCCCTAGGGGGAAGTGTCCAACGGGTTCTGCAAAGCCCCATAGCCCTATTTAGCTTTGCCTGCCTTTTAATTGGCTTATCTGGCAGCCTTTTTGGTCTATATCACCTCAGGCTGCCCCATTCATGGCATCAGCATATTGACCGCTTAGCTGGTCGCCAGAAGGGCGGGAGTATTTTCGGGGCGTTTGCTTTGGGAGGCATTTCAACCTTGGTGGCTAGCCCATGCATTACGGCCCCTTTGGCCGGAGTTCTCACCTTTATTGCTCAAACTGGCTCGATGTCCCTGGGCGCAGGTTTGCTTTTTGTAATGGCGCTAGGCATGGGCCTTCCACTTTTATTTATTGCCATTGAAGCGCGCATCTTGATTCCATCGACAGGAATGTGGATGGTTTGGTTGCAGCGTGCTTTAGGTGTTTTATTGGTTGCCACAGCCCTTTGGATTGCTGCGCCGATTTTTCAAAAGACAGGTTTAGTAGGAAATGAGCAATCGCTTAATGGTGAAGTTAGTCGCAGCATTGGGGGGCGCCTTCATTTCACCATCATTCAGTCTCCTGCGGATTTAGATCGTGAGCTGATTAAAGCAAAGGCCGAAAATAAATTATTACTGCTCGATTTTTATGCTGATTGGTGTATTAGTTGTAAAGAAATGGAGCTCAATACTTTCTCTAATCCAGAGGTTAGTAAAGAGCTTGAGCGATTTGTTTTGCTACAAGCCGATGTCACTAAAAATACATCTGATAATCAAGCGCTGTTAAAACGGTTTGATTTGTTTGGGCCACCCGGAATTTTGCTGTTTGATCCCAATACACAAGCAGAGATAAAGAACCAGCGGATCGTTGGCTATATGCCGCCCGAACGTTTTCTCCAACGCCTACAAAAGGCATTGGAGAAATAATCATTACTTCGATTTGAGTAGGCGTGCTGCCTCAAGTGCAAAGTAGGTGAGGATGCCATCAGCACCGGCCCGCTTAAACGCGAGTAATGATTCCATCATGACACTGTCATGATCTAGCCAACCATTGAGTGCGGCTGCTTTGAGCATCGCATATTCGCCACTTACTTGGTATGCATAAGTAGGGTACTCAAATGCATCTTTAACACGCCGCACAATATCTAAGTAAGGCATGCCGGGCTTGACCATCACCATATCAGCGCCCTCGTTAATATCTAGTGCAACCTCCCGCAAAGCCTCGTCAGTATTGGCTGAATCCATTTGATAGGTTTTTTTATCGGCCTTACCTAAATTTTTTGCAGAACCTACTGCATCACGAAATGGCCCATAAAAAGCAGAGGCAAAT
>CAIQBW010000004.1 GCA_903870165.1 uncultured Methylophilaceae bacterium | reverse complement strand
TGGGCCACAATCACAATTCCTGTCATGTCAGGCTCAATCTTTTTTCAAGTGCTTTTAACCAAAAAGCGGCAACATCAAAACCCGTTTGCTCAGTAATTTCTACAAAGCAAGTGGGGCTCGTCACATTAATCTCAGTGACATAGCCTCCAATTAAGTCGAGTCCAACCAAAAATAAACCGCGCTCATTTAAGAGGGGCGCCAACCGCTCAGCAACTCTTTTTTCAGAATCAGTTAAAGGCATTGCTACACCTTTACCGCCAGCGGCTAAGTTGCCACGAATTTCACTACCTTGCGGAATGCGCGCCAATGCGAATGGCACTACCTCGCCACCAATTAATAGCACGCGCTTATCGCCCTGGGAGATTTCTGGCAAGAAACGTTGAATCATTAAGGTTCTTGCACCATTCTCGCCTAGCGTTTCAACAATGCTCGCCAGATTAAGGCCATCAGGCCCTACCCGGAAAATACCCATGCCACCCATTCCATCTAAAGGCTTCACAACAATATCGGCATGCTGTTGATGAAAGGCTTGTACCGCTTCAAGCTCACGTGTCACCAAAGTTGGCGGAATCAGCTCCGGGAACTCAGTAATTGATAATTTTTCAGAGTGATCACGAATCGCTGCTGGATTATTCATGACCACAGCCCCCTGCCGGACAGCGGCGGATAACATCCAAGTGGTATTGAGATATTCAATATCAAAAGGTGGGTCGGTACGCATCAGCACCGCAGAAAAACTATTTAATTTACGCTGCTCTATTTCACCTAACTCATACCAAGAAGTTCCACTTGGCTTAATTGCCACAGTCTGGCAATCGGCTACGACAACATTATCTTTCCATAGAATTTGGCGACTTTGACAAAACCAGAGGCGATGACCTGCCCCTTGCGCAGCGCGCATCATTGCCAAAGTAGTGTCTTTGTAGATCTTGAAAGACTCTAGGGGATCGGCAATAAATAAAAAATCCATTTTTTATTTGCTTAGTTATTAGGAAAATTCAGCATTGGGATCGGTGCGCTCTAGCTCTAAGGAGGCAGCCAACAGCGCTAGACGGGCAACTACGCCATACAAATAAAAGCGATTTGGTGCAGCACTACCGGGCTTAGCAGACAAATCAGGCATGGAGTTTTGCTCAAAGGCCAAAGGCACAAAATGCATACCAGGTGCATTTAAATTCTCATTCGGGCCGCGATCTGTATGCACGCGGTAGAAGCCGCCAATGACATAACGATCAATCATGTAAACCACCGGCTCTGCCACGGCCTCATTTACTTTTTCAAATGAATAGACGCCCTCTTGAATGAGCACATCACTTACTTCAAGGCCCTCTTTGACCACACTCATCTTATTACGGTCTTTACGATTTAGACCTTTGAGTTGGGCTGGATCTTGAACAACCATCACACCCATGCCATATGTACCAGCATCTGCCTTGACTACGACATACGGTTTTTCTTTAATGCCGTACTCACGATATTTTTTGGCAGTCTTTTTTAGAATCTGTTCGACGGCTGTTTGCAACTCATCTTCACCCTTACGCTCATGAAAATTCACATTCGAGCAACTCGTAAAGT
>CAIQBW010000003.1 GCA_903870165.1 uncultured Methylophilaceae bacterium | reverse complement strand
AGGCGGATGCCCCTCAAGCTTTGGTGATGGTACCGGTTGCTCTCATTATTGCCTATGGCGCATTACGCATCTCGGCATCCCTCTTTAATGAATTGCGTGAGGGGATTTTTGCGCGTGTGACTCAAAATGCAGTACGCAAGGTGGCATTGCAAGTTTTTGAGCATTTACATGCTTTGGCCTTGAGTTTTCACCTGGCTCGTCAAACTGGGGGTGTTAGTCGTGATATCGAGCGTGGGACGCGTGGCATCCAGTCCTTAATTTCCTATTCACTCTATAGCATCCTACCGACCTTAATTGAGTTTTGTTTGGTGCTGGGATACTTTGCATACTCCTATAACTTTTGGTTTGCGGGTATCACCTTAACCGCTTTGGTTTTGTATATTGGTTTCACGGTCTTGGTTACTGAGTGGCGCACTCACTTTAGAAGAACCATGAATGAAATGGATTCAAAGGCAAATCAAAAAGCCATTGATTCTTTGCTGAATTTTGAGACCGTGAAATATTTTGGCAATGAAGCTTTTGAAGCAAAGCGCTACGACGAGAATTTGATTCGATATCAAGCGGCTGCAATTAAATCGCAAAAGTCTTTAGCGCTATTGAATTTAGGTCAGCAAACTATTATTGCAACAGGTTTGGTATTGATTTTATGGCGGGCTACGCTGGGAGTCGTCAATGGCAGTATGACCTTGGGCGACTTAGTATTAGTGAATACCTTGATGATTCAGTTGTACGTCCCACTTAATTTCTTGGGCGTGATTTACCGCGAGATTAAGCAAGCGTTAACGGATATGGATCGAATGTTTTCTTTGCTCAATACCGAAAAGGAAATTGCAGATGCTCCAGGCGCATCCCCATTGCACATTCAAACGCATTCATTGGGGCCAGATGTGCGTTTTGAACATGTTTCTTTTCATTACGATGCCAAACGTGAAATCCTAAAAGATGTCAGCTTTCATATCCCTGCTGGAACCATTACTGCTGTAGTTGGGCAAAGCGGGGCGGGTAAAAGCACCCTAGCACGCCTGTTATTTCGCTTCTATGACATTCAATCTGGAGCTATTTTGATCGATCATCAAAATATTCAAGATGTCACCCAAGCTAGTTTACGTAAAGCAATTGGAATTGTTCCTCAGGATACGGTACTTTTTAACGATACCATTGGCTACAACATTGCCTACGGTGATCCAAGCGCCTCCACCGAGGCAGTACACGAGGCTGCACGAGCGGCACAAATTGATGGCTTTATTAAGCACCTTCCCGATGGCTATCACACCCAGGTTGGGGAGCGTGGCCTCAAGTTATCTGGCGGTGAAAAGCAGCGGGTTGCTATTGCCCGTACTTTGTTGAAAAAGCCAGCCATGCTCATTTTTGACGAGGCAACCTCAGCTTTGGACTCGAAAACAGAGCGTGCTTTTCAGGAGGAATTGCTTAATTTAGCTAAAAATCGCACAACCCTGATTATTGCCCACCGACTTTCGACCATCATTCATGCCGATCAGATTCTTGTCATGGATCAGGGTCAAATTGTTGAGCGTGGTACCCATTCTGAGCTCCTCATGGCCAATGGCCGTTATACAGAAATGTGGCAAATGCAAGAGCGAGTGGCGCTTGATTAGAATAGAGCGATGACTCAAGAAACCATTCTTAAAAATGCTTTT
>CAIQBW010000002.1 GCA_903870165.1 uncultured Methylophilaceae bacterium | reverse complement strand
TGACGAATTGAAATGCGTTTCTTACCACCATGGCTGAGATATTCTTGGACTACTGATAATTTAAACTGCGTATCGTACTTGCTCATGAAACTGACCCTCATCGGTTGGATTTATTGTCCAACTTTTGTGGGTCAGTTCATTGAAGCGGCTTTTTAATTTGCTGGCCTCTATTAAGTTAAGTCTTGATTGTGTCCGCCATTTTTTCACCAAGCCTGATTGGCTTTTCTGGCTTCCATGCTTTATTGAAGTTGAGAGTTTTTGCTGGGAAAAGCATCACGACGGTTGAGCCAAGTAAAAAACGTCCCATTTCTTCACCTTGTTTAAGGCTGATACTTTGCTTTTCGTAAGTCCAAGTATTTACACTGCCCAGTCTTGGCGGGTTAACAACGCCATGCCAAACAGCTGCCATGCTTCCAACAATTGTCGCGCCAACTAAAATAAGTACAAATACCCCATGGGCTGAGTCAAATTCACAAATCACCCGTTCGTTTCTTGCAAATAAACCTGGAACGCCTTGCGCTGTGGTTGGGTTGACTGAAAACAAATCACCTGGCACGTAAGTCATGCTTTTAAGGGTGCCATCACATGGCATGTGGATGCGGTGATAGTCTTTGGGGCTTAAATAGAGCGTTGCGAAATGACCATTTTGAAAACGAGCGGCTAAGGTTTTATCGCCAGCAAGCATTGCCAGTGTTGAGTATTGGTGGCCTTTGGCTTGGAATATTTGGTCGGCTTTAATATCGCCAAATTGGCTGATCGCGCCATCAACTGGGCAAATAAAATCCGCTTTGGTGATGCGCCGCGCGCCTTTTTTTAGAGGGCGCGTAAAAAACTCGTTAAAGCTTTCGTAAGAGGTGATGTCTGGTTGTTCAGCCTCATCCATATTGACTTGATAGCGTTTTACAAACCATTTGATCACTGATGTCGTCAGCCTGCCAGCATTGGCTGAAGCGAGCTTGCCTGCAAGCGCAGTAATCGCTTGTTTGGGGATGAGATATTGCGGCACAACTTTTAATTTAGTATTCACAAATATTCACTAACATCTCGAAAGTCTAAAAGTAAAAAGGGCAGGGTGTTTCCACCTTGCCCTTCTATTTTAAGCGATTAACGCTCAATGCGCGCCTAAATTAGTTTTTAGATTGATCAACTAATTTGTTTTTCGCAATCCAAGGCATCATAGAACGTAATTGACCGCCCACTTTTTCGATTGGGTGCATTGCGTTCAAACGACGACGTGCTGTCATTTCTGGATAGTTAGTGCGGCCTTCTAAGATGAATTTCTTAGCGTATTCACCGTTTTGGATGTTTTCCAAGGCTTCTTTCATTGCCCAACGTGATTCATCGTTAATCACTTTAGGGCCAGTCACGTATTCGCCGTATTCAGCGTTGTTTGAGATTGAGTAGTTCATGTTCGCGATACCACCTTCGTACATTAAGTCCACAATCAATTTCAACTCGTGCAAGCATTCGAAGTATGCCATTTCAGGCGCGTAACCAGCTTCAACCAAAGTTTCGAAACCAGCTTTAACCAATTCAACAGCGCCGCCACACAATACTGCTTGTTCGCCGAATAAGTCAGTTTCTGTTTCTTCGCGAAAATCAGTTTCAATTACACCACCTTTAGTGCCGCCGTTAGCTGCTGCGTATGACAATGCGATATCTTTAGCTTTGCCTGATGCATCTTGGTAAACAGCAATCAATGATGGAACGCCGCCGCCTTTAAGATATTCAGAACGCACTGTGTGGCCAGGGCCTTTTGGTGCAATCATAATTACGTCCATGTCTTGGCGTGGAACGATTTGGTTGTAGTGAATGTTAAAGCCGTGAGCGAATGCCAATGCAGCGCCTTTTTTCAGGTTAGGCGCAACTTCAGCTTCGTAGATTGATGCCATGTTTTCATCAGGCAACAAAATCATCACAACGTCAGCAGCTTTCACTGCATCAGCGATTTCAGCAACGTTATGGCCAGCCGCTTGTGCTTTAGCCCATGAGCTACCTGCTTTACGGATCCCAACTGTGACGTTAACGCCAGAGTCTTTCAAGTTTTGAGCGTGTGCGTGACCTTGTGAACCATAACCAACGATGGTGACTTTAAGGTTCTTGATGATTGAGAGGTCAGCGTCTTTATCGTAATAAACTTTCATTTTTTGCCTTTCGGTGCTTTTTGCTTAGGTGATATTAAATAATTAAACTTTTAAAATTCTGTCGCCGCGACCAATGCCTGAAGCGCCTGTGCGCACAGTTTCTAGAATCACGGTTTTATCCAATGCTTCTAAAAAGGCATCTAATTTTGAGCCAGAACCTGTGAGTTCGATGGTGTAACTCCCATCTGCTACGTCAATAATACGTCCACGGAAAATGTCGCTGATGCGCTTCATTTCTTCGCGCAACGCGCCAGTGGCTTTGACCTTGACCAGCATCAGCTCGCGTTCGATATAGCGGCCATCATTAAGGTCTAGGACTTTTACAACATCGACCAGCTTGTTGAGCTGTTTGATGATTTGCTCGATCACCTCATCCGATCCGGATGTGACAATCGTCATACGTGACAAAGTAGCATCTTCGGTTGGCGCTACTGTCAGGGATTCAATATTGTATGCACGAGCTGAGAACAAGCCTGCTACACGTGAAAGCGCGCCTGCTTCGTTTTCCATGAGTAGGGAAATAATATGTTTCATCTTAGCCCTCCATCTCGTCTACAGCATCATTGGCATTGGGGTCTGAGCCTAAAATCATTTCAGATAAGCCTTTGCCGTTTGGCACCATAGGGAATACATTTTCTTTTTGATCCGTCATGAAGTTCATGAACACAAATTTGTCTTTCATCGCGAATGCGTCTTGCAACGCGCCTTCAACATCGCCTGGTTTTTCAATGTTCATACCAACATGGCCGTAAGACTCAGCAAGTTTTACAAAGTCAGGCAAACTGTCCATGTAGGACTCTGAATAACGGTTCTCGTAGAAGAACTCTTGCCATTGGCGAACCATGCCCAAATATCGGTTGTTAAGCAAAATAACTTTAATTGGCAAATGAAATTGTTTGCAGGTTGAAAGCTCTTGAATATTCATTTGAATACTGCCTTCGCCTGTCACGCAAGCCACTTGAGCATTTGGGTAAGCTAATTGACAGCCCATCGCATACGGCAAGCCAACACCCATTGTGCCAAGGCCGCCAGAGTTAATCCAACGACGAGGTTTGTCAAATTTGTAATATTGCGCTGCCCACATTTGATGTTGGCCAACGTCAGAAGTCACAAAAGCATCCCCTTTAGTCACTTCGCAGAGCTTTTCAATCACGTATTGTGGTTTGATAATAGCGCTGCTTGAGCCATCGTAACTTGATGTATTTTTAGCGCGCCAGCCGTCAATTTTTGCCCACCAAGTTTTTAATGCAGAAGCATCAGGTTTTTTAGTTTCAATGGCTAGAAGTTCATTCATTTCACCAAGTACGGATTGCACGTGGCCAACGATAGGCACGTCTACTTTTACGCGCTTAGATATGGATGAAGGATCAACGTCGATATGAATAATTGTGCGTGGAACGCTCAAGAAATGGTCTGGATTGCCAATTACGCGGTCATCAAAACGCGCACCAACAGCAAGCAATACATCACAGTCTTGCATCGCATTGTTAGCTTCGTAAGTGCCGTGCATGCCAAGCATACCCACATATTGTTTGTCGGTTGCGGGATAGCCGCCCAAGCCCATCAGGGTGTTGGTCACTGGATAACCTAGCGTTCTTGCTAATTTAACTAATTCGTTTGAAGCATCACCCAATACCAAACCGCCGCCCGTGTAGATCATTGGACGTTTAGCTTCAAGCAAGATTTTAACTGCTTTTTTGATTTGGCCTGAATGACCTTTGGTCACTGGCGTGTAAGAGCGCATTTCTACGCTCTTAGGATATTCAAAGTCAGCGAATTCAGCGGTAATGTCTTTTGGGATATCCACTACAACAGGGCCGGGACGACCACTTGCTGCAATATAAAATGCTTTTTTGAGCGTAATCGCGATATCGCGCACATCTTTAATCAAAAAGTTATGCTTAACGCAAGGACGAGTGACGCCTACCATATCGACTTCTTGGAAAGCGTCCATGCCGATTGCGGCGGTTGGAACTTGGCCGCTAATCACCACCATTGGGATAGAGTCCATATAAGCGGTTGCGATGCCGGTCACTGCGTTGGTTGCGCCTGGCCCTGAAGTTACAAGCGCTACCCCAACTTCACCGGTTGCACGTGAAAAAGCATCAGCGGCATGAACCGCAGCTTGTTCATGGCGAACGAGAATATGTTTGAAGTGTTTTTGCTTAAATAATGCGTCGTAAATGTGCAGCACAGCCCCGCCCGGATAGCCGAAGACGAACTTGACGTTCTCTTCCTGCAAACATCGCATGATGATTTCCGCGCCTGAAATTTGTCCCACTTTTTGCTGATTGCTATCGTCCATAAACGTACTTGTTTTTGCTAATAATCGGGTAACCCTGAACAGTAACCGTTTACGGCCTTTTGGTCAAGGCTGGAGGCTTAGAATCTTAAGCTCTTCATTGCCAAATAAACCCTAAAACACATAGGCTTATTGTATTTTTGAAGTGCATTTTGATTAAATGTTTGAAAAGCGCATCGAAAGGTCGATAGCTTGGATGTTTTTTGTGAGGCTGCCGATTGAAATTCTGTCCACACCAGTTAGCGCAATTTCTCTTACATTTGAGAGGTCAATTCCACCCGAAGCCTCAAGGATTGCGCGGTTCGCATTGAGCGCTACTGCTTGTTTTAGTATGGCTGTATCAAAGTTATCTAGTAGGATTAATGTCGCGCCTGCGTTCAAAGCGCTTTCTAATTCCGCTATGTTTTCGACTTCGATTTGAATGCTTAAATTATTGCCTTGCCCAGCAGCTATTTTGTTGGCTTCCGCAAGCACGGCTTCGATGCTACTCGCAGCAGCGATGTGGTTTTCTTTGATGAGAATCCCATCGTAAAGACCAATGCGTTGATTTAATCCACCACCAACGGTGACCGCGTATTTTTGTGCAATGCGTAAGCCTGGAATGGTTTTGCGTGTGTCTAAAATGCGTGCTTTGGTGCCGCTAATGGCTTCAACATACTTTTGGGTTGCGGTCGCTGTTGCAGATAGAGATTGCAAGAAGTTTAAGGCGCAGCGCTCCGCGCTTAGCATCTCATCTGCTCTACCTTTAATTGTACAAAGTATTTGATTGGCTTTTATAGAGTCACCTTCTTTGACTTGCCAAGTGATAGCAGCGCTGGGTGCAATTTGCTTAAAGCATTCTTCGACCCATGGAATGCCACAAACCACAGCCGGCTCTCGAGAGATTATGCTAGCTTGGGCTAGTTGATTACTCGCGATGAGTTTTGCGGTGAAATCTTTTGAATTGCTGCCCACACCACGTAAATCTTCAATAATAGCTGCATGGACATTTGCTTTAATTGCCCCTGCGAACTCTGCCAATACATGCTTGCTGATTAATTCGTTCATAAATTCTATTATAATGAGAATCCGCTTGAGATGTCTCGATGGCGCATTTTGAAAAGTAAAATAGCTGAATTATGAAACTTCTATACTCACTCACCAGCCCTTATGCCCGCAAAGTTCGAATTGTTGCGGCTGAAAAACGTATTGCGATTGATCTAGAACAGGTTGTGTTGGCTGATGCCGACTGTCCCGTTCCCCACCATAACCCATTAGGCAAAATCCCAGTCTTGATTATGGACGATGGAGAGAGTTTGTATGACTCAAGTGTGATTGTGGATTACTTGGATCAACGCACCCCTGTATCACATTTGATTCCGCAAGATACTAAATCTAAATTCCAAGTGAAGCGATGGGAGTCCTTGGCTGATGGCGTTTGTGATGCTGGTGTTGCTGTGATGGTTGAGCAACGTCGCCCAGAAAACTTGCAAGATCCAGGCTGGATTAACAAGCAATGGACTAAAGTCGAACGAGGCTTGGAAGCACTCAATAACGATTTAGGCCAGAATAAATTTTGCGTGGATGAAACCTTTAGCTTAGCTGACATCGCTTTGGTTTGCGTCTTAGGATATTTAGATTTGCGTTTTGGCGAGAAGGTTGATTTGGATAATCGATATCCGAATTTGGCAAGGCTCAATAAATCGCTTGCTTCACGTGTATCAATTGCAGAAACTGCGCCACCTAAGGCTTAACGCTAGAATTAAATTGCCCCAGTAATAATACCACCGCCTAAACAAACGTTGCTTTCATAAACAACGGCTGATTGGCCTGGGGTAATCGCCCATTGTTTTTGACCAAATTTAATCTCAACAAAATCATCGCCTAACCGTTCAATTTCGCATGGCGCATCGGGCTGGCGATAGCGTGTTTTTGCCGCATAGACCCAATTGGTTTTTGGCGCTTCACCACTAATCCAATGAACTTGGCCTGCTTGCAGACCATCATTGAGTAATAAGGGATGCTCATGCCCTTGCACTACAATCAGTACGTTGTTCTTAATGTCTTTTTGAGCCACGAACCAAGGCTCGCCGTTGCTTTCTCTAGAGCCGCCAATTTTCAATCCTTGGCGCTGACCCAGTGTGTAATACATCAGCCCGTCATGTTTGCCAACTACTTTGCCATTAGGCGTTTTCATCTCACCTGGTTCACGTGGTAAGTAGCGACTTAAAAACTCTTGAAAAGGGCGTTCGCCAATAAAACAAATCCCTGTGGAGTCTTTCTTTTCGCTGGTGGCAAGGCCTGCCTCACGCGCGATTTCACGTACTTCGCGTTTGAGTAAATGGCCAAGTGGGAATAATGTTTTTGAAAGCTGCGCTTGATTAAGGCGGTGCAAGAAGTAGCTTTGGTCTTTGCTGCCGTCTTCTGCTTTGAGTAGCTGGTATTTACCTGCTTCAAATGGATTTTCACGAACTTGTGCATAATGGCCTGTGGCAATTAGATCTGCGCCTAAGCCCATGGCATGGTCTAGAAAAGCTTTAAATTTAATTTCGGCATTACACAAAATATCTGGGTTAGGTGTTCGGCCTGCTTGGTATTCATCTAAGAAGTTTTGGAAGACGCGCTCTTTGTATTCTTTGCTGAAATTCACAGCTTCTATTTCAATGCCGATTTTATCCGCAACAGATACGGCATCAATCAAATCTTGTTTGGATGAACAATATTCGTCCGTGTCGTCATCTTCCCAGTTTTTCATGAAAAGACCGACAACGTCATAACCTTGTTGCTTGAGCAGCAAAGCAGTGACTGATGAATCCACGCCGCCAGAAAGACCAACAACAACTTTTTTGTTTTTCATAAACTTTTTGCTTTATAAATGAGTAAGCACCGCTAAAGGAAAACGCTGCCCAGCTAAATAATCTTCTACACATTTTAATACTTGGGGACTACGATGAATGGATTGGCTTGCGCGCAGATCATCCAGTGACATCCAAACGGCACGAATAATACCATCGTCTAATTCGCGCTCTGGGTGATGAGCCCCTAATTTTCCAACAAAGGCAAAGCGCAGGTAAGTAATGTCCTTCGCTGGACGTTGCCAATGGTAAATACCCAATAGTTCTGTAGGTGTAAAATCGTAGGAAGTTTCTTCCAGCGTCTCGCGCGTCACGCCTTGTAAAATCGTTTCGCCTTCGTCTAAATGCCCCGCTGGCTGATTAATCCGAACGCCATCAGCAGTGTTTTCTTCCACCATTAAAAAACGACCATCTTGTTCGATGATGGCGGCAACAGTGGTATTGGGTTTCCAAATCATTGAGATACTTCAAAACTTAAAGCGTCATTTTACCGCTAGCAGACAGACTAAACCAGCAAGGCTTTTATTTACGATTTGTTTGTTGGTGGATATCTAGGCTTCAGTTAGTATTCTTATCGACTGTGAAAATGAAAATTTTAAGAAAATGCAGGAAAGCAAACTTCAAAATATAATTTATTTGGCCTCTCGCTCACCGAGGCGAGCAGAGTTACTTAAGCAAGTAGGCATCGGGTTTATTGTCTTGCCTTCCGATATTGATGAAACGCCGCTACTCAATGAGTACTCAGATGCCTATGTGTTGCGCCTTGCCGCTGAAAAAGCACGGGCTTGTTATGATGAGTTAATTCGCCAATCCGCCATTATTTTCCCTGTGTTGGCGGCGGATACGACAGTGAGCATAGATGGCAAAATATTAGGTAAGCCGCAAGACGATGACGACGCTTTTCAGATGCTATCTATTATGTCAGGCCGATGCCACGAAGTGCATACCGGAATTGCTGTAGCGACCGACGAGGGTGTGCAAGTAGCGATTTCGACGACTAAAGTTGAAATGGCGAAACTAACTGAGGAAACGATTTTGGCCTATATCGCCACAGGTGAACCGCGTGATAAAGCCGGCGCTTATGGCATACAAGGTTTAGCTGGCGCGCTGATAAAGCGCATTGAAGGTAGCTACTCAGGTGTAATGGGATTGCCCATTTTTGAAACCGCACAGCTACTCGGTCAGGCAGGTATTCGCATTTTATAATGCAAAAATATTCAGAATTGAAATTAGAAAAGTGAGTTGAAATGAGTGAAGAGATTTTAATTAACGTCACCCCGCAGGAGACAAGGGTGGCGATTGTTGAGCAGGGCATCGTTCAAGAGTTGCACATAGAGCGAAGTAGCTCTTTGGGCTTAGTGGGTAATATTTATCGTGGCTCAGTGTGCCGTGTGTTGCCAGGCATGCAATCTGCTTTTGTGGAAATTGGCTTGCAACGTGCCGCTTTTTTGCATGTGGCAGATGTGCTGGAATGTACTAGCGCCAATCAAGAAAAAACCATTCAAGAAGTATTGCATGAAGGTCAGCCATTAATGGTGCAAGTGGTTAAAGAGCCAATTGGTACCAAAGGCGCCCGCCTTACAACTCAAATCAGTATTGCGGGTCGTTTTCTCGTTTACCTGCCTCAGCAAGATCACATTGGGGTATCTCAACGTATTGAAGATGAAGCGGAGCGTGAAATATTGCGTGATCGTTTGCTTGGACTTTTGCCCGAGAATCACGCAGGGGGTTACATCATACGCACCATGTCTGAAACGGCCAGTGATGAAGAGCTCTTAGCGGACATCGCTTATTTGGATAAGGTCTGGAGCAATATTCAAGCTGCTAGTCATGGCGCTTCTGAACGGTCTTTGGTGTTCCAAGATTTAAATTTGCCGATGCGCATATTGCGTGATGTGGTAAATGAAAAAACTGACCGCATTGTGGTGGATTCTCGTGAAACTTTTCAAAAGCTTTCTGAGTTTGCTGAGCTTTATGCCGCACGTGCAGTGAAACGTCTTGAGCATTATCAAGGCGAGCGACCTTTATTTGATATGTATAACGTAGAAGTTGAAATCGAAAAGGCGATGTCTCGCAAAGTGGAACTGAAATCAGGTGGTTATTTGATTTTTGACCAAACAGAAGCATTGACGACTGTAGATGTGAACACGGGTGGATTCGTTAGTGGTAAGAGCTTATCTGATACTATTTTTAAGACGAATTTAGAAGCCTCTCAATGTATTGCTCGCCAATTAAGACTGCGTAATTTGGGTGGCATTATCATCATCGACTTTATTGATATGGATGAAGATGCGCATCGTGCAGCCGTGCTTGAAGAATTAAATCGTGCGGTTGAAAAAGACCGTGCACGCATTGGTGTAAATGGTTTCTCGACGCTTGGTTTGGTTGAAATGACCCGCAAGCGCACGCGTGAAAGTTTAGCGCATATTCTTTGTGAGCCATGCCCTAGTTGCCGCGGACGTGGTGAACTTAAAACTGCGCAAACGGTATGCTATGAAATTTTGCGAGAATTGTTACGCCATGCAAGACAGTTTAGCGCGAGAGAGTTTCGTGTGCTGGCTTCCCAAAAAGTCATTGGTTTATTGATGGATGAAGAGTCACAAAGCTTGGCAAATTTATCTGACTTTATCGGCAAGCCTGTGTCATTGCAGGTGGAAAATCAATATTCACAAGAAGCGTTTGATATTGTTTTGATGTAAGTTGGTTTTTGCAAATCAAGAAAGTTTTGTGACAGCCATTTCCAAGGGCGCCAACACTAACATCTGAATGAGTTGTGCAGTAAGAATAGCCACTAAAGGTGACAAATCCAATCCATTTGGAGATGGAATTATCTGACGAATGGGATTAAGGATTGGTCTTGTTAATGCGTCCAATGCTGGTGCAATAGGCGTGTATGGATTCACCCAGCTTAGCAAGGCTTGCGCAACGATCGCATAAAGAAACAAATCCATACTTAAATTAGCGACATGCAGCGCTGAGAAGCTTATTAATCCTAGCCAGATTGAGTTTCCTGCCAACGCAAATGGAAAGCCTTCTAAGAAGCGTAATGAAAACTGCAAGCTAAGTTGAGTTAAAAATGCAAGTAGAAGCGTTGAGGTGTCTAGCTTGAGTATGCTGGGCACGATGCGCCTTACAGGAATCACCGCAAAATCGGTTATCGTGACGACTGCTTGTGAAAGCGGATTTCGGAAGGGTGCATTGGTTGCCTGTAAATAAAAGCGTAGTAAAAAGGCAAGACTCATTAGCCCTAAAAGGGTATTCAATAAAAATGCTAGCGCATTAGTCAGCATGATTAATCCTTACCTAAAATATCGCCAAGCTCTTCTGAGCGCGCCGCAGCTGCTTTCGCTGCTTTGATGATAGAGGATTTGACCGCTGCGCTTTCCATGGTCAAGATGGCTTGTTCAGTAGTACCCCCCTTGGATGTCACTTGGCTGCGCAAGATTGCTAGTGATTCGTGGCTTTCTTCCGCTAATTTGCTGGCACCAATGAAAGTTTGCAGGCTCAGTTTTTTTGCTTGATCATCATTTAAGCCCAATTCCAAAGCAGCTTGTTGCATGGCCTCGATAAAATAAAATACATAAGCTGGGCCACTGCCTGAAATCGCAGTTACTGCATCCATCTTCGCTTCTTCATCGAGCCACAAAATTTCCCCAACGGCTTTTAAGATGGTCTCTGCTTGCTCATGCTGTACTTTCGTCACTTCTGGCATGGCATACAGTGCCGACACGCCCAATTGAATTTGGGCTGGGGTGTTTGGCATAACGCGGATAATCGACTGATAGCCACCAAGCCAGCGAGCGATATCCTTGGAGCGGATGCCAGCTGCAATGGAAATCAACAATTGTTTTTGTATTAGGCTTCCCAAGAAAATAGATAGATCGCGCAACTGTTGAGGTTTAACAGCTAACACTACGATGTCTGCCATCGCTACACTAGGAAGTTGTTCTGTGACTGAAACACCAAAGTCAATCTTGAGTTGTGAGCGCTTTTCAGCATCAGGTTCAATTACATTGATGTCGCTCATCAGGTAGCCATTGGTTTGTAGGCCACCAATAAGTGCGCGTGCCATATTGCCGCCGCCTATAAAACAAATTTTTCCTATGGTGTGATCAATCATTTTTTACTTTCAATTTTTCTGTTGGTTTTTTTACTTTTAATTGCACTTTGATAGTGCGTGATTTAATTTGAGCCTTCAAGTGAAACTTTTGCAGGGCGTGCGCCAAAAATCGCCGACCCCACTCTGATGATGGTGGCGCCTTCTTCAATCGCAACTTTGTAGTCACTCGACATGCCCATCGAAAGCGTATTAAGCGCAAAGCCTTGTTTGTTTAAATCGTTCAGCAAGTCACGCATTTGTTTAAATTGTTGGTGTTGCAAAGCCTCGTCATCTGTAGGTTCTGGAATGGTCATTAAGCCTCTTAATGTTAGTTTTGGTAGGGCGCAGACTGTTCTAACCAAATCTAAAAGCGCATTTGGCGTAACGCCGCTCTTTGAAGTCTCACCACTTATATTCACCTGCAAACAGATTTGCAAAGGTGGCAAATCGGCTGGTCTTGCATCGCTGAGTCGTTGAGCAATTTTGAGTCTGTCGACGCCATGTACCCAGGTAAAGTGTTGGGCGATGAGCTGAGTTTTGTTGCTTTGTATCGGGCCAATGAAATGCCATTCGATATTTAAGTCTGCAAGTTCGGCTTGTTTATTCAATGCTTCTTGAAGGTAATTCTCGCCAAATTTTGTTTGGCCTGCCTCGTAAGCTTCACGCAACTTTTCTGCGGTCTGTGCTTTGCTCACTGCAAGCAATGTCACCTCGCCAGTCTGATTGACGATGTGCTCGGTGTCACGTTTGGTAACTGCTTTTTTAATATCAGCTTGCACAGCTTGCAAGCGTTCATTGCTTATGACCATAATCAGTTCGTTTATTCGCTTTTTTAAACTACGACAGCTTTCAATGCGCTGTGTATATTATTTTGATTATATAGGAGCGCTGAGTGGATATTTCCGATTTATTGGCATTTTCAGTGAAAAATAAAGCATCAGATTTACATTTGTCATCAGGATTGCCGCCAATGATTCGTGTGCATGGCGATGTACGTAAGATTAATCTGCCAGCCTTGGATCACGCACAAGTGCATGCGATGGTGTATGACATTATGAATGATGGTCCGCGTAAAACCTTTGAGGAAACGTTAGAGTGTGACTCTTCGTTTGAGATTCCTAATTTAGCCCGTTTTCGTGTCAATGCTTTTAATCAAAACCGGGGCGCTGGGGCAGTATTTCGTACCATTCCATCGGAGGTATTAACGCTTGATGAATTAAAAGCTCCTAAAATCTTCAAAGAAATTGCAGAAACTCCGCGTGGCTTGGTCTTGGTAACTGGGCCGACTGGCTCAGGCAAGTCCACCACATTGGCTGCCATGGTGGACTATGTGAATGAAAAAGACTACGGACATATTCTCACTGTAGAAGACCCGATTGAGTTTGTGCATATGTCTAAAAAATGTCTGATTAACCAACGGGAGGTTGGTCCGCACACGCAATCATTTTCAAATGCTTTAAGAGCTGCACTTCGTGAGGACCCTGATGTAATTTTGGTGGGAGAGATGCGTGATTTAGAAACCATACGATTGGCTTTGAGTGCTGCTGAAACAGGCCATTTGGTGTTTGGTACCCTCCATACTAGCTCTGCCGCAAAAACGATCGACCGTGTAGTGGATGTATTCCCGGCTGCAGAAAAGGAAATGGTGCGCTCTATGCTATCTGAATCGCTACGCGCTGTTATTTCTCAAACGCTTTGCAAAACCAAAAATGGCGAGGGTCGAGTCGCAGCGCATGAAATCATGATAGGCACGCCAGCTATTCGAAATCTCATTCGTGAAAACAAAGTTGCGCAAATGTATTCAGCGATACAAACAGGGCAAAACGTTGGCATGCAAACGTTAGATCAAAATTTACAAGAATTGGTAAGCCGTGGTGTTATTTCATCCGGCGAGGCTCGCAAAAAAGCGGCTAATAAAGATAACTTTTTAGGCGCTTAACATGAGTTTAGAGCAAGCCAAACCGCTAGAGCAAAATCAGCGTCTAGAACAAACTCAAAATGTCGTCTTTGATTTGCTTCGCCGCATGGTCGACAAAAAAGCCTCTGATTTGTTTTTAACTGCCGGCTTTCCGCCGGCGATGAAGCTGGATGGCAAAATGACGCCACTCACACCTAAGCCGCTCAACGCCATGCAAACGCAAGAAATGGCGCGAGCAGTAATGAATGAAAAGCAATATTTAGAATTTCAGCAAAATATTTAGAATTTCAGCAAAATAATGAGTGTAATTTTGCGATTGGGATTCATGGACTTTCCCGCTTTCGGGTCAATGCTTTTATTCATCGCGGGGCTGTTGGTTTGGTATTTCGAACCATCGCCATGAAGGTACCCGAGCTCAAAGAGTTAGGAATGCCCAAGGTCTTGAGCGATTTGGCTTTATCAAAACGAGGGTTAGTTATTTTTGTGGGGGCAACAGGATCGGGTAAATCTACTTCTTTAGCCGCCATGGTTGGATATCGTAATGAAAATAGTTACGGACATATTGTGACGATCGAAGATCCTATTGAGTTTGTGCATGAGCATAAAAACTGTATCGTGACGCAACGTGAAGTGGGAGTGGATACTGAAAGCTGGGCGATTGGTCTAAAAAATTCATTGCGACAAGCGCCAGATGTCATTTTGATTGGTGAGATTCGTGACCGTGAAACAATGGATTATGCTATCGCATTTGCAGAAACAGGCCATCTTTGTATGGCAACTTTGCATGCTAATAATACGAATCAAGCGTTGGATCGCATTATTAATTTCTTCCCTGAAGAACGTCGCCAGCAGTTGCTTTTGGATTTGTCACTCAATATGAAAGCGTTTGTTTCACAGCGCTTAATCCCGAAAAAAGATGGTGAAGGGCGCGCCGCCGCAGTGGAGGTAATGCTTAACTCGCCGTTTATTTCTGAGCTTATTATGCGAGGTGCCGTTCATGATATAAAAGAGGTGATGGCAAAGTCTCATGAGATGGGGATGCAGACTTTTGACCAAGCGCTATTTGATTTGCATGAAGCGGGATCAGTCTCTTATGAAGAGGTTATCCGTAATGCTGATTCGGTCAATGATGTAAGGCTTAAAATTAAATTGGATGGCAAGGCCAATCGCGGGATGGATTTGGGGCATGGCTTACAAGGTTTAGATGTGATTTAACAAGGATTTGTCTGCCGATAAAATACGCAAAATGACTTGCGCTGGCTTTTCTGTTTGTGGGACTATTGTAGGCTAATGTGCTCGCAATAAAGTCGAGCCAATAGTGAAGCGGGTTTATAGGCGTTTGCATGGTAGATTTTTACAATAAAAAACATAATTTTCTGTGGGTTAAGCAAGTAAATTCATGTGCGATATTTTTCTTGTCGTTGGCGCTTGTTGCTTGCGGCTCCCTTCCTCATCCTGATCTAAATGTAAAAGCGCCTGCCGCGTGGCGTAATTCCGCTGTTTCAACTTCAACTAATGCTTCCAATGAGGCTTGGTGGACCGCTCTAAAAGACCCTGTACTTAATAATACGGTTGAATTGGCGTTAAAAAATAATTTAAGCGTTGCCCAGTCTTATGAGCGCTTAAGCACTGAAAGGGCCTTAGAAAAGGCGACTATAGCGTCACATAAGCCAAAGTTTGGTTTCTATTTTGGTCCAAATAGTTCTGTAGCCTATGTTAACTATCGAACATCATCTGCCTTCCTTTTGGGATTTGATTTTAGCTGGGAAGCTCCTTATACCTCTAAAAAAGAGGGGGAGCGCCAAATTGCGCAAGCTAATCTTGATATGGCTTTTGCGGGAATGGTTGCGGCTAGGACGACTATAGCTGCTGAGGTTGTTCGTGTTTACGGAGAGCTTCGAGCGGCTGACCAGAAAGTGCAGTCACTCAAGAAAATAGTCGCATACAATCAAGGCATCAATGAGATGTTTGAGCGGTCTGCTAATGTTGGTGCAGCATCTCAGCAAGATCTGATGGAAGCGCGTAGCAAATTGATTGAAGCGGAATCTGCACTATCCGAAATGAATGCCATTCGTGAGTCTGCGATTCAGCGTTTAGATGTGCTTTGTGGCTTGGATACCCCATTGCCGGAATTTTTAAATTTCAACGAAATTCAATGGGAAATTGAACGAGCAAAGATCGCAGCATTTGCGGTGCCGGTGGACGTTATTATGCAGCGACCTGATATTCAAGCAGCGGCATCAAGCGTTCTTCATGCTGCGGCAGTAGTTGGAATCTCAGATTCTGAGCTTTATCCTAAATTAGGTTTAGAAGGGGCTCTTTTTTATTCCGGGACGATTGTCAGAAATGGCTCAACAACGAAAGATGGTGTTCTTAATTTTATTGCCCCTTCCCTTAAATTCCCTATTTGGGATTGGGGGATGGCACGTGAACAAAAGAATGCGAGTGAAGCGGAACTGCGTCGCACGATTTTGAGTTATCGCGATACTGTGTTGCAGGCAATTGCTGAAACTGAAATTACCATAGCTAATTTTAACGCGATGGATGAGCGGATGGCACTAACGACTAAGGAATCTGTCAGCATAGAGGATGCGGCTAAACGCAATAAAGTTGGCTTGAGTGCAGGTTACTTGAGTCCATTAGATGCCTTCCGCGGACAATCCAAATTATTGGAACGTAAATTGACCATTGCAGATGATCAAGCTGCTTGGCTTTCAGCATTTGCAGCGGCAAATAAAGCGCAAACCAATATGAACATTGAAAAAGCACGTATGACTGAAAATCCAGCGATATCAGCCAAATAATATTTAATTAAAAATTGCTTGAGGTAGAAAGCTTCATGAAGAGATACACCAACCATCAATTCACCCGTAGTTTGATGTTTGCAAGCGTGACATTTATTCTGCTTGTGCTCATCACTGGCATCACGCCTAAAGCTTATGCTGAGGATAAAAAAAATGGCCAAGCGATAGTGGTTACTGGAGTGACTGCACACCTCGGGATCGTGCAGAGGCATATGACCTTTTCAGGCCCCGTTGTTGGACGTGATGAGGTGCCTGTTTATAGTGAGTTAGCCCAAGGACGTATTGATAAAATTTTGGTTGATGCTGGACAGCATGTAAAAGCCGGCATGGTATTAGCCACTATAGATGCCTCAGCTTTACGTATTCAAAAAGCGCAACAGGCAGCGACTCTACAAAAAGCAAGCTTAGCCATTAAACAGCAAGAAAATGCCTTAGAGGAAGCGCAAGTGCAATATAGCCAAGCGCAAGCAGAGCGTCAGCGGGCTGAGATTGTGGCTGAAACAGGCTTGATTTCGCGCGAAGTACGAGATCAGCGTATCACAGCAGAACAGTTGGCAAAAGCACGTTTGCAAGCTATGAAAAATAGCTTAAGCATGGCACAGGCTGATTTTGATTTGGCGAATGCACAGCTTGCCGAGTCTGATCTGCATTTAAATCAGGCCGAAATTCGCTCGCCAGTTTCTGGCACAGTAATAGAGAGAAAAGCGCGCACTGGCATGTCACTAGCGCAAAATTCAGAGCCTTTGTTTAATGTGTTGCGGGATGATGATATTGAAGTCGAGTTGGAGGTTTCTGCCGATGATGCCTCGCGTTTGAAACTAGGGATGCCAGTGAGCATTGATTTGATCGCAAACGCCTCATCTACTAAAGCATCCAATAACGATAACGTGCAATCAGTTAGTAGCTATCACGGCAAAATCAGCCGTGCTGCCACACAAATTAATCGCCAAAACCAAATCGCAAAAGTACGTGTGCGTTTTGACCAAACACCTAATTTAATTCTTGGGCAGTTTGCGCGTGTGGCGGTGAATGTTAGTTCAAGAGATGGCATTTATTTGCCTGACACCGCAGTGCGTTTCGAAGGTTCTTCTGCTTATGTATTTACCGTAAAAGAAAGCTTGGCAAAACGTCAGTCAGTCCAAGTTGGTCAGCATATTGGGAATAAGCTAGAGATCCTTGATGGCGTTTCAGCAGGTATGGTGGTGATTGATACTTCCGCATCATTCTTGCGTGATGGCGAGCCTGTTAAAGTAACAACAAGGTCTGCAAACTAATGGCTTTGCGAATTTCTTCATGGGCAATTAAACGTCCACTTGTGCCAATTGTCATCTTTGTTGGTATGGTGGTGACTGGTTTAATCTCATTTTCTCGTTTGCCAGTTAATGGTATGCCGAATGTCAACATTCCTGTGGTCAATGTCTCGGTGTTTTTAACTGGCGCATCGCCGACTGAAATTGAATCCCAAATCACGCTAAGAGCAGAAACCGCATTAGCAGGCATCGGTAATATCAAACATATCACTTCTAACGTGACGGACAGTGTATCAAGCACCAAAATTGAGTTTCAATTAGGCACAGACATTAATCAATCACTTTCGAAAGTGCGCGATCTAATGATAGGCATTAAGCCATTATTGCCACGGGGTTCTGAAGAGCCGATGATACAAAGCATTGACGCTGATGTTATGCCGATTTTGACTTATGCTGTTCAAGCGCCGCAGCGCTCAATTGAACAATCAACTTTGCTTGTGGATACCCAAATTAGTCGTGCATTACTAGCGATTAAAGGGGTTGCGAAAGTGCAGAGACAAGGTGGCGTTGGACGTGAAATTCGTATCGCTTTAGACCCTGTAAAGTTGCAAAGTTATGGCGTGACAGCAGCGGCAATTAATGACCAATTGCTTGCTTCAGTGCAAAATTTGCCTGCAGGGCGTATTGATAGCGCAGGGCAAGAAACGCTTATTCGCACTTTAGGGGCTCCAGCCGATGTAATTAGCTTGCAGAACATGAATATTGCTCTGCCAGGGCAGCGCTTTGTGCGACTAGTGGATTTGGGTGATGTGATTGATATGACTTCAGCACAACGTCAAATTGCTCGATTAGATGGTCAGCCTGTGGTGGGTTTTGCGGTGTACCGCTCAAAAACCTCCAGTGAAGTCAGCGTGGAAAAAGAAGTGCAGGCTGTGCTCAAAGATATTCATGCCAGCCAGCCGGATGTTAGCTTTACCGAGGCTCAAACCTTGGTTGAGTTTACGCAAGACACTTACCACGCCGCGCTGTGGTCTTTTATCGAAGGTGCCTTACTCGCAGCGGCTGTGGTGTTTCTATTCTTCCGCAATTGGCGTGCCACTTGGATTACCGCGCTGGGCATCCCGCTTTCGGTGATTCCAACTTTTCTTATCATGCAATGGCTGGGCTTCTCCCTCAACATGGTGAGCTTGTTGGCCTTGTCGCTTGTTTCTGGGGTGCTGGTTGACGATGCCATTGTAGAGATTGAAAACATCATGCGCCATTTACGCATGGGTAAATCCGCTTACCGCGCAGCGATGGATGCCGCGGACGAAATTGGTTTGGCGGTGGTTGCAACAACCGTTGTGATTGTGGCGGTGTTTGTGCCTGTCAGCTTTATGGGAGGTGTGGTTGGGCAATACTTTATTCAATTTGGTTTAACGGTTGCGATAGCGACCATCTTCTCATTATTTGTAGCGCGTTTTATTACTCCTGTTTTAGCGGCTTACTTCCTCAAGCCTTTTCATGAAGTTTATGCGCCTTCATCATGGATGGTGAACTATCGACGGTGGCTAGAGCGAGCTTTGGCTCAACCGAAAACCTCGCTACTTGTTGCAATTTGCATTATGGGGGTGACTGTGTTGATTGCATCTCGCTTGCCAACTGACTTTATGCCTTTTGAAGATAAATCGCAATCTGCCTTACAAGTCGAATTACCAACGGGTTCGCGTATTGAAGAAACGGATCAAGTGTTGGGGTTGATGACAGAAGTCTTACGCAAAAAACCAGAAGTGCAGTCTGTATACTCATTAGCGGGAGGCGCGGATGTTGATACTAATATTGATGGTGAAGTTCGCAGAGCGTCAGTTTTGGTGCGCCTCAAACCTAAATCAGAACGTGGCGTGGACGTGAAAACTTTTGAGCAAACTATTCTTCAAGATTTCGCAAACATTCCTAACGCGCGTATTTCAGTACTCAATGAAAATGGAAGCAAAGCGCTGACACTCTCATTGGCTAGTAGCAATCCAGAAGATTTGGCGCAAACAGCTAGTGCTTTAGAGACTCAAATGCGTGGATTGTCTAGCCTAAAAGAAGTCTCATCGACCATTCCGCTGCCACATTCTGAATACGTGATTACACCAAGAACGGAAGATGCTGCTCGCTTTGGGGTGAGTACGGATGTGATTGCGGAAACAGGTCGTGTCGCAACAATGGGTGATATGAATTCTAATCTTGCCAAAATCAGTTTAGATGGTCGACAAATTCCATTACGTGTTCAACTCAATGCCGGCTCAAAAGAAGATGGTGCGATAATCAATCAATTGTTGGTCCCTAATAGCGAAGGCACGATGTTGCCGATTTCTGCTGTGGCGGATGTGCACTTTAGCGCCGGCCCAGCTAGTATTTTGCGTTACGACAGACAGCGTCAAATTACCCTAGAAGCCAATCTAAATCATGCAAGATTGGGCGAGGGCTTAAAGGCAGTTGATGAGTTGCCAGCATTGAAAAACCTCCCAAAATCTGTGAAGCGTTTTGATACAGGCGATGCTGAATTGCTAGGTGAAATGTTTGATTCATTCTTAATGGCGATGATATTTGGCGCCATGGTTGTGCTTGGTGTTTTGGTCCTTTTATTCCGCACTGTACTTCAACCTGTCACGATTATGGTCGCTATACCACTCTCTATTTTTGGCGCTTGTTTGGCGTTGTGGGTCACGGGTGAATCGCTCTCATTGCCATCAGTTATCGGCATTCTCATGCTCTCAGGCATCGTCGGTAAAAATGGAATCTTGTTAGTGGACTGCATTATAGAAACTATTGCTTCTGGCAAATCTCGTCACGAAGCCATTTTGGAAGCGGCTCAACAACGTGCTAAACCGATTGTTATGACCTCAATGGCGATGATTGCAGGTATGTTGCCATTGGTGCTTGGTTTTGGCGCAGGGAATGCCTTCCGCGAACCAATGGCAGTTGCAGTCATCGGCGGCTTGATCGCGTCAACTGCATTGAGTTTATTATTTGTGCCAGTGGTGTATGTGCTCATTGACAATTTTGAGCAGTGGATGACCCCTAAATTGAGTCGTTTTTTAACGCTGGACAGGTAGACTTAGTGGAGGTGAAAGAATAAGAAAAGCGCATTAAAATGCGCTTTTCTTATTCTAGTACGCTATCTACCCATGCACCACATGCCCATTAACAAGGGTGTATTTCACTTTTCCTGCTAACTCTAAGCCCAAGAACGGTGTGTTCTTGCCTTGGCTGAGTAAAGCTTTCGGTTCTATCTTCCAATATTTTTTCGGGTCAAACACGCAAACGTCAGCGCTTGCATTCACGCTTAAATCGCCTGCGGCCACGCCTAAAATATTAGCAGGTACTTGGGTGATGTGCTTTATTGCATCGCTTAATTTTAGCTTGTTATCTTCTGCCCATTTGAGTGTGAGGGGAAGTAGCAACTCTAAACCTGTTGCGCCAGCTTCAGCTTCTGCAAATGGATAGAGTTTTGCATCGTCATCCACTGGGGTATGATCTGAACAAATAGCGTCAATCGTGCCATCGGCTAAGCCATTGCTAAGTGCAGTTTTGTCACGTTGACTTCGCACAGGTGGTTTGAGGTGGGTGTTGGCATCAAAATAGCCGATATCAAAGTCGGTAAGGTGAAGATGGTTTGCGCTGACATCACAGGTCACTTGCTGACCTGTTTTTTTCGCGGCACGCACCATTTCTACACCCTCTGAAGTCGAGAGTCGGCATAAATGCACCTTGGCGCCTGTTTCTTTGGCGATGCGTAAGATACTGGCAATGGCTAACGTTTCAGCTGCCGTAGGGATACCTTTAAGGCCAAGCCGTGCCGCAACTTCGCCATCATGTGCCACACCATCTTTAGCAAGGTAGGGCTCTTCTGGTCGTAGCCAAACGGTAAAGCCAAAGGTGGCTGCGTATTGCATTGCGCGCCATAACACTTGCGTATCTTTAATCGCGACATCTGCTTGAGAGAAACCAACACAACCAGCCTCGCTTAGTTCACACATTTCGGTAATTTCTTTGCCCGCCAATTGGTGTGTAAGGGCGCCAAGCGGATAAACATGTGCTTGGTTAAGTTGTTTGGCGCGATGCTTGAGCATCTCAACTAAACCTGGCTCATCAAGCACAGGGTCGGTGTCTGGTGGACAGGCAAGGCTAGTCACGCCTCCTGCCGCTGCGGCTAACATTTCACTTTCTAGTGTGGCTTTGTGCTCAAAGCCAGGTTCGCGCAAACGAGCAGATAAATCAACCAAGCCAGGGATGATGATAAGATCGGTTGCATCAATCGTTTGATTAGCAACAAAACCTTCAGGTACTTTGCCTATGCCTGCGATTTTTCCTGCAGCAATATATAAATCCTGTTTTGCATCAATGCCATTTTTAGGATCGATTAAATGGCCGTTTTTAATGTGTATTTTCATGATTAATTTCCCGCCAAAATGCTCATTACCGCCATGCGTACAGCAATCCCATAAGTGACTTGCGGCAAAATGACGGACTGTGAACCATCCGCTACCGCACTATCAATTTCCACGCCCCGGTTCATCGGGCCTGGGTGCATCACAATCGCATCGGGTTTTGCTAGTGCAAGTTTTTCTGGGGTGAGGCCGTAAGTTTTAAAATATTCTTGTGAGCTTGGTAGCATCGCGCCAGCCATACGTTCATTTTGCAGGCGAAGCATCATCACGACATCTACATCTTTTAAGCCTTCTTTCATGTCGTGAAAGACATGAACGCCTAATTTTTCAACATCTTGCGGAAGTAAGGTTTTAGGTGCAATCACTCTCACTTCTGGCACACCTAGCGTGGTGAGCGCATGAATTTCAGAGCGTGCTACCCGAGAGTGCAAAACATCCCCAACAATAGCGACACGTAAGTTGTGCATCTCAGGTTTGTATTTTCGAATGGTAAATACATCTAACAAACCTTGCGTTGGGTGTGCATGACGGCCATCACCCGCATTGATGACGCTGATGTGTGGCGCAACGTGTTTGGCAATCATGTGAGCTGCGCCAGATTGTGCATGACGTACCACAAACATATCTGCGTGCATGGCGGTGAGGTTGTCGATGGTGTCGAGTATGGTTTCGCCTTTGGATTGTGACGAAGTGCTCACGTTGAGTGTAATTACGTCTGCTGAAAGTCGCTTGGCCGCAATTTCAAAAGTGGTACGGGTGCGGGTGCTGTTTTCAAAGAACAGGTTACACACAGTTTTGCCGCGTAGTAGTGGTACTTTTTTTACTTCGCGTTCTGCTACCCCCACAAACGATTCTGCTGTGTCCAAGATTTGGTTCAAGATCCTTTTGGGCAAGCCCTCAATGGATAGTAGATGTTTCAGTTCGCCGTCGTTGGTCAGTTGAGGATTTTGCATTACGTGTTCTCTTCAAGCGTAAAGTAAAAAGTGCCATTCTCATGGCGGAGTAATTGTAGGTTTTGTGAGTCAGCTAACTCAGTATCAAAAGCACTGATTTGCGGCGCAATTGGTAGTTCACGCCCACCGCGGTTCACCAACACTGCAAGAGTAATGCTGGCAGGGCGGCCGTAATCAAACAACTCGTTCATTGCGGCGCGGATGGTACGACCGGTGTAAAACACGTCATCAATTAAGAGGATGTGTTTGTCTTGCACATCGAATGGGATTTGCGATGGCTTGGTTTCGCTGTGTAAACCGCGCTCATTGAAGTCATCGCGATAAAACGATACATCCAGGATTCCATGCTTTAAATCCTTACCGAGAATGGGCAAAAGCCGCTCAGCCAACCAAGCGCCACCACTATGTATGCCGACAATGGCGGTATTTGACTTAATGACTGGCTTGATGCGCTCAGTGAGAGTTTCAAAAAGAGTTTCTGCGTTAGGTAGATTCATGATGATGCTTTTTGCTCACTTCATGGGTAATCATGTCAAAATAAGATTGTAATATGACTTGCGCCGCAATTTGGTCCAACATCGGTTTTTGTTTGCGACCTTTGATCCCACTTTCACTTAAAGCGTGGCTGGCCTCTGCGGAGCTTAGCCGCTCGTCAATCATAATGATAGGTAGATTAAAGCGACCATCCATGCGGCGCGCAAATTTTTTGCAAAGCATTGTGACTTCGTGTTCTTCCCCTTCTAAGCTAAGCGGCAAGCCAACCACCAAAGTGCTCGGCTTCCATTCTTTAATTAAGTTGGCGATTAAATTAAATCGGTCGTCGTTGGATTCTGCATTGAGTGTAGTAAGTGGATGCGCGATGCCTAGCATGTGCTCACCGGAGGCAACGCCGATGCGTTTGAGGCCGAAATCAAATCCAAGGACAGTGCCTTCAAAAGTGGGTTGGATGGTTTTGTCGTTGTTGATGGCCTGCAATGATTTAAGCATGGCCAGCCACCTCGGAAAGGTTAGCAAAACTTAAGCCAAGCAAACCCATTGCTGCATTGAGTTTGTCTTGATTGGGGGTGTCGAAAATTACTGATTCTTTAGCTTCAACGGTTAGCCAAGCATTTTTGCTGATTTCGTCTTCTAGCTGACCAGCCGACCAGCCGGCAAAGCCTAAAGTGACGAGTATTTTTTCTGGGCCGTTGCCATTCGCAACCGCTTCCAGAATGTCTTTGGAGCTGGTAAGAGCAGTGTTGCCAAGCACGGCCATGGTGCAATCCCAGCCGCCCGGTGGTTGATGAAGGACAAAGCCGCGCTCGATTTGCACAGGCCCGCCAAAATGTGCTGTTTGCTGCGCGATTGGAAGATCGGATATATTCAGATTGATTTGTTTGAACAGGGCATCTAATTTCATTTCAATCGGGTGGTTGATGACCACGCCCATCGCGCCTGTTTCATTGTGTTCACAAATGTAGGTAACAGATTTTGCAAAATGTGGATCTGTCATTGCGGGCATTGCAATGAGAAAGTGTCCAGTAAGATTGACGTTTTCCACGTTGCGGATTATATCTTTTCTGTCGAACTAAGTCGACTCTAAGTATCCTGTCACTTCGAGCCCAAAACCAGCCATGCTTGGCATTTTGCGTGGTGTGGCCATGAGCTTCATTTTACGCACACCTAAATCCAGCAGTATTTGTGACCCGATGCCATAGTTGCGTAAATCTTGTTTGAGGCGAATTGGCTCATCTGCATTCACGATGCGGTTAAGTAAATCATCCCCATTTTCATTGCGATTGAGCATTACAATCACGCCACTTTCAGCTTCGCTAATTGTTTTCATGGCGTCTAACATATTCCATGAATGGCTAAGGCTACTGCTATCGAGCAAATCAAAAACGGATAAAGGTTCGTGTACACGAACAAGCACTTCTTGGTCTGGGCTTGGCGTGCCTTTAACTAAGGCTAAATGGGTTTCTTGCGCCATGCGGTCGGTGTAGGCCATTAATCGCATTTTGCCGTAAGGAGTTTCAATATTGCGTTCTGCTTTTCGCTCAACTAAACATTCATTTTCGCTACGGTAATGAATTAAATCTGCAATCGTTCCGATTTTGAGTTGATGGGTTTGGGCGAATTCAATGAGGTCGGGTAATCGTGCCATGCTGCCGTCATCTTTTAGGATTTCACAGATAACCGATGCAGGCTCTAGACCTGCAAGCGAGGCTAAATCACACCCTGCTTCTGTGTGGCCAGCGCGGACTAATACGCCACCGTTTTCTGCAGCGAGCGGAAATACATGGCCTGGGCTGACGATATCTTTTGCCGAGGCTTGTTTGGCAACTGCGGCTTGAATCGTACGTGCACGGTCAGCAGCAGAGATGCCTGTTGTGACACCTTCAGCAGCTTCAATTGACACGGTAAAGTTGGTGTGCATGCTGGAACCATTTTTATCTACCATCGAGGTAAGATTCAGTTGGCGACAGCGTGCATCAGTTAGTGTTAAGCAAATAAGGCCGCGGCCGTGTTTTGCCATAAAGTTAATGTGTTCTGGTGAGGCGAATTGCGCAGCGAGGACTAAGTCGCCTTCGTTTTCACGGTCCTCTTCATCCACCAAAATGACCATTCGACCATTGCGAATTTCGCTAATGATCTCATCCGTAGGGCTGATTCTTAATGCGCTCATGCGGGCTCGCTTTCATTGCCCCATTGCGTCATGCGTTCAACATAGCGCGCGATGAGGTCGACTTCTAAATTCACACGACTGCCGACACCTAAATGTTTTAGCGACGTTTTTTGTAGCGTGTGAGGTATAAGGTTCATGCTGAAGGTGTCTTTGTCGACAGTGTTGACTGTGAGGCTGACCCCATCAACCGCGATAGAGCCTTTGATGGCAATATAGCGAGATAAACTGTGTGGTGAGCGAATGACTAATATCCAGCAGTCACCGATAGATTCAAATTTAACTACTTGCCCTACACCATCTACATGGCCGCTGACCAAATGACCGCCTAATCTATCTGATAGGCGTAACGCTTTTTCAAGATTGACTTCGCGTGGCGAATCTAAGCCTACTGTGCAATTTAGCGTTTCTTTTGAAACATGTGCTTCAAAGTGCTTATCGCTAAAAGTCACCGCGGTGAGACATGCGCCATTGACGGCGATGCTATCGCCGATTTGCACGTCTGACATATTGAGGGAGCCGATGTTGACATGCAGTTTGACGTCATCGCCCGCAGGGGTGACAGTTTCGATTTTGCCAACGGCTTGAACTATTCCTGTAAACATTCTGCAATTTTAACAGATTGATGGCTTAACCCTGCTAAAATTCTCGTATTCACATTATTGCTTTAGTCTAATTATTCATGAGCCAACCGCAAAATCAATCTCAGCAAATGCAACTTCATATTGGCGCTTTTTGGCTAGTATTGGTGTTGGTTTCGTTGTTTAGCCGCTCTTATTTGCCGATTGATGAAACACGTTATGTCACCGTGGCTTGGAATATGTTTTTAAATCATGACTTTTTAGTCCCTTATTTGAATGGTGAAACTTACAGCCACAAACCACCACTTTTGTTTTGGCTGATGAATTTAGGTTGGACGGTATTTGGTGTCAATGATTGGTGGCCGAGATTGTTCCCCTCCATTTTTGCATTAGGCGCTGTGTTGATGACGCAAAAAATCGCGGTCCGATTGTGGCCTGAGCGTCCTCATATTTCATATGTCGCATCACTAATCTTGCTAGGGAGTGGCATGTGGGCAGTCTTTACCACTGCGACCATGTTCGATATGTTGGTGGCGTTTTTCACTATTTGGGGGGCATTGGGGTTGCTCATAGCTTGGCAAGGCGAAGCCAAGAAGGGTTGGGCTTATGTCGCGCTTGCGATCGCTGGCGGTTTGCTCGCAAAAGGCCCAACGATATTGCTACAGATTTTGCCTTTGGCGGTGCTGGCCCCATGGTGGACGGGTAATTCGGATAACAAGCCAAATTTACGACATTGGTATTTAAGTATTTTGGTTGCGTTGATTGTGGGCGCATTAATTTTGCTGGCATGGGCAATTCCCGCTGGCATTTACGGTGGCCCAAAATATCAACATGAGATCTTTTGGGGTCAAACGGCAGACCGTATGGTGAAATCTTTCGCACATCGCCGTCCTGTTTATTGGTATTTGCCGATGTTGCCGGTCATGCTATTTCCTTGGTTATTTGCTTTGCCTGTTTGGCGCGCTTTGGGTGAAACTTTTGCCGCGATTAAAGAACAGGGCGTTCGTTTCTGTTTGGCTTGGTTTATTCCCGTATTTATTGCTTTTAGTTTGATTAGCGGTAAACAGCCCCATTATTTGTTGCCGATTATGCCCACTTTTGCTTTGTTGGTAGCCCGTGGATGGGATGATATCGTTGCGCTCACATGGATAGATAAGCTCCTGCCAGCGTTGGTTGGCATTGCTGTTGGCGTGTTGTTGCTCGCCTTGCCTAGTTACAATCAGCATCACTATTTAGCGCTTTGGGTGGCAAATATTCCAGTTTGGGCTGGTGCTCTATTGGTGTTGGGTAGTGTGATGTTAATGATGAGCGTGGGAAGCCACAAAATCCGCTATTTACAGCACGTAGCTTTATTGGGTTTATTGGCGATAGCGATGTTGTATCTTGGTGTCATTCGTTCTGCTGGCGCAGCTTATGACATGACGAAAATCAGCCATTACTTAAAAGGCCTGCAAGACCAAAATATTTCTTTGGCTAACATTGGCAAATATCACGGACAGTTTAATTTTGTGGGCAGAATGTTGAAGTCTCCCGAAGAGTTAAACGAAGGGCAGTTAGACGCTTGGTTTACAGCGCACCCCGATGGTCGCGTGGTGATGTATTTTGACAAAATGCGTCCACTAGGTGATCTAGTGCCAGAGTATCAACAACCTTATCGTGCGCTAATTGCAGGCGTGCTTACGCAATCACAATGGCAAACTTGGTCTAAACAGCCTCATATTCCTTTGGTTGTTGAAGCTGATGTTAATGAATAATGCATGAATAGCGACAGATAATTATTATGTTTAAACGTCTTAAATCCATCAAACAAACATTGCCGTTCGAGCTTTTTGTCGGCATGCGTTACACCCGCGCCAAACGACGCAATCACTTTATTTCTTTTATCTCGCTGACCAGCATGGTGGGAATAGGCTTGGGGGTTGCGGCACTTATTGTTGTGCTTTCGGTGATGAATGGCTTTCAAGAGGAATTGCGATCACGTATTTTGGGTGTGGCTTCCCACTTACAAATCACAGGGACCAACAACTTGCTTTCAGATTGGCAAACTGTTTCCTCTAAGGTGCAAGCTGCTAAACATGTGACGGGCACAGCGCCTTATATTATGGCGCAAGGGATGCTCTCTAATGGCCAAGCCGTTCAGGGGGCGATTGTGAGAGGGGTATTGCCTAACGAGGAAAGCAAAGTGTCTGATTTGGCTGAGCATATGCGTGCTGGAAAATTAGCCAATTTAAAAGCTGGAGAATTCGGTATTGTGCTTGGAGCTGAGTTGGCTCAATCTTTAGGGGTAATTTTAGGTGACAAAGTTGTGCTGATGGCGCCACAGGGTCAATTTACACCGACTGGGGTCGTGCCACGTATTAAGCAGTTCACGGTGGTTGGTTTGTTTCAAGTCGGCATGTATGAATATGACGCAGGCTTGGCACTGATTAACATTGATGATGCTGCTAAGCTTTACCGCATGGGTGATAACGTATCTGGAGTGCGTTTGAAATTAGATGATTTATTCTTAGCACCAAGAATTTCGCAGGATTTAGCTGTCGTGCTAAGCGAAGAATCCCAGTCGCTGTTTTTAACTGATTGGACACAAGAGCACGCTAATTTTTTCCGTGCTATCCAGATGGAAAAACGTGTGATGTCTATTATCTTGGCACTCATTGTTGCGGTAGCGGCATTTAATATTGTTTCCACTTTGGTGATGGCGGTGACGGATAAGCGCGCTGACATTGCTATTATGAGAACCTTTGGCGCAAGCCCATCAAGCATTATGGCAATATTTATTGTGCAGGGCGCGCTGATTGGCTTGATTGGCACAGTGGTCGGTGCATTTTTTGGGGTGTTGATTGCGCTCAATATCAGTACGATTGTGCCTTTTATCGAGCATTTATTTAATGTGCAGTTTTTGGCAAAAGACATTTACTACATCAGCGAATTGCCTTCCCATTTATTGTGGGGTGATGTTGTGACTATCGTTGTTTTATCCTTCTTCTTAAGTTTGATTGCAACACTTTATCCAAGCTGGAAAGCATCTAAAATGAATCCTGCTGAGGCTTTGCGATATGACTAAATTTATTCTTCAATCAAAAGGTTTGCAGAAAACTTACACAGGGTTAGATGTGGCTGTGCTTAACGGCATTGATTTGGATGTGCAGGCAGGTGAGCAAATCGCGATTGTTGGTACTTCGGGTTCTGGTAAAAGCACACTTTTGCACTTGTTGGGTGGGTTAGACGCGCCAAGTGCTGGTGATGTCAGTATTCTTGGTAAGCCGCTTGCTGAAATGAGTGAAACAAAGCGTGGTGAATTACGTAATCAATCTCTAGGTTTTGTGTATCAGTTCCATCATCTTTTGCCAGAATTTACAGCGCTAGAAAATGTAGCGATGCCTTTATTAATTCGCCGTATACCTCGTGAAGAGGCGATGGTGTTGGCTACTGAGATATTGAAAAAAGTTGGTTTGGCCCATCGCATGGAACATATGCCTGGCGAGCTTTCTGGCGGGGAACGCCAGCGCGCGGCGGTGGCTCGGGCTATGGTCACTAAGCCGAAATGCGTGTTGGCGGATGAGCCAACAGGTAATCTGGACAGGTATACAGCGCATGCTGTTTTTGATTTGTTGCTAGAAATGAACCAAACTCAAGGCGTAGCTTTGGTGGTGGTGACACACGATTTGGAATTGTCTGCAAAATTAAAACGCCAATACAAATTAGTGGATGGCAAATTGATGTTGGTTTGACCTAAGTGTACTTGCTGAAAAAGCACTGACGCGCTAAAGTAACGTCACTTTAATACGACTTAGTTAACTTTTTGGCTAAGTGAGAATTTTTAAGAATTTTTAGGAGTGCCTGTGTTAGAAATCATTAAAGCTGCTGGATGGCCAATTTATCCTCTTATCCTTGCTTCTATCGTCGCGATTGCCATTATTGTTGAGCGCGCTTGGACTTTGCGTAGCGAAGTGATTGCCCCCTCTAACTTATTGCCTGAAGTTAAAAAGTGGTTAGCACAAGGCGGTGTGACTAAAGATACTTGTGAAAAATTACAATCCCACTCTCTGTTGGGTGAGATTTTTGCAAGTGCACTCAATAACGCAAACGCCTCAAGAGAGATGATTAAAGAGTCGATTGAGGAATCTGGTCGTGCTGTTGCACATAAGCTAGAAAAGCACTTGTCTACTTTAGGTACGATTGCAACCGTCAGCCCGTTGCTTGGTTTATTGGGTACGGTCATTGGTATGGTTGAGTTGTTTGGTGCATTTAACGCGGCTGGCTCTGGGCATGACGTAGCACAATTCGCTAAAGGGATTTCAGTGGCGCTTTACAATACTGCTGGCGGCATTGTGGTAGCTGTGCCAGCAATGATTTCATATCGTTATTTCCGCGCTAAAGTGGATGGCTTGATTGTTGAAATGGAACAACAAGCAGTTAAGTTGGTGGAAATCCTAAACGGCGAGCGTAAGTAAAATGAATTTTCATCGCGGTAAAAAACACGAGGATTTAGAAATGAATCTCGTGCCATTAATTGACGTTTTGTTGGTGATTATTATTTTTTTGGTAGTTAGCTCAACATTTGCTCGTATGAGTGAATTGCAAATTAATTTGCCAACCGCTGAAGCAAATTCGCCGGACCAAAAGCCATTAGTCATTGATGTGGGCGTGGATGCAAAAGGGCATTATGAAGTGGGCAAGGTTGCCCTGTCAGATGGCTCTGTATCTGCCATTGGCGCCGCGCTGAAAAAAGCAGCTGGTGATGGAAAAGAACCAACGATTATTATCAATGCAGATGCTAACACAACGCATCAGTCAGTCATTAATGTCATGGAGGCTGCACGCCAAATTGGCTTCACGCACATTACTTTTGCAACACAAACGGGTGGTAATAATTAAGCATTTTGTTGATGGATATTTATCCGTCGATGTCACTCCCAAAACGCCCCAAATACATCTTGTCAATGATGCGTTTGGGGTTGTTGATTTAAGCAGTCGAGTTCATGTCAAAATCTAGTCTTACTCAATCTCAAATGTATCAATATTCAGCTAAGACGCTTTATTTGCGAATGCTCAAATACGCACTGCGCTATTGGCAGATGTTCGGGTTTAGCATTCTTGCGCTCGTTGCTTTCTCAGCGACAAATACCGGTTTTTTAGCCACCATTAAGTTGGTAACAGATGCTGGTTTTGTTAAGCATGACACTACCATGTTGCACCTTCTCCCTTTTATGTTGTTTGGTCTGTTGGCTCTGCGTGCATTTGCCGGCTTTGCTTCGACTTTTGCAATGCGCTGGGTAGCGCGTCGAGTGGTTGAGGATTTGCGTGTTGAAGCATTTGCTAGGTTGATGACTCTGCCAGTGAGCTTCTTTGACTCTATTTCGGCTGGTGTGGTGACGTCTAAACTTACTTACGATACTGAGCAAATGTCTAGCGCTGCGACCAATGCAGCAGTAAGCTCTGTGCGCGATAGCTTGACCATTGTGGGCATGGTTGCTTACATGCTTTATTTGGATTGGCAGTTGACTTTAATTTTTGTAGTAACAGCGCCTCTCATGGTGCTATATCTTAATAAGATGACGCCAAAGCTAAGAGAAGCGGGCAGGGCCAATCAAGGCAGCATGGGTGAAATGACTCAAGTTGCAGAAGAAGCAAGTGCAGGGCAACGTATGATTAAGATTTTTGCTGGCGCAGAATACGAGCAAAAACGATTTGCTTCTGTTGTAGCTAAGAATCGCCATATGCAAATTCGTTTAACCCGCATTTCAGGCATTAATAGCATGGTGATTGAAATGCTTGCGGCATTTTCTTTGGGTGCGGTTGTTTATTATTCAGTTGGTAAGTTTACTGCAGGTGAGTTTGCAGCCTTTATTGGTGCACTTCTGATGTTGATTCCGCCAATCAAAAGCCTGACAAAAATGAATGAGACTTTGCAAGTGGGGGTTGCGGCGGCCCAAAGCGTGTTTGGTCTGATTGATACTCAGTCAGAGTTGGATGAAGGCACGCTTGAAATTGGTCGTGCTAAAGGTGAGATCGAATTTAAGGGTGTTGGTTTGAGATATGAAAGTGCAAAAAGCAACGCGCTTAATCAAATCAGCTTCACCATTAAGCCTGGTGAAAAGTTAGCTCTTGTTGGTCGTTCTGGTGGCGGGAAGACCACGATGGTGAATTTACTTCCTCGCTTTTATGAGCATCAAGAGGGTTTGGTGTTATTGGATGGCGTTGATGTGCGCGCATTAAAGCTAGCTAACTTACGTGAGCAGTTTGCGCTAGTAAGCCAAGATGTGGTCTTGTTTAATGACACGGTTTTTAACAATATAGCTTACGGTGCTTTGCGTGAGGTAAGTGAAGAAAAGGTAATTGCGGCTGCGAAGGCGGCGCATGCTTGGGAATTTATTCAGCAACTCCCAAATGGATTGCAAAGTGAGATTGGTGACAGAGGTGTTCGACTCTCAGGTGGACAAAAACAGCGTTTAGCCATTGCTCGTGCGATTTTGAAAGACGCACCTATTCTATTGTTAGATGAAGCGACATCTGCGCTAGATACTGAGTCAGAACAACATGTTCAAGCAGCATTAGATACTTTGATGAAAAATCGGACTAGCATCGTGATTGCTCATCGTTTATCAACTATTGAAAATGCTGATCGGATTTTTGTGATGGAGCATGGTGAGATTGTTGAGAGCGGTACACATGCAGAGTTATTAAAAGTAGGCGGCCATTACGCTAAGCTTTATCAAAAGCAGTTTCACTAAAGACTGGCGCAAATAAATGGCTGATTGGATCCAAAAACAATGGAAGGGCTATTCAATCTGGCATTTAGTTCTTTTGCCCCTTTCTTTTATTTTCTTTTTGCTGAGCATCTCTAGAAAACATCTATTTCGTTTAGGCATTTTAAGACGTTATAAATTGCCTGTTCCTGTTATCGTGGTTGGTAATATTAGTGTGGGTGGGACAGGTAAAACCCCGCTTGTTATTTGGCTGGCGGAGCAATTAAAGATAAATGGTTTAAAGCCAGGGATTGTTAGCCGCGGCTATGGTGGTTCAGCAAATTATGTGACTCAGGTTTTTGCGAATGATTTAGCAAGCCACGTAGGAGATGAGCCGTTGCTAATCGCGAAGCGAGAAATCTGCCCAATTTTTGTTTGTAATAATCGTGTGGATGCTGGGGCGGCTTTGTTGAAAGCTCACCCTAAAGTGAATGTAATTATTAGTGATGACGGCCTTCAGCATTATTCTTTGCAACGCGATATTGAAATTGCAACTGTAGATGGTGAGCGTGCTTTTGGTAATGAATTGTTGTTGCCATCAGGACCTTTGCGAGAGATCAAATCTCGACTTAATACAGTTGATGCGATTGTAATGACAAATGCCCATCAGCAATCCTCAATTAAAACGAAATTTTTGCCCTTGGTATTTGAGATGAAGCTTTCAGGAGACACTTTTGTTTCTCTGTTTGACGGCAAAACTCAGCAGAAATCTAATTATTTTGACCATAAAAAATTGGTAGCAATTGCTGGTATCGGAAATCCTAAACGCTTTTTTGATGGATTGACAAAAATGGGTTTGGTTTTTGAGCGGAAAAGTTTTGCTGATCACTACGCTTTTACGCCTCAAGATTTATTGCCGTTTGTGGGTAAGACAATTCTGATGACGGAAAAAGATGCGGTGAAGTGTTCGCAATTTGCCAAAGGTAACACGCAGTTCGATATTTGGATGCTACCGGTCAGTGCTAATATAGACGATGGCTTGAATGAATTCGTGTTGCAAAAGTTGGCATCATTAAGCGAAGGAAAATAGTATGGATATTAAATTACTCGACATTTTGGTGTGCCCTGTTTGCAAAGGTCCTTTGCATTTTCGCAAAGCGGAGCAAGAGTTGGTATGCAAGCCTTGCCGTTTGGGGTTTCAGATTAAGGATGGCATCCCTGTGATGCTTGAGGACGAGGCAAGAAAACTGGCGGATACAGAAGAGGCCTAGTGTCGATTTGGCCAAAGATTAAGCATATGAAATTTAAAGTCGTTATCCCAGCTCGTTATGCGAGTAGCCGTTTGCCAGCCAAGCCCATGTTGGATATTGGTGGTAAGGCTATGGTGGTGCGCGTAGCAGATCAGGCGGTGGCGAGTGGTGCAGAAGAAGTTGTTGTTGCCACAGACCATATTGATATATTCAATATGGTTAAGCAAGCTGGCTTTCAGGTGGTAATGACGCGTGAAGATCACGTTTCTGGGACAGATAGAATTGCCGAGGTTGCAGCCCATTTTAAATGGGCAGATGATGTTTTGGTGGTAAATGTGCAAGGTGATGAGCCTCTAATTGATCCAAAAATTATCCGGCAAGTTGCGGCTGATTTGAATGCGCAAACCCAAGCTTCAATTTCAACGGTTTGTCATGCAATTCATGACAAAGAAACCATGATTAATTCTAATGTGGTGAAAGTTGTCATGGATGCACACGGCTATGCCATGTATTTTAGTCGAGCTCCGATACCTTATGCTCGTGATGCTTTTGGGCAATCTCAAGATTTGCCAGAGGGTATGCCTGTATATCGCCATGTTGGAATTTATGCTTATCGTGCAAGCTTCTTGCATGCCTATGCAAATCTAACGCCAGCGCTCATTGAACAATATGAAGCTTTGGAGCAGTTGAGGGCAATGTGGCATGGACATAAAATTAGCGTCTCGGTTGTGGGCGAGGCGCCTGCTACCGGTGTGGATACACCTCAAGATCTAGCGCTTGTTAGAAAGATTGTTGCAGGCCAATCCAAATAAGCAACAGAATCCCTATAAGATAATCCTGTTTTAGCATTGACAGCAAGGCTAAAAGCTTGCTATAGTCTCACCTCTCGACGGCACTAATGTCGAATCGGACGCGGGGTGGAGCAGTCTGGCAGCTCGTCGGGCTCATAACCCGAAGGTCGTAGGTTCAAATCCTGCCCCCGCAACCAAATGTAATACCGAATTTAGTAGTTGACGAGATTTTTTGGCTCTGTATAATGCGCCCCTCTCGTTGCTAACGCGGAGTTGTTTTGCGGATAGCGAAGTAGAAAAGAATTTAGTAGTACCTGCTCTTTAAAAATTTGAACAATCGATAGGTGTGAGTGTTTGTAGCTGGCAAGTTCACTGGTT
>CAIQBW010000001.1 GCA_903870165.1 uncultured Methylophilaceae bacterium | reverse complement strand
TCTAACTGAGTCAAAGTCGCCACAACTGGCAATCGACCAATTAACTCGGGGATCAAACCAAACTTAATTAAATCTTCTGGCTCAACCTCAATCAAAAGGTCGCTCACGCCACGCTCATCTTTACCTGGGACACTAGCATTAAAGCCAATGCCAGTCTTTGCTGTGCGCTGCTGAATCACTTTTTCAAGGCCATCAAATGCGCCGCCACAAACAAAAAGGATATTGGTGGTATCAACCTGCAAGAAATCTTGATTGGGATGCTTGCGGCCACCTTGCGGTGGTATGGAAGCCATCGTGCCTTCAACCAGCTTTAATAAGGCTTGCTGAACACCTTCACCAGAAACATCACGTGTAATAGATGGGTTGTCAGACTTACGAGAAATCTTATCAATCTCATCGATATAGACAATACCGCGCTGTGCTTTTTCTACGTTGTAGTCACAAGCTTGAAGAAGCTTTTGAATAATGTTTTCTACGTCTTCACCAACATAGCCAGCTTCGGTCAATGTCGTGGCATCAGCCATCACAAATGGCACATCAAGCATGCGTGCCAATGTTTGCGCCAACAGCGTCTTACCTGAACCCGTAGGCCCAATTAAAAGAATGTTACTTTTTGCTAACTCAACGCCATCAACCATCGCTTTGGCGGGCACTTTGGTTTCTTTTTTATCGACTGCCTCAACTGGCTTGCCGTCTTTATCTAATTTGGCTTTTTTAGCTTTAGGCAGATATTGAAGACGCTTATAGTGGTTATAAACCGCTACTGCCAAGTTCTTTTTAGCTTGATCCTGACCGATCACATATTGATCAAGATTTTCACGAATTTGATGAGGGGTAGGCAAGGAATCATCGCCCTCTTCCTTGGGAAGCTTTGCAATTTCTTCTGTAATGATGTCAGTGCAAAGGTCAATACATTCATCGCAAATAAATACGGATGGACCTGCAATCAGTTTTTTAACTTCATGCTGACTCTTACCGCAAAAAGAGCAATACAGAATCTTATCTGTGCTGTTGGTGCTATTTGTATCGCTCAAGTTTTATACCTAATCAGTTACTTATTTAAGGACGCTTATCGATCACTTTGTCGATCAAGCCATATTCACGAGCTTGCTCTGCGGACATAAAGTTATCGCGATCTGTATCTTTTGCAATGGTCTCAATAGATTGGCCAGTACGATCTGCCAAAATCTTGTTAAGACGCTCACGCAAGTACAAAATTTCTCGAGCTTGAATTTCAATATCCGAAGCTTGACCACGTGCGCCACCTAATGGCTGATGAATCATCACGCGTGAATTTGGCAATGCATAACGTTTACCTTTTTCGCCGGCACACAACAAGAACGAACCCATACTTGCTGCCATACCCATGCACAATGTGCTGACATGTGGCTTGATAAATTGCATCGTGTCGTAGATCGCTAAACCAGCAGAGACGGAACCGCCAGGAGAGTTAATGTACAAAGAAATTTCTTTGTCTGGGTTTTCGCTCTCCAAAAACAACAACTGAGCGATCACCAAGTTTGCAGTTTGATCATTTACTTCGCCAACCAGGAAAACAACGCGCTCCCTGAGTAAGCGAGAGTAAATG